>PHCE01000035.1 GCA_002840765.1 Betaproteobacteria bacterium HGW-Betaproteobacteria-7
AGTCCATTGACCGTTGATGAAATTGTCGTACTTGGCCTTGTAGGCAATCTTGGCGCCGGCGGTGCCGGGAGCAGCGTAGAGCATGTTTGTCTCCTGATTTTTCGGGTTGGTGGCGGGCAGGCAGGAGGGCCGGAATGGGCAGCCTTGGCCTGTGCCAGATAATCCGCACGCCGCATGCCAGGCAGACGGGCGGCAGGCGACTTTTTGAAATATTCGAAAAATCAGTGGGTTGTGTATTTTTTTGGATGGCCGGCAGGTTTGTTGCCTTGCTCTGCTTGCTCCGCCGTGCAGCAGGTGTTGCGTTTCGCAGCAGCAGCGTTGCGTATGCCGACGAATGCACGGTATTTCTGTCCGGCAAATTGGTTTACGATCACTCGCAAACCGCAAGCAAACAAGGAACGGATGTGTCATCGGGGCCCTATCGATTGCCAAGCTTGTTGCTGAACAGCGCTTCCCGCTGTTCTGACATGCGCTGAGACGGCGGCGGCGATGTCGACACCCCTGCAACAGCGTCGCCTGACCACGCTGACCGTCATCGCCCTGCTCATCGTTGCCTGGCTGTCGGCGCTCAGTTTTACCGCCTGGCGACTGCGTCAGGACGCGCTGGCCAACGCTTTCGTCAGCGCCAGCATGCATGCCCGGAACTTCGCCGAGCACTTGACCCAGACCCTGCAGGTGATCGATCTGACGGCCGCCAGCCTGGATCCTGGCGGCGAAGCCATCGATCCCCACGAACTCAGCCGCCGGCTCGCTGTGGCCCTGCGTCCGGCCGCCTACCTGCGTTCGATCTCGCTGATCGATGCGAGCGGCAAGGTGGTCGCCAGTTCGAACCGCGACAATCTTGGCCGCCCGGTGCCGCTCTCTGGTTTCTTCCCGCTGGCGCCGCCGGAAAGCACCCAGGTGCTGATCGGCGAACCCTGGCTGGGCCGCGATCTGCACGACGGCCAGGCGAGCAGTCCACAGCATCCGCTGGCACCTGATGCCGTCTCCTTCATTCCAGTCATGCGGCGCATCATCGGTGGTGAGCAGCCGCTGTGGGTGGTGGCGACGATCAATCCCGACTATTTCGTCAATCACTTCCTGCAACTCCTGCCGCCAGGGCAGGGGCGGGTGCAGATTCTGCGCTACGACGACCGCCTGCTCGTTTCCTCAAGCTTGCACGATCGTCCGGGGGCGACCGGTATGGCCGGCGGGGTGCCGGATTTGCTCAAGCAGCAGGATTTCGGCCAGTTGTGGCAAGTGCTCGCCGACGGTAGCGAGGCAATGACCGCATATCGGGGCTCCAGCCGCTTTCCTGTACTGATTGCCGTCCATCTCCAGCCGGACTATGTGCTCGCCGGCTGGCGTGCCGACATCCGCCGGCTGCTGGTGGTGATCCTGCCGGTGCTCGTTGCACTTACCGTGGCCGGAGTCCTGCTCTGGCGCCGCCAGCGCCGCTACGTCTGGCAGCAGGCCGAGCTGGAAAATCAGCGGCGGCTGGCGGCCAGTGTCTTCGATGCCAGTACCAACGCCGTGATGTTGACCTCGCCTGATGGCGACATCATTTCGGTGAATCCGGCCTTCGCGGCGATCAACGGCTACACCGCCGCCGAGGTCTTGGGTCGCAATCCGCGCCTGCTGTCTTCGGGCCTGCATGAGCCGGCGTTCTTCCGCGAATTGTGGGAGACGTTGATCGCCACCGGCCACTGGCAGGGCGAAATCGTCAATAGACGCAAGGACGGCGAAACCTATACCGCCCTGCTGACGCTCAATGCGGTGCATGGCGAGGACGGACAGCTGACCCACTATGTCGGTGTCGCCACCGATATTTCCGAGCGCAAGCGCTACGAAAGCGAGCTGCTGGCCGCCAAGGAGCACGCCGAGGCGGCGGTGCTGGCGAAAACCACCTTCCTGGCGACGATGAGCCATGAATTGCGCACGCCGATGAACGGCGTCCTCGGCATGACCGAACTGCTGCTGCGCAGCGAACTGAACGACAAGCAGCGGCGGCAACTGGGCATCGTCAAGAGTTCGGCTGACACCCTGCTCACCCTGCTCAATGAAATCCTCGATTATTCGAAGATCGAGGCGCAAGGCGTAACCATCGAGATCAAGCCGTACCAGCCGCTCCAGTTGATCAGCGACATCGTTGGCCTGTTCACGCCGCATGCCGAAGCCAAGTCGCTGACGCTGCGGGAGGAGATTGCGCCCGATCTGCCCGTCCAGTTGTTCGGTGATGCCATTCACCTGCGCCAGATTCTCACCAACCTGGTGGCCAATGCGGTCAAGTTCACGCGCTTGGGAGAGATCGTCGTCAAGGCCTGGACGACACCCTTGACCGCTGGCGAAACCATGTTTTGCCTGGCGGTCAGTGATAGCGGTATCGGTATTCCGGCGGACAAGCAGGAACAGATATTCCAGGCCTTCGTCCAGGCCGATGGATCACATTCGCGCAGTTACGGCGGCACCGGCCTCGGTCTGGCCATTTGCCGGCGTCTGGCGACGGCCATGCAGGGAACGCTGAGTCTGGAAAGTGCGCCGGGGGCGGGTAGTTGCTTCACCCTGTGCGTACCACAGCGGATTGGCAGTGCCGCGGAGCCGGTGACCAACAATATACCGCTGGCGGCCACGGTCGTCCCGCCGGAAGCCGATGGGCAGCCGACCGCCGAGCAGCCGCCGCGGATCCTTCTCGTCGAAGACAACCCCATCAACCAGTTGGTGACGGCCAGCATGCTGGAAAGCGAAGGCTTCGTCGTGGTCCTTGCTGGCGACGGCGTGCATGCCTTGACTGTGCTCCGGCACGAGAGCTTTGACGCCATCCTGATGGACGTTCAGATGCCACTGATGGACGGCCTCGCGGCGACGCGCGCCATCCGCCAGCAGGAGCGGGAAACCGGCAAGCATGTGCCGATCATCGCGCTGACCGCCAATGTCTTCGCTGCCGACCGGGCCGCCTGCATGGCTGCGGGAATGGACGATTTTCTGGCGAAGCCGCTCAGCTTCAACGATCTCGACCGCGTCCTGGCGCCGCTGCTGCCTGCGCCAGGCGTCCCGGCGCAGCGGGAATAGCTATTCGCGGTAGAAGCCGACGCCGAGCAGACTGCCGTTTTCGCGACGGATGAAAGTGCGCTTCTTTTCGACGGCATTGGTCACCGGGTTGCGCCAGACGTAGTCGACGGTGCCTTCGCCTTTGGCCTTGGCCAGTTCGAGCATCTCCTTGACCAACGGATGGCCTTCGACATCGTGCAGATCGCTGGCATCGGTGCCGGTCCATTTCGGGTTCATGCCGTGGGCTTCGAACTTGCCGTTCTCCAGATTGATGGCGAAGACGTAGAGATCATCATGGACGAACTTGCCGCGCGGGTCGTTGAAGCTGTCCAGGGCCTTGCTCATGCCCTGGCTCTTGACCTGGGCGGCGGCGGCATCGAGCAGTTTGCGGGCATCCTCAGCGCTGGAGCGCACGGCGTAGTAGCCGACACCAAGAATGTAGTCACCCTGGCGGTGCAACCAGGCGTGCTTGGGTTCGACGCGGTTGCTCTTGCGATTGAGCCAGACATAGCGGATGCGCGCTTCCTTCTGCTTCTCGGTGACGGCGATCATTTCGCGGAACAGCGGGCTGCCGGCAGCGTCGACGGTGTCCAGCACCTTCAGGCCGATCAGGCTGTCCGGGGCGGCACCGTTGGCGACGTAAGTGCCCTGGCGGTCGATGACGTAAACGTAGAGATCCTTCTTGACGAAGGGGCCCTGGCGGTCGTTGAAGGCGGCCCAGGCCTTTTCGGGGCCGTTGGCCTGCAGGTATTTGACCGCCTGCTCGAAGAGGGCGCGGGCTTCGCGCGGCGTGGCATGCTCGGCAGCGCTGGCCAGACCGGACAGGCCGATGGCGATGGCGGCGATGGCGAGTCGGATAAGTCGGTCGTACATCTGATTCTCCTTGTGGTCTCGGCATGGGCCGAAAAAGGCGAGGCGCCAAATGCACCCCGCCTTGCTCGGGCTTAACCCTTGTGCAGCTTGAACACCCAGACGGAACCGCCCTGTTCGAGGAAGTTCACGCGCTTGGCGACATCGCCGCCCCACAGCGGCACGGCGCCGCCCCAGCCGGTGGTGACGGCGATCATCTGCTCGCCATCCTGTTCCCAGCTGACCGGCGGTGCGACGATGCCGGTGCCGGTCTGGAAGGACCACAGTTCCTTGCCGGTCTTGGCGTCGACGCCCTTCAGGTAGCCTTCCGGCGTACCGTAGAAGACCAGGCCGCCGGCGGTGGTCAGGACGCCACCCCAGAGCGGCGCGTAGTTCTTGTTTTCCCAGACGATCTTGCCGGTGGCCGGATCGACGGCACGCAGCACGCCGATATAGTCATCGTGGATGGCCTTGATGGTGAAGCCGGCGCCGAGGTAGGCGGCGCCCTTCTTGTAGGAAACCGGCTCGTTCCAGATGTCCATCGACCACTCGTTGGCCGGCACGTAGAAGAGGCCGGTCTGCGGGCTGTAGGCCATCTGCTGCTGGTTCTTGCCGCCAAGGAAGGACGGAGCCGAGAAGACGACCTTGCCCTTCTTGCCATCAGCACCCTGCGCCGGGTCGCCCGGACGGCCTTCCTCGATGTAGTTCGGCCGGCCGGTTTCCATGTTGAAGCCGGTCGCCCAGGTGATCTTCTTGACGAAGGGGAAGGCGTTGAGCAGCTTGCCGTTGGTCCGGTCGTTGACGAAGAAGAAGCCGTTACGGTCAGCCTTGCCGCCAGCCTTGATCAGCTTGCCGCTCTTCGGATCCTTGTAGTCGAAGGAAACGAATTCATTGACGCCATCGAAGTCCCAGCCGTCGTGCGGGGTGTTCTGATAGTGCCAGGCGATCTTGCCGGTGTCAGCGTCGATGGCGACGGTAGACGAGGAGAACAGGTTGTCGCCGGGGCGCAGGTGGCTGTTCCACGGTGCCGGGTTGCCGGTGCCGGCGAAGATCAGGTTGGTGTCCGGATCGTAGGTGGCGCCGTTCCAGGTAGCGGCACCGCCGGTCTTCCACAGGTCACCGGTCCAAGTCGCGTTGAGCGTGCCGGAGATGCCGTTCTCGATCTCCTTGCCGTCTTCGTAGCGATAGCCCATGTGGCCTTCGACCGTCGGCCGGGTCCATACCAGCTTGCCGGTCAGCGGATTGCGTGCGTCGATGCGGCCGACAGCGCCGAATTCGCCGCCGGAGACGCCGGTGATCAGCTTGCCCTTGGCGATGATCGGGGCGGCAGTGGCCGAGTAGCCGGCGGCGTAGTCGCCGAGCTTTTCCTTCCAGACGACCTTGCCGGTCTCCTGGTTGAGGGCAACCAGCTGCGCGTCGAGCGTGGCGAAGATGACCAGGTTGCCGTACAGCGCCGCGCCGCGGTTGACCACATCGCAGCAGGGCATGATGCCGTCAGGCAGGCGATGCTCGTACTTCCACAGCTTCTTGCCGCTCTTCGCATCGAAGGCGAACAGGCGGCTGTAGGAGGCGGTGACGAACATCTTGCCGTCGTGGATGACTGGCTGCGATTCCTGGCCGCGCTGCTTCTCGCCACCGAAGGACATCGACCAGGCAGGCACCAGGTTCTTCACCGTCTTGGTATTGATCGCGGTCATCGGGCTGAAGCGCTGGCCCTGGGTGCCGAGGCCGAAGCTGACGACGTCGCCGTTGGTCTTGGCGTCATTGAGGATGTCGGCGTCGGTGACGTCGGCGCTGGCCGGGCTGCCGGCGAAGGCCAGCGCGACGGCCAGGGCGAGGCCGAAGCGACGCTGGGGAAGGATATGACTGTACATGGATTGTCTCCTTGGTTATGCGTGAATGCCGCGCCGGCCGGCGGCGAGCCGGCCGAAAGCGCGGGATACGGAACATCGCGGCGGCCGCCCTGCATTCCCTGAATCGGCCCCCAGCGATCAAGGCAGTCTGCAAGCCCTGTGCCATCGTCCGGGAAAGTGGCGCCGGCCGCCTCCTGTCAGGCCCGGAAGGCTGTTCGCTGGCAGCGGCGGCCGATCGGCGGGGCGACCCGCCGGGTGCTGCAAATGAACACAGCTGCTCCAAAGTTGCACAGTCGAACTGTTGCGTGACTGCTGCGCCCAGCAGTGCCACGCGGCGCGGCGCGCCCGGCATGGGCTTCGCGGACGACAGCGGACTTTGGCACGGGCCTTGCAGACTATCCAGGCAAACAGCCCACCAGGGCGCCAGGAGTGAGACATGAAGTTCCCGATGACCATCGCCGCCATTGCCCTGGCGGCCCTGATGCCGGCAGCGGAAGCAGCCGCCCTGCAGGACAGCGGCGACCCTCTGGCCTCGGCGCGCTGGGCCGACATGCAGCGCACTGTCCTGGCCGGGGCGCCGATCCTGTTCGATCCGCGGGTCAAGGTGGTTGCGCCGGTGACTGCCGAGAACCCGCTGCAGGTACCGGTCACCGTCGATGCCACCGGGCTGGGGAAGGTCGTCGAAGTGATTGTCTTCGCCGACTTCAATCCCATCGTCGAAGTGCTGCGCTTCTATCCCGACGCGGCGCCGGCCTACCTCGGCTTTCGCCTCAAGCTGCAACAGTCGACGCCGGTGCGTGCCGCCGTGCGCACCGCCGACGGCCTTTGGCATGTCGGTGGTACCTGGGTGAATACCGTCGGTGGCGGTTGCAGTGCCCCCACCGCCGGCTCGGCCAGCAAGGACTGGCAGTCGCGGCTGAACCTGGTGAGTGGCCGGCAATGGTCGGCGGGAGCGCAGGCCGGCCGCGTCCGCCTGCGCATCGAGCACCCGATGGATACCGGCCTGGTCGCCGGCATTCCCGCCTTTCACCTGGAGACCATCGAGTTCCACGATGCCGCCGGTCAGCGCCTGATGCGCCTGCAAACAGCCGAGCCGGTCAGCGAGAACCCGGTGTTCACGCTGCAGCGCGGGGCCGTCAGCGGTCCGGTCGAAGCCAGCGGCCGCGACAACAACGGCAATACCTTCAGCGCCCGGATCGCCCCATGAAGCGCTGCCTGATCAGCCTGCTGATGCTTGTTGCCGGGGTCGCCACGGCCGCCGAATTCGACTATGGCCTGCGGGCGCAGCGCATTGCTGGCGACGTCTACGCCTTCATCGGCAAGACCGAGGATTTCACCCCGGCCAACGGCGGCAACATCGTCAATACCGGCTTCATCGTCGCCCCGGGCGGCGTCATCGTCATCGACAGCGGCCCGTCGCGGCGCTACGGTGAGCAGATGCGCCAGGCCATCGCTGCCGTCAGCGAGCGGGCGCCGGTGCTGGTCATCAACACTCATCTCCACCCCGACCATTTCCTCGGCAATCAGGCCTTCGCCGGCGTGCCGCTGGCAGCGCTGCCGGCCACCATCGAGGGCATCGCCAGCCAGGGCAACGCCTTCGCCGAGAACCTGTTCCGCCTGACCGGCGACTGGATGAAAGGAACCGAAGTGCGTGTGCCGCAGCGGGCGCTGGCCGCCGGCACAGCCGAGATCGCCGGTCGCCGGCTGCGCCTGATCGCTCTCGACGGCCACACCGGCGCCGACCTGGCGATCTACGACGTGGCCAGCGGCGTGCTTTTTGCCGGCGACCTGGCTTTCTTCCAGCGTGCCCCGACCACGCCGCATGCCGATGTCGGGCGCTGGCTGGCCGCCCTCGACCAGTTGGCGGCGATCACCCGCGAAGCCGGCTTCACCGCACTGGTGCCGGGGCATGGTCCGGTGACGCGCGATGCGGCACCGCTGCGCCAGACGCGCGCCTGGCTGACCTGGCTGGAGGGCGCGTTGCGGCGGTCGGCCGGCGACGGGCTGGACATGAACGAGACGCTGGACCGGCCGCTGCCGAGCGAGTTCGCTGCCTTGCCGGTGGCCGCCAACGAATACCGGCGCTCGGTCGGCCACCTGTTTCCCGCCATCGAGCAGGAAGTCCTCGGAGCGGGGCGCTGAGATGACGGCTGCGGGCCTGCGCCTCTACGTGCCGACGCCGGCGGTGGACCGCCGCTTCGTCATGCTGGCGCTGCTTTCTGTGCTGCTGCACGGCAGCCTGCTGGCGCTGGCCGGGTCGCACCCGTCGGCCACGCCGCCGTTACCACCGCTCCTGGCGACGTTGCGCCTGCCGCTCCCCGAATCCGCAGCGCCCGTTGCCGCCCCGGCGCCAACGGCGTTGCCGCAGAAGGTCCGGCAGCC
>PHCE01000024.1:0-50019 GCA_002840765.1 Betaproteobacteria bacterium HGW-Betaproteobacteria-7
CGACGCCCCCGGCCAACTGCGCACCCGTCTCTCCACCTCAGAAAACGCCAGCCAACTCAGCCTCGGCCACCTCATCCACCACGCCCCGGAAAGCGCCACTCGCGGTGCCTGGCGCGGCGCCGGCTTCGAACTCAGAACCGACGCCTGGCTCGCCCTGCGGGCTGGTGAAGGCATCCTCCTCTCCACCACCGCCCGGCCCAACGGCCAAAGCACCCAGATGGACGTCGCCGAAGCCGTCGGCCAACTGAAAGCCGCCGAAGAAACCGCCAAAGCCCTCTCTGACGCCGCCGAGAAACAAGGTGCCCAGCCGCTCAAAGCCAATGCCGAGCAGAGCAAATTCATCAAGAGCATCGACCCCAAACAGGACGGCAAATTCGAAGGCAGCATCGGCGGCCAGCCAGCAAAGAAAGCCACCCCTGGCAGCCGCGACCCGGGCGACCCGACCGAACGTTTCGCCCAAGCGCACATCGTCCTCGAAGCACCGAGCGACATCAGCCACAGCAGCCCGGCCAGCACGCTCCTCTACGCCGGCCAGCACCTGCACCTGACCAGCCAGCAAGACCTCCACATAGCCGCCGCCCACACCCACGCCCTGGCCATCGGCCAGAGCGCTAGCTGGTTCAGCCACGCCGGCGGCATCAAGAGCGTCGCCCAGGCCGGCAGCCACACCCTCCAGGCCCACACCGACAAGTTGGAAATCCTCGTCGACCAGTCAGCAACCCTGACCAGCAGCAACGACGAGATCCACATCCTGGCCAAGAGCAAGATCGTCCTTCAGGCCGGGCAGTCCAGCGTCACGCTGGAAGGGAGCAATATCACCTTTGCTTGCCCGGGGACGTTCTCGGTGAAGGGCAGCAACCATGCGTTTGTGGGGCCGGGGAGTGGGCCGGCGGAGCGGGAAGCGTTGCCTGATTCACGAGTGAAGCTCTATGACGAGGCCTTCATCCTCAAAGACAGTGATACCGGAGAGCCGCTAGCGAACTTCCCCTATCGCATTAGGCGGCCTGACGGAAGTTACGAGGTCGGCATCACGGACAATAACGGACATACGCATTTGGTGCCTAGCGCCGACATTGAAAAACTGCTGATTGAGGTGCTCAAATGACGGGCAGCGATTCCGCCAAGACTGGCCCAGCCTGGAAGGGGGCGGGCAGTTCATCGTCATCGCCGGTGCAGAACAAGACGCGGAAAGAGGTTCTTGTTAAGTCAAGCTATGGTCTGACAATTGGTTTTGAAGTCAATTACCCGGAATACTTCAAGGACGACATCCAGCAAATCGGCGGGCCGGGGTATCCGCCGCCAGGCGATGGTGATTATGGGCATGCGTTTTTTTATCTCACCAAAAATGGCGTAGTGACCTGTTTCTTCAGCTTTGGCCCGGGCGGCGGAGGTGAGCCCAAGAGAATTGGTGTGCCCTTCACGGATATTCAATCCCCTGATCTGAATCCCATCCCGATGCATGCCCGCGCACGGCCAGGCGATGCGAGTTATCCTATCAGCGAACCGGTAACCGCCTTTCGGCTCAAGCTCACGCAAGCGCAGGAGGAATCCATCCGCAATGAAGCGGAGCGGATCAGAAAGCAGATCGAGAGCGGCAAGCAAAAATATACCGCTTGGGTCAATGATACCTGCGCCGAAACAGCGCGGGACATCATCAAGAAGACTCTACCGAACATCCCGGACGGATCGGGACAGGTCCGGGTTGATGGCACGTTGTCCAGAGTCAAACTGGTCAATCCGTACATGTGGCACAAGAATATGACCAAGAAATACAAGGCGGTGAAGGAAGTACTCCCTAGAATTTTGAGCACAAATGACGATGATCCTCTATCCGCATTCGAGTTTGAAGCGATTAAGTAGGCGATTACTCGCCGGCATATTAATACTGTTCGTCTTGGCTAACGGAGTTGGCGCAATGAATTTAGGTAACGTACCGCTGAAAACCGAGTATTACACCCCGGCGCAAAACGCCGAATTAATCGGGATGATAAAGGCGGCCATTCGGATACTGACGGAGGAGGACTCAATCGAAAGCCAGCGCCCCCTCTTGCCCAACTTTGCCTATCAATCGCCCAAGGCGGGTGGGCCACCGCTGTTTAGCTATTCACTCAACGGGGTGAATGACATTGGTTTCCGTAGAGCCTATGGAAAAGAAGCCTGGGAAACCTCGTCGGTGCTGACAGGAGTTGGAAAGAGTTCTCAAATAAGACGCGCTGTCCCGAAAATAGAAAAAGAGGCGTTCGACTTTCTGTCCCTAACGTTTCGCGGTATCGACAAGGAGCCTAAAGACGTTCAGGGAATCAAAACGCTCGGGTTCCGGTTCAACTACACCTCGCCAAAAACCGGGAAGCGGGTGGATCTGGTTTTTTATGAGCCAGCCTATCTGCATGAGAAAGACAGCACCTATCCATCACATTTCCTCTCTGCAGATTTGAAGGCGCAATAGCACGGTGCAGATGCCAATGGGCGCAGAATTGCGGTTACTTGGCCCCCTGAGGTTCCCTCAGTTTTACGTCCGCCGAAGGGCGGATGCTGACGGAACTGATGACGGCTATTCCAACACCTACTGGCAATGGTCGCCCGACCAGTCTGCTCCGAAGCTGTAAGCACCCCGGCATTCCAGCGGACCGCCCAAAAGCTGCGCTTTTGTCCGGCCGCTGAATTTCCCGCCACCCAATATCGCGAAACCGACCTGTCCTTCGTTCACCGCCTGCTGGCCGAAGAAGGCCTCGCCTTCCGTTACGAGCACAACCAGGCTGCAGAAGCCGGTGATGACGCCAGCCACGCCCGCCATCAACTGATCATCTTCGACCGCGACGCCGAACTCTCCGCCGGCAACCAGCCGCTGATCCATCACCACCGCAACAACGCCACCGACGCCACCAACACCTGCAGACCTGGCAGGAAGCCCGGCGCGTCCAGCCTAGTGCCGTCGCCATAAAAAAATAATACAAACTACAAAAGTAAGGTTTTGGGAATTAAAATAATGCGCCTTTTCTGTCTTAAAGCATGTTTAGGTGCTATTTTATATATAGGACATTGTGAAGCCTTAATAAGCGATGAGTTATGTCCTAATGCCGACATTAATTTGCATTGGTCAAGCCAGTGTTTTAATGTTAAAGGAAAAAATAGAGAAGTAAAACGCAAATACAGAAAAAATATAATAACCGGAAGCCAAGGTGTGGTAACCGTGCTTATTTCGGATCCGCTAGAACTTGTGGCAATAAATAGGTCCGGGCGAGTAACGATATCAAGCATTGATTTTTCTGGCGACTTTGATTACCCAGACCCAGAAACAGAGCTATATAGATTTTCAACGATAAGCATTAAAGATAAAAATCACAAATCGAAATGTGGTTATTTCGACAAAAATTTTAATATCAAAATAAAAGCAATTTATGATCACTGTCAGCCATTTAAAGGCGGTTATGCACTGACATGCAATAACTGCGAAAAATATTGTACGGAAACAGAGTGCCAAAACAGTATTATTGTCGGTGGAATGAGTTACACCTTCGATAAGAATGGAAAGCCGATAGAGTCTTTTAGATCAATAGAGCTAGAAAAATATTGCACAAACTCATCAGCTTACGAGGTAATGATTCGTGGGGGTAATAAGTTTCTCAAGTGTCGGAACGACGAAAAAAATAACCCATTTATCGTTAATTAACACTGGCTTAAGTTGGTGCCTACTGGCTGAATGGCATTGGTGAGTCTCACTTTCAAAACCGTTAGGCCAGATTAAATCTGCGCCGGTACTCGCGGCAGCAGCGGTGCGGGGGCAGCCAAGGACCTTGAATATTTCGTGAAATAGTTCGCTGACAGGCATAGGTGCTTCCGTTAGCGTTTGTAGTCCACACTTTCCCGGAAATTCGACTGCAGCGCCGTCATGTCCAACTTCGACAAGCTAACCCTGCAAGCACTGGAGGCCACTGCCGCAGCTTCGGCTACCTATCTTGATGCCTGCGATTCCGGGGCTGGGAACAGTCGGCTGGACCCCGAGTATTACCGGGCGTGCGGCGACCTGCTGATCAGGATCTTCTCCCTGGTCGATCCGGAAAGGGACTTCCCCGATCTACTCAAGCGCTCGCCGGCGGCCCGCGAGATCGCTGACTCGATCGAGCTGCGCCGGCGGATCGAGGCCGGCAAGCTGCGCTACCACCCCTGATTCTCGCCGCCGCGGCGGCACCTGGAAACAATTGCTCACAGCCTGTTGACGGGCGCTGCGGCTAAACTAGCGGCCATGCCAAACATGTTCCGCTATCTAATTCCCCTGTTGTGCTGCCTGAGCCTGCCGGTCGCCGCGGCCGGGCCGGCCGATCCCTTCGGCAACGAGGGCATGGCGCCGCTGCGGCCGTCGCCGCAACTGGCTGCCCGGGTCGGGGAGGCGCCTTGCGCCACGGCCATTCCGGCGACGCCGCTGACGGCTATCGATGCCGTGGACCTGACCTTGTGCAACAACCCGCAGACACGCGAAGTGTGGGCCGCCGCGCGCGTCCAGGCGGCGCTGGTCGGCGTCGCCCAGTCGGCCTGGCTGCCCGATCTCGACGGCCGCCTGGCGACCGCTCGCAACTTCACCGACGTCGACAACTACAACCAGCGCAATGCGGCGCTGACCTTGTCCTGGCTGCTGCTCGATTTCGGCCAGCGCGCGGCGAGTGGCGAGAATGCCCGGCAACTGCTGGCCGCCGCCGCGGCGACCCAGGGTTCGACGGTGCAGTCGCTGTTTCTAGCCGCCCTGCAAAATTATTACAACGCCCAGGCCACCCGCGCCGCCGTGCACTCGACCGGCGAGGCCGAGCGCTCGGCCCGCGAGAGCTTCGCCGCCGCCGATGCCCGTTACCAGGTCGGCGTCGGCACGCCGGCCGATCGCCTGCAGGCGCAGACGGCGCTGTCACAGGCGATACTGAACCGGATCCGGGCCGAAGGCGAGGCGCGCAATGCGCTCGGGGCCCTGGCCAATGTCATGGGCTTCGATGCCCAGATGCCGATAACTCTGGCCGACCTGCCGCCGACCCAGGCGGACGCCGCCTTCCAGCGCGATGTCGATGCGTTGATCACCACTGCCCGCGCCCGCCGGCCGGACCTGCAGGCGGCCGAGGCGCAGCTGAAAGCGGCGGAGTCCGGCATCGACCTGGCGCGTGCTCAGGGCCGGCCGACCCTGAGCCTGACCGCCGGACCTAGTTGGCAGGAAGTCCGCGGCGTCTCCAGCAACGGTGGCAGTCTTGGCCTGACGCTGAGCGTGCCGATCTTTTCCGGTTTCGAAACCACCTACCGCGTGCGCTCGGCCGAGGCTCAGGCCGAAGTGCGGGCGGCGCAGCGCGACCGCCTGAGCAGCCAGATCGCCCTCGACGTCTGGCGCGCCTACCAGAACCTGAATACCGCGACGCAGAGCCTGAAGACGACCGCTGACCTGGTCGCCAGTGCCGAACAATCGGAGCGCGTCGCCCTCGGCCGCTACAAGGCCGGTGTCGGCACCGTGCTTGAACTGCTGACGGCGCAGAGCGCCCTGGCCAGCGCCCGGTTGCAGCGCATCCAGGCGGCACTCGACTGGCAGATATTCCGCGCCACACTGGCCCAGGCCATGGGCGCGCTCGATTACACGCTGCTGCAGGGCGCAGCGGAAGGAAGACCATGAAACGAAGTAGCAAAATTCTCCTCGGCGGCGTTGTGATCGCCGGTCTGATCGGCGGCGCTGTCTGGTTCATTCAGCAGCAGGCGGCGCAGGATCCGGAAAAGCGCTACCGGCTGGCGAGCGTTGAGCAGGGCGAGATCACGCAGACTGTCTCGGCCAACGGCACGCTCAATCCGGTGGTGCTGGTCAGCGTCGGCACCCAGGTGTCCGGCACCGTCAAGAAGCTCTACGTCGATTTCAACGACCCGGTGAAAAAGGGTCAGGCCCTGCTCGAACTTGACGATGCGCTGGTTTCGGCCAGCGAGCGGCAGAGCGCGGCGAGTATCGCCAACGCCCAGGCCAGTCTCGAACTGGCCCAGGCCAACGAAGCGCGGATCAAGCAACTGTTGGCCCAGGAGTACGTTTCGAAACAGGAATACGACCAGTCACGCCAGGCGCTGAGATCGGCGCAGGCACAACTGAACCTGGCCCGTGCCCAGAACGAGCGCGACCGCGCCAACCTCGGGTTCACGGTCATCCGCTCGCCGGTCGACGGCGTCGTCATCGACCGCGTCGTTGATCTCGGGCAGACGGTGGCGGCCAGTTTCCAGACGCCGACGCTGATCAAGATCGCCCAAGACCTGACCGAAATGCGCATCGACACCAGCTTCGCCGAAGCCGACATCGGCCTCATCCGCGAGGGCCAGAAAGCGCGCTTCACCGTCGACGCCTTCCCCAGCCGCAACTTCGTCGGCGAGGTGCAGCAGATCCGCCTGAATCCAACCAACCAGCAGAACGTAGTCACCTACAACGTCCGCATCAACGTATCCAATCCGGAGCTGGTGCTGCTGCCGGGCATGACCGCCTACGTCAATATCGGCGTGCAGCAGCGCGAGGAAGCGCTGCTGGTGCCGAACGCCGCGCTGCGCTTCAAACCGGCCGAAGCGGCCGAGAAAAAACCGGCCAACGGTCAGCCGGCGGCGGGCGGCGGTGGCATGGCGCCGGGTATGGGCGCCGGCGGCGATGGCGGCGGTGCCAAGGCCGCTGCTGGCAAAGGCAAGAAGCGCGATGGCCAGAGCGGCACCGTTTACGTGCTCGACGGTGGCGAGCTGCGGCCGGTCAGCGTCCAGCTCGGCATCACTGACAACCGCAACACGGAAATCCTTGGCGGTGAGCTGAAAGCCGGCGAGCGCGTGGTGGTCGGCGAGAACAGCAACGGCGCCAAGAAGCCGTCGTCCGTCGGCATGCGGATGTTCTGATGAGCCAGCCGGTCATCCGGGTCGTCGGCCTGGGCAAATCCTACGCCACTGCTGCCGGCCTGTTTCCGGCGCTGAAGGGCGTGAACCTGGAAATCCATTCCGGCGAATACATTGCCATCATGGGGCCGTCCGGCTCCGGCAAATCCACCTTCATGAACCTGCTCGGCTGCCTCGACACACCCAGCCAGGGCGACTACTTCCTGGCCGGGGAGAACGTTGCCCAGTTGGACAAGGATGCCCTGGCACGCCTGCGCAACCGCACCCTCGGTTTCGTCTTCCAGGGCTTCAACCTGCTGCCGCGCATGAGCCTGCAGGACAATGTCGCGCTGCCGCTGGTCTATGCCGGCATCGACAAGGAAACACGCCGGGCCACGGCCCGCGAGCTGCTCGTCAAGGTCGGTCTCGGCCAGTACGCCGAATCGCTGCCCAGCCGCATTTCCGGTGGCCAGCAGCAGCGCGTCGCCATTGCCCGCGCCCTGGTCAACCAGCCGCGCCTGATCCTCGCCGACGAGCCGACTGGCAATCTCGACAGCCACACCAGTGAAGAAATCATGCGCCTGTTCGGCGAGCTGAACGCCGACGGCATCACCATCGTGCTGGTCACCCACGAGCCGGACATTGCCCAGCACGCCAAGCGGCAGGTCAAGTTCCTCGATGGCGAGATCGTCGACGACCATCTGACCGAGGCGCAGCCATGCTGAAGGCGATGCTCGGCGAAGCCTGGCTGGCCATGGGGGCCAATCGCCTGCGCACGGCGCTGACCATGCTCGGCATGGTGATCGGCGTCGGCGCCGTGGTCATCATGCTGGCCATCGGCCAGGGAGCCCAGTACGCCGTGCAGCAGACCATCAGCACCATGGGTTCCAACCTGTTCATCGTCCTTTCCGGCTCCTTTACCGCCGCCGGCGTGCGCAGCGGTTCGGCCGGCGGGCCGACGCTCAACGTCCAGGATGCCGAAGCGATCGAAGAACTCGAAGGCGTCGCCAACGTGGCACCGACCCACATGGGGACCCGGCAACTGGTCTACGGATCGCAAAATTGGAGCGCCTCGGTGATCGGCACGACGCCCGGCTATCTCGATGCGCGCGCCTGGAACATCGTCAATGGTGCCGCCTTTGGTGATTCCGATGTGCGTTCGGCGACGCGTGTGGCGCTGATCGGCAAGACCGTCGCCGAGAATCTGTTTGGCGACGAAGACCCGGTCGGCAAAACCATGCGCATCCAGCAGAATCCCTTTCTGGTCATTGGCGTACTCGGCAGCAAGGGGCAGAACCTCGATGGCCGCGACCAGGACGATACCGTCATCGTTCCGCTATCCACCGCCCAACGCAAGGTCTTCGGCACGCCCTTCGTCGGCTCGGTGCGCATGCTCATGGTTCAGGCCGAATCGGCCGAGGGCATGCAGCGCGCCATGGACAGCACCGAAGCCCTGCTGCGTCAGCGCCACCGTCTGCGCGAAGGGGCGCCCAACGATTTTTTCATGCGCAACCTGTCGGCAGCCGCCGAATCCGAGGCGGAAACGACGCGCACCATGTCCATCCTCCTTGGTGCCATCGCCTCCATCTCGCTGCTCGTCGGCGGCATCGGCATCATGAACATCATGCTCGTCTCGGTCACCGAACGGACCCGCGAAATCGGCATCCGCATGGCCATCGGCGCCCGCCAGAGGGACATCCTCAGCCAGTTCCTGCTTGAGGCGGTGATGATCTCCTTCGCCGGCTGCCTGCTCGGCCTGCTTATCGGCCTGGCCGTTGCCCTCGGCATCAATGCCTTCACCGGTATGGTCGTCGTCATCTCCGGTACCGCCGCCATCGTCGCCTTCGCCGTCGCTGCCACCGTCGGCATCTTCTTCGGCTGGTATCCGGCGCGCAAGGCAGCGCAGCTCGACCCGATCGAGGCCCTGCGCTACCAGTAAGCCAGCCGGGCGCGAGTGTGGCATCCTTGGCCATCGCCTCGTCAGCGGGACGAGCATGCGCAATGGAGGCCAGCCCATGTCAGGCATCTTCATCAGCTATCGGCGTGACGACAGCCGCGGTTTCGCCGGCCGGCTGGCCGACGCCCTTGACGCTGCCTTCGGCGCCGATTTCGTTTTTCGTGATATCGACGACATCGCCCCCGGCGCCGATTTCATCCAGGCCATCACCAGCCGTCTCGCCAGCGTCGATGTCGTGCTCGTCGTCATCGGGCCGGACTGGTTAGCTGCCCGGAATGATGGCGGGCGGCGTCTCGACGACCCGACCGATTTCGTCCGCCTGGAAATCGAACTGGCGCTGGCTGCTGACAAACCACTCTGGCCGGTGCTCATTGGTGGCGCCGCGATGCCTGTTGAAGAAGCGCTTCCACCATCACTACAGCCACTCGCCCGGCGCCAGGCGCTGACCTTGGCCGATGTCGCCTGGAAGGAAGACGTGGACCGCCTGATCGCCGCCCTGCGACGTCAGCTACCAGCGCCCGGCCGGTCGCGCTGGCAGTGGCTGGTGGCGGGTGCGGCCGCCATCGCCGGCCTGCTGCTCGGCGGTCTCTGGCTGTTTTCGGGAACGGGAAAAAGCGCCGCCGTCACCGGTGCCTGGGTCGCCCAGGTGCGCTATGACTGGGGTGCCGAACATGGCGAACGCTTTGATCTACAACTCGAAGCAGGCCGCTTGCGTGGCACGGCAAGTTACCTCGGCCTGCCGCGCCGCATTGTCGACGGTCAAGTGGCTGGCGACGGCAGCCTTGAATTCACCACCGGCAGCGAAGTACTCAGCGGCCCGTCGCTGACGCACCGCTACCGCGGCCGTCAGGTGGCGGAGGGCATCCGCTTCGTGCTCGAAACCAGCGGCGGCAGCCCGGCCGCCACACCTGTCGAATTCATCGCTCGGCGGCCGTGAGTCCTGTGGAGATCGCCATGCCGGAAAGAAAAAATCACCTGATCATCGAGGGCCGCGTCCAGGGCGTCGGCTATCGCTACAGTATGGCCGAGCAGGCCGCGCGCCTCGGCGTTACCGGCTGGGTGCGTAACCGGCGTGATGGCAGCGTCGAAGCCATGATCTGCGGTGAAGCGGCGGCGGTCGAGGCGCTGATCGCATGGGCCGGTAGCGGCCCGCCGGCGGCCCATGTCGAACGCGTGCAGGTGGCGCCGGGGGCGGGTGATTTCGCCAGTTTCGCGCAGCGCGAAACCGTCTGACTAGTCGGCTCAGGCGGGCCGGCGGCGCAGCAGGTGATTGACGATGAAGCCCAGCACCACCTCGCCGCGCTGATTCACCGCCTGGTACTTCAGGCGGGCGATGCCGCGGTCCGGCTTGGAAGCCGACGGCCGCACCTCCAGTACTTCGATCTCGCTATGCAGCGTATCGCCCGGTCGCACCGGCGCCAGCCAGCGCAACTCGTCGATACCCGGCGAACCCATGCTGGCATCGGCCAGCAGGCCGGACTGGATGAACAGCCGGAAACTGATGGCCAGGCTCTGGAAGCCGCTGGCGATCAGCCCGCCATAAGGCGATTCCGCCGCCGCATTGGCATCCAGATGAAAGGGCTGCGGATCATAGCGCCAGGCGAAATCGATGATTTCCGCCTCGGTCAGCGTCAGGCCAGGCGTCGTGAAGCGCTGGCCGGGGGTAAGGTCGTCGAGGAAGCGGGTGTCCATGGTCTGGTTCCTAGGTGGTGCCGTGCAGGGGTCGGACTTCTTTGGCAATCTGCTCGGTGCTCGTGCTTTCCGCCTGTTTCAGGTCATAAGCGCTTTGCAGGTTGAGCCAGAACTGCGCGGTCGTATCGAAATAGCGCGCCAGTCGCAAAGCCGTATCCGGCTTGACCGCCCTTCGCTCACGGACAATGTCGTTGATTCTTGGCGCCGGCACATGCAAAGCCATTGCCAGTGCATTGACGCTCATGCCCAATGGCACAAGAAATTCATCGTGCAGGATTTGGCCGGGGTGGATAGGGGGCATATTGTTCATACTGGGCCTTTTCGGTACGAGCCTACGCTGGCGAATGGGTCTTCAGCCATTCTTTCAGCGCGCTATCCATGCGCGTCTGCCAGCCATCGCCGCTGGCGCGAAATTGATCCACGACATCGCGCGACAGGCGGATTGAAATACGCTCCTTGGTCTGCTCGGCCTTCGGGCGGCCGCGCAATTTGCGCTGCAACGAATCGGGCAAGCCCGAAAATGGCAGGGCGCGCTGAACATCGGCCACCGTCCATTCCGGATTGTCGTCGTCAATCGCTTCAGGTTTGGCTTGCTTGTTCATACCGTTGTACCTCACGTGTGTTCGCCTTGCGGAAGCTGATGACGCGAATCCCCTTGGCGGTTTCAACAAATACCAGCGCATGCAGGCGGCCATCGAGGAATCCCAAGCCGCGATAACGTGTCTCGCCATAATCGCGTCGATCATCCTGCGCAAAGATCGCCGTCTCGAAATCGAAATCCGTCACCCGCTCGAAACTCAAGCCGCGCAAAGCCACGTTAGCGGCGTTTTTCGCGGAGTCGAAAGTGATTTTCATAATTTATTGTATGTACAAAATATAATCTGTCAATCCGCACTCGCCTCGCCGGTGGCTTCGGCTGGCGGGAGTGGCGCAATAGTTTCGACAATGCGCCTGAGCAGGGCGGAGTAAAGCGCGTAGCAGTCGCGTGCCAGTCGGTATTGCGCCAGATTCGCTTGGTATGCGGCTACGAGGTCTAGCGGCGGTGTCCCGCCAAAACCGTAATCGACCGACATTTTGTTCGGAACAGGCTGCAATAGAAACCTGCCGTCCGGCTGTTTTTCCAATCGCTTGGCTTGTTGAACGCTTCGGGTAACCAAGCAGGTTTCCCCAACGCCAAGTCGGGGGCCTATCGTGTGATTGACACGGTTTCGATAGTCAGCAGTCGCATCTTTATACGATTGGTTATCGAGAGTTCTGATTGCCGCCAGCAGTCGGTCACCCCCAGCCCAAGTTTTGGCGAGGGTGTGTAAATGGGATTCTTTCTGTTGTCTCTTCGGATGCTTGGGGCGATCGGATGGGGAAATGGGGTCATCAGGAAGGTGATCCCGGTAAGTTGAATCAATACTCAGCTTGGCTTGGTGAAAGGCTTTGGTGCCCACCGAGGTCAAAGTGTCGCGCAACGCACTCGGGCGCAGAAGGCACTCATGGGCTAGCGTATCGAGAAACTCATAACGTATCTGCCAAGCATTGTCTTCGTCGTAAGCGGCCAGAACCTTATTCCAGCTATCCCAACTTACCAGTGCAAATTGCCAGCGGTTGAGCAGGTTCGTTAGTTCGTTCAAGTCGCTGGAAATCAATTCCTCGCCCAGCAAGTACCACTTCCGGTTCTTCAGGAACGCGAAATCATAGGGGAGCGGTGCCTCATCCGGTTGCTCATCAAGACAATCCAGGTAGCGCTCATAAGCCCCTTGAAGCAAGGTTCGATAGCTTGAATCCATGTCTGGTGTCCGACGCGATGTGTCAGGCGCTCACCCCACCCAACCGCCCTCCGAGCGCTTGGCGCGGCCGAGGGCTTCGAGCATGGCGAGGATTTCGGGCAGGCGTTTTTTCCACGGGCCTTTGCCGGTGAAGCGGGCGGCGAGGGCGGCTTCATCTTGCGGCGAAGGCGTCAGGGCGTCGGCGACGGCGCGTACCTGTTCGGGCAGGGTGGAAGGCCAGGGGCGTTTTTCGCTGACGGTGACGGCCAGGGGTTTGGTTGCTTCCGGCAGGGCGATGCGCTGCTGCACACGCTGCTGATCAGCGTCTGGATTCTGGAAATCCGGGCGCAGCCAGCGGATGTGGCCGGCGGCTTCTTCGGTCGCGCGTTCGAGGTTGAGCGCCACCAGGCGTTCGAGCAGGGTATCGGTGGCGCTTGCGGCTAGGTCGGACCAGCCGTAGGCGGCGAGGACGGCGGCGTCGAGTTCGTCGTGGAACTGGCGCAACACGGCGACGAGGCCCATTTCGTGGATGGATTTTTCCTTGGCGGTCAGCGGCTCGCCGCTGCGCAGTCTGGCGAGGACGTTGTACATGCCCGTCAGTGTCAGCTCGGGATGGGCGGCCTGCTGGCGCTTGCGGTGGGCGTCGAGTTGTTCGGCGAGGGCGGCGATGCGGGCTTGCTGCTCGGGGCTGGCGGCGGGGAAGGGGAATGGGTCGAAGCAGCGGGATTTGTTGTAGACCGAATCATTGCCGACACCAAGTTTTCCACCTGTAGCTATTGACCAGACAACGTGGACGATTGAGGACAGGACGCCGAGGTGGAAAGCATCAGCCAGGGTGATACAGACCACTTTGTGGTCAGACAATACGGTGGCGTCAATAAATTGGAAAACCCGGTGCTTGGAAGTCTCTGTAGTGCCGATATAGCGCGGGAGTCCGAGCAGCGCCTTCCTAAGTACCGGGCGCTCCCACCCAAAGCGCCACCATAATTCACGAATTGATGCACGGTTGTTGTGGTCACGCTCCGGCTTTACGTAATCGATGACATGTTGAAATGCGGCTGGGTTTGTCTGGCGTGCCTCATCGTGTTCCATCCCAGAAAAATCGATCAAATATCGCTCGCGGGAAACCTGTAACAGATCTTTGCCACCGAGGTAGGGTTTGATAACAGAGTCACCTTGAGTCCGAAGGCGAGCGGCAACTTCGGGTGTCAGTACGAAGCCCGAGCCATGCAGAGCTACGCCCATGCCACACATCCCGTCATTAGCGCGAAGGGCGGTTGCTGAGGCGACGTTCGCGCCGATACTCAAGTCAGCGTGGATGCGGCCGGTTTTCTCGGCGAGTTCGATATGCACGGCATCGCCTTCGGCGCCGCCTTCGAAAACGACGGTTTGCAGCATTCCCGGGGCGTCGCCGGTCTGGCCGACTGTCATGGCGATGCGCACGGCGGCGCCGCTGGCCGCGTCGACCCACGGATGATCCGGGATTGCATAGGCGAGGGCTAATGGCGGCTGCGCGTTAAGGTGGTGTTCGAGAACACGGCGGTTGAATGCTTGAGTGAGACTGTTGGTGGTGATTAAGCCGAAGCGCAGGGCCTTAGCACGGCGTGTCAGGTCGGCGGCATGGTGCCACCAGTACATGACGAAATCGGCGGATTCGGGAACCTCCGGCCAGGCGGTGCGCAGGGCTTCGGTGTAGCCGTCGCCAAGCGCCGCACGCATTCGCTTTGTGCCGATGAAGGGCGGGTTGCCGACGATGTAGTCGGCTGCCGGCCAGGTGGCGGGGCGCGGGTTGGTGTAGCGTTGGCGCGGGATTTGTGCGGCCTCATCCGGCACCAACTCGCCGGTGACGGGGTGGACTTTGGTCGTGCGGCCGTCCCAGCGGGTGAGGGGCTTGCCGCTGTCGTCGGTGGCGAAGTCGATGGCGTCGGCGCTGAGCACGGCGTCGCGGCATTCGATGTTCTTGAAGTCGCGCAGGATGGGGCTGGGCGGCAGGCCGCTGCCCTGGGTGCGGAAGTGACGGTGAGGCCTTCGACTTCCAGCCGCTGCTGGGTGTCGCCCAGTTGGGCGAGGGTGTCGAGGACTTCGCCTTCGAGACGCTTCATGTGTTCGAGCGTGACGTAGAGGAAGTTGCCGGAGCCGCAGGCGGGGTCGAGGACACGGGTGGTGCACAGTTTGTGGTGCCAGGCGCGGACGAGGGCGGCGGCGTCTTTCAGCTTGCCTTCGTTGGCCAGCAGCAGGGCGGCGGTCTGGGTGTCGTGCCAGTCGCTGCGCAGCGGCTCAATGACGGTGGGCAGGACGAGGCGGTCGACGTAGGCGCGCGGCGTGTAGTGGGCGCCGAGGTCGTGGCGGTCGATGGGGTCGAGGGCGCTTTCGAGCAGGGTGCCGAAGATGGCCGGTTCGACTTCCGCCCAGTCGGCCTGACCGGCTTCGAGCAGCAGTTCGATCTGCTGGCGGTCGAGGGGCAGGACTTCCGGCTGCTTGAACAGCTTGCCGTTGAAGCGCGGCAACTGGGCGCGGATGGCGACGGAGAACTGGCCTTCGTCCATGGCTTTCCACAGTTCGGCGACGAGAGGGACGAACTGATTGGGGGCGTTCTTCAGTGTCCTGAGCAGGCCGGTGAAGGCGCCTTCGTTGTCGACCTTGGGCAACAGGCCGACATCCTCGGCGAACATGGAGAACAGGCAGCGCGAGAGGAAGTTGGCGACGCGCTCGGGGTGGAACTGGCCTTCCAGCGACTGGGCGACGCGGGCGAGCTTTTGCGCAATGTCGCGCGTGGCGCGGGCGGTGCGGCGGGCCGGGTCGAGGCTGTGCGGGTCGGCCCAGACGGCTTTGAGGCGGGCGCGGATGTCGTCGCGGGCGAGGTCGGCAAGACGGATGCGGTGACTGCGCGGATCGGGGAAGGGTGTGTAGCTGCCGCCGGTGCAGGTGAATTCGGCATAGAGCTCGATGACATTGCCGACATCGAGCACCACCAGGAAGGGTGGGCGGCCTTCGTCGGCCGGCAGGTGGCGAGCGTAGTTTTCGGCTTGGCCGCGGGCGCGCAGCAGGGCGTCGTCGAACTGGCGGGTCTCTGCGCCGGCGCGGATTTTCTTGGCTTCGCCGATGAAGCTGCCGCGCTTGTAGCAATCGATGAAGCCGTTGCTGGTGCTGCCGTCGCCGTGGTGGAAGATGACGCGGCGCTCGAAGACGTAGGGGTTGTCGCGGGTGTCTTCGTTGGCGGGCTGGGGTTTGGCGACGCCGAGCAGGTCGCAGAGGTCGGCAATGAAAAGCTGGTAGTTGGCGCGCTCGGAACCGCCGGCCTGTTGCCAGCGCTGAAGAAAGGTGTCGATCTGCATGATGGCGGGATTCTAACCCGCCATCTTTCAGTGCGGGCTGGCGCCGACCGGCTTGAGCATGATGGCCAGCGGCAACGGCTGGCCGTTGTGCAGCGCCGGGTAGGCGCGGTCGTTGATGTAGTGCGGTTGGCCGTCGCTTTCAATGCGAGCGGCGACCTGGATGCGGGCTCGCTTGCCGATCAGGTCGCGGTCGATGGTGGCGGTGAAGAAGATCGGCACCTGGGCGCCGTTCAGTTCGTAGCGTTGTTCGGCCAGCACGCGGGCCGGGGCGCCGGCACGGCTGACGTCGTGGACGAGGATGACCAGGATGGCGTCGGGCGGCAGGGCGTTGCGGGCTCGGTAGGCGACGCCACCGTTGAGGGTGATGAAACTGCTGGCGGCTGTCGGTGACGATGCGGCGGCGGGTGGGGCGCCGCGCGAACAGCGCAGCTGACGGCCTTGTTCATCTTCGAGGAAAGCGTCCTCGCCCTGGATGTGCAGGTCGACCGGGTCGGCACGGTAACGGGCGCCGGAGGCGGCGGCTACCTGGGGCAGGATGAGGTCGCCGCCGGTGCGGTGCAGGGTGGCCTGCGGCCGGCCGTCGGCCGCTGTGCCATAGGCGATGGCGAGCGTCTGGCCGTTGTCGCAGGTATAGGTGATGGTGTCAGCGGCGTGCAGGCTGCCGGCGAGAACGAGTGGCAGCAGGGCGGCGATGGCGAATGGTTTCATGGCGTGGTGGGCAGGTGTTGCCAGCGTCCTTCGATGAGGCCCTCGATGGGCTGGAAGTCCGTCTTGTAGGCCATCTTGCGGCTGGCGGCGATCCAGTAGCCGAGATAGAGATAAGGGAGGCCGAGGCCGAGACATTGCTGACGTTGCCAGAGAATGTTGTAGATGCCATAGCTGGCGCCGGGAATGTCCGGTTCGTAGAAGGTGTAGACCGACGAGAGGCCGTCGTCGAGGACGTCAATCAGACTGACCATGCGGACGACGCCGTCTTCGGAAAACTCGACCAGCCGGGTGTCGACGCGGCTTTGCAGGAGGAACTGGGCGTACTGGTCGTGGCTGTCGTCGTCCATGCCGCCACCGGGGTGGCGAGCCTGCTGGTAGCGGCTGTAGAGCTGGTAGTGCTCCTCGCGGAAGAGCAGCGGCAGTTCGCGGGCGTGCAGCTTGACGTGGTGTTTGAGGGCGCGGCGCTGGTGGCGCTTGAGATGCAGTTCGGCGACCGCCAGGCGCACCGGCACGCATTCACGGCAGCCGTCGCAGTGCGGCCGGTAGGTAAAGATGCCGCTGCGCCGGAAGCCGGCGCGGACCAGCGAGGCGTAGATTTCGCTGTCGATCAGGTGGGCCGGGGTGGCGACTTGCGAGCGCGCCTGACGGTCGGCCAGATAGCTGCACGGATAGGGCGAGGTCGCGTAAAACTGCAGCAGCGAGAAGGGCAGGGCGGCGTCGTCGGGCTGGGCCATGGCCGGTCAGTTCCAGTCGATCGCCGTCGCGGGCCACGGCCCGCGACGGTGTTCCGCCGCGGTCAGGGCACGCAGGCGGGTGAGGAACTCGGCGCGGGGAATCTCCCGGCCACCGAGCGAGGCGAGGTGCACAGTGCGCATCTGGCAATCGATCAAAGCAACGTTGTCAGCCTTCAGCCGGCCGATGAGGTGAGCGAAGGCGACCTTCGAGGCGTCGCGGCGACGGGCGAACATCGATTCTCCGTAAAACATCCGCCCGATTAGCAAGCCGTACAAACCGCCGACCAGGTCGCCTTCTGCATAGGTTTCGACCGAATGCGCCCAGCCGAGTTCATGCAGCCGGCAATAGGCTTCCTTCATGTCGGCGGTGATCCAGGTGCTGTCCTGGCCCGGCCGCGGCGTTTCGGAACAGCCGGCGATGACGCCGGCGAAGTTGCTGTCGAAGCGCACTTCGAAGGCGCCGCTGCGCAGGGTCTTGCGCAGCGAACGACTGAGGCGGAACTCGTCGGGAAAGAGCACCATGCGCGGGTCGGGCGAGTACCACAGGGGATGCCCCTCGACAGTGCCCCAGGGAAAGATGCCCTGGCGATAGGCCTCAAGCAGACGCGGGGCCGACAGATCGCCGCCGATGGCGAGCAGGCCGCCCATCTCGGTCCGGGCCGACGCGACCGGCGGAAAGGCGTCGAGCGGGCCGAGATAGGGGATCATCTAACTTAGCGGACGAGCTCGCCGTGCCAGGCGATGGGTTTTTCCACCTGTTCGAGACGGATTTCGCACTGCGGGTCGTCGCATTCCTCGTGCTTCTTGAAGGCGATGACGTGGTCGGCGTCGAGGCGGATACCGATCTTTTCCCCGAGCGCATGGTTGTGGTGCGAGGGGACCAGCGACAGCACCTCGGTACCGCTGCCCAGGCGCAGCGTGTACAGGATGTCGGCACCGCGGAAAGCCTTGTGCAGGACTTCCGCCTTCACTTCGCTGGCGTCGTCATGAACGATGTCGTCGGGGCGTAGCAGGATGTCGACGCGGCAGCCGTTGTCGCAGTTGGAGCAGGTTTCGTTGCACTCGACCGGGGTATCGGAAATCAGCGTGCCGAGTTCCATGGCGACGCTGTTGTGGTCGCCGACGGTGCCGGAAACCAGCACGCCCTGGCCGATGAAGTCGGCGACGAAGCGGTTGGCCGGTCGGTGGTAGAGGTTGTAGGGCACGTCCCATTGCTGGATGCGCCCTTGGTACATGACGCCGATCTCGTCGGCCATGGCGAAGGCTTCATGCTGGTCGTGGGTGACCATGATGGCGGTCGAGCCCTCGCGCTTGAGGATTTCGCGAACTTCGACGGAGAGCCGCTCGCGCAGACCGACATCAAGGTTGGAGAAGGGCTCGTCGAGCAGGATCAGTTCCGGCCGCGGCGCCAGCGCTCGGGCCAGGGCCACGCGCTGCTGCTGGCCACCGGACAGTTCATGCGGGAACTTTTCGCCCTGGCCGGCCAGGCCGACCGTCGCCAGCAACTGGCGAACGCGCAGATGGATATCTTCCGCTGGCCTGCGACCGAGCCCGAAGGCGACGTTCTGTTCGACAGTCAGGTGCGGGAATAGTGCGTAGTCCTGGAAGACCATGCCGATCCGCCGCTTCTCCGGGGCTACACGCTGGCCGGCGCGGCTGACGACGGCGCCATGCAGGCTGATCTCTCCGTCAGCGATCTCCTCGAAGCCGGCGATACAGCGCAGCAGCGTCGTCTTGCCGCAACCGGACGGGCCGAGCAAACAGGCGATCTGGCCAGCCGCGAGCGAAAAATCGACACCGTCGACGACGGTATGCCTGCCGTAGCGCTGGATCACGCCATTAAGTTCAAGTTGTGCCATAGCGCTCGATTATAATTCGCATCCACACCCATGCGCGCAGCCCATTACTCCCCCCTGCTCCTCGTCGGCGTCGTCGTCGCCGTGCTCGCCGGACTGCCGGTGGCCAGCGTCGGCCTCAACATCTTTGCCGGCGGGACCAGTGAAACCTGGGCTCATCTGTCGCAGACGGTACTTCCGGAATATATCCTCAACTCGCTGTGGTTGTGCCTCGGCGTTGGTGTCGGGGTTGCCGTCCTCGGTGTCGCCACAGCCTGGCTGACCGCCATGCACGAGTTCCCCGGTCGGCGCATCTTCGACTGGGCGATGGTGCTGCCGCTGGCCATGCCCGCCTATGTCATGGCCTACGTCTATACCGATTTCCTGCAGTTCGTCGGCCCGGTGCAGACGGCGCTGCGCGAGACTTTTGGCTGGGAGTACGGCGATTACTGGTTCCCGGATATCCGCAGCCTGCCGGGGGCGGTGCTGATGTTCATCTGCGTGCTCTATCCCTACGTTTATCTGCTCGCCCGTACAGCCTTCCTCGAGCGTGCCAGCGGCATGCTGGAAGCGGCGCGGACGCTGGGCATGGGTTCATGGCGCGCCTTCTTCTCAGTGTCGCTGCCGCTGGCCCGTCCGGCCATCGTTGCCGGTGTTTCGCTGGCGCTGATGGAAACGCTGGCCGATTACGGCACGGTCGCTTATTTCGCCGTCAATACCTTCACCACCGGCATCTACCGCGCCTGGTTCTCGCTCGGTGACCGTATCGCCGCCGCCCAACTGGCCGCCATGCTGCTCGGTTTCGTGCTTTTTCTGCTGATGGCCGAGCGCATCTCGCGCGGCCGCGCTCGCTACAACAACACCACCGGTCGCAACCGGCCAATGGCCGGCGCCCGCCTGACCGGTTTTCGCGCCCTGCTGGCGGTGCTTACCTGCAGCCTGCCGTTGCTACTCGGATTTCTGCTACCGGCGGCCTTGCTGCTGAAAATGGCCCTGGCCGATGGCGATACCCAGTTCGGCGAGCGCTTCCTCATGCTGTCACGCAACAGTTTTGTGCTGGCCGGTACCACTGCCGTCATCGCCGTGCTGCTGGCACTGTTGATGGCCTATGGCGCGCGCCTGTCACGCAGTGTTGTGGCCCGCGGCATGAATCGCCTGGTCGGCCTTGGCTATGCGGTGCCAGGGGCAGTGATCGCCGTCGGCGTGTTGATCCCGGTGACCCGCCTCGACAACTGGCTGGCCGGTCAGTGGGAACACTGGTTTGGCACCAATCCCGGCCTGCTGTTGACCGGCGGTATCGCCGCGCTGATCTATGCCTACCTGGTGCGCTTCCTGGCGGTGGCCTTGCATACCGTCGAATCCAGCCTGGGCAAGATCACGCCGAGCATGGACGACGCGGCGCGCAGCCTCGGCCTCGGCCAAGGCCAGACGCTACGCCGGGTGCATGCGCCAATGCTGCGCGGCAGCTTGCTGACGGCTGGTCTGCTGGTCTTCGTCGACGTCATGAAGGAACTGCCGGCGACGCTGGTCATGCGGCCGTTCAATTTCGATACGCTGGCCACCCAGGCCTATACGCTGGCCTCCGATGAGCGTCTGGCGGAGGCGTCGACCGCGTCGCTGGCCATCGTTGCCGTCGGTCTGTTGCCCCTGATTGCGCTGTCGCGGCAGATTTCCGCTGCCCGGCGCGCGGCTGCCGACTGAATCGCTGCCGGTGCTCAGCTTTTCCGGCGCTGCGTCTGCCAGAAACCGGCGGACGGTGCGGATGGGCTTTCAGGCTCCACGTCACTACGCAGCAGATCCATGGTCAGCAGGTTGGTATCGGTGCCGTAGTGGCTGTTGACGTCGACTTCCTCGATGGACAGGCCAAGATAAGGATGGGTTTCCTCGGCGATCTGAGTGGATGAGGTTTCCACTTCGGGATCTTCCGGGAGGAGGGGAGTCGAGGACTCTTCTTCAGTCGGAGTCAATTCGCCAAGTGATTCGGTAACGTCGGTCGGGAGCACGATGCCCGGTGGAAGTTCGGCGCCGTGCTCGAGCAGCAGGGCGGCTATTTCCGGATGCCCGGAGCGCAGGGCGAGGCGGATCGGGGCACCGGATCCATCGGCGGCCATGGCATTGGGGCTGGCACCGTGGCTCAGCAGTTCGCGGACAATGGCGATGTCGCCCTCGAAGCAGGCAGTGCGCAACGGCAGGCCGGTGCAGCCGTGAATGTCCGCTTCCTCGATGTCGGCGCCATCATCGAGGGCGCCGACAACGCCGCTCAGGCGACCGGCACGGATCGCCGCAACGAGCGGACTGGGGGCAAACGTTTTTCCTGACACGGCTCACGATCTCCTGGGCGCCCCTGATTCTAGGCGATCGGCGGGGCGCCGGGGAGATGCGACCGCTTACTTGAAGCCGGCGCGGTCGAAAATGATCTGCGCCTTGGCCTGGTACATGGCCAGGTTGTTGACTGGCAGGGCGTCAGCCTTGAACTTGCCAAGCTTGGCTAGGGCGGGGTTCTCCACCTTGACGCTGGCGACGACCGGCCATTCGTTGTTGCCATCGGCGAAGTAGCGCTGGGCATCGTCGGAAGCCAGATATTCGAGGAACTTGATGGCCGCCTCCTTGTGCGGCGCATTCTTCAGCACGCCGCCGCCGGAAACGTTGATGTGGGCGCCGGTGGTGGCCTGGTTGGGCCAGACGATGCCGATCTGCTCGATGATCTTGATGTCTTCCGGCTTGGTCGAACGCATCAGGCGGGCGACATAGTAGCTGTTGGAGATGGCAACGCCGCATTCGCCGGCAGCCACAGCCTTGATCTGGTCAGTGTCGCCGCCTTTCGGGCTGCGGGCGAAATTGGCCACCAGGCCGCGAGCCCATTGCTCGGCCTTGGCTTCACCCTCGTGCGAGATGACCGAGGCCATCAGCGAAAGGTTGTAGGGATGCGAGCCGGAGCGCGAGCAGAATTTGCCCTTCAGCTTTGGGTTGGCCAGGTCGGCATAGTTCTGGACGTCTTCCGCCTTGACGCGGGCTTTGTTGTAAACGATGACGCGGGCGCGGGTCGAGAAGGAGGCCCAGTCGTCGGTGCGCAGGTGGGCGGGAATGCTCTTTTCCAGCAGTGTCGACTTCAGCGGGGCAAACAGGCCGAGTTCGTGGGCCTTGGCCAGGCGAGCGGCGTCCACGGTGAGGAAGACGTCGGCGGGGCTGTTGCTGCCTTCATTCTTGATCCGCTCGAGCAATTCGTCTTCCTTGCCCTCGATACGGTTGATGCGGATGCCCGTTTGCTTGGTGAAATTGGCGTAGAGCGCCTCGTCGGTCTGGTAATGCCGGGCCGAATACAGATTGAGGATCTTCTCCTGAGCCAGGGCAACATTGCCAAGGCTGGCCAGGGTGGCAGCGAGGAGGACAGGAATCAACTTCATGGTCAGGGCTCCAATAAACAAATGAGAATGGTTCAATTTTATCGGGGCGGCGCCGCGTTGTAAATGAGAAACGTTCGTGTGTGTAGGCGAAAAAAAACGGCCAGAAGGCCGTTTGCTTTTTTAGTTGCCGTCGAGAATTCGCCGGGCGCCGTTGTAGCGCTTGGTCCAGTAGCTGCTATCCATGCTTTCGACGCGGACTTCAGCGCCAGCGCGCGGCGCATGCATGAAGTGGTTGTCGCCCAGATAGATGCCGACATGGGAGAAGGCGCGGCGCATGGTGTTGAAGAAGACGAGATCGCCCGGTTTCAGTTGGCTGCTGTCGATGCGTTGACCGACTTCGCTCATCTCGCGGGCCGTCCGCGGCAACAGGGTACCAATGCTGTCCTTGAAGACCAGGCGCACGAAGCCGCTGCAGTCGAGGCCGCTCTCTTCATCATTGCCACCGAAGCGGTAGCGGACGCCGACCAGCTTCAAACCCTGCAGGATGACATCCTGAGTGGCGTTGGTGTAACGTTCCAGAAAGGACGGCTGCTCGTCGTTCTGGCTTCCCTTTTCGGCGGCCGCGGCGATACCGGGCACAGCGAGGGAGAAGGATGAGGCCAGCAGGAGGGCAGCGAGCAGCTTGGACATAGCCGTGCAATGTATTTGAAACATGCTGCGCTGTAAAGGCCGGATAAAAGCTTTGAGGCAACTATGTCCATAATCCGTAATTATGAATACAATTTACCGTTCCAAGAACGAGGAATACGATGGAATCCTTCAGGGCGTTGTTGATCGAGGAGCGTGAAGGCAAGGTTTGCAGCGGCTTTGTCCGCTTGCAGGAAAGCCAGCTGGATGCCGGAGATGTGACGATTCGCGTCGCCTATTCGAGCGTCAACTATAAGGATGCTCTGGCGGCGACCGGCAAGGGCAAGATCATTCGTCGTTTTCCTTGTGTCGGCGGAATAGATCTGGCCGGCACTGTTGTTGCCAGTAGCGATGCCCGCTTTTCGCCAGGCGATCCGGTGATCGCCACCAGCTTTGATATTGGCGTCGCCCACCACGGCGGTTATGCCGAAATGGCGCGCGTGCCCGGCGACTGGGTAGTGCCGTTGCCGGCCGGCCTGAGCCTGTTCGAGGCCATGGCGCTGGGTACGGCGGGATTTACCGCGGCGCTCGGCATCGTGCGCATGGAAGAGAATGGTTTGCGGCCGGAGAAGGGGCCGGTGATCGTTACCGGCGCGACCGGCGGGGTCGGTAGTCTGGCCATCGATATGCTGGCCCAGCGTGGCTACCATGTGGTCGCCCTGACCGGCAAGGAAAGCGAGGCGGATTACCTGCGCGGCCTCGGGGCCGCTGAGGTCATGCTGCGCCAACATCTCGACCTGAGCAAGATCCGGCCGCTCGACCGCGGGCGCTGGGCTGGCGCTGTCGACAACCTGGGCGGTGATGTGCTGGCCTGGATTGCCAGCACCATGGAGCAGGGCGGCACGATCGCCAGCATCGGGCTGGCGGCCAGCATGTCGCTGAATACGACGGTGGCGCCGTTCATCTTGCGCGGTGTTTCCTTGCTCGGTGTCGATTCCGGCTATATCCGCGAGCCTTACCGACGCGGTGTCTGGCAGCGTCTGGCCAGCGACCTGCGGCCGCCGCACCTGGCGGCGATGACGCGGCGTATCGCCTTTGACCAATTGCCGGAAACATTCGCCGAATACATCGCCGGGCAGGCCAAGGGGCGTGTCGTGGTCGATGTTGCCGGGAGCTGACGTGAGCGAGTTGCCACACGTTCTCGTCGTTGATGACTCGCGCGTGGTCAGGATTTCGCTGATCAACCATCTCAAGGGAACCTACAGCGTCAGGGAAGAAGCCGATGGCGAGGCGGCGTGGCAGACCCTGGTGCTCGACCATTCGATTCGCGCCGTCATCTCCGATTTGCAGATGCCGAAGTTGACTGGCTACGAATTGCTGGAGCGCTTGCGTACTTCCAAGCTACGCCGTCTGCAGAACATGCCGTTCATTCTCGTTTCCGGCGAGGAGACAGAGGAGGAACGGGCCAAGGCATGCGCCTTGGGCGTCTCCGATTTCGTCACCAAAGGCGTGGGCTGCGCCGAGATTCTACGGCGCCTGAACAACCTGTTGGCGCTTTCCGCTGCTCAGGAAAATGTCGAGGCAGCGCGCGAGCAGCAGGTTCAGGATCCGGAAAGCGGTCTGTTTTCGCGCAAGTTTCTCGAAGTCCAGATTGCCCAGGCCTTGGCCCATTCAGCCCGGCACGGCGTCGAAACCAGCGTCATGGTTCTTGGTTTCGATGGTTTTGCCAATCTGTGCCAGCGATTTGGCGCACCGGTGGCGGAGCGGGTGGCCGAGCGTTTCGCCAAGATGCTGGCCGGCAAGGTTCGCCAGGAGGACAGCATCGGTCATTTCGGTGCCGGCCAGTACGCCATCATCGCGCCGGGCACCGCGGCCAGCTATTGCGCAACCTTTGGCGAACGGGTTCGCGAAGCCATCGAACTGGCACGCCTGACCGTGCAGGGTGAAACGGTCGCCCTGACGGTCAGTATCGGTTTGGCCAGTATTCCGGCTGACCAGGTGGCGTCGGCTCTGGCCTTGCTCGAAATTGCCGGCGAGCGCATGCAACAGGCCATGCAGTCGGGTGGCAACCGCCTGGAGGCGGGCGGCACCGTACCGCAGCTGCGGCCAATATCGCTTCGCCACGCGCTGGAACTGCTGGCGACTGATCGTCCGGAAACGGTCATTCCCCATCTGCCGGCGTTGGGCGCGCAGCTAATGCCGCTGCTTGAGCTAATGGGTAAGGAATTGGGTTTGGCTCTGCCGTTGGCAGAGCTCGAACGCCGCTTGAGCGAACGGAATTCAGCAAAAAAATAATCCGTTCTGTGTTTGTGTCGTGCAGGAAATCTTAATAGAGGGAGCCATATGGCGACGTACAAGGAGTTTCACCAGTATTCCATCGAAAAGCCGAACGAGTTCTGGACCGAGCAGGCCCAGCTCATCGACTGGAAAGAACCGTTCACCCAGGTTTGTGACTATTCCCGTCCGCCATTTGCCAAGTGGTTCGTCGGCGGCAAGACCAACCTTTGCTACAACGCGGTTGATCGCCACGCGGCCAAGCGACCGAACGATCGCGCGCTGATCTTCGTTTCTACCGAAACCGACGAGGAGACGGTCTACAGCTTTGCCGAACTGCAGCGCGAAATCGAACGTGTGGCGGCGATTTACCAGAGCCTCGGCGTCAAGAAGGGTGACCGCGTCCTGATTTACATGCCGATGATCGCCCAGGCGACCTTCGCCATTCTCGCCGCCACCCGTATCGGTGCCATCCACTCGGTGGTCTTCGGCGGCTTTGCCTCGGGTTCGCTGGCTACCCGCATCGACGATGCCAAGCCGGTGCTCATCGTTTCGTCCGATGCCGGCATGCGTGGTGGCAAAGCTGTGCCCTACAAGCACCTGCTCGATGAAGCAATTGAATTGGCCGAACACAAGCCGGCCAAGGTGCTGATGGTCGACCGTGGCCTGGACAAGGAATTCAACAAGGTCGCCGGCCGTGACGTTGATTACGCCACCCTGCGCGCCCAGTTCATAGATGCCAAGGTGCCGTGTGAATGGCTGGAGTCTTCCGAGCCGTCCTACATTCTTTACACCTCAGGCACGACCGGCAAGCCGAAGGGCGTCCAGCGCGACACCGGCGGTTACGCCGTGGCGCTGGCGTCGTCGATGAAGCACATCTACTGCGGCGGCGAAGGCGAAACCTTCTTCTCCACCTCGGATATCGGCTGGGTGGTTGGTCACTCCTACATCATCTACGGCCCGCTGATTGCTGGCATGGCCACCGTGATGTACGAAGGCACGCCGCTGCGTCCCGATCCGGGCATCTGGTGGCAGATTGTCGAGAAGTACAAGGTCACCGTCATGTTCTCGGCGCCGACCGCCGCGCGTGTGCTGAAGAAGCAGGATCCGGCCTTCATGCACAAGTATGACCTGTCGTCGCTGAAGCATATCTTCATGGCCGGTGAACCGCTCGACCAGCCGACCCACGAGTGGTTCATGACCGAACTGCAGAAGCCGGTCATCGACAACTACTGGCAGACCGAAACCGGCTGGCCAATGCTGGCTGCCTTGCCCGGTGTCGAAAAGACGCCGATCAAGTACGGCTCGCCGTCCTTCCCGGTCTATGGCTACAACCTGCAGATTTTCCGCGAAGACGGTTCCGTCTGCGGCGCCAACGAGAAGGGTATCGCCGCCGTCATCCCGCCGTTGCCGCCGGGCTGTCTGACGACCGTCTGGGGCCAGGATGACCGTTTCGTGTCGACTTACTTCACGTTGTTCAAGGAGCCGCTGGTCTATTCCTCATACGACTGGGCGATCAAGGACGAAGACGGCTATTTCACCATCCTCGGCCGTACCGATGACGTGATCAACGTGGCCGGTCACCGTCTGGGCACCCGTGAAATCGAGGAAGCCATCCAGAACCACCCGGCGATTGCCGAAGTGGCTGTGGTCGGCGTCGAAGACAAGCTCAAGGGCCAGGTGCCAATGGCCTTTGCCGTGGTCAAGGATGCTGCCCGGGTAGCGACGCCGGAACTGGTCAAGGCACTGGAGAAGGAAGTCTTTGGCACGGTCGACAGCATTCTCGGCGCCATTGGCCGGCCGGCCCGTGTGCACTTCGTTACCGGTCTGCCCAAGACGCGTTCCGGCAAGATGCTGCGCCGTTCGCTGCAGGCCTTGGCCGAAGGCCGCGATCCGGGTGATCTGACGACCATCGACGATCCGTCGACGCTGGAGCAGATCAAGAACGCACTGGCCAACTGAGCGTTTCCCGGCTTCTGATCCGAAGCCCCGCCGGTGCAAGCCGGCGGGGCTTTTTGTTGTCGTTCTGTAAGAATGCGTAACAGGAGCGAGTGGTAGAATGCCGGCCAGTTCCACCAACCGGTTGTGTCCCGCAATATGATTTATGAAACCGTGGCCGCTGTCGATCTGGGCTCCAACAGCTTCCGCCTGCAGGTGGGGCGGGTGGTCGATGACCAGATCTACGTGCTGGATTCGCTGAAGGAGCCGGTGCGCCTGGCCTCGGGGCTGACTGCCGACAAGCGCCTCGATGCGGCGGCCCAGGCTCGGGCATTGAACGCCCTGCGCCTGTTCGGCGAACGCCTGGGGGGGCTGGACAAAGGGGCGGTGCGGGCGGTGGCGACCAATACCCTGCGTGTCGCCAAAAACGCCAGCGAGTTCTTGCCGCAGGCCGAGGAAGCGCTCGGTTTTCCCATCGAAGTCATCGCCGGCCGTGAAGAGGCGCGCCTGATTTACATCGGCGCTTCACATTCCATGCCAATGGCCACTCATCGCCGGCTGGTCATCGATATTGGCGGCGGCTCGACCGAATTCATCATCGGCAAGCAGCATGACCCGCAGCTGATGGAGTCGCTGTACATGGGCTGCGTCAGCTATACGCTGCGTTACTTTCCCGATCGCAAGATCGACAAGAGGCGCCTGCGCGAGGCGCAGGTGGCGGCGGCCAAGGAAATCGAACTGATCGCCCACGACTACCAGCGCCTCGGCTGGAAGGAGGCGGTCGGTTCGTCGGGGACGGCCCGGGCCATTGCCGATATTCTCGAACTGAACAGCCTCAATCCCGGTGGCGAGAGCGGCATCACCCGCGCCGGCCTGGAACGGCTCTGTGCGCTGCTGATCAAGGCCGGTTCGGCCGAAGCGCTCGATCTGCCGGGGGTCAAGGGTGATCGCCTGCCGGTGTTGCCGGGCGGCATCGCCATCATGCTGGCCGTGTTCGAGGAACTGGACATCGAGCGCATGACCTATGCCGACGGTGCCCTGCGCCTTGGCGTGCTTTATGACCTGCTCGGCCGCTTCCATCATCACGACATGCGCGATTCGACGGTGGCCCAGTTCCGCCGCCGCTACCAGGTCGAAGCTGATCAGGTGGAGCGCGTCGAGGTGACGGCTCTCTCTGCCCTGACGCAACTGACGGCAGGGGCGCCGGACGAGGCGGATCTGCTGTTCCTGTCCTGGGCCTCGCGCCTGCACGAAATCGGCATTTCGATCGCCCACAACGCGTATCACAAGCACGGTGCCTATATCCTGACCTATGCCGACATGCCCGGATTCTCGAAAAAGGATCAGGCACGGCTGGCCATGTTGGTGCTCGGCCATCGCGGCAAGCTGGAAAAGCTGGGGGCGGTGCCGGCCTCCGACAGCATGTGGCGCCTGGTTTTCTGCCTGCGCCTGGCCGTGCTGCTGCACCGCACGCGTGACGACCGCGCCTTGCCGGCGTGGTCGGCGAAACCCTATGGCAACGGTTTTCAGATCGACCTGCCGGGCGAGTGGCTGGCCGAAAATCCGTGGACGGCAGCAGCCTTCGGCGAGGAAACCTATATCTGGCGACAGGTCGGTCGCGACTATGTGGTCAAGTCGAAAACGACAAGGAAAGTTGCGTGATCGACGTTCCCCGATTGCAGATCGAGTCGGGGAGGGTGGTGCTGACGGGCCAATGGACGCTGGCGGCCATCATGCCCGAATTGTCGGACCTGCAGCAGCGCCTGGCGGCAGCCGACGGGGCGAAGGCCTGGGATCTTTCCGCCGTCAGCCGTCTGGATAGTGCGGCGGCAGTTCTGTTGTGGCGGGCATGGCAACAGGCCTGGCCTGACGAGCTGAACATCTCGGCCGTCCAGCGGCTGGTGCTGGAACGTGTCGCCAGTCAGCCGGCTACGTCGCCGCAACTGCCTGTCCGCCGGCATCATCTGGTTGCCGCGCTCGGCAGCCTGCTGCTGCGGGCGCTGGGCAATCTGCGCGGCATGATTGTGCTGCTCGGCCAGTTGCTCCTCGATCTCGCTCATCTGCTGCGTCATCCCGCTGATATGCCGTGGCGCGAACTGTCCGCCACCATTTACAAGTCGGGTGCCCAGGCCCTGCCGGTGACCGCCCTGGTCGGCTTCCTGATCGGCGTGACGATTGCCTACCTGTCGGCGCTGCAATTGCGCAGCCTGGGTGCCGACCTCTTCATCGTCAATATTCTCGGCATTTCGATCATCCGCGAACTGGGGCCGGTGCTGGTCGCCGTCCTCGTCGCCGGCCGCTCCGGTTCGGCGATGACGGCACAGATCGGGGTGATGCGCCTGACCGAGGAAATCGATGCCCTGGCGACGATGGGCGTGTCGCGCAGCCTGCGCGTCGTGCTGCCGAAAATTCTCGGCCTGACTGTGGCCATGCCGCTGATCGTCCTGTGGACCTCGGCGATCGCGCTGTTGGGTGGCATGGTCGCCGCCATGCTGCAACTCGATCTGTCATTGCTCTATTTCGTCGACAACCTGCCGCGCGCCGTGCCCGTGGCGAACCTATATATCGGCCTGGGCAAAGGCGTTGTCTTTGGTTTCGTCATTGCCCTCATCGCCTGTCATTTCGGCCTGCGCGTCAAGCCGGATAGCGAGAGTCTCTCGGCCAACACCACGCGGGCGGTGGTGACGGCGATCACCGCGGTGATTCTCGTCGATGCCGTGTTCGCCATCCTGACGCGCCATATCGGCGTGCCCAGTCTGTGAGCGCCGCACCGATCATCGAGTTGCGTGGCATCAGCACGCGTTTCGGGACGCAATTCATTCATCGCGATATCGATATGCGTGTCGAGGCCGGTCAGGTGCTCGGTCTGGTTGGCGGATCCGGTAGCGGCAAAACCACGCTGCTGCGCCAGATGCTCGGCCTGCTGCGGCCAACTGCCGGCAGCATACGCCTGTTCGGCCTTGATCCAGGGGAGGCGGATCTTCTGATCCGGCAGACGCTACGGCGCCGCCTCGGCGTGCTCTTCCAGCACGGCGCACTGTTTTCGGCGCTGTCGGTTTTCGACAACATTGCCTTCCCATTGCGCGAGCTGCGCTGCCTGGACGAGGACTGGATTCGTCGCCTCGTCGATCTCAAGCTCGACATGGTTGAACTGACGGCGGAACACGGTCGCCTGATGCCGGCCGAGTTGTCTGGTGGCATGGTCAAGCGCGTGGCGCTGGCCCGCGCCCTGGCTCTCGAGCCGGAACTGCTGCTGCTTGACGAACCGACGGCCGGACTCGATCCCGAGCGCAGCCAGAATTTCGTCAATCTCGTCGGCGTTCTGCAGCAGGCGCTCGACCTGACGGTGGTCATGGTCACCCACGATCTGCACACCCTGACCAGTCTGGCGACACACATCGCGGTGCTTGCCGATCAGCGCCTGGTGGCTTGCGGGCCGCGCCAGGAGGTGATGGCCGTCGATCATCCCTTCATTCGCGGTTTCTTTGCCGCCAAGGCCGGGAAGCTGCTCTAATAAGGCCATGGAAAACAAGTCTCACGCGCTCGCTGCCGGCATCTTCGCCATCCTGCTGCTGGCGGCCGGGCTGTTCGGCATTTACTGGCTGGGTGGCGTCAAGGACGCAACCCACGATTACATCGTCGTCACCCGGCAAGACATCGGAGGTCTGAATCCGCAGGCCCAGGTCCGTTACCGTGGTATCCGCGTCGGTAAGGTCAGCGACATCCGTCTCGATCCGGAAGATACAGCCAACATCCTGATCACCATCTCGATCAACCGCGATGTGCCGCTGACCCAGGGGACGGTCGCCAAATTGAACTACCAGGGGGTCACCGGCCTCGCCCAAATCCTTCTTCTGGAGAATGGTCGCAGCGTCGAGCCGCTGCGCCCGGACGCCGACAAGCCGCCGCGCATCGCGATGATTCCCTCGCTGCTTGACGAACTGAGCGAGACCGGTACGGCTACCCTGAAAGAGGCCCGTCAGGTGCTGGCCAGCCTCGATGCCGTGCTCAACGCCGAGAACCGGCGCCACCTGACGGCAACGCTGGCCAACCTGGAAGCGGCTTCGGCCGGGATGAAACCGGCGCTGGATAATCTCAACGTGACGCTGTTGCAGATGCGCAAGCTGCTCGACGAGCGTAATGTCGCCAACCTGTCGGCCGCTGTTGCCGAGGTCGGTCCGCTGCTGGCCGAGACGCGCCAGGCGGTAGGCAGGATGCAGGTCGCCGCGGAAAAGATCGACGTCGCCGTCGGCGATCCTTCGGCCAACGGTGCGGCGGCGCTGATGCCGCGGCTGAACGAGATGGCCGGCGATTTCTCGGTCACCGCCCGGCAATTGAGCCGCGTCCTGCGCATTCTCGAGGATTCGCCGCAGGGCCTGGTGTTTGGCGCTCCGGCGCTGCCGCCGGGACCGGGCGAACCCGGTTTCACGGCTGAAGGTGGACGCAAATGATGCGCTGGATAGTCCTCGTCTTGAGCCTCGCCCTGCTGGCCGGCTGCTATACCTCGGGCAAGCGTGGCAGTGAGCGGGGACTGGTCATCCATGATCTGGGTTTGCCGGCCGAGCGACTACCCGGAACGGAGCGACCGGGTATTCTCGCCATCGAGGTGCGGGCGCCGTTGTGGATGGATTCCCTCGGCATCAATTACCGCCTGGCTTATGCCGACGCTTCCGTCCTCCGCGAGTATTCCCGCTCGCGCTGGGCCGGGCCGCCGGGCCAGTTGATCGAGCAGCGGCTGTTGCAACAGCTGGACGGGGTCCCTTCCGGACAGGTGCGCGGCAAATGCCTGTTGCGTGTGGAGATTGCCGAATTCAGTCAGGTCTTCTCGGCGCCGGCGGAAAGCCGGGGAATGCTGCGTGGTCGCGCATTCTGGCTCGATGCCGGGCGGCGGCCGCTGGCCGAGAGACCGGTGGCCATCGCCGTGCCGGCGCCGACGGCCGATGCGTCGGGCGGTGTTGCCGCGCTGCAGGAAAGCGTCGGGCAACTGGCCGGGCTGTTAATGGCTTGGGAACGGGAACTGCTGGTCGGTGGGCAGGCGAAGGCCTGCACCGACTAGTTGGCGACGATGCGCTCGGCGATGCGTTGCTTGAGGTCGGGCAGGTTGTCGTCGAAGTGGTTGTAATGCATCAGCGACAAGCCGAAGACGCAGGCGTAGAGCAGCAGGCTGCGGCTCTTGGCTTCGGCGTCCGACATGCCGGCGGCGACGAACAGCTTGCGCGTACATTCGAGACGGTAGAGGTCGACGGATTCGACGACAGCGGCAGCCCGGGCGTCATGCCTGGCCCAGTCGCGGATGGCCAGTTCAATCTCCATGCCCTTGCGGTTGCGGCTGGCACCATACACCTCGATGGCATAATGCAGTTGTTCGCGTTCTTGGCCAGGCGTTACGGCAGTGGTCTTTTCAATGTCGCGGATGCGGCCGAGTTTCCAGTGGTCGAGGACGGCATCAAGCAGCGCCTGGCGGTCCTTGAAATGCCAGTAAAAGCTGCCCTTGGTCACGCCGCAACGCTTGGCCAGCACCTCGACGCGCAGTCCGGCGATGCCCTCGCGAGCGAGCACGTCAATGGCAGCGATGACCCAGCGTTCCGGGTCGAGCTGGGTGCGCGGCGTGCGCGCGCGACCAGTGGTCTTCGCACCGGCGATATCGGGAGTGGACTTGACAGCTTTATTTTCCATACGCTACCGTATGCTTTTCCATACGACACAGTATGGTCATTGTGCGGATTGAGTGGGCGTCTGTCAAACGGGCGTCAAGGTTTTAACAGAATGAGCAAAAGCTAAAAGGAGAGCGCAGTGAAAATTCTTGTCCCCGTCAAGCGGGTGGTTGATTACAACGTGAAGATCCGCGTCAAGGCGGACGGTTCCGGCGTGGACCTGGCCAACGTCAAGATGAGCATGAATCCCTTCGACGAAATTGCCGTCGAAGAAGCGGTGCGCCTGAAAGAGGCTGGCATCGCCACGGAAGTCATCGTCGTCAGCTGCGGCGTTGCCGCCTGTCAGGAAACTCTGCGTACGGCCATGGCCATTGGGGCCGATCGCGGCATCCTGGTCGAAAGCGACGTCGAACTGCAGCCGCTGGCCGTCGCCAAGCTGTTGAAGGCGCTGTGCGACAAGGAACAGCCGCAACTGGTCATCTGCGGCAAGCAGGCCATCGACGACGATGCCAACCAGACGGGCCAGATGCTGGCGGCGCTGGCTGGCTGGCCGCAAGCCACCTTCGCCTCCAAGGTCGTCATTGCCGACGGCAAGGCGACGGTTACCCGCGAGATCGACGGCGGCCTGGAAACCTTGGCCATCAGCCTGCCGGCCGTGGTGTCTACCGACCTGCGCCTGAACGAGCCGCGCTACGCCACGCTGCCCAACATCATGAAAGCCAAGAAGAAGCCGCTCGACGCCGTCAAGCCGGCCGACCTTGGCGTCGATGTCACGCCGCGGCTGAGTACGCTGAAGGTCGCCGAGCCGCCCAAGCGCAGCGCCGGCATCAAGGTGGCGGATGTCGCCGAACTGGTGAACAAGCTCAAGAACGAAGCCAAGGTGATCTGATCATGACCATTCTCGTCATTGCCGAACACGACAACGCCAACCTCAAGGCGTCCACCCTCAACACCGTCGCTGCCGCCCAGAAGATCGGTGGCGAAGTTCACGTTCTGGTTGCCGGTAGCGGTTGTGCTGCCGCCGCCGAGCAAGCCGCCGCCCTGCAGGGCGTGGCCAAGGTCCGCTTGGCCGATGCTGCCCATTACCAGAACCAGACCGCCGAAAATATGACCGCCCTGGTACTCGCCCAGGCGGCCGGCTGCAGCCACATCCTGGCTCCGGCCACCACCTTCGGCAAGAACCTGCTGCCGCGCGTTGCCGCCCTGCTCGATGTCGCCCAGATTTCGGAAATCACCGCCGTCGACTCGGCCGATACCTTCGTTCGCCCGATTTACGCCGGCAACGCCCTGGCTACGGTGCACAGCGCCGACGCGGTCAAAGTCATCACCGTGCGCACCACCGCCTTCGATCCCGTCGCCACCGGCGGCAGCGCCACCATCGACAATGTTGCCGCCGCCGCTGACACGGCGCAATGCACGCTGCTCGGCCGCGAACTGACCAAGTCTGAACGCCCTGAACTGGGTGCTGCCGGCATCATCGTTTCCGGCGGTCGCGGTCTGGGCAGTGGCGAGAATTACCATGCCCTGCTCGAGCCGCTGGCCGACAAGCTCGGTGCGGCGCTGGGCGCTTCCCGCGCCGCCGTCGATGCCGGCTTCGTGCCGAACGATTACCAGGTCGGTCAGACCGGCAAGATCGTCGCCCCGCAGCTCTACATTGCCGTCGGCATTTCCGGTGCCATTCAGCATCTGGCCGGCATGAAGGAGTCGAAGGTGATCGTCGCCATCAACAAGGATCCGGATGCACCGATCTTCCAGGTCGCTGATTACGGCCTGGTTGGCGATCTGTTCGAGCTCGTGCCGCAGATGACAGCGGCGTTCGACTGATATCAAAAAGCCGGGAGCCGGTACTAGAATGGCCGGGTGAATCTACCGGATACATTGCTGGGCGAAGGGTGGTACTGGGCGGCTTGGCTGGCCTGGCTACTGTTTTTCGCCCACAGCATCTGGCGGGCGCCATGGTTGCGCTTGCGCGAATCGGCGTTGATGAACCTGTGGCTGGGCATGATCGTCCTGCTGGTCCTGATCTGGAGCCTGAAGGCAGGCGTCAAGCCTGGCCTCAGCATGCATCTCCTCGGGGCCACCGTATTCACGCTGAGTTTCGGCCCCCGGCTGGCCTTCATCGGCTTGTCTCTGGTCGCGGCGGCCGTGACTTTCAATACCGATGGCGGCTGGTTCTCCTACGCCGCCAACACGCTGCTGACGGCCGGTGTCGGTGTTGGTCTCAGCCAGCTGTTCTACCGTCTGTTGGACAAGGTGCTGCCCCGGCATTTTTTTGTCTATATCTTTGTCAATGGTTTTTTCGGCGCCGCCGTGACCGTCATCGGTGTCGGTTTTGTCATCAGTACCCTGCTGGCGCTGGCGGGTATTTATGAATGGGATTATCTGTTCACCGAGTATTTCCCGTACTTTCTGCTACTTGGATTCGCCGAGGCCTGGTTGTCAGGCATGGTGATGACTCTCTTCATTGTCTACCGTCCTGGCTGGGTGATGACTTTCGATGATGAACGCTATCTCGCCAATAAATAGCGACTACAATTTGGCTAATTTGCTGTCATTGAGGCTGTTTCGTTGAATCCTCCGCTGCTGCGCTCCGTATTGTTGCTGGCTCTGCTAAGTACGCCGCTTTCGTCAGCAGCGGTCGGTTTGGGTGAACTGCGGGGGCAAGCGGTGCTGGGTGAGCGACTACGGGTCGAGATCGACATCATCGGTGCCGATCGCCGCTACCCCGAAGCCACATGTTTCCGCCTGATCCGGCCGACTGGCAGCAATGACCTGCCGTGGCTGCAATCGGCCTCGCTGGCCGTGCGCGGCGGCAAACTGCCGGTGCTCGAGATTCGTTCGTCGGCCATCCTGCGCGATCCGGTCATGCAAATCGGAGTGCAGCTGGGTTGCGGTTATGAAATATCCCGCGATTACGTGTTGCTTGCCATGCCGGCCGTTGAGCCAGCCGCTGGCCCGGCGGTGCCGTTGGTGCTGCCGGAAACGCGGGTTCCGTCCGTAGAAGCGCCGCCCCGGCGTGCGGTACGGCGGACGGTGCCGCGCGATGCCGATAACGTGCCACCGCGACTGACGCCACGGCGTGCCGAGGTGCCGGCACGGGCACCGGTGGATCGGCTGATGTTGTCTGGTGGCGGCGATGCCGGCGAGCAGATGCTGCAAATGGCTACCGAACTGGGTTCCCTGCGGGGCGACTTGACGGCGAGTGAGGCGCAGCGGGAGATCCTGCGCCTCGAGTTTCGCATGCTGATGGCGCTTGGCGAACAGGCGGACTCGCAGCTGGCGACGGCCGAAAAACTGCGCAACATGGAGGCGACACTCGGTGATTTGCAAATGCGTGCCGCCGATTTCGCCGGACGCGTTGAACAGGGCGTTGCGGCGCAGCCGCCAGCAACTCCGGTTCCCTTGGTCCCGGCGCTCGCTGCCGCGGCTAAAGCAGACCAGCCGCTGGTCTCCGAATGGAGCCTCTACGGTGTAGTGATCGGCATCGCGCTGGGCCTTGCTGGCTGGCTGGGCTGGCGCAGCTATGAGCAACGTCGGCAACACCGCGACGAAGGGGATTTTCCTTTGCTGTCCGCCGATCCTCTGCCTGCAGAGGGCGATGGCCGGCCGACGGAGTCAAAGGTGCACAGCGAGGTGGATATCAGCTTTGATTCAGCTGAGGATCACACCACCACTCAGGTGGATCTGGAACTTGAGGGGGCAGGTGAAAACCCCACCGGGAATCTGCTTCAGGCAGAGGCTCCGCGGCCTGTGGTAAGCAATTCGGCCATGTCGATCACTGGGGCGGCCGTCGGCGAACATTTCGAAGCCAATCCAGTCATGGAGCTGGCTGAAATCATGCTCTCCTTCGGGCGGGTCAAGGGGGCGGCACAGGCCCTGCGCGAGTACATCGACAGCAGTCCGCAAGAGGCACTGCAGCCGTGGATCCGGCTCATGGATGTCTATCGTATGGCGGGTATGCGCGACGAATTCGAGGAAGTCGGCCGCAACCTCAATCAGCATTTCAATGTCGAGATTCAGCACTGGGAAACGGTCAGAGTGCCTGATGTGTCCGTTGCCGAATCGATCGAGGATATGCCGCGGATCATGAGCATGATCAGCGAACTTTGGTGGGCCGGGGACGTCGTCGGCTACCTCTATCAGCTTTTGCGTGACAACCGCGGCGGCAAGCGGCTCGGTTTCGCGCTCCCCGTCGTCGAGGAAATCCTTTTCCTCATCGAGCTCAAAGAAACCTCCAACCGTATCGAAAAGAAAGAAGATAGATCATGAGTGAGTACAGCGCGCCTTTGAAGGACATGCGTTTTGTCATGCAGGAACTGGCTGGTCTCGAGCAGGTCGTGGCCTTGCCGGGTTGCGAGGAGGCGACGCCCGACGTGGTCGACGCCATTCTCGAAGAGGCGGCGAAATTCGCCGGTGCCGTTCTGTCGCCGCTGAACCGCGCCGGCGATACCAATGGCGCCAAGTGGAAGGACACTGTGGTGACCACGACGCCGGGCTTCAAGGAAGCCTATCGCCAGTTCGTCGACAACGGCTGGAACGGCCTCGGCTGCGATCCGGAATTCGGCGGTCAGGGCTTGCCGCGCCTGCTGTCGACGGCGGTCAGCGAAATGTGGAAGGCGTCCAATCACGCTTTCTCGCTGTGCCCGATGCTGACCCAGGGCGCCATCGAGGCGCTGATGATCGCCGGTACCGATGAACAGAAGGCGGCTTACCTGCCGAACCTGGTTTCCGGCGAATGGACCGGCACCATGAACCTGACCGAGCCCTCGGCCGGTTCCGACCTTGCCGCCGTGCGCAGCCGCGCCGAGCCGGTTGGCGACGGCACTTACAAGATTTTCGGCCAGAAGATCTTCATCACCTACGGCGAGCACGACATGACCGACAACATCGTGCATCTGGTGCTGGCGCGCACGCCGAATGCGCCGGAAGGGGTCAAGGGCATCTCGCTGTTCGTCGTGCCGAAGTTCCTGCTCAAGGCTGATGGCACGCCGGGCGAACGCAACGACGTCTATTGTGTCTCGATCGAGCACAAGCTCGGCATCCACGGCAGCCCGACCGCCGTGCTCGCCTTTGGTGACAATGGTGGCGCCGTCGGCACGCTGGTTGGTGAGGAGAACCGCGGTCTCGAATACATGTTCATCATGATGAACGCCGCCCGCTTCAATGTCGGCCTGGAAGGTCTTGGCGACGCCGAGCGCGCCTACCAGCGTGCCGCCGTCTATGCCAAGGAGCGTGTCCAGGGGGCCGAACTGGGGGTCAAGGGCGGCCCGAAGGTGCCGATCATCAAGCATCCGGACGTCCGCCGCATGCTGATGTCGATGCGCTCGCGCATCGAGGCCATGCGTGCCCTGGCCTACGTTGTCGCCGCTGCCCAGGACAATGCCCATCACAATCCGGACGAAGCTGCCCGCAAGCAGGGGCAGGCCTTCGCCGACCTGATGATCCCGGTGGTCAAGGGCTGGAGCACCGAAAGCGCCATCGACATTGCCTCGCTTGGCGTCCAGGTTCATGGTGGCATGGGCTACATCGAGGAAACCGGCGCCGCCCAGCATCTGCGCGATGCCCGCATTACCGCCATTTATGAAGGCACGACGGCGATCCAGGCCAACGACCTGATCGGTCGCAAGATCGCCCGCGAGAAGGGCGTCACCATCAAGGCGGTGATCGCCGAGATGCGTGCCGCCGCGGCGCAGCTTGACGGCGATCTGTCCGCCATCGGCAGCCGCCAGTTGGCCGGTATTGACGCCCTGGACAAGGCGGTCGACTGGCTGGTCGAGAATTTCGCTACTCATTCCAAGGCTGCCCATGCCGGCGCCGTGCCCTTCCTCTACCTGCTCGGCATCGTCGCCGGTGGCTGGCAACTGGGTCGTTCGGCAGTCATCGCCCGGGCGAAGATTGCCGCTGGCGACAGCGATCCGTTCTGGCCGTCCAAGCTGGCAACGGCCCGCTTCTTCGCCGACCATTCCCTGACTCAGGCCGCCGGCCTGGCTGAATCGATCATCGCTGGCGGCGCCGGTGCGCTGGAGATGGCTGACGACAGCTTCTGATTTATCTTCCCGGTTTTGCCTCGGAGCCCGCGATTGTTGTTATAATCGCGGGCTTTTCAACCTTGCCCTACCGCGATCGCATGGCGGAGGGTATATCCCAAAAGGAGCTTGCATGCGCCATTACGAAATCGTTTTTATCGTCCACCCGGACCAAAGCGAACAAGTGCCCGGCATGGTCGAGCGCTATCGCGCCATCGTTACTGCCAAGGGCGGTTCGATCCATCGTCTGGAAGACTGGGGCCGCCGTCAGCTGGCCTACCCGATCCAGAAGATCCACAAGGCCCACTACGTGCTGATGAATATCGAAGTCGACGGCGAAACGCTGGCCGAACTCGAGCATTCGTTCAAGTTCAACGACGCCGTGCTGCGCCACCTGACCGTCAAGATGAAGGCTGCCGTGACCAATCCTTCGCCGATGATGAAGGAAGAGAAGTCCAAGTCCCTGATGGGTGGTGACGTTGCTGCAGCGGCTCCGGTCGAACCGGTCGCGGCTGCCTAATCAAGCATATTTGTACGGGAAAGACGGCTGAACTGCCTCGAACTCTCCGGTCTGCTGGTTGAACGCAAGGCATTGCGCTACACCCCGGCCGGCGTACCAGTCAGTGAAGGGCGGTTGCAACACAGCTCGACACAGACCGAAGGCGGTAAGCAGCGACAGGTGGAAGTGGAAATTGCTGTTCTGGCCCTGGGTGAAAGCGCCCGTTGGCTACAGGCAGCACCCCTCGGGGGAGCGGTCAGGATGACCGGATTTCTCGCCGCCCGCAGCTTGAAAAGCCGAACGCCCGTACTGCATGTGAATTCAATAGAATTTTTGGAAGGAAACGAAAATGGCTCGATTCTTCAAGAAGAAGGATGACGACAAGAAAAAGAAGCGTGGTGGCGGTCTCTTCAAGCGCCGCAAGTTCTGCCGCTTCACCGCTGAAAAGGTCGAACAGATCGACTACAAGGATGTGGATGTCCTGAAGGAATTCATCCAGGAAAACGCCAAGATCATGCCGGCTCGTCTGACCGGTACCAAGGCTGGCTATCAGCGTCAGCTGGGCACCGCCATCAAGCGCGCCCGCTTCCTGGCCCTGCTGCCTTTCACCGACAACCATCAATAATTTTCGAGGAGACGAAACATGCAAATCATTCTGCTCGAAAAGGTGGTTAACCTCGGTAACCTCGGCGAAGTCGTCAGGGTCAAGGATGGCTACGCCCGTAACTTCCTGATCCCGAAGCGCATGGCCAAGCGTGCCACGCCGGCTGCCATGGCCGAATTCGAAGCGCGTCGTGCCGATCTGGAAAAGATCGCCGCTGACAAGCTGGCTGCCGCTCAAGGCGCCGCCGACAAGATGGCCGGTGTCTCCGTCACCGTTGCCCGCAAGGCCGGTATGGACGGTCGCCTGTTCGGTTCCGTCGGTAATGCTGACATCGCTGACGCGCTGAAGGCTGCCGGTTTCGACGTCGACAAGTCGGCCATCCGCATGCCGGAAGGTCCGCTCAAGGCGATCGGCGAATTCCCGCTCGACGTTGCCCTGCACACCGACGTGCTGGCCAACATCACCGTGGTCGTCGCTGCCGAGTAATTCCGGCCTCGCTTCCCGCCAAAAGGCCTCGCAGATGCGGGGCCTTTTTACTTTAAACTCCCGCCCATGAACCAGCGCCCGCAGAAACCCCGCATCACCGATTCGACCCTGGACCACTTGCGTGTCCCGCCGCATTCGATCGAGGCTGAACAGTCCATTCTGGGCGGCCTGTTGCTCGACAATCAGGCCTGGGACCGGATGGGCGACCTGATCACCGAGGCGGATTTCTATCGTGACGAGCACCGGCGCATCTTCCGCCAGATCCGCAACCTGCTTGAGCGGGCCAAGCCGGCCGACGTCGTCACCGTCGCCGAGGCGCTCGATGCGGCCGGTGAAGGCGAGCAGACGGGTGGCCTGGCCTATCTCGGCGAACTGGCGGCGAATACGCCGTCGGCGGCCAACATCAAGCGCTATGCCGAGATCGTCCGCGAGCGCTCGGTTCTGCGCCAGCTGGTGGCGACCGCCGACGAGATCGCCTCCGATGCGCTCAATCCGCTCGGTCGTGATGCCGAGACCCTGCTCGATGAGGCCGAGTCGAAAATCTTCAAGATTGCCGAAGCCGGCGCCGGTCACAACGAAGGTTTCGTGCACATCAATCCGCTGCTGACGCAGGTCGTCGAGCGCATCCAGGAACTGCACGACCGCGACAATCCCTCGGACATCACCGGCGTTCCAACCGGTTTCATCGATCTTGACCAGAAGACCTCCGGTTTCCAGCCGGGCGATCTGATCATCGTCGCCGGCCGGCCGTCGATGGGCAAGACGGCCTTTGCCTTGAACATTGCCGAGAATGTGGCGGTCGACTCCGGCCTGCCAGTCGGCGTTTTCTCGATGGAAATGGGCGGCGCCCAGTTGGCCACCCGGATGCTGGCTTCGATCGGCCGACTCAATTCGCAGAGTCTGCGTACTGGCCGGATGAACGACGACGAATGGTCAAAACTGTCCTTCGCCCTCGGCAAGTTGCACGAGGCGCCGATCTACATCGACGAAACCGGTGGCCTCAGCCCGGCCAACCTGCGTGCCCGCGCCCGGCGTCTGGCGCGCCAGTACGGCGGCAAGCTCGGCCTGCTGGTCATCGACTACATCCAGCTGATGAGTGGCAACCGGCAGGGCGAGAACCGGGCGACGGAAGTCTCCGAAATCTCCCGCTCGATCAAGTCGCTGGCCAAGGAGCTGCAGGTGCCGATCGTCGCCTTGTCGCAACTTTCGCGTAAGGTTGAAGAGCGTACTGACAAGCGGCCGATGATGTCCGACTTGCGCGAATCAGGCGCCATTGAGCAGGACGCCGACGTGATCCTGATGATGTACCGCGACGAGTACTACAACAAGGAAAGTCCGGACAACAAGGGCATGGCCGAAGTCATCATCGGCAAGCAGCGTAACGGCCCGACCGGCACCGTGCGCCTCGCCTTCCTCGGCGAATACACGCGCTTCGAGAATCTGGCGAGCGGCGGTTTCCAGGATGCCAGGGACTGACCGGAGTATTGTCAGAGCTCGACCCGACGGGCGCTGATGCTGTACTGGATGGCCGCCGGATCAGTGCCGTCGAGATCGCCCTGCGGTGTTTCCAGGCGGGGCAGCAGCAGGAAGGGATGGGATGCAGTCTGGCCGTTCAGCTTGATGTCGATGCCGACGTTGAAGGCGATCCAGTTCATTTCCCAGACACCAAACAGTACCCGTTTCAGCGACAGCAGACGGCTGTCCTGGTCGGATAGGCCTTCGAGGGCGATGGCGCGGCGGACGTCGCTCGGGTCGACCGGAATCCAGCCGTAGCCGGGAACATAGAATTCGGCGCGGACATGCTGGCCGCGCGTGGCATCCGTGCTGATCAGCCCGAGACTGCGGAACAGCCGTGACGAGCCGACGCGCTGGCCGAAAACGCAGCGCGCCGGAATGCCGATGGCCCGGCAGACGGCGACGAACAGTCCATTGATGTCGGCCGAGCGCCCGCCGTATAGTCCACTGATCAACTGGCGCATCACGTCACCGCTGCCGCAGCCGGGAAGACTGGGGTCATAGATCGTATTGTCCACCACCCAGTCATACACTGCCTTGGCCTGGGCCACCGGATCCTTGATGCGGCCGAGGATGCGCTCGCCCAGTTGGAATGCCAGGCCATCGTTGGGGATCAGCCGGGAGGCCTGCAGATTGCGGCGCAGGATATCTTCGCGCTCGGGGGCGACGGTCCGTCTGGTCACGTCGAAATGGCGGTCGGCTGTGGTCACCAGGGTTTTCAGCTGCAACTTGCCAGTGGTGCCGTCCGGCCATTCGCAGTGAAACAACTCCAGTTCGCCGTCCGGTTGCCGGCTGATACCGGCACGTAAAGGATTGCCCTCCCAGGAATAGCCCAGGGTCCGCTGGAAAAGGGTGTCCTGATTCAGTGGCAGCGGCAGCCACAGTTTGTTGGGGCCAAGCTTGCTGTTGAGGTTGACGTTGGTGATGACCTCAAAGGTACGCCACTCGGCCGGTGGCTCGGGAGCCTTGACCGGCGGTAGGCGGGAGGCCGAAGTACCTTTCGGCGGTTCATCGATGACCGGATTGTCTGCCGTATGGACCGGCGAGCGCGTTGTCGGTGTTGGCTTGCGCGCGGGTTTGGGCTTTGATTTGCGCTTGACCGCCGGTTTTCTCGTGGTTGTCCTTTGCGGCGCCGCTTCAGTACTTTGGGCCAACGTGACGAGAGCGGCGAGAGAGGCAAGAAAGGCTCGACGTTTCAAAAACTTCCTCCGGCAGAGACAGCCCGTGGCTGAAACGGAACGAAGTTCCAGTGCAGGCTCAGGTCGGCACAGCTGACGTGAAGCCGCGAAGCGGCGGCCGAAACTAAAAGGCCGTGTCACTGACACGGCCCCTTGAATTGATGCGCAAAATTATAGCACTTCGGCCGCGTGATCAGCCAGGCGCGAGCGTTCGCCGCGCTGCAGGGTGATGTGTCCGGAGTGCGGCCAGCCCTTGAATCGATCAACGACGTAGGTCAGGCCGGAACTGCCTTCGGTCAGGTAGGGCGTATCGATCTGCGCAATGTTGCCCAGGCAGACCACCTTGGTGCCGGGGCCGGCGCGGGTGACCAGCGTCTTCATCTGCTTCGGTGTCAGGTTCTGCGCTTCGTCGATGATCAGGTATTTCTTCAGGAAGGTGCGGCCGCGCATGAAGTTCAGCGACTTGACCTTGATCTTCGAACGGATGATGTCGTTGGTGGCGGCCTTGCCCCAGTCGCCGCCATAGGGACCACTGTCCTCGGTGTGGGTGAGGACTTCGAGGTTGTCTTCAAGTGCCCCCATCCACGGCGCCATCTTTTCCTCTTCGCTGCCCGGCAGGAAGCCGATGTCCTCGCCGACCGGCACGGTGACGCGGGTCATGATGATCTCGGCGAACTGCTTGCTTTCCAGCGTCTGAGTCAGGCCCGCCGCCAGCGTCAGCAACGTCTTGCCGGTGCCGGCCTGGCCGAGCAGGGTGACGAAGTCGATGTCCGGGTTCATCAACAGGTTCATCGCGAAATTCTGTTCGCGATTGCGCGCCGTGATGCCCCAGACGGCATTCTTCGGATGCGTGTAGTCGATCAGCGTTTCCAGCACCGCTGTCTTGCCGGCGGCTTCCTTGACGATGGCGGCGAAGCCGTCGCTTTCCAGCCAGACGAACTCGTTGATCAGCAATTGCGGACAGAGCGGACCGGTGACCTTGTAGTAGGTCTTCGATTCCTTTTTCCACGATTCCATGCCCTTACCGTGCTTGTCCCAGAAATTATCGGGCAGGGCGCGCGTGCCGGAGTAGAGGATGTCGGTGTCCTCGAGCACCTTGTCGTTGAAGTAGTCCTCGGCCAGCAAGTTGAGGGCGCGCGACTTGATGCGCATGTTGATGTCTTTCGACACCAGGATGACCGGGCGCTTGGGGAATTTCTTCTGCAGGTGGATGACCACCGAGAGGATCTGATTGTCGACCTTGGAGGTCGGCAGGCCCTGCGGCAGTTCGCTGCTGATGGCTTCGGTCTGCAGGAACAGGCGACCGCTGGCCAGTTTGCTCGACGGGACATAGAGATCGATACCTTCGTCGATGTCGTCGCCGTTCTCGGCCAGCAACTCGTCGAGCATGCGCGAGGTCTGGCGGGCATTGCGGGCGATTTCCGACATGCCCTTCTTGTTGTTGTCGAGCTCTTCCAGCGTCATGATCGGCAGGAAGATATCGTGTTCTTCAAAGCGGAAAATACTGCTGGGGTCGTGCATCAGCACGTTGGTGTCGAGAACGAAAAGTTTGGTAACGGCGGGCTTCTTGGCGGCTGCGGGCTTGCGCGGCATGTGGTGGGCCTTTGGTTGGGTTGGGGAGGGTTACAGCGTTTTGACGAAATCGAGCACTTCCTGGACGTGGCCGGGGACCTTGACCCCACGCCATTCACGGCGCAGCACACCGGCATTGTCGATGACGAAGGTGCTGCGTTCGATGCCGCGCACCTGCTTGCCGTACATGTTCTTCATCTTTATGACGCCGAACAGGTTGCAGACCGTTTCGTCGGTATCGGCGCCGAGTTCGAAGGGGAAGGCCTGCTTGGCCTTGAAGTTCTCGTGCGACTTCAGGCTGTCGCGGGAAATGCCGAGAATGACTGCCCCAGCGGCGCTGAATTCGGCGTGAAGATCGCGGAACTGCTGGCCTTCGGTGGTGCAGCCGGGGGTACTGTCCTTGGGATAGAAGTAGATGACGACGATCTTGCCGGCCTGGGCAGCGAGCTGGAACGTGTGACCACCGGTGGCGGGTAACGAGAAGTAGGGGATTTTCGAGTCGGGCACGCGGCAACTCCTTGTTGTTGGATTTGAGCCATTGTCGGCAAATCCCCGCGGGGCGGTCAAGCCGTCATTTGCTAAACTGCGGCTCATGCGAAAAATCTGCGCCTGTCTCCTTTTCGTCGCCGTGCTGGCCGGTTGCGGCCAGGCGTGGAATGATCCCTATCCGGCAAGCGATGCCGGGCGCAACATTCTGTACACGGCGTTCACCGACCGGCCAAAACACCTTGATCCGGCGCAGTCCTACACCGAGGACGAGATCACCTTTACGGCGCAGATCTACGAGCCGCCGTTGCAGTACCACTACCTGAAGCGCCCCTATGAACTGATCCCGGCGACGCTGGAAGCGGTGCCGCAGCCGCGCTACGTCGATGCCGAGGGCCGCGCCTTGCCGACCGATGCGCCGGTCGAGCGGATCGCCGAAAGCATCTACGAACTAAAGCTGCAGCCCGGCATCCGCTACCAGCCGCATCCGGCCTTCGCCCTGGATGCTGCTGGCCAGCCGCGCTACCTCGGGCCAGGGATTGCCGATGGGCGGCGCAGCGTTGCCGATTTCCCGGAAACCGGCACGCGTGAGTTGACCGCCGACGATTACATCTACCAGATCAAGCGCCTCGCCCATCCGCGTCTGCATTCGCCGATCTACGGCATGATGGCCGACAAGATCGTCGGCCTCAAGGAGCTCGGCGACACGTTGCGCGCTGCGGCCAAGGACCTGCCAGCCGATGCCTGGCTCGACCTCGACGCCTATCCGCTGTCCGGCATCGAACGCATCGATGCCCATACCTGGCGCATCCGCATCAAGGGCAAGTATCCGCAGTTCCTGTACTGGCTGGCCATGCCCTTCTTCGCCCCGGTGCCGCGCGAGGCCGACCGTTTCTTCGCCCAGCCGGGCATGGTCGAGCGCAACCTGACGCTTGACTGGTGGCCGATCGGCACCGGGCCGTTCATGCTCGCCGAGAACGATCCGAACCGGCGCATGGTGCTGGCGCGCAATCCCAATTTTCACGGCCAGACCTATCCCTGCGAAGGCGAGCCGGGCGATCGCGAAGCCGGTTTGCTCGACGATTGCGGCAAACCGCTACCGTTCCTCGACGCCGCGGTATTCACCCGCGAGAAGGAGGCGATTCCGTACTGGAACAAGTTCCTGCAGGGCTATTTCGATGCCTCGGGTATTTCCTCCGACAGTTTCGATCAGGCGGTGCGCGTCAATGTCGGTGGCGACGTGGCGCTGACCGAGGAAATGCAGGAAAAGGGCATCCGCCTGCTGACTTCGGTCAAGACCTCGACCTTCTACATGGGCTTCAACATGCTCGATCCGGTAGTCGGCGGGCTTGACGCGAAAGCTAGCAAGCTGCGCCAGGCGATCTCGATCGCCATCGACCAGGAGGAGTTCATCTCGATTTTCTCCAACGGCCGCGGCATCGCCGCCCAGGGGCCGCTGCCGCCGGGCATCTTCGGCTTCGAGGCCGGTGAGGCCGGCGTCAACAAGATAGTTTATGACTGGAACGACGGAAAGCCGCGGCGCAAGGCGGTCGAGGTTGCGAAGCAATTGGTCGCCGAAGCCGGCTATCCGAATGGGCGCGCCGAGAAGACCGGCGAGCCGCTGGTCCTCTATCTCGACACCACCGGCGGCGGCATGGGCGAGAAGTCGCGGCTCGACTGGCTGACCCGCCAGTTCGCCAAGATTGACGCGCAACTGGTGGTCCGTTCGACCGATTTCAACCGTTTCCAGGACAAACTGCGCAAGGGCAATGTGCAGTTGTATTACCTCGGCTGGAACGCCGATTACCCGGATCCGGAGAATTTCTTCTTCCTGCTGCATGGCGAGGAGGCGCGCGTCGGGCGCGGTGGCGAGAATTCGTCGAACTACGCCAATCCGGAATTCGACCGTTTGTTCCGGCAAATGAAGAACATGGACAACACGCCGGCGCGTCTGGAAATCATTCGCCGCATGAACGGCATCTTGCAGCACGATGCGCCCTGGGTGTTCGGCCTGCATCCGAAGAGCTACACCCTCGGTCACCGCTGGCTGAAGAACCGCAAGCCCAACGACGTCGGCAACAACATCCTCAAGTACCAGCGCATCGATGCTGCCGACCGCACCGTTGCCCGCAGAGCCTGGAACAAGCCAGTAGTGTGGCCGCTCGGCGTTGGCCTGCTGGTCTTGCTGGCCGCTTTCGTGCCGGCCGTGATCGGCTACCGTCGCCGTGAGCGACGGGCGGCGATGCGGTGAGGCTGTGTGCCCGTCAGCAACAGCTCAATGCCTTGTTGCCGCTTTTTCGGACGCTCTGGCATCCGCAACCTTTTCGTGAAGCCAGGCCCGCCTGGTGCGAGCACTGGCCGGCGCTGACGGAGGAGTTGCTGGCGCTCGACGACGAAGCGGCCACCGCGCTGAACGCCGACGGCCACGCAGCATTGGTTGCCTTGGCGCGCCACATTCCGGAGGTAACCGCGCTGACGCCGCTGCTCAAGTTAGAACAGCGGCAACCGCCACCGGCGAGCGGTGACGGTGAGCGCTGGGCCTGGGAAATACCCGGGCGCAAGCGGGCGCAGATCGAGGCCTTTGCCGCGGCGGCCAGCAGCGACGGCCAGCCGGTGCTCGACTGGTGCGGTGGCAAGGGGCATCTCGGCCGCTTGTTGGCCTGTCAATGGCAAGTGCCTGTGCGGACGCTGGAAATCGATGCCGCGCTGTGCCGAGCCGGGGAACAACTGGCCCGGCGCCTCGGGGTAGGCCAGGAGTTCATCGCCGCCGATGCGCTGGGCACTGATCTGCAGGCTGCTGCCGGTCAGCATGCGGTTGCCCTGCACGCTTGTGGCGAATTGCACCGCCGGCTCATTCGCCTGGGAGCCGAGCAGGGCGTGGCGCGTTTCGACGTGGCACCGTGCTGCTACCACTTGCATCTGGGCGAAGTCTACCGGCCGCTGGCCTCGGTATCGTCGCTGCCGCTGACCGCCGACGATGTGCGTCTGGCAGTCACCGAAACAGTCACCGCCGGCGCCCGCGAAAGGCGCCTGCGTGATCGGTCGATGGCTTGCAAGCTGGGTTTCGCTGCCTGGCGGCAGCAGTTGAGCGGTGACGCCTACCGCAGTTTCAAGCCAGTGCCGGAAGCCTGGATGCGTGGCAACTTCGGCGATTTCATGGCGCAGGTGTGTCGTCGTGAGGGCCTGGAGCCACCGGTTGGGGGCGATCTCGAACGCTTTGAACGGCGTGGCATCGAGCGTCAGCGGGAAGTCTTCCGGCTATCGATCGTCCGCCATGCCTTTCGTCGGGCGCTGGAGGTCTGGCTGGCCGGTGATCTTGCCGTATCGCTGGAAGAGCGCGGCTATGCCGCAGTGCTCGGCGTGTTCTGCGCCCGCGAACTGACGCCGCGCAACCTGCTTATTTCGGCGCGACGCGACTAGCCACGAAACTGGCCAGTTCGTTCGGGTGATCGATAATCAGATCAGCGCCCCAGGTGTCCAGCGGTCCGCTGTCACCCAGGTAGCCGTAGGAAACGGCGACCGTCAGACAGCCTGCCGCCTTGCCGGCGACGATGTCGCGCCGATCGTCACCGACATAGAGCGTGCGCCCAGGCTGGCAACCGAGCAATGTGCAGGCATGCAATATGGGCATGGGCGAAGGCTTGGCTTCTGCCGTCGTGTCGCCGCTGACCACGCAGGGAGTACGGTGCGCCAGGTTGAGCAGGGCGACCAGTGGATCGGTGAAGCGCCGACGCTTGTTGGTGACGATGCCCCAGCCGAGGTTCAGCGCCTCCAATCCATCGAGCAATTCGGGGATACCGTCGAACAGACGGGTTTCGGCACACAGGTGCGCCTCATAGAATTCGAGGAATCGCTCTGCCAGGCGCGGGTAGTCCGCGTCCTCAGGCGTGATGCCGAAAGCGGCCCGTAGCAGCCCGCGGACACCCTGTGAGGTGTAGGGGCGCAGTGCGTTCAAGGCCTGCTCATCGCGCCCTTCTTCACGCAGCAGCCGATTCGCTGCCCGTCCCAGATCGGGCGCCGTGTCGGCCAGGGTGCCGTCGAGATCGAAAAGAACTGCTTCGAACATCGGGTCGCCTCGCCTTCAGCCGGCGCGGCGAGTGTGCATCAGGTAATTGACGCTGGTGTCGCGGCCGAGCGCGTAGTGCTGGGTCAGCGGGTTGTAGCTCATGCCGATCAGCTCCTGCGGTTCGAGCGCAGCCATCTTTGCCCAGCGCGCCAGTTCCGATGGTTTGATGAAACGGGCATAGTCGTGCGTGCCGCGCGGCAGCAGGCGGAGAATGTATTCGGCGCCGATGACGGCGAACAGGTAGGATTTCGGATTGCGGTTCAGCGTCGAGAAGAAAACCTGCCCCCCCGGCTTGACCAGGCGGGCGCAGGCGGCGATGACGCTGGACGGATTGGGCACGTGCTCGAGCATTTCCAGGCAGGTCACGGCGTCAAAGCTCGCCGGCATTTCCTCGGCCAGTGCCTCGACGGCGATCTTGCGGTAATCGACCTTCTGGCCGCTTTCCAGCAGATGCAGCTTGGCCACGCCGAGCGGCTTCTCGGAGAGATCGATGCCGGTGACGTTAGCGCCACGGGTCGCCATGCCTTCGGACAACAGGCCACCGCCACAACCGACATCGAGCACGCGCTTGCCGTTGAGGCCGACGATGCCGTCGATCCAGTCCAGACGCAGTGGGTTGATGTCGTGCAGCGGCTTGAATTCGCTGTTCGGATCCCACCAGCGATGGGCGAGATCACCAAATTTTTCCAGTTCGACAGGGTCGGCGTTGAGCATGATCGTTTCGCAGGAGTGGAAAAAGAAAAAGCCCTGCCGAAGCAGGGCTTTGCATTGTAGCAGCGGTGTCTTACTTGGTGCCGATGACTTCGATGTCGACGCGACGATCCGGCTGCAGGCAGTCGATCAGGGCCTTGGTCTTGGCATTGCCCTTGCACTTGTCGCCGGT
>PHCE01000024.1:50097-102140 GCA_002840765.1 Betaproteobacteria bacterium HGW-Betaproteobacteria-7
CTTGGAGACTAGTTCGTCGAGCTTGGCCTTGCCTTCCGGACGCAGGACAGCCTTGTTGAAGTCGAACAGGGCGTCAGCAGCAACGGTTACCTTTTCGCCGGTCGGCTTCGGGCCAGCAACCGGGGCGGCCGGCGCGGCAGCAGCCATGGCCTTCGGCTCGCAGGTTTCCTTCGGCAGCAGATCCTTGTCGCATTCGCAGCCGGCCTTGTCGGCAGCGGCAGCGGCCGGGGTCCAGTAGCCGGTACGCCAGCACAGGCCGGTACCGCTCTTGGCGACGACGTCGCGGGCATCGATGACATAAACGCGTTCCTGAGCGGTGGCGGTGAAACCGACGCCGGCCAGAAGGGCGACCAGCAGAGACTTCTTGGCGATATTTTTGATCATTGTTTTCCCTCGTTGAAGAAAATTTGCAAATTTATTAGTCCGCGACATAACCCAACATCAATTATTCCGGCGAACTTCTAAACTATTCTGCCATAGCGCTACCACCGAATCCAAGTTATTTGCCCGGCCGCTGGTCAATATTTTGTTGTCTACACAACAATTTCCGCCAATCCATACATGGCTTACTGACTCCCGCCCGGCGACGTGGACCAGATGCGACACCGGGTCGAAGCAGGGACTGGTCTCCAGGCTGCCGAGGTCGACGGCGCAAATGTCAGCGGCTTTTCCAAGGCTGAGCGAGCCGATCTCGTCGCTCAGGCCGAGGGCCCTTGCTCCGTTCAGCGTTGCCATGCGTAAGGCCTGGCGGGCCGGCAGGGTGGCGGCGTCGCCGCTGGTTCCCTTGGCGAGCAGGGCAGCAAGGCGCATTTCACCAAATATATCGAGGCGATTATTGCTGGCTGCGCCATCGGTGCCGAGGCCGACATTGATGCCGCGATTCAACATCGCGGCGACAGGGGCGAAGCCGCTGGCCAGCTTCAGGTTGGAGGTCGGGCAGTGGGCAATGTGAGCGCCGGTGGCGGCGAGCAGATCCAACTCCTCTTCAGCCAGATGTACGGCATGGACGCCGATCAAGGCGGGGCCGAGCAGGCCGAGGCGATGCAGGCGTTGCAATGGGGTCTGGCCATGCTGGGCAATGGCCTCGCTGATTTCATGCCGGGTTTCGTGGATGTGGCAATGCACGGGTAGCCCCAGTTGTTCGGAGAGCGTCAGTACGCGTTCGAAAGTGGTGTCGGCTACCGTATATGGGGCGTGGGGTGCCAGGCAGAACGAGATCAGCGGGTGGCCGCGCCATTGATCGCGGACGGCCAGGCCCTTGTTCAGGTAGTCGTCAGCATCGCTGGCGTAGGGGGTGGGGAACTCCAACGTTGTGATGCCGAGTACGGCACGCATGCCAAATTCGGTGGCCGCGGTTGCGGCGGCCTCCGGGTAGAAGTACATATCGTTGAAGCAGGTGATGCCGCCGCGCAGCATTTCGGCGCAGGCCAGGCGGGTGCCGTCGAGGACGAACTGTGGCGAGACGTTGGCTGCCTCGGTCGGCCAGATGTGTTTCTGCAGCCAGTCCATCAGTGGCAGGTCGTCGGCCAGACCGCGCATCAGGGTCATTGCCGCGTGGGTATGCAGATTGATCAGGCCGGGAATCAGTATGTGCCGGTCCAGTGTCGTCCGTTGCGTCGGACGGAAGCGTTGGCGTGCCTCGCTGGTTGGCAGGATGGCGACGATACGGCCATCTCTGACTGCCAACGCATGGTTGTCGAGCAGAGTATCTGGCTGGACTTGGGCGATCCAGCGGGCCTCGATCAGCAGGTCGATCGTTTCGGGTGTGAGTGTCATGAAACGGCGTCTGTCCGTTGATGTGGGCGTGTTAAAATAGCAAATTACGCTCAATACAACCAATAAGGCATCGCGCGAGCGGTGCGATTGTGAGACATGGACCAATTCGCCAAAGAAACTCTGCCGATCAGCCTCGAAGACGAGATGCGGCGTTCCTATCTCGATTACGCCATGAGTGTGATCGTCGGCCGGGCGCTGCCGGATGCGCGCGACGGCCTGAAACCGGTACATCGCCGCGTGCTGTACGCGATGCACGAGACAAACAACGTTTGGAACCGTCCCTTCGTCAAATGCGCCCGCGTCGTCGGTGAGGTCATGGGTAAGTTCCACCCGCACGGCGACTCGGCGATTTACGACACGCTGGTGCGCATGGCGCAAGATTTTTCGCTGCGCTACACGCTGGTCGATGGCCAGGGTAACTTCGGCTCGATCGACGGCGACAATGCGGCGGCCATGCGTTACACCGAATGCCGACTCGACCGCATCGCTTCCGATCTGACTGCCGATATCGACAAGGAAACGGTCGATTTCGAGCCCAACTATGATGGCAAGGAACTGGAACCGACGGTCCTGCCGACGCGTATTCCCAATCTGCTGATCAATGGCTCGGCCGGTATTGCGGTTGGCATGGCGACCAACGTGCCGCCGCACAACCTCAATGAAGTCGTCGCCGGTTGCCTGGCGCTGCTGGAAAACCCGGCACTGACGATCGACGACCTGATCGAATACATCCCCGCCCCGGACTTCCCGACCGCCGGCCTGATCTACGGCGTGATGGGCGTGCGCGAAGGCTACAAGACCGGCCGTGGCCGCGTCATCATGCGCGGCCGGACGCATTTCGAGGACATCGGCAAGGGCGACCGCCAGGCACTGATCGTTGACGAGATTCCCTATCAGGTTAACAAGAAGTCGCTGATCGAGAAGATCGCCGAGCTGGTTAACGAGAAGAAGATCGAGGGTATTTCCGACATTCGCGATGAGTCCGACAAGTCGGGCATGCGCATCGTCATCGAACTGAAGCGCGGCGAGGTCGGCGAGGTCATCCTCAACAATCTGTACAAGCAGACGCAGTTGCAGGACACCTTCGGCATGAACATGGTGGCGCTGGTCGACGGCCAGCCGCGCCTGCTCAACCTGAAACAGGCGCTGGAATGCTTCCTGTCGCACCGCCGGGAAGTGGTGACGCGGCGCACCGTTTTCGAACTGCGCAAGGCGCGCGAACGCGGCCATATCCTCGAAGGTCTGGCCGTTGCGCTGTCCAACGTTGATGAAATCATCGCCCTGATCAAGGCGGCGCCGACGCCGGCTGATGCCAAGATCGGCCTGATGGGGCGCCAGTGGCGCAGCCCGGTGGTCGAGGAAATGCTGGTGCGGGCGTCTTCCGACGTTTCGCGTCCGGACGGCCTAGCGCCCGAGTTCGGCCTGTCCGAACAGGGCTACCGCCTTTCCGACGCCCAGGCCCAGGCCATCCTCGAACTGCGCCTGCAGCGCCTGACCGGCCTCGAGCAGGACAAGATCGTCAGCGAGTACAAGGAGGTCATGGCCAAGATCCTCGACCTGCTCGACATCCTGGCCAAGCCGGAGCGCATTACCGAAATCATCGTCGGCGAACTGACGGCGATCCGTGACCAGTTCGGCGACGAGCGCCGTTCGGAAATCGTGCTGCACACGCAGGAACTCGGCATCGAAGATTTCATTACGCCGCAGGACATGGTCGTCACCCTGTCGCACGGCGGCTACATCAAGGCCCAGCCGCTGGCTGACTACCGCGCCCAGAAACGCGGTGGCCGTGGCAAACAGGCGGCGGCGATCAAGGACGAGGATTTCGTCGATCACCTGTTCGTCGCCAACACCCACGACTTCATCCTGTGCTTCTCCAACCGCGGCCGCTGCTACTGGCTGAAGGTCTACGAAGCGCCGCAGGGCAGCCGGACGAGTCGCGGCAAGCCGATCGTCAATCTGTTCCCGCTGGAAGAGGGCGAACGGATCAACGCTGTGCTGCCGGTCAAGGAATTCGCCGACGACAAATTCATCTTCATGGCCACCCGTACCGGTACGGTCAAGAAAACGCCGCTGTCCGACTTCTCCAACCCGCGCAAGGCCGGCATCATCGCCGTCGATCTGCTCGATGACGACTATCTGATCGGTGTCGAACTGACCACCGGCCAGAGCGACATCGTGCTCGTCTCGGACGCCGGCAAGGCGGTCTGGTTCGACGAGGAAGACGTCCGCCCGATGGGCCGCGGCGCCCGCGGCGTCCGCGGCATGAAACTGCAGCCGGGGCAGACGGTGATTTCGCTGCTGGTTGCCGAATCCGACCAGCAGACGGTGCTGGTCGCCACCGAGAACGGCTTTGGCAAGCGCACGGTGCTCGCTGACTTCCGCCATTCCGGACGCGGTACGCAGGGGGTCAAGGCGATTGCCGATTCCGAGCGCAACGGCGTGGTGATTGGCGCCAAGCTGGTCGACGACAACGACGAGGTGATGTTGATCACCACCGGCGGCGTGCTGATCCGCACCCGCGTCGCGGAAATCCGCGGCATGGGCCGGGCAACGCAGGGCGTGACGCTGATTGCGCTGGACGACGGCGAGAAGCTGGCCGGTCTGGAGAAAGTTGCCGAATCGGTGGTCGAGGTCGATGCCGACAGCGAGGCTGAAGGCGATGTGCCGGCCGAAGCGAATGGCGAAGCTCCGGCGCCGGAAGCCGATGATGCAGCCGACAACGAAGGTGGAGAAGCCTGATGACGCGTTTGTGGAATTTCAGCGCCGGACCGGCTGCGCTTCCCGAAGAAGTCCTGCGCCAGGCGCAGGCCGAACTGCTCGACTGGCATGGCGCCGGCTGCAGCGTCATGGAGATGAGCCATCGCGGCAAGGAGTTCATTTCCATCCTTGAGCAGGCGGAGAGCGACCTGCGCGAGTTGCTGGGCATTCCCGAGCAGTACAAGGTGTTGTTCCTGCAGGGCGGTGCGACGCAGCAGTTCGCGCAGATCCCGATGAACCTGCTGGCCGGTCGTTCCGCCGATTACATCGTCACCGGCTCGTGGTCGAAGAAGGCCTTCAAGGAAGCCCAGCGCATCGGTAACGTGCGCTGTGCGGCGACGACCGAGGCCAGCGGCTTCACCCGCCTGCCGACGGCCGAGGAAATCAAGCTCGACCCGTTCGCCGCCTACCTGCACGTCTGCACCAACGAGACCATCCACGGCGTCGAGATTCCTGCCGAGCGCATCGCCGATACCGGCGTGCCGCTGGTCGCCGACATGTCCTCGCACATCCTGTCGCGGCCGGTCAATGTCGAGAAGTTCGGCATGATCTACGCCGGTGCCCAGAAGAACATCGGCCCGTCCGGCGTGACGCTGGTGATCATTCATCGCGACCTGCTCGGCATGGCACCGCTGAGCACGCCGACGGTGATGGATTACGCAGTGATGGCCGAGCATGGCTCGATGCTGAACACGCCACCGACCTTCGGTATCTATTTTGCTGGCCTGGTTTTCCAGTGGCTGAAGCATCAGGGCGGGCTGGCTGGCATGGCCGCCATCAATGCCGCCAAGGCCGAGGCGCTGTACGCCTGCATCGACGGTTCCGGCGGCTTCTACAGCAACCCGGTCGATATCGACTGCCGTTCGCGGATGAACGTGCCGTTCACGCTGGCTGATCCGCTGCTCGATGCGGCTTTCCTTACCGAAGCCAAGACTGCCGGCCTGCTCGGGCTGAAGGGGCACAAGTCGGTCGGCGGCATGCGTGCCTCGATCTACAATGCCGTTTCCGCCGAGGCCGTCCGCGTGCTGGTGGACTTCATGAACGATTTCGCCAAACGCAACGGGTAAGCACCGATGATCGACGACCTGCAGAAAGCCCTGGCCGGCGTGCGCGCCGATATCGACCGCATCGACGGCGAGCTGCTGAAACTGTTGAACGAGCGCGCCCGCTGCGCGCAGAAGGTCGGCGAAATCAAGGCCGAACATGGCGCGGCCGGGCACATCTACCGGCCGGAGCGCGAGGCGCAGGTGCTGCGCCGGTTGCAGGATGCCAACCCCGGCCCGCTGCCCGGCGAGAACATCACCTTCTTCTTCCGCGAGGTGATGTCGGCCTGCCTGTCACTGGAAGAACCGCTCGGTATCGCCTTTCTCGGCCCGCTCGGCACCTTCTCGGAATCGGCGGCAACCAAGCATTTCGGCCACGCCGCGCGGCTGCTGCCGCAGACCTCGATTGATGACGTGTTCCGTGAAGTTGAGTCCGGCCATGCCCATTACGCCGTCGTGCCGGTCGAAAACTCGACCGAGGGCGCGGTCGGTCGCACCATGGACCTGCTGCTCGGCACGCAACTGAAGATCTGCGGCGAAGTGGTGCTGCGCATCCACCAGAACCTGCTGTCCAACGAGACCGACCTCGCCGCCATCGGCCGCGTCTACTCGCACGCCCAGTCGCTGGCGCAGTGCCACGAATGGCTCAACCGCATGCTGCCCAACGCCCAGCGCATCTCCGTCGGCAGCAATGCCCAGGCGGCGCAGCTGGCGGCCGGCGAGGCCGGTGCAGCGGCCATCGCCGGCGAGGCGGCGGCGGCCCGCTACAGCCTGCCCAAGCTGGCCGAAAACATCGAGGACGAGCCGAACAACACCACGCGCTTCCTCGTCCTCGGTCGCCACGACTCCGGCCCCTCCGGGCGCGACAAGACCTCGCTGATCATGTCGGCGCCCAACCGTACTGGCGCCCTGCACGAACTGCTGTTGCCGTTCTCGCATACCGGCGTCTCGATGTCGCGGCTGGAGTCGCGGCCGGCGCGCAACGCGCTGTGGGAATACGTCTTTTACGTCGATGTCGATGGTCACCACGACGATCCGGCGGTCAAATCTGCGCTCGACGAACTGGGCAGCCGCGCCGCCTACCTTAAGATACTCGGCTCCTACCCGGTCGCCGTTTACTGAGAATTTCCATGAGCCTGTCTGAGCAAGCCCTGTCCTACGTCCGCGCCATTTCGCCCTATCAGCCGGGCAAGCCGATCACCGAACTGGCCCGCGAGATGGGCATCCCGGTCGACAGCATCGTCAAGCTGGCCTCCAACGAAAACCCGTTGGGCATGAGCCCGAAGGCGAAAAAGGCGGTCGAGGCGGCAATCGCCGGCATCGAGCGCTATCCGGACCAGTTCGAATTGATCGCCAAGGTCGCCGAACGCTGCGGCGTGGCGGCAGGGCAGGTGGTGCTCGGCAACGGTTCCAACGACGTGCTCGACCTGATCGCCCGTGTCTTTCTGGCGCCCGGCCGTTCGGCGGTGTTCGCCCAGCATGCCTTCGCCGTTTATCCGCTGGCCACGCTATCGACCGGCGCCGAACTGGTCGCCACCCCGGCCAAGAACTACGGCCATGACCTCGCTGCCATGCGCGCCGCCATCCGGCCGGATACCCGCATCGTCTGGATCGCCAATCCGAACAATCCGACCGGCAATTTCCTGCCTTACCCTGAAGTGCGTGCCTTCCTCGAGGCCGTGCCGAAGGACGTGGTCGTCGTGCTTGACGAGGCCTACAACGAATACCTGCCGCCGGCCGACCGGGTCGATGTCGCTGGTTGGCTCGCCGATTTCCCCAATCTGGTCGTCTGCCGTACCTTCTCGAAGATTTTCGGTCTGGCCGGCCTGCGCGTCGGCTATGCCCTGGCGTCGGCTGAAATTGCCGACCTGATGAACCGCGTCCGCCAGCCGTTCAACGTGAACAACCTGGCGCTGGCGGCGGCGGTGGCGGCACTCGACGATCACGAATTCATCAAGGCCAGCTACGAGTTGAACCAGCGCGGCATGGTGCAGATCATCGCCGGCCTGGAGCGCCTTGGCCTCGAATACATCAAGCCGCATGGCAACTTCGTCACCTTCCGCGTCGGCAATGGCGCCGCGGTCAACCAGAAGCTGCTGCAGCAGGGCGTCATCGTCCGCCCGATCGGCGGCTACGGCCTGCCCGAATGGCTGCGTGTGACCATTGGCGCCGAGGCCGAGAACGCCCGTTTCCTGGCCGCGCTTGAGCAGGCAGTGTAAATGGACAATGCGGCGCCCGAGTTCGGCAAGATCGTCGTCTTCGGCACCGGCCTGATTGGCGGTTCTTTCGCCCTGGCCTTGAAGGAGGCGGGGGCGGTGGAAGAGGTGGTCGGCTTTGGCCGTACGCCCTCTACGCTGCGCATCGCCCAGCAACTCGGCGTCATTGACCGCGCCGGCATCAATCCGGGACATGAAATCGGCGACGCCGACATCGTCCTGGTGGCGACGCCGGTAGCCCAGATGCGGGAAATTTTCGAGCGTATCGCCCCGTATCTTGGCCCGAACACCATCGTCACCGATGGCGGTTCGACCAAGGGCGACGTCGTTGCCGCGGCCCGTGCCGCGTTCAAAGGGCACATCGGCAAGTTCGTCCCGGCGCATCCGATCGCCGGCGCCGAGAACAGTGGCCCGGCGGCGGCGCGCGGGGATCTCTATCAGGGCAAGAAGGTCGTCGTCACGCCGCTGCCGGAAAACAACGACGACCGCCTCGACCGCGTCAAGCGCGCCTGGTCGCTGTGCGGCGCCGACATCTACGAACTGACGGCGGAGCAACACGACCGCGTCTTCGCCGCCGTCAGCCACCTGCCGCACCTGCTCTCCTTCGCCCTAGTGCATGATTTGGCTGTGCGCGAGGACGCCGACCTGTTCTTTACCTTCGCCGCTTCCGGCTTCCGCGATTTCACCCGCATTGCCGCCAGCCACCCGGAAATGTGGCGCGACATCTGCCTCGCCAACCGGGCGGCGTTGCTCGGCGAACTTGATAGCTACCGCGCCCAGCTCGACGATCTGCGCGCGGCGCTGGCCGCCAACGACGGCGAGCGGCTCGAGGAAATCTTCGGCATCGCCCGGCAGGCACGGCGCAACTGGGCCGGCGAGAGCTGAACCATGTACCGGCTGCGCGCGCTGCTCCTCGGACTGGCGTTGGCGCTGACGGTGTTGCCGCTACGTGCCGGGCCGCCCGAAATCCTGCTGGCCAATGTTTTCCGTGAAGGCATCGACGTAACCCAGTATCTGGTCAGCGAGAAATTCGATGGCGTGCGGGCGATCTGGGATGGTCAGCAACTACGTTTTCGCAGCGGTAACCTGATTTCGGCTCCCAAGTGGTTTCTTGATGGCCTACCGGCGCAGCCGCTGGACGGCGAACTGTGGCTTGGCCGCGGCCATTTTGAGCGTCTGTCCGGCATCGTCCGCCGCGAGATGCCGGTGGATGAGGAGTGGCGGCAGGTGCGCTACATGATCTTCGAGCTGCCAGGCGGCGAGGGTGTTTTCCGTGAGCGGGCCGGGCGCATTGAGCGCTTGGTTGCCCAGGCCGGCGTACCGTGGCTGGCAGCAGTGCGCCAGGATGTGGTGACCGACCGGGCGAGCCTGCAGGCCAAGCTGGCCGCCGTGCTCAAGGCAGGCGGCGAGGGATTGATGCTGCACCGAGCCGACGCCCTCTACGAGTCCGGACGCAGCGACACCCTGCTCAAGCTGAAACCGTGGCTGGATGCCGAGGCTGTTGTCGTCGGCCATCTGCCGGGCAACGGCAAGTACGCCGGCCAGCTGGGCGCGCTGCGCGTGCGTCTGGCGGACGGACGCCAATTCAGACTAGGTACCGGCTTTACCGACGCGCAGCGGCGCCAGCCACCGCCGATCGGCGCCACGGTGACTTATCGCTATCGCGAACTGACCGCCAAGGGCCTGCCGCGCTTCGCCAGTTTTTTGCGCATTCGCGAAGAATGACGCCCGCCTGCGATAAAATCGCATCCCTTGTTTCGTCAGCGGACACCCATGATCCTCGTTACCGGCGGCGCCGGCTTCATCGGCAGCAATTTCGTTCTCGACTGGCTGGCCGCGGCGGATGAGCCGGTCATCAACCTCGATGCGCTGACCTACGCCGGCAACCTGGAAAACCTGGCCAGCCTGCAGGGCAACCCGCGGCACGTTTTCGTGCACGGCGATATCGGCGATTTCGCTCTGGTCGCCGGCCTGCTGGCTCAGCACCAGCCGCGCGCCATCGTCAATTTCGCTGCCGAATCGCACGTCGATCGCAGCATTCATGGCCCGGAAGACTTCGTCCAGACCAATATCGTCGGCACCTTCCGCCTGCTCGAAGCGGTGCGTGCCTACTGGAGCGGGCTCGACGCAGCCGACAAGGCAGCCTTCCGTTTCCTGCATGTGTCCACCGACGAGGTCTACGGCTCGCTCGGCAAGGACGATCCGCCGTTCAGCGAGACCAATCCTTACGAGCCGAACAGTCCGTACTCGGCCAGCAAGGCGGCCAGCGACCATCTGGTGCGGGCCTACCACCACACCTACGGCATACCGGTGTTGACCACCAACTGCTCGAACAACTACGGCCCCTACCATTTCCCGGAAAAGCTGATTCCGCTGGTCATCCACAACGCGCTGGCCGGCAAACCGCTGCCGATTTACGGCGACGGCCAGCAGGTGCGGGACTGGCTGTACGTCAAGGACCACTGCAGTGCCATTCGTCGCGTGCTGGAAGGTGGCCGGCCGGGCGAAACCTACAACATCGGCGGCTGGAACGAGAAGCCGAACCTCGACGTTGTGCATACGCTGTGCACCATCCTCGACCAACTCAGTCCGCGCGTCGATGGCCAGCCGTATCGCGAGCAGATCACCTACGTCACCGATCGCCCCGGGCATGACCGGCGCTACGCCATCGACGCAGGCAAGATCGAGCGCGAACTCGGCTGGAAGCCGGCGGAGACCTTCGAAACCGGTATTCGCAAGACTGTGCAGTGGTATCTGGACAATCAGGCGTGGGTCAGCAACGTGACCAGCGGCGCCTACCGCGAATGGGTCGGCAAACAGTATGGAGAGCAGAAATGACGCAACGCAAGGGCATCATTCTCGCCGGCGGTTCAGGGACGCGGCTCTATCCGGTGACGCTGGTGGTTTCCAAGCAACTGCTGCCAATCCACGACAAGCCGATGATCTATTACCCGCTCAGCACCCTGATGCTGGCCGGTATCCGCGACATCCTGATCATCTCGACGCCACAGGACACGCCGCGTTTTGAGCAATTGCTCGGCGACGGTAGCCAGTGGGGCATCAGTCTGCAATATGCCGTGCAACCCAGCCCGGACGGTCTGGCCCAGGCCTTCATCATCGGCGCCGATTTCGTCGGTGGGGGCGACAGCGCACTGGTCCTCGGCGACAACATCTTTTACGGCCATGAGTTCGCCCACGATCTGGAAGTCGCCGGGCAGCAGACAGCCGGCGCTACCGTCTTCGCCTACCACGTTCATGATCCCGAGCGTTACGGCGTGGTCGAGTTCGACGCGGCCGGCCAGGCGGTCAGCCTGGAAGAAAAGCCGCAACAGCCGAAGTCCAACTATGCGGTCACCGGCCTCTATTTCTACGACAACCAGGTCGTCGATATCGCCCGCAATCTCAAGCCATCGCGGCGCGGGGAGCTGGAGATCACCGACGTCAACCGCATCTACCTCGAACGCAAGCAACTGAATGTCCAGGTGATGGGCCGCGGCCACGCCTGGCTCGATACCGGCACCCATGAAAGCCTGCTCGACGCCAGCCAGTTCATTGCCACCATCGAAAAGCGTCAGGGCCTGAAGGTCGCCTGTCCGGAAGAGATCGCCTACCGCAAGGGCTGGGTCAACGCCGCCGAACTCGAGCGCCTGGCCCAGCCGATGCTGAAGAATCCCTACGGTCAGTATCTGGCCAGCGTGCTCAAGGAGCGGGTGTTCTGATGAAAGTCACGGCAACGGCCATTCCCGATGTATTGATCATCGAGCCGCGGGTTTTCGGCGATGAGCGCGGGTTTTTCTTCGAGAGTTTCAACCAACAGGCGTTCGACGAAGCCGTCGGTAGCAAGATTGTCTTTGTGCAGGACAATCACTCGAAAAGCGCAAAAAATGTCCTGCGCGGACTGCATTACCAGCTTCCGCCAAAGGCACAAGGCAAGCTGGTGCGTGTCGTACAGGGCGAGGTGTTCGATGTGGCGGTGGATATCCGCAAGGAGTCGGCAACGTTCGGGCGTTGGGTTGGCGAGATCCTTTCCGCCGAGAACAAGAAGCAGATGTGGATTCCGCCAGGCTTCGCACACGGATTTCTGACGCTGAGCGAGAGCGCAGAGTTTCTGTACAAGACGACGGATTACTACGCACCCGAAATGGAACGAAGCATTCGTTGGGACGATCCCGTGCTGGCCATCGAATGGCCGTGCTGCGAACCGTTGCTATCAGGCAAAGATCGGGAAGGCATGGACTTTGCCGTTTCCGATGGATGGCCGAGCCCGTTGAACCCTTTCAAATGTGACGGTGAATGCCCTGTCTCTTGATTGGAATGCCAATAGAGGGTCCGGTTGTGGCAAAATGTCGCGTTTTGGAATACTGGGTGCGCAAGATTCCTCATTCCGATTTGATACCCCAAAAAGATACTGCGCTTGCCGCTGTGCGCTACGGCTCAGCGATGGCGTGACAGAGATAAGCAAAGGGAATTTATGAGTGTAGGCGCCCACAAGATTGCCATCATCGGTTTGGGATACGTCGGCTTGCCGCTGGCTGTGGAGTTTGGCAAAAACCGGCCGGTGGTCGGGTTCGATATCAATCAGGCGCGAATCGATGAGCTGAGGGCGGGTCAAGACAGTACGCTGGAAGTAACCGAAGCCGATCTGCGCGAGGCACAATATCTCGAATACAGCGCAGATGCCGAGCACCTGCGGGAGTGCGCTATCTTCATCGTGACCGTGCCCACCCCGATCGATAAGGCCAATCGTCCCGACCTGACGCCGCTGGTCAAGGCGAGTGAAACGGTTGGCAAGGCGCTGAGCCGGGGGAGCATTGTCATTTATGAATCCACCGTCTACCCCGGTTGCACCGAAGAGGTGTGCGTGCCGGTGCTGGAAAAGCTCTCCGGCCTGAAGTTCAACGAAGGCTTCTTCTGCGGTTACAGCCCCGAGCGGATCAATCCCGGCGATAAGGTCAACACGCTGACCAAGATCCGCAAGATCACCAGTGGTTCCACGCCGGAAGTGGCGAAAGCGGTCGACGCGCTCTACGGCAGCATCATCACTGCCGGCACCTTCCCGGCCACCTCTCTGAAAGTGGCCGAAGCAGCCAAGGTGATCGAGAACACGCAGCGCGATCTCAACATTGCGCTGGTCAACGAGTTGTCGGTCATTTTCGAACGGCTGGGCATCGATACTCTGGAAGTGCTGGAGGCTGCCGGCAGCAAGTGGAATTTCCTCCCTTTCCGGCCAGGCATGGTGGGTGGGCACTGCATCGGTGTCGATCCGTATTACCTGACCCACAAGGCGGAAGAGGTCGGCTATCACCCGCAGGTCATCCTGGCCGGGCGTCGAATCAACGACAACATGGCCTGTTACGCGGCCCACAATGTGATCAAGTTGATGTTGCGCAACGGTATCGACGTGGCGCGCAGCACCGTTGGCGTGCAGGGCATCACCTTCAAGGAAAACTGCCCGGACATCCGCAACAGCAAGGTGGCGGATCTGGTGCGCGAACTCGAAAACTGGGGTGTCAAGGTAGTGGTGGACGACCCCTGGGCGAATCCTGAAGAGGTCATGCACGAATACGGCATTCAACTCGGACAAATCGATCCAGATCATCCGGTTGACTCATTGATCGTCGCCGTCGGTCACAACGAATTCCGCCGGGAGGACGTACGGGAACTCAAGTCCTTGTGCCGCGGCGAAAAACCCGTGCTCGGGGATCTTAAATCGCTTTACGACCGTCATGCCACGGCTGCAGCCGGCTTCACGGTCTTCCGACTGTAAGGGATTGCTAATGCGCACCTACGAAAAGATCACTAATCGCAAGATCCGGATGGCGCTGGTTGGCTGCGGCCGGATTTCCGCCAATCATTTTGGCGCCATGGAGCAGCACGCCGATCAGATCGAAATCGTCGACGTCTGTGACGTTGATCCCCTCGCTCTTGAAAAGGCGGTGACACGCACCGGCGCCAAGGGGCATGCCAGTCTGACGCAGATGCTGAAGTCGACCAAGGCTGACATCGTTGTGCTTACCTCGCCGAGTGGCCTGCATCCCGAACAAGCAATCGAGGTTGCCCGCTCCGGACGCCACGTGATGACCGAGAAGCCGATGGCCACGCGCTGGCATGACGGCCTGCGCATGGTCAAGGCCTGCGACGATGCTGGCGTTCGCATGTTCGTGGTCAAGCAGAACCGGCTCAACGCCACCCTGCAATTGCTGAAGAAGGCCGTCGAGCAGAAGCGTTTTGGCCGAATCTACATGGTCAATATCAACGTCTTCTGGACTCGTCCCCAAGAATATTACGACAGTGCCAAGTGGCGCGGTACCTGGGAATTCGATGGCGGTGCATTCATGAACCAGGCCAGTCATTACGTCGATCTGCTCGATTGGCTGATCGGCCCGATCGAAAGCATCCAGGCCTACACCACGACCCTGGAGCGCCACATCGAGGTCGAAGATACCGGCGTGATCAGCGTTCGCTGGCGTTCCGGCGCGCTGGGTTCGATGAACGTGACCATGCTCACTTACCCCAAGAATCTGGAAGGCAGTATCACCATCCTCGGCGAGAAGGGCACGGTGCGTCTCGGCGGCGTGGCAGTCAACGAAATTCAGCACTGGGAATTTGCCGAGAAGCTTCCCGAAGACGAGCAAATTGCTTCGGCGAATTACGCGACGACCTCGGTCTATGGCTTCGGGCATCCGCTGTATTACGACAACGTGCTCAAAGTCATGCGTGGCGAGGCCGAGCCGGAGACCGATGGCCGCGAAGGCCTCAAGTCGCTCGAAGTGCTAATCGCCGCCTACCAGGCAGCGCGCGATGGCAAGCGCGTCGCCCTGCCGCTGGATTACTGACCATGACGGTTACGATTCATTCCAGCGCCATCGTCGACGACGGCGCGCAGATCGGTGACGGGAGCCGGGTCTGGCACTTCGTGCATATCTGCGGCGGCGCACGCATTGGTGAAGGCTGCTCATTCGGACAGAACGTCTTTGTCGGCAACGACGTGACCATCGGCAACAACGTCAAGGTACAGAACAACGTTTCCATCTACGACGCAGTGCATCTGGAGGACGACGTGTTCTGCGGGCCGAGCATGGTGTTCACCAATGTTTATAACCCGCGCTCGGCGGTCACCCGCAAGAATGAGTATCGCAAAACCATCGTCCGCCGCGGGGTTACCCTCGGCGCTAACTGCACCATCGTTTGTGGTGTGACCATCGGCGAACACGCATTCATCGCCGCCGGCGCCGTAGTCAATCGCGATGTCAAACCATACGCCCTGATGGCGGGAGTGCCGGCGCGGCAAATAGCTTGGGTCAGCCGTCACGGTGAACGCCTGCAACTGCCTCTAGCGGGCGATGGCGAGGCAGTCTGCCCGGCCACGGGTGAATCCTATCGTCTGCAGGACGGGCAATGTTTGGAGCAAACCAAAGCATGAGCAAAATTGAATTCATTGACCTGAAAGCGCAGTACAAGACGCTCAAGACTTCAATCGATGCGCGAATCCAGCGGGTTCTCGACCACGGCCAGTACATCATGGGGCCGGAAGTCCGCGAACTGGAAACCCGGCTCGAGGAATATACCGGTGCCAAGCACTGCATTACCGTTGCCAGTGGCACCGAAGCCTTGCTTATCTCCCTGATGGCGCTTGGCGTAAAGCCGGGAGACGAAGTCATCACGACGCCGTTTACCTTCGTGGCAACTGCCGAAGTGATCGTCCTGCTCGGCGCGATCCCGGTTTTTGTCGATATCGAACCGGATACCGGCAATATCGACGCCAGCAAGATCGAGGCGGCAATTTCCCCGAAAACCCGCGCCATCATGCCGGTCAGCCTCTACGGCCAACCGGCCGACATGGACGAAATCAATGCCATCGCCGCTCGCCACGGCGACATCCCGGTGATCGAGGATGCTGCCCAGAGCTTCGGGGCGGAATACAAGGGGAAAAAGAGCTGCAACCTTTCCACCATTGGCTGTACCAGTTTCTTCCCGAGCAAGCCCCTGGGCTGTTATGGAGATGGTGGTGCCATCTTCACCAGCGACGACGCGCTGGCCCAGGCTTGTCGAGAAATTCGAGTTCACGGCCAGAGCAAGCGCTACGTGCATACCCGGGTTGGTGTCGGCGGGCGGATGGATACGCTGCAGTGTGCAGTGGTGCTGGGTAAACTGGAACGATTTGATTGGGAGGTTGAACAACGTAAGCGCATAGGCGAGCAATACAATCAATTGCTCGACCAATCTGCTTTCCTGCGAATAGTTCAGCGTCAGGATCGCACGAGCGTCTTTGCCCAATACACCGTTCGTGTGAGGGACCGCGAGGCCGTGCAGAAACACTTGAGCGAGCTTGGTATTCCAACTGCAGTGCACTACCCTGTGCCTCTGAACGAGCAGCCTGCTTACAGTCACCTGTGTCATCCTGGCCGCACACCGGTTTCCAAGGTGCTTGCCACCGAGGTCATGAGCCTTCCAATGAGTGCGGACTTGTCAGATGTAGACCAGAAAGCGATCTGCGTAGCCCTGCTTGCTGGAGTCTGAGCGTGATCAAGGTCGTCACTATCATCGGGGCTCGCCCACAGTTCATCAAGGCCGCAGCGATTTCGCGGGTCGTTAACGAACATTTTGCCGACCAGATCAAAGAGACCATCGTCCATACCGGCCAACATTACGACGAGAACATGTCCCAAGTGTTCTTCGACGAGTTGAACATTCCGCACCCTGGCTACAACCTGGAGATTGCAGGCGGCAGCCATGGACTAATGACAGGCAGGATGTTGGAGGCGGTAGAAAAGGTTCTTCTCGCTGAAAAGCCCGACTGGGTTCTGATTTACGGCGACACCAATTCGACTCTGGCCGGAGCCCTCGCGGCGGCCAAGCTGCATATTCCGGTTGCTCATGTGGAGGCTGGTCTGCGCTCTTTCAACATGCGAATGCCCGAGGAGATTAATCGGATTGTTGCGGACCGCCTCTCGTCATTGCTGTTCTGCCCGACGGATGCGGCGGTCCAAAATCTGGAAAACGAAGGCGTTACCCGTGGAGTGGTGAACGTGGGCGACGTGATGTACGACGTCGCCTTGTTCTATCGGGAGCGAGCAAGGCAGCAGAGCCAGATTCTGGACATTCTGTCGCTCGCGGAGCGGCGGTTTGCGCTGGCGACCTGTCATCGTGCAGAGAATACGGATGACCCGGCTCGCCTCGGGGAAATTGTGGCGGCACTGGCCGAACTGTCTGGCAAGCTGGATGTTGTACTACCGCTGCACCCTCGTACTCGAAAGTTGCTTTCAGATACCGGGTTGGCCGGAAATCTGGGCAAGGTAAAAGTAATCGATCCTATCCCTTTCCTGGATATGGTCGCTCTGGAGCAGTCGGCTAGGCTCATCCTGACCGATTCAGGCGGCGTGCAAAAGGAAGCATTCTTCTACGGCGTGCCTTGTATCACCATGCGAGATGAAACGGAATGGGTCGAGACAGTGGCGCTTGGTTGGAACCGGTTGGTTGGTGCTTCAAAAACTGCGATCGGATCGGCCGTCGTGGCCTGCCTAGCCAATTCGCTGCCATCTATTCCTGCCTCACCTTATGGCGATGGCCAAGCAGCACGAAAAATTGTGGCAAGCATCATCCGGAATTCTTAAAAATTGTCTGTACTAGGATTGAACAAAATGAAAAAAGTACTTGTAACTGGTGGCCTCGGCCAAATAGGCTCGCACGTCGTGGAGATGCTGCTTGAGCGCGGCGACAAGGTCTTCGTGATCGACAATCTGGCGACCGGGCGACGTGAGCACCTTCAGGATCATCCTGATCTGACGGTGGTCATCGACACGATTGCCGACAAGGCGCTGGTGGAAAAACTGGTCGGGGACTTCCGGCCGGACGCGATCGTTCATACGGCAGCCTCCTACAAGGATCCGGACGATTGGTATAGCGACACGCTGACCAACTGCGTCGGCGGTGCCAACATGGTCGATGCAGCCAAGAAATTCGGAGTCGGACGTTTCATCTATTTCCAGACCGCGCTCTGCTATGGCCTGAAGCCGATGCAGCAGCCCATTCGTCTTGATCATCCCCGTTTCCCGGGGGGAAGCAGCTACGCGATTTCCAAGACGACCAACGAGTTCTACTTGGAACTGTCCGGTGTCGATTACGTCACTTTCCGCCTCGCGAACGTCGTTGGCCCACGTAACGTGGCAGGGCCATTGCCCATCTTCTATCAGCGCCTGAAGGACGGCAAACAGTGCTTTGTCACCAATGCCCGCCGGGATTTTGTTTTCGTGAAAGACCTGGCACGGGTTGTCCTCAAGGCAATCGATGGCGTCGGGCACGGCGCCTATCACTTCTCGTCCGGCAAGGATGTCGCCATCCAGGAACTCTACGATGCGGTAGTTACCGCGCTTGATGTGCCGGGTAAGCCGAAGGCTGAACTCAAGGAACTCGGCCCGGATGACGTCTTCTCCATCCTCCTTGACCCGAGTCGTACTTTTGAGGACTTCGGGGCGATCGAATTCACGCCGCTGCAAGAGACCGTTTCTGCGGCCATGGCCTACTACCAGAAGTACGGCACGCTAGGCGAATACACCCACCTGCGTCTCGAAGGCAAGAAATAAGCGAGGCATCACATGCGTATCCTGATTACTGGCGGTGCCGGCTGCCTCGGCTCCAACCTGATCGAGCACTGGCTACCGCAGGGCCACGAGATTTTCGTGATCGACAATTTCGCCACGGGGAAGCGCGAAGTTGTGCCCGAGGTGCCCGGTCTGACCGTCAAGGAAGGCAGTATTGTCGATCAAGAGCTCGTTGATGCCTGCTTTGCTCAGTTTCAACCTGATGTCGTCATCCATTCTGCAGCGGCCTACAAGGACCCCGATGATTGGGTCGAAGACTCGCGGACGAATGTTATCGGCAGCGCCCACGTAGCGCGCGCGGCAAAGGCATGTGGAGCAAGACGCCTTATCAACTTTCAGACGGCACTGTGTTACGGCCGCCCGCGGCAATTGCCGATTCCGGCCGACCATCCGACGGCACCGTTCACCAGCTACGGCATCACCAAAACGGCGGGGGAGCAGTTCATGCTGCTTTCTGGCGTGCCGACGCTGTCTTTGCGCATCGCCAACGTCACCGGTCCACGGCTGGCGATTGGCCCAATCCCGACCTTCTACAAGCGCCTGAAGGCCGGGCAGAACTGCTTCTGTTCGGATACATCGCGTGACTTCCTCGACATGGCAGACTTCCTGGTCTTTATGGATTTGGCCATCAAGGAAGATGGGGCGACCGGTGTTTTTAATATTGCGAGCGGTGAGGCTCATTCGATCAAGGAAATCTTCGATCTGGTCACTGACTACCTTGGACTCGGCGTCAAGGAAGTCCCCGTAGTTCCGCCGGCTGCCGATGACGTACCGGTCGTTTCACTCGATGCCAGCGCGACTTTTAAAGCTTTCGGCTGGCAAGCCAAGGTCGGTTTTTCAGAGACCATCAAGCGCCAGTTGGCATGGTATGACAAGTACGGCATTTCGGATGTGTTCTCGCATCTCAAAGCACCAACGCAAACCAAGTAGACAGGGTTGTCAGCCATGAGCGAAACAAGTTTTTTGGGATCAAGGGTACTGGTTGTCGGCGGAGCAGGTTTTGTCGGCAGCAATCTGGTCCATCAGCTTCTCGAGCAGGATCCGCGGGAAATCGTCGTTGTCGATAACCTCATTTCCTCCGATGTGTCGAACATTCCCTCGGATTCAAGGGTTCGTTTCGTCTTCGGTTCGATCACGGACGACCGGATCCTGGCCGCACTGCCGACTGATCTCGACTACGCATTTCACTTGGCATGCTTCCACGGTAATCAGTCGTCCATTGCCGACCCGTTTGCCGACCACGACAACAACACCTATACGTCGTTAAAGCTCTTCGACCGCCTGAAGGAGATCAAGGGCCTCAAGAAGGTCGTCTACGCGGCAGCGGCCTGTGCGGTGGCGGAAAAGACCTACGACGCTCCGACGGCCACCACGGAAGATCAGCCAGTCACCCTCTATCACGACAGTCCGTACTCCATTTCCAAGATCATTGGCGAGTTGTACGGCAATTTTTACTTCCAGCAACACAAGCTACCGTTTGTGAAGGCGCGCTTTTCCAACGTCTACGGTCCCCGCGAGATTCTCGGGGCCGGACAGTGGCGGGGGACCGTTCATACCGTTTGGCGCAATGTCACGCCGACATTCATCTGGCGCTCGCTGTGCGGTGAGGCCTTGCCTCTGGACAACGGCGGCAATGCCAGTCGGGACTTCATCTTCGTCGAGGACATGGCGCGTGGCCTGATGGCATGCGCACTGAAGGGAGCGCCGGGGGGCGTCTATAACCTCGCGACGGGTCGTGAAACCAGCATTCTCGAACTGGCAACGATCATCAATGAGTACACCGGCAACACCACGCCGCTTGACCTTCGTCCTGCCCGTGACTGGGATCGTTCCGGAAAACGCTTTGCCTCAACAGAGAAGGCAGCGCGCGAGCTCGGATTCGCCGCCCAAGTCGATATTGGCGAGGGTCTGCGCCGCACTGTCGAATGGACCAAGGCAAATCAGGACCTGATCAAGCGCAGCATCGCCAAGCATGGCAAGCTGATGGCACAGGCGGCGGCCTGACTGGCGCGCCTGCGCGCACTACTCCAATGACTTACAAGGTCGACGCGGTGGTTGTAGGGGCTGGGGTGGTTGGCTTGGCATGTGCCGTGCGGCTGGCCAGGCTCGGCTTACAGACGGTGGTTCTGGAGAAGGAAAGTCGGATAGGGCAGGGGATCAGTTCACGGAGCAGCGAAGTGATTCATGCCGGCCTTTATTACCCTCTCGGTTCGCTCAAGGCCCGGCTTTGCCGGCGTGGAGCCGATATGCTGTACCGTTATTGCGAACGCCGATCGGTTACGCACCGCAAGGTCGGAAAATTTGTAGTGGCGGTCGAAGAAGGCCAAATCCACGCCCTGGAGGTTATCGCCAGCCGGGCACGCCAGAACAGCTGCCGCGTCGATTTAATCAGCGGTCGTCAAGCCGTCATGCTTGAACCCGAACTCCGGTGTGCGGCGGCACTGCATTCGCTCGATACGGGAATTATCGACAGTCACGGGTTGATGGAAGCGCTGCTGGGAGAGTTCGAGTCTGCCGGGGGGATCTTTGCGAGATGCTCCGCATTAAGGAGCGGGCACTTTGAGTCTCAAGGTGCGGTGCTCGAACTCGACGATGGCGAGAGTACCCGCGTGACAACACGCCATGTCGTTAATGCGGCGGGTATCGATGCTCCTCTCGTTGCCGGAATGTTCGAAGACTTTCCCGATCAGTACATTCCGCAGCGATGTTTTGCCAAGGGAACCTATTTTTCCCTGAGTGGAAAGAGTCCCTTCTCCCGAATGATCTATCCGGTTCCCGAATCCGGAGGCTTGGGCGTTCACCTCACGATAGATCTTCAAGGGCAGGCGCGTTTCGGCCCCGACGTCGAATGGGTGATCGTGCCAGAGTATAATGTTGCCCCGAGTAAGCGGCGTCAGTTCTACGATGCGATCCGAAGCTATTGGCCCAACTGTTCAGAGGATCGTTTGAATCCGGGCTATGCGGGAGTCAGGCCGAAACTCGGGACTCCGGCTAGTTTTGCCGATGACTTTGTAATCCAGTCTTCGGAAACCCATGGTGTTGCAGGATTGATCAATCTTTTTGGCATCGAGTCTCCAGGCCTGACGTCTTGTCTGGCCATTGCAGATGAAGTCGCGGCCCGGCTTGGGCTGAATGAGTTGAAGGACGAAGAATGAATTCATTAAAGCATGCGAAGGTACTAGTGATCGGTGGGGCTGGCTTTATCGGCAGCCACGTGGTCGGTGAACTGTTGAAGACCGATGTCGGCCAGGTTCTGGTATATGACAATTTTGCCCGCGGCAAGCGCGACTACCTTGCCCCGTATCTTGACGACCCACGTTGCAGCCTTTACCAGAACGGTGCTGACATCCGTGAGGTCGACTTGCTGGACGATGCGATGCGAGGCTGTGATTACGTCATTCACCTGGCTGCAATGTGGCTCTTGCACTGCAAGGATTTTCCGCGGACGGCTTTTCACGTGAATATTGAGGGCACATTCAACGTCCTGGAGGCATGCGTGAAGAACAAGATCAAGCGCCTCGTTTACTCGTCGTCGGCCTCTGTATACGGCGATGCGGTCGAAGTGCCGATGACCGAAAACCACCCTTTCATGAACCGAAATTTCTATGGGGCATCGAAAATTGCTGGGGAAGCCATGTGCCGGGCCTTTCATGATCGTTATGGGCTCTCCTACGTCGGATTGCGCTACATGAACGTCTATGGTCCGCATCAGGACCAGACCGCCGCATATACCGGTGTAATCCCGATCATGCTCAACAAGATCGATGCAAACGAAGCGCCTGTAATCAATGGCGATGGCACCCAAGCTTACGACTTCATCGACGTCGAAGACGTGGCACGCTGCAATGTTCTGGCACTCCAGTCGGAAGCAAACGACGAGTTTTACAATGTGGGTTCCGGCATACAGACCAGCATCAAGCAACTATGTGATCTCATCCTGGAGCTGAAGCAATCCACGCTTCAGGTTACCTACAAACCGTACCATCCTGACGATGCCCGCCGCCTTGTGCAGAACCGCATCGGTTGCCCGGAGAAGGCTGAGGCCGACTTGGGCTTCAAGTACAAATACGGATTGAGTGAAGGGCTGCAAAAACTGATTGCCTGGCGGGATGCAAACAATGGTCGATTCTGAAGTTTCTCCAGAGCCGCGGCTTAATATCCGGCGTGAAGAGCGATCACTATCTCCTCGGGAGCTTATTTCCGCTCGATGTGCGGAAGCGCTGGGTTTGGATGATCTATTGCCGTACCTTGCTTCGCCAGATTCGTATGCGCCCTTGCAGCGCCAAATTGGGAGTGATGAGTTAACGGACTCGGAGGGAAATTGCTATCCACTCCGCGGTGAACTTCCGCTCCTTATCCCATCTCGACTACAAGGATTTTATACAGATCATATTGATATCTCATCTGACGCAGTCACGGATTCGTTTATGCAATATTTCTTCCTGTCTGCAGTCAAGCAGTCTGGAGGGGTGGGCGAGATTAATGCTGCGTCGGACGATGTCCATTACCAGCGCCATTTGTTCCGGATGAAGGATTTTCTCAGTTCTGCACGGGGTCTGACTCTTGACGTGGGATGTGACGATCCGGTGCTCGGCGCGGCATTGTTGCCAGAGTCTGCAAAGTATGTCGGGCTAGATCCGTTTTGCAGACGACTCGCCCCCTTCCGGGTTATTGGCTTTGGCGAACAGTTGCCATTTTGCGATGCGTCGTTCGAAGCCGTGGTGTTCAATACGAGCTTGGATCACATCCTCGACTGGCGGCGTGCGCTCAATGAGGCCAGCAGAGTACTGGCTCCGGGTGGGGTGCTCTATGTCAGTACGCTCGTCTGGACTGATCGTGCAGACTTGGTCACCGACGCAGTCCATTTTCATCATTTCCGGGACTATGAAATTTTTGGGGCGCTCCAGAACTGGAACGTTGTCGACCAGCGTAGATATGACTATAAGGGTGCGTCGCATCGCCACGGACTCTACGTCTCGGCGCGCAAGCCCGGACCAGTGGTTTTCTGAATCCTATGTGCGGATTGGCGGGTCAGGTCAGGTTCAACGGTCAACCGGTTACGGTGGAGACCTTGAAAGGTATGGGCGATGCGATTGCTCATAGAGGGCCTGATGGCGAAGGCTATTGGGCGGTCGGTTCAGTCGGTCTGGTTCATCGCCGCCTTGCGATTATCGACCTGTCAGATGCGGCCAGCCAGCCAATGGTATCGCCAGATGGACAATCAGTGCTGGCTTACAATGGTGAGGTCTACAATTTTCGCGAATTGCGGCATGAGCTAGAAACGCTCGGTTATCGCTTCCGGTCCACTAGCGATACCGAGGTCGTGCTGAATGCGCTAATAGAGTGGGGTGTTGGGGCACTCACCCGATTCAATGGCATGTTCGCCTTGGCATGGTGGGACGTCAGGCGTCGGTCGATGTTGCTGGCGCGTGATCGATATGGAATAAAGCCGCTCTACTACGCGGCACGTTCGGATGGGGTTGCATTCGGATCAGAGCAGAAAGCAATCCTTGCGCTACCAGATTTTAGGCGCCGCCTCGATCATCAAGCCCTGATCGAGTACTTCACCTTCCAGAATATCTTTACAGACAGAACCCTGATCGAAGGGGTTCGTATCCTTCCAGCTGGGCATTACATTCACCTCAGTCAGTCCCGTGGGTTTGATGCAGTTAAGCCGGTACAGTATTGGGATTTTGATTTTAGGGAACCCGATTCCCCTCGGGACTCTCGTGAATATGAGGAGGAACTGGATCGGCTTTTCAACGCGGCCGTATCCCGGCAATTGGTGTCCGACGTCGAATTGGGCTGCTACCTCAGTGGCGGAATGGATTCAGGGTCGATTGCTGCGGTGGCATCGCGCGATCACCCTTACCTCAAGACATTCACCTGTGGTTTTGATCTGCGCTCAGCCTCGGGTCTCGAACTTGCGTTCGACGAGCGGGAGCAGGCAGAGTACATGTCGTACTGCTTCCGGACAGAGCACTATGAAATGGTATTAAAGGCTGGTGACATGGAACGGGTCATGCCGAAGATCGCTTGGCATCTCGAGGAGCCGCGTGTCGGGCAGTGCTATCCAAATTTCTATGCGGCGAAGCTTGCGTCGAAGTTTGTCAAGGTAGTGCTCAGCGGAGCTGGAGGCGACGAATTGTTTGGCGGATATCCATGGCGCTACTACCGCGCAGTCGTTAACGATGACTTCGAACACTACGTCGACAAGTACTATGAATTTTGGCAGAGACTGATTCCAAATAGTCTGCTCAAGGATGTATTTGCACCAATTGCTGCATCATTTGGATCGATGTGGACAAGAGATATTTTCAGGGACGTGTTTCAGCATCATGCAAGCGAACTGGTGCGCCCCGAGGATTACATCAACCATTCTCTATATTTTGAGGCTAAGACGTTTCTCCATGGCTTGCTCGTGGTTGAAGACAAGCTGAGCATGGCGCACGGCCTCGAAAGCCGAGTTCCATTCCTGGACAACGATCTCGTGGACTTCGCGATGGTTTGTCCGGTGCATCTGAAACTGAATAATCTTGCTAATGTCATTCGGATCAATGAAAACGAGCCTGGTGACAAAGCTAGCATCTATTACTCGAGAACCAAGGATGGGAAGAAGATCCTGCGGGACGTCATGCAGCGGCATATTCCGCCGGAGATTGCATCGGCGGAAAAGCAGGGTTTCTCCGCGCCCGATGCAAGCTGGTTCAGGGGGGAAAGCATTGAGTTTGTCAAGCGATCGCTCCTTGTTGGTGACCCAGCCATCTACCAGTTGTTGGATCGCACTGTCGTCAAGCGTTTGATTGATGAGCATCTCACAGGGAAGACAAACCGGCGTTTGCTGATTTGGTCCCTACTAAATGTTGAGGCTTGGTTGCAGCAGGCCAACTGCGAACTTGCTTAGGTGACTTCAATGCAGAAAGTGCTGATCACTGGGTCGTCTGGACATCTTGGGGGGCGGGCCATGAGCCTGCTGCGAACCCGCTTTGAAGTCCATGCCATCGTCCGCGCCAAGCCTACGACGCGGTGTGCCGACGTCACATATCACGAGATTGATTTATCTCGCGACTGGTCGCCTCGCTTACTTCCCGAACGGATGGATACGGTCATTCATCTCGCTCAGTCTAGGAACTACCGCGATTTTCCCGCCAGCGCTAAAGAAACCTACCAAGTCAACACCGGTTCGACAGCGCTTCTGCTCAATTATGCACAGCTGGCTGGCGTAACTCGTTTTGTTCTCGCATCGACCGGTGGGCTCTATGAGCCTAGCGCTGCCGTTATCAACGAAAAAACGCCGGTAAATCCGCCGCAGGGGGAGCTAGCATATTACTTCCGTACCAAGTTGGCGGCAGAGCTGCTCTCAGAACCGTATTCAACCTTGTTCGACGTTACGGTCCTACGCCCGTTTTTCATATACGGGCTTGGTCAATCAGCGGAGAAGCTGATTTCTCGTCTGATTGCATCGGTCCGACATGGCAGGCCTATCAAGTTAAATGGAGAGGATGGCCTAAGGATCAACCCAATACATATTGACGATGCAGCTGAGTTGCTTTCTGTTCTCCTTGAAACGAACGGTTCAAGAACGTTGAATGTGGCTGGACCAGATACGGTGTCTATCCGCCAGATTGCAGAGATTACGGGACAGTTCTTCGGGGTTTCTCCTGTCTTTGATTGTGTAGAAGGTGATGGTGTCATGATCGTTGCAGATCACCGACCAGTGTCGTCTCTGTTGGGGAGGCCGATGACTGCTTTTGTCGATGGTTTAAGGTCCCTCATCAGATGAGCAATAAAGGAAAAAAATTTCGGTTTTCGCGTGACACCTTTGTCGAATTGCTGCTAGCACTCAAACAGGCAGAATACCGCTTCCTTTCGTTTGAAGATGTGCAAGGTGCAGGAGTACAACTCGGCGGAAAATCCTGCGTGCTTCGGCATGATGTTGACGTCAGCATGGATTTTGCGCTCGACATGGCGCAGCTTGAAAATGAGCTGGGTGTACGGGCAACGTATTTTGTGATGCTCAGGTCTCCGCTTTACAACCTGATGAGCCGTCACGCTTCGGAAAGGCTCGCGCAACTGGTTTCGCTTGGGCACCATATTGGCCTGCATTTTGATGCAGGTTTTGTCCTTGACTCAGAGAAGGATCTGGAGCGCGAACTGGTTTTTGAGCTCGGCGTTTTGTCTGACTTAGTCGGCGATAGTATTCGTGCGTTTTCTTTTCACCAGCCGAGCGACAAGGCGATTCGTATGCGCGTTGCGCTCCCGGGAGTAATTAACACCTATAACCCCGATCAGTTGCAAGAGTACAGATACATCTCTGATTCGAACCGGGTGTGGCGCGAGGTTGACCCCTTCGATTTGATCGCTAGCGGCATGAAGCACCTTCACATCCTGTTGCACCCTGTATGGTGGATGTGCTCAAGTGAGAATGTTTATGACTGCTGGGATCAGGCAATCAACAGGAACTTTGAGTCTACTCAAATTCAGCTGCTTTCGACTGAGCGTGCTTTCGGGCCTGCTCGGAAGCTTGTTCTCACGAGGCTATCCTGATGTTGGCTTATCGTGAAATCCTCGCTATTGAAGGGTTTCTCGCCCACGCTGGAGCCGTTTCTTGCGGGGGGCGGCGAACGCCTGAGGGGGGACGCTTCTACTGGTCGATGCCGGTTATCGGTATTTACGGCCATATCAGAATGCTACAACTGCTATTGTCATCGGCCTTCTACATCGAGGGCGACGAAGTTAACGTGCCCATCACCCATCGCTTAAGATCACATGCCGTGACTGCCCAGAATTACCGTGAGGTGGACGGGGGGCGTAATGCAGTCTGAGCGAATTTGCTTGCGGCCCTTGAGGGTGGCTGACAAGGGGCTTCTATATGAGTGGATTATCGATCGCGAGCTAGTTATGCTGAATTCGGCATTCCATCCGGTTTCCGAGCTGGATCACGAAGCATGGGTCGCGGCGATGATGAATAAGCGTTCTGACCTCGTGATTTTCGTGATTGAGGATTCGTCAAACGCAGCAGCCATCGGTACTTGCCAGTTGCTCAATATCAACTGGCGCCACCGTAGCGCGGAATTGCAGATACGTATCGGCAATGCCTCCAGCCGGGGGCGCGGGTTGGGTACCGAGGCTGTGCGTCTCTTGTGCCAATTCGCATTTGCTGACCTTAATCTGCATCGCATTTATCTTCATGTGTTCGCAAACAACGCACGGGCGATTGGTGCCTACGAGAAGGCTGGCTTCGTTCGGGAGGGCTTGCTTCGTGACGCTGCGCATATTGATGGGCAATGGGTCGACATTGTTCCAATGGGGTTGATTCGTGAGTACGCATAAATGGGTGGCGATCCACCAGCCAAATTTTTTCCCCTGGCTGGGTTACTTCGACAAGATCGCGCGTAGCGATCTCTTCGTCTTTCTCGATGACGTTCAATACCAGAAGACGGGGGGTACATGGTCGAATCGCGTCAAGTTACTGATTAACAGCGAAGGTCGCTGGGTGACTGCGCCGATCGATCGGAGCTACCACGGAACGCGTACGATCAATGAAATAACTTTTTCGGAAAAGGAGGAATGGCGCTGGAAAATTCTTAAAACAATTCAGGCTGCCTATCGTCGAGCTCCTCATTTTTCTGAGGTGTGGGAAGTAATTGAGCCTTTGGTTTGCAATCCGGTTGAGACCTTGGCTGAATTCAACGTCCATGCCATCACCGGTTTGACTGCAGCTATTGGGCTCGATACATCTCGTTTCGTTCGCAGTTCGTGCATTCCGACCGGTAGCGTCGCGACCCAGCGCTTGATTGAGCTAACCCGAAGTGTTGGGGGCGACAGCTATCTTTGCGGCGGGGGCTCCAGTGGCTACCAGGAAGACCTGGCATTTGCAGATGCTGGGCTGAACTTGTTGTATCAGGGATTTTCTCCTGTCCCCTATCAACAGCAAGGTGCAAAGGATTTCGTTCCAGGCTTGTCTATCATTGATGCTGCTATGAATGTTGGCTGGAGTGGGGTGATGGGGCTGCTTGCAGCTGGTAAAGCGGATTTATGCACGCCATAGAGATCAAGCGTCTGATCCGCGTATTTTTGGTCTATGGAATTGGTGGGATTCTGCAGAAATTTATGGGGCTGCTGCTTCTGCCATTGTTTACCCGCGTTCTTAGTCCTGATGATTACGGGGTTTTGGCACTTATCGGTTTTGTTGCTGTCGCGTTGAATAGTTTTTTCAGCCTCGGGACGGGCAATTCGATGGGGTTGCTCTATTTCAAGGAAGAGAATCCGGAGCGCCGCCTTGTTGTTGTTTGGTCTACTGCGGCATTGATGCTCATTAATGGTGCACTTCTTGCCGGGGGATTGTGCCTAGCCGCTGCACCAATAAGCATGCTGGTATTTGAAACCGAGAGTTATGCAAATCTCCTGCGTTTGACGTTTATCAGTCTATTGTTTGCCTCAGTCATGGATCCATTTCTTGCATATCTGAGAATGGAGGAGAAGGCCAAGCAGTATGTGGTATTGACCCTGATGAGTGCATGCTTGGCGATCGCCCTGAATGCCTGGTTCGTGCTAGGACTCCGATGGGGCATCGTCGGTGCGGCGATTGCTGGAGTTACCACTACTGCGCTCTCATTAGCTGCCGTCGGTTGGGTGGTCGCGCGTCATCTCCCGTTTTGTGTCGATTTGAAGCTTTTGAAGCCGCTTGTTCGTATCGGCTTCCCATCCATTTTTGGCCTGTTTGCCTTTCTCCTGATCGATTATGCGGACAGGCAGATGCTGCAGCGAATGGCGGGTTTGCAGTCGCTTGGTGTCTATTCCGTCGGCTATAACTTCGGTATGGCGATGATGATTTTTGTTGGAGCGTTCAGTACTGCGTGGCCTCCATTTTTCATGTCGTTTATCAATCGTAGGGAAGAGGCGTCAATCCTCTTTGGCAAGATACTGCGCTATTACATCGGCATATTTGGCTTGCTCACGGTGATTTTCTTCGCTGCGGCAAAACCATTGGTCGTTTTCTTGGCGGGAGAAAGGTTTCAGGAAGCCTACGTGATCATTGGCATGGTGGCTTCTGCTTATATGCTGAAAGGCTGCTACCTGATCCTTTTGCCAAGCTTGTATTTTGAGAACAAGCTAGCGATGCAGTCCGCTATCGAATGGTTGGCAGCCTTGGTTAATGTTGCGCTTAATTTTCTCTGGATTCCGGCGTTTGGAATTGTTGGCGCGGCAGCGGCGACGTTCGTTGGATATCTTGTGTTGCCCATTGCCGCATGGGCAGTTGGGCAGCGGTACATGCCGGTAAAATATTGCTGGAGTTCAATAACGGCTATTGCAGCGCTGCTTTTTGGCAGTGGATATTTCCTGTGGTGGTTTTCGCTGCAAGGTTCTCCCGCTTCGATTGTTAGCGTCTCCTCTGCCATTGTGAGTCTCTTGGCGATATTGATGTATCGGTTTGGGCTTGACGCAGAGGAGCGGAACGCAATCGTGAATGACGTGAAAAACCTTATGGCCAAGTATTCGGCTTAGTCGTGACAAAGGTTCGTTGCGGCACAAATTTTTTATTGATGGAAATGAAGAAAATAATTCAACAATTTCGTCGTCTCGTTCCACGCATTAGCGACTGGCACACCGAACGACGCGCGAAGAGAGCGTTCAAGCGGCGGCAGAAAAATTCAACTGCTAAGGATGTGGAGGTTGCGGTTGCAGCATTTTCAGCAATGCTGATTTCCCGGATGGGGGAGGATACGGCTCAGGGGCTCCGCCAACAAAATATCGAGACACGCTCAATCGAATGGCGACAGCGAGTTCGTGCTTTGGCTGGTTTGCCTCCCACTGTATCGCACCAACCACGCATGGATGAGTTGGTGACCGAGATCGTTTTCCTGATGGAGCATCGAGACGTGTTGTCGTCAGTATTTCGTGCATTGGCGGAGCGGCGTGTCTTATTCGCAGGTCAAGCTTATTACAACGCATGGTATCTATCGCGAGCACTTCGAGCTCGCGGTTGGAAAGCTGACTTGCTCAATTGGGACGAGAATCCGTCTACGCAAATTTATTACCACGGTGAGGATTTCCGTGTTGGAGCGCCTGGGTTAACGACTGCGGAAGAATGTTTGAATTTTTATCTAGAGAGCTTGTATCTCTATGATGTATTCCATTTCAGCAATGCCAATGGAATGTATTTTAATGTTCATGCATTTAGGATATTCTCAGAAAACTACCAGCAGCATGCAGAGATTACTTTGCTTAAAGCGCTGGGAAAGGTGGTCGTATATTCGAATAACGGCTGTCTAGATGGCGTTTCTCAGTCTGCTTTTGCGCAATGGGGAGGTGGGACTGTTTGTTCCATTTGCCGCTGGCAGAATGAGCCATCCGTTTGCAGTGACGAAAAGAATCTTGCCTGGGGACGCTTTCGAAATTCGATCGCTGATTTTCAGTGCCTGCTTGGTGGTAATCGTGTCGATTTCAACGATGATCCGCGGGTTCACGAGGTTCCGGAATTTTATTGTCTTGATCCGCAGGTGTGGGATCCCGCGTTATCGATCCCGGACAAGATGCGTTTTCCAGCTGCGTCGCCAATGACGGTGCGTCTGTATCATGCGGTCGGGCACAAGGCAGACCGTACACGGGACGATGGCGTGAATATCAAGTCTTCGCATATTTACTTGCCCTTGATAGACAAGTTGAAAAGGGAAGGTCTTCCGCTTGAATTGATCGAGCCGACTGGCATTCCAAACAAGGAGGTGCGCTTTCTTCAAATGCAAGCGGATATATTCCTGGACATGCTTTCCTACGGTTGGTTCGGTGCCAATGCCCGGGAAGCAATGATGCTCGCGAAGCCAGTGATTTGCTACATTCGACCTGAGTGGCTTGAGAGCCTGCGAGAAGAACTTCCGGAATATGCAGATGAGCTGCCAATTGTCAGTGCTACTCCTGAAACGATTGAGGAAGTTTTGCGCGACTTGATTGCGAATCCCGAGAAGCGTCGTGAAATCGGTAATCGGAGTCGACGCTTTGCCATCAAGTGGCACTCGGCGGAGGCGGCTGGTAAGCGATTTGATGAGATCTATTCGCGTCTGCTCAGGGGGGATCCCCAGTTGCGTCACTCGAAGCAGTAACTGTGAATAGAACCGACCTCGCCCTCAGTTGCGAGAACATCCGGAAAGATTTTCATGTTCTCCGTGATATTCGTTTGTGGCGCATCATGCTTGGCATCGAACAGCCTTTCGATGCTGCGGTTATTCATGCCTTGAAAGACATCTCGCTCAAAGTGCCACGCGGGAAGATCGTCGGCATTCTAGGCAGAAATGGTGCCGGCAAGAGTACTTTGCTGCGCCTCCTGGGGGGGGTCTATGAACCGACGGCAGGTCGCATATGGCGTAACGGGCAGGTGGCCGGGTTATTCGAACTCGGTGGCGTTGGGAATGCCCACCTTACTGGAAGAGACTACGCTGAACGTTATCTTCGTGTGATTGGGGGGGTGACCGCGGGGGCGTTGGCCGAGCTGCTCGACGACATTCAGGAGTTTTCCGAATTGGGCGATGCCTTTGGGCAAAAAATAAGAACTTATTCTTCGGGCATGTCAGCGCGTCTCTATTTTGCAACTGCAACGGCCATGCAGCACGAAATCTACCTGATCGATGAGCTGCTGTCGGTGGGCGATGAGCATTTTCAGGCTAAATGCTGGCGTCGTATGCGCGAGCGGTTGTTGAACGGCGCTTCCGGGGTGCTGGTGACGCATGCCTGGGAGGCGATCGTCAGATTGTGTGAGCATGCTTGCATCATCTATGATGGCCGATTCTCCTTTGTTGGCGACAGCGACAAGGCGGTGGTGAAATATCTCGGATTGTCTGTGCCGGTTGCTACATCCGCGCGATTCTCCAGCGAAAACCCAAGCGCTTATTCAGCGATTTCCGGGGAAGATGTTGAGTTGCAGATATCAGTGGATGTTCTTGAAGAGACAGAGGTTTCTCTGGCAGCATCAATAGAAGTTCTGCGCGTGGGACTTGGCTGGGAAATCGTGTTGTTGAGCAACCCGATGAGCATCGGGGCCGCTGTCGGCCGGCATGATGTCATCTTGAAAATTGCAAAGTTGCCGCTCGTGCCTGGGCGCTATTCCCTGAATCTGTTTCTGTCTAGAGAGAAAACGCGGGAAGGACTGGATGTCAGATCTTGGACCTATGGCAACGGCTGTGAACTGGAAGTGCTCTCCGATAAAGACTATGGCGGCGCTATGGTGCGCTTGCCATACACTGTCCGACCTATCGGGGGGCTGTAATGGAGCAGCGGTTATCTCTTGAACACGTTTCAAAGTCATTTACGACAGCCCTGATTCCAGGAGGGCAAGCAGGACAGAGCACCAAGCTTGCAGTCGATGACGTCGTACTCGAGATACGGTGCGGTGACAGAGTTGGGATTGTCGGGCCGAACGGTGCTGGGAAGTCCACGCTTTTGCACATGATTGCGGGGGTTTCATCTCCGACTTCGGGGCGTATTGATGTGCAAGGTAAGGTCACTTCGATTCTGACACTCGGCGTAGGGCTTCGGGATGATTTGAGCGGTCGGGAGAACATTTTTGTCGATGGCGCAGTTCAAGGGAAGTCCCGCGACGATATTGATAAGGTGGTGGAGGAGGTTGTCGCCTTTGCCGAGTTGGGGGAATTCATCGACTATCCGGTACGGACGTATTCGACCGGAATGAAGGCGCGTTTGGCATTTTCGATGATTACGCATCTCGAACCCGAAATCCTGATCATCGACGAGGCGCTTTCTGTCGGTGATGCGGGATTCGGTGCGAAGGCGACGAAAAAGATTCTGGATATCTGCAACCGAGGGAAGATTGTGATCATCGTTTCGCATTCCATGGGATCGATACGAAGCATGTGCAATCGTTGTCTGTGGATGGATAGCGGGCGGATTGTCATGGATGGTGATCCCGAGGTGGTTACTGCTGCCTATATCGAGGCGGTGCGCGGCGCAGATGAAGCCATTTTGCTGCAACGTTTCAAGGCGTTTGAACGGACGCGTTCCGTAGTTCCGGGTAGTCGAATCAATTCTGTCGAATTGTTCAACGGTTCTTTATCGCCAGCCCGCGTGCTGAAGGCGGGAGAGCACTCTTTCCTTCGGATTCGAGGCGAACATGCCTTAAGTGCTGCAGGAGGCGAATGCCAAATTCGTATTGTTCGCCTTGATGACGCTGTTCTACTTTCTTTGGTGCAGTGTGTCGACCAATGGCGACTCGGCGAAACCAACTTCGGCTTGGAAATTGACCTGGGGCCGCTTGTGCTAGGTATGGCGACTTATCGGCTTGATGTTTCGTTGGTTTCCAACGATTGTGTGTGCGCGGAATCTTCGGTTGTTTTTGAGGTAATTGCCCCGCTGGCACCAACGGGCGGCAAACCCATGCTTCTGTATCCAATGACACTCGAGTCGTCCTTTTCCGGGGCTCTGGAGGGTAGTCTCCGATGATTTTTGGTTTTGATAGGCAGGATGTCCGATTGGCCATCAATCTGTTCAGAATGAACATCCGTGATCGCTATCTCGGTTCGACACTCGGCAGCCTGTGGGCAGTCGCCAATCCGTTGTTCATGCTGGCGCTGTATACCTATGTGTTTGGCTTCGTCTTCAAGGTGCGACTGCCGGGGGCAGAAACCACACTCGGCTATGTGCTATGGCTAATCAGCGGTTATGGTCCGTGGATCGCCACGACCGAGGCGCTGCTTGCTGCCGCTGGTTCAGTGGTGGGGGCTGCAGGTATTGTCAAGAACATGGCATTCAAGACAGAACTGCTACCGCTGTCGGCCGTTTTCGTTGGCCTAATCAATCTGCTGGTCAGTATGACATTTCTGCTGTTGCTGCTCATTTTGAGCGGCGGGCAGGTAGGCTGGACGATAATTCTTCTTCCAATTGTCATTGCTATTCATTTTTTCTTTCTTGCGGGCGTGGGACTTTGGCTAGGGGCGATCACCGTATTTGTTCGCGATCTGATGCAGGCATTGCCCAATTTGCTCACAATCATGCTTTTTGCCAGCCCAATCTTCTATTCCATGGAGAGCTTGCCGGCAATTGTCCAGAATATTTCATTTGTCAATCCGTTTTTTCAGATATCAGATGCATACAGAAAGATTATCTTGGAGGAGCAAATGCCGGCTGTGTGGGGAATGCTCTACCTGATGCTGCTGTCGCTAATCGTTTTTTGGTCTGGAATGATTTCTTTTAGAAGGGTAAAGGGATATTTTGATTCAGCGCTTTGATGGGTTTTTGGATCACAATTTAAATCAATTGCCCGATACGTGTTTGAGTGTAAATGTCTTGTTATTAAGGCTTCGTTATGAATCAAACTGAAATTTCGCAGAAAAATTCCGACTTCTGGAATGAGTTGTGTGGCTCCCATCTTGCCAAAACCCTTGGAATTACGGACTCGTCTCCAGAGTCGCTCAAGCGTTTCGATGATTGGTACTTCGATTTCTACCCATATCTTTTTAGCCATATTCCATTTGGCCAATTAGAAGGAAAAGATGTTCTTGAAGTTGGTCTTGGCTACGGTACGGTTTCGCAACGTTTGGCGGAGTCTGGGGCTAAATACACTGGACTTGACATCGCAGCAGGTCCGGTGGCCATGGCGAATCACCGTCTCAAACAAGAGAATCTGAATGGTATCGCAGTTCAGGGCAGTATATTGGAACCGGATTTTCCGGCTGAATCCTTTGATACCATTGTCGCTATCGGATGTCTGCATCACACCGGAAATCTCAGGAAGGCAATTGCCCAATGCTGGAAGTTGTTGCGTCCGGGCGGCTCTCTTATATTCATGGTTTACTACGCTTATTCGTATCGCCGTTACCGCATGGTGCCACTGACGACGATCTCGCATCTATTAAGGGAGGCCACAGGTTATCGTGGTGTGGTCGGCGCCAGCGATGATCGTGAGCGCAGCGCATATGACGCAGGTTCAACGGGAGTCGCTGCTCCACACACCGACTGGATTTCGGTTCGCTCCCTCGAAATGTATTGCAAGGACTTCGCGAGTTTCTCTGCTGTGCTAGAGAATATCGACCAAGAGCCTCCTTTTGGGCGTACGCCAAGAGCGGCCTTGCTAAAGACTCGATGGCCGGGTTTGGTTGGGCTGGATTTGTATGCTACCGCGGTCAAGTAAATTGTGGCGTAGTCGCACATGAACGTTTTGTATCTTTATGATTCGACGCAAACGTACACGAATACGGTGTATGAGCACATATCCTCTTTTGCGCGTTACTCGAGCCATCAATCTTTTTTCGCCCATCAAGACAAGTTGACGGATTTCAATATTGATCTTTCATCGTTTGATGCGGTTGGCATTCATTTCTCGATTCGGCTTCCTTTCGACCAGATTGCGCCATCGACCTGTAAAGCACTACAGAAATTCAATGGTCTGAAATTCTTGTTTATTCAAGATGAGTATGATCACACCCACCGTGCGTGGCATTGGATTAAGACTCTAGGGATAGGCTTGGTTTTTACCGTGGTGCCCGAGCACGGAATCGCCAGCATTTATCCGCCCGAGGAGTTTCCAAATACTCGGTTTGTAAGCAACCTCACCGGGTACGTGCCTGACGCCTTGGTTGCTTCCGAGCATTTGGAACCGCCGTCTCGCCGGTCCTTGGTTGTCGGCTACAGAGGGCGGCCCCTGCCGATTCGCTACGGCAAGCTCGGCCAAGAAAAAATTGAAATTGGTCGGCAGTTCAAGTCATTCTGCGATGACCGCAAGATTCGTTGCGACATCGCGTGGACGGAGGAGGAGCGAATCTATGGCTCTCGCTGGTATGACTTCATGGTGTCCTGCCGTGCGATGCTGGGTTCCGAAAGTGGCAGCAACGTATTCGATTGGGATGGTTCTCTGGTTGGGAGAATTGCGCGCTACTGTGCAACGAACAAGGCAGTTGGCAGCGCTGCAATCTACGAAAGATTTGTTCGTTCTGAAGAAATTGACGGCGTGATGAATCAAGTGTCTCCACGAATATTCGAAGCAATCGCGGCGAAGACTGTCTTGGTACTCTATGAAGGTGCTTATTCAGGAGTCGTGAAGGCAGGGGAGCACTTTATTCCGGTCAAGAAGGATGGCAGTAATCTGCCGCATGTCATATGCATGCTCGAAGACGGTCCGTATGTAGACGCCATGGCTGAGAGAGCGTATCGCGATGTGATTGCCTCTGGGCAGTATTCATATCGCACATTTGTCGAAATGGTCGATGTAGAGATTATTCGTGGTTCTGATCGCCTTCGTCATCACACGCTGTCGCCGCAGGAAACTAGTGTTGCACCAAATGGTGCATCCTGGTCATGCACGTCGATTACGGCAATCCCGATGAGGGCGGAGCCACCAGCCGCCCAAAAGCTGCCGGCAACGGGGCTTAAGTCTAGAACTAAGGACTGGGCAAAGAAAACGGCGTATGACTTGTGGGGCCGCTTACCGGAGCCGCATCGAGCTGTCTTGAAGCCGCGCCTCAAGAAACTGTTGAAACGGGGATAAGGACATATGTGCGGAATTTTTGGTTTTCTTTGTCCCGGTGAGCGCGCCCGGGATGTTGCAACTGCTGACCTTGAAAAGGGAATGGCGCTTATATCGCACCGGGGCCCTGATGGCGCAGGCCAGTGGTTATCGTCGCGAGCCGAAGTCGGGTTAGGTCATGTCCGGCTTTCAATCATTGATGTCGAGACCGGTGCTCAGCCGATGCTTAGCGACGATGGTCGTTATACGATCGTTTACAACGGAGAAATCTACAACTATATCGAGCTTCGCGAAGAACTCGGGGGCGAGTCGTTCAGAACTCATTCGGATACGGAGGTAATTCTCCGTGCATATCAACGGTGGGGGCCTGCGTGTCTGGATCGGTTACGCGGGATGTTCGCCATCGCTATCTGGGATGCCATCGACAATAAGCTATTCCTAGCGAGGGATCGCTTTGGCATTAAGCCGTTGTATTGGGCCAAAACTTCGAGAGGGCTTTATTTTGCCTCTGAGATGAAGGCGCTGCGGCCATTTTTAGATGACCGCAAAGTCGACAACGCTGCGCTTTCCGATTATTTCACCTTCCAATTTTGTCTGGGCGAGAAGACTCTAATGGCCGGCATTGCGCAATTGCCGGCGGCACACTATGCGAGTTTGACCCCCGGGCAGGTGGTGCATCCGGTCCGATATTGGGACGTTCAATACAATATCGACTACAGTCATACAGAGCTATGGTTTGCTGAACGCTTACGCGAGCTGCTTGAGGATTCGGTCCGGATGCATCTTCGGGCCGATGTCGAAGTCGGGAGCTATGTCAGTGGCGGTGTTGATTCCAGTCTCCTTGCGGCCATGGCCCGAGGCGTGCGACCGGATGGTTCATTCCAGGCTTTCAACGGCCGTTTTTCCGATGGGCTCGATTTCGACGAATCCCGTTACGCACAGGCATTGGCTGACGAACAAGGCATGCAACTGCATGTTGCCGATATCGACGAGCAGGATTTTGTTGATCACATTGCCAAAGTGATCTGGCACCTGGATCAGCCGACTGCTGGTCCGGGAGCATTTCCGCAGTACATGGTTTCCAAAAGGGCGGGCAAGAGCATTAAGGTCGTGCTTGGTGGTCAGGGGGGTGATGAGATTTTCGGCGGTTATGCCCGCTATCTGGTCGCTTACTTTGAACAGTGCATCAAAGGCGCCATTGAGGGAACACTACACAATGGCAATTACCTAGTTACCTACGAATCGATCATTCCAAGTCTCGAAACGCTAAGGCAGTATAAGCCGATGTTGAGGGAGTTCTGGGCCAGTGGGTTGTTCGGGGAGCGTGACGAGCGCTACTGGAGACTTGTCAATCGGGCGAATACCTTCGCTGGCATCCTGACGCCAGAGGCGCTGGATCAGCGCGAGACGTTTGAGGAATTCAAGAATATTTTCCGGGGGGACAATGTTGGCAAAGGCTCGTACTTTGACGCGATGACCCACTTCGATTTCAAAACCTTGTTGCCTGCATTGCTTCAGGTTGAGGACCGAATGAGCATGGCGCATGGGGTGGAGGCACGCGTGCCGTTTCTGGATCACCCTCTGGTCGAGTTTGCGGCTACGATTCCGGCCGACGTAAAATTCAAAAATGGCGAATTGAAACGCTTGCTCAAGGCAGTTTTCGCGAGTCGATTGCCCCAAACGATCAGAGATCGGAAGGACAAGATGGGATTCCCGGTTCCGTTGAATCTCTGGCTTAAACGTGGGGGCAAGGCGCGTGACCTGATCGGCGACATGTTGGGATCGGAACAGGCGCGCTCACGTCCCTATTTGAACGCAGGTATGTCGATTGATGCTGTCCTCGATTCACAGAGTGTTTATGGTCGAAACCTGTGGGCACTGCTTAGCCTCGAGCTTTGGCATCGACAGTTCGTAGATTAGTCGCATGGATCGTTTAAATATCCTTGTCCTGCATTGTCTGGGTAATCCGGCATTAGCACCGGCGTTTCTGAATCATCATGTCTTTGCGTTGCGCAGGAACTGTCCTGGGCACAACTACCTTTATCATGATGCAACGTTGGCGCTACCTGCGTATGTGGCAGAGCAGCATTTTGATGCGATTGTCCTTGATGTCAGTTTCCTGACCGCCCGTTGGGTTGGTTCGGATTTTTTTGAGGCAAGGAAAAGTACTTATGCATTTGTCCGGGATTCATCGGCAGTAAAGATTGCATTTCCTCAAGATGAGTACGACTGCAACGAACTGCTCGATGAATGGATGTGTGACTGGCGAGTGGATGTTGTTTTTTCCGTGATTTCCTCCGGTTGGGATGTTCTGTATCCCCGTTATCACAAGCTTGGCGATATTCGGCTGGGCTACACAGGGTATATCGACGAAACTCTCCTTGACAGGCCCATCAAGCCCTTTGCCAGACGACCCATCGACATCGGATACCGCGCTAAAAAACTCCCGCCTTATTTCGGTCGGATCGGTGAAACGAAATGGACGGTCGGTCGCGATGTTGCCTTGCAGGCTCACCGTGCGGGATTGAAGGTCGATATCGAACTGGGGGATGCCGGGACCTTGCTGGGCGATGCCTGGCTTGATTTCATCGGTAATTCGAAGTTTACGCTTGGTGCGAATAGCGGAAGCAGTTTGCTGGATCCCAAGGGCGATATTCAGAGGAGCGTACGTTCGTATCTGGCCGATTATCCCGAGGCGTCGTTTGACGAGGTTGAAGCGGCCTGCTTTCCGGCCATGGAGGGGCGATACAGCTTTACTGCAATTTCTCCCAGGGTTCTTGAGGCCGCTTTGCTGAACAGTGCGCAGATATTAGTCGATGGCGAATACAGCGGCATTGTGAAGGCTGGTGAGCATTTCATTCCAATTCGTCCTGATGCGAGCAATTTTTCTGAGGTGCTCGCTGCGATGTCTGACGTACAGGCAATGGAGCGAATGACTGCCCGTTGCCGGGAAGCCATCCTGAGTGTCGAGGCTTTGCGCTATAGCAACAAGGCCAGGATGATCCTAGACCTGGTCGGCGACCTGGCTTCCCGGAAAAAGTCGGGGGCTGATCCCGAAAAGATCGAGAAAGTCATTTCGCGCTATATCGAGGAAATGCAGCCAAGATACAAGGCGCATTGGCGCCGCCAGTATTTTCGGGAGAAAGTTGCCAGAGCAGTCGCGCCTTATCCAGTGCTTTACCAGGCCCTGCGTTCAGCAGCCCGGATTCTTCGTTAGGATCGATCAGCGGAAATGTGCGGAATATTGGGCGGAGTGTGGCAGCGTGGCTTCTCTGTGACTGCCCCACGATTCGAGGAAGCCATTGAGGCTTTGCGTTTTCGTGGGCCGGATGACAGCGGCGTGGAGCGTATGGAATGCGCGGCGTCATGGGTGGCGCTTGGCCATACGCGGTTGTCGATCATCGATCTGACATCGGCGGGTCATCAGCCGATGTCGTCGGCTGATGGTCGCCATTCGATCGTATTCAATGGCGAGATCTACAATTACCTTGAGTTGCGCAGGGAGTTGACGGGCTTGGGTCATGCCTTTTCGTCCAATTCCGATTCCGAAGTGTTGCTCGCCGCGTGGCGGCAGTGGGGGCGCGAATGTCTGCCTCGGCTGCTTGGGATGTTTGCCTTCGTCGTTCTTGACCGTGAGTCATGCAAACTGACTTGCGTCCGTGATGCATTCGGAATCAAGCCGTTTTTCTATGCCCGGGAAGATGGGCGCTTCCTGTTTGCTTCCGAGATTCCAGCGATTAAGGCACTCAAACAGGAAAAAGTAGAACTGGACTGGCAGCGTGCCTACGACTATCTGGTGCATGGTGACTACGACAGTGGAGAGAGAAGTTTTCTGAGTGGGGTTTTTCACCTGCTGCCGGGGCATCTGCTGGACGTCAGTCTGACTGACGGTGCGGTTTCGGAGCCATTGCAGTGGTGGACACCATCCATTCAGGAGCGTACGGATCTCAGCTTTGATCAGGCTGCCGATTTGGTAAGGGAGCGTTTCCTGGCGAACATTCGTCTCCATCTGCGTAGCGATGTTCCTCTTGGTGCCGCTCTCTCTGGCGGCATCGATTCGTCGGCTGTTGTATGCGCGATGCGCGTTGTAGAACCCGACTTGCCGATCAACACGTTCAGCTACATCGCCCAAGGCAGTTCAGTGTCGGAGGAGGTGTGGGTCGACCGGGTCAACAGGCACGTCAGAGCTATCCCGCACAAGGTTGTAGTCAATGCGAACGAGCTTGCGGCGGATCTGGATGAAATGATCCGGGTTCAGGGTGAGCCTTTCGGCAGTACCAGCATCTACGCGCAATATCGCGTTTTCCAGTTGGCACGCGAACATGGGGTCACGGTGACCCTTGATGGCCAAGGGGCAGATGAGATGCTTGCTGGCTATAACGGTTACCCGGGCCAGCGGATCCGCAGTCTGCTCGAGAAGGGGCGGGTGGCGGAGGCTTGGAATTTCCTCAGCGAATGGGCGAAGTGGCCCGGCCGGACCAGATTTGCGGGGGCCAAGCGTGCGGTGGCGGAAATGACGCAGGGGCATTTGTATGATGCGTTGCGTCGGCTGAATGGCATGCAGAATCTGCCGCCTTGGATCAACGCCGATGCGCTGGAGGAGCGCGGCATCATTCGCCGTTACCCACGTCAGCGCTCGAATGCAAACGAGGTCGAGCGGCGCGTTGTAGCGGAGCTGGCGCTTTCGCTGACCCAGCGTGGCTTGCCGGCGCTTCTGCGTCATGGAGACAGGAACTCGATGCGCTTCTCGGTCGAGAGCCGGGTACCGTTCTTGACGCTCGACATGGTCGAGTTGCTTTTGTCGTTGCCAGAATCCTATTTAATTTCTGGCAGAGGGGAAACCAAGTCCGTGTTCCGGGCTGCGATGCGGGGAATCGTGCCCGACGATGTGCTTGATCGTCGTGACAAGATCGGCTTCGCCACGCCGGAGCAGGAGTGGTTGGTGTCCATGGCTGATACCGTACGAGGGTGGCTCAGGGAGGATCTCGGCTTGCCATTCTTCAATCAGCAGGAAGTGGTGAAAGCGTTTGACAGGATCGTGTCAGGTAAGCAGGCATTTTCCTGGCAGGTTTGGCGCTGGATCAATTTTTCGCGCTGGTATGCAAGCTTTGTTGCCTGATTGATGGAGTTCTCCCGCGTGCAAAAAGTCCTGATCATTTCCTTTTCCGTGATTCACAGCGATCCCCGTGTCATGCGGCAGATACGCTTGCTGGAGAACCGGTTTCACATAACGGTGGCTGGCTTTGGGCGCAAGCCCGATGCTGCGGTCGAATTCATCGATCTGACGCGTCCTTTGACCTCGCGGATGACCAAAGTTTGGTGGGGCGTGAAGTTGTTGCTGGGCTTCTTCGAGAGTTATTACTGGAATCGGGACGAGGTGCGTTCGGCCCAGGACAAGATCAAGCCGCAGGCTTTTGATTTGATCATTGCCAACGATATTGCGGCACTCCCGTTGGCATTGCGCCTTGCCGCAGGGCGGCCGGTTCTGATGGATGCGCACGAATATTCGCCGCGTGAATTCGACGACAAGTGGATGTGGCGAATCCTGTTTGGGCGTTACCACCATGACCTGTGTCGTCGTTATCTGCCCAAGGCCTCGGGAATGCTCACCGTGTGCCGAGGCATCGCCGATGAGTACGCCCGGCACTACGGTGTCGCCCCGGAGGTGGTTCACAACGCGCCACTCGATCAGAAATTGGTGCCGTCGCCGGTTCAAACCGGTCGAATCCGCCTCATTCATCATGGTGCAGCGATTCGCTCGCGCCACCTCGAAACGATGATCGACGTGATGAAACACTTGGACGGGCGCTTCACGCTCGACTTTATGCTGGTTGAGAGTGACGCGGCCTACATGAGCGATCTTCGACGGAAGGCAGCGCCGGATCAACGGATACGCTTTATTCCGGCCGTTCCGATGAGCGATATCTGCGGAACGTTGAATGGCTACGACATGGGGATTTATCTCCTGCCCCCGGTCAATTTCAACCATGAGCATGCCTTGCCGAACAAGTTTTTCGAGTTCATTCAGGCACGGCTGGCTGTCGCGATCGGGCCTTCCCCCGAAATGGTGAGGATCGTCAAAGCCTTCGATTGTGGTGTCGTCGCCGATTCGTTCAAGCCTGAGGATTTGGCGGGTGTTATCAGCGCTGTATCCGAGAGCACGTTGATTCGTTACAAGTCGGCTGCCGATGTGGCGGCCGCCGAGGTTAATTACGAAACGGGGGGCAGGGTGCTGCTCCAGTCCGTCGAGCGCTTACTTACACAAGCACAGCATTCGACGCGATGAAAATACTGTATCTGCACCCGGCCGGTACTTTCGGCGGTGCCTCCAAGAGCCTGATTGAGCTTTTCAGCCTGTTGCGGGTGGCCGGGGTCGTCGGGACCGTATTGACGCCAGCGGGAAGTGCGGCAAATGCATTTGCCGCTGCAGGCATGTCGCTTATAACGGTCAAGGGCTTGAGCCAGTTCGATAACACGCGCTACGGCTACTACCGAAAGGTGCGCTGGCTGATATTGCTTCGCGAGCTGCTCTTGCTACCGTTTTCGCTGTTCGCACTATGGCGTTTGCGCCGCGAGACGTTTGATCTCATTCATGTAAACGAAGTGACCTTGCTACCTTTGGGCGTGGTCGCCAAGTGGTTGCTGCGCGTGCCGCTGGTGGTGCACGTGCGTTCACTGCAACGCAAGCCGGGAGTCGATCTGCGCACTCGTTGGATAAATGCCCTGCTGCGCCGGCATGCCAATGCAGTGGTTGCCATTGATCATACGGTGGCGGCCACGCTTGAGGCGGATCTGCCGCTGAGCATCATTCATAACGGCCTGAAGGTGGCTGGCCATGTGCCGCAGGTGCGTCCGACGTCTGGCGACGGCGTGGTCAAAGTGGGGTTCCTTGGCGTATTGATTCCGCTCAAGGGAATCTTCGAATTGCTCAAGGCAATGCATATCCTCAAGACGCGTGGGGTGCGAATCCAGTGCCTGATTGCTGGTGAGAACGCGCGCGAGGTGTCCGGCTTCAAAGCGTGGGTGTTGAAGAAGTTTGGCTTTGCGCGTGATGTGCGCGCGGAACTTGAGGCGCTGATCCGGCGCGATGACCTTGAGGAGCAAGTGAAACTGCTCGGCTTCGTGAGCGATGTGCGCGAGCTTTATCCGCAATTGGATATTCTCTGCTTCCCGTCGCATTTGGACGCGGCCGGAAGACCTGTTTTCGAGGCCGCGTTCTACTCCATCCCAAGCGTCGTGGCGGTGACCGATCCGATGCCAGATGCGCTGGTTCACGAAGTCACAGGGCTGGCTGTGCCGACGCCGGATCCATCGCTGATCGCCGACGCTCTGCAGCGTCTTGCCGAGGATTCAGAGTTTCGTCACCAACTTGGGCGCCAGGCCAAGATATGGGCGGAGGAAAACTTCGCGTTCGAGGCCAATGCCGCGCGCATGCTCAATCTGTATCAGGACGTCCTTGCGTCAAAGGAGAGTCGCTGAGTCATGCGCATCCTGATGCTCTCGCAGTATTTCTGGCCGGAAAATTTCATCATCAACGATATCGTGCGCACCCTCGACGAGCAGGGGCATGAGGTAGTGGTCGCCACCGGCAAGCCCAACTATCCCGATGGTCAGGTCTTCGAGGGTTACCGTGCCGGTGGTATCCAGCGCGAGCTCTATCTGGGACGCATCGAAGTGCTGCGTGTGCCGCTATGGCCGCGTGGGCAGGGGGGGGCGAAGAATCTGATCCTCAATTACCTCTCTTTCGTCATGGCCGGTATGCTGTGCCTGCCCTGGCTGCTGCGTGGGCGAGATTTCGACGCCATCCTGGTGTTCGCACCTTCACCCATCACACAGTCGATCCCCGCCATCCCTCTGAAGTGGCTGAAAAACGCTAGGCTGGCGCTATGGGTTCAGGACCTCTGGCCGGAGAGTCTCTCGGCCACTGGCTTCGTGAAGAATCCATATTTGCTTAAAGTGGCGGGCTGGATGGTGCGGGTGATCTATCGGCATTGCGACACTCTGCTGGTGCAGTCGCGTGCTTTCGTCGAGCCGGTGGCGCGCTATGCCTCCCGAAAGAAGATTCAGTACTACCCCAACTCCATGGACGTGAATAGCGCGAAGGCGGTTGTTGCCGTTCCACAGGAACTGAGAGCGTTACTTGAGCAGCATTTCTGCGTGCTATTCGCCGGCAATCTGGGCACTGCCCAAGCACTCGATACACTGGTGCAAGCCTCGGTGCACCTGCGCGATGACCCCCAGATTCGGCTTGTGTTGGTCGGCAGCGGTAGTCGGATCGCTTGGCTAAAGGCGCAGCAACAGGCACTGGGATTGGACAATCTGGTGTTGCCAGGACGTTTCCCAACGGAGGTAATGCCGCAGATTTTCGAGCGTGCCTCGGCTCTGCTGGTGTCGCTCAATAATGAAGAGGCCTTTGCCCAGACCATTCCGAGCAAAATTCAGGCGTATCTTGCTGCGGGGCGGCCGATCATCGCCTGCATGAATGGCGAGGGTGCTCGGGTGGTCTGCGAGGCCCGCGCAGGTTTGGCCTCGCCGGCTGAAGAGGTGTTGCCTCTGGTCGCCAACATCCGCTGTATGAAGGCGTTGGGCGTCGCTGAGCGAGCGGCCATGGGCGCTTCGGGCAGAGCCTATTTCGATGCGAACTTCGAGATGACCAGCCGGGTACGCCGTCTGGTAGAGCTGTTGCAGCGCTGATGGCGCCAGGCAGTAAGTTAGCAGTAGCTGCCAGTTTAGGGAAATGACGATGGGTTTGATGGTATACCCCGCCGCTTTCATGGCGAACACTTTTGCCATGATGCTGGTCATGATTGGCCTGAGCCTGTTTGGCAAGCCGGAGCTGGCTGCCGACTTCGGCCTGATTCATGGCGCCACTGTGGCTCTCTTTTTCTCGTTTTCCGGCAACGCCCGCAGCCTGATTCTGGCCGAGTCGGGCGAAGTTGGTGCTACCGGCATTCTGCGCCTACGTTTGCTCATGCTGCCCCCGCTGGGCATTCTGGCGTTCATCTTGTGTATCGGCGTGGTGGGCAGCGGCTGGATATTCGTCCTGCTACTGGTGGTGCGGCGGGCTACCGAGTGGCTGGCGGAAATTTTTCTTAGCGAGCAGGAATTGCGTCACCAAGGGCCGGCCGCTCTGCAGTTTCTCCTGGTTCAGGCTGGTCTTAGCCTGTTGCTGCTGCTGGCACTGCTCGATGGTGGCGTCTTGGCTACGCCCGTGACCATGCTATGGGCATTGTCTCCCTTGCTGGCTTGTCTGAATCAGGGTCTGCTAGGGAGCGCCCCGCGCAGGGATGTACCTTTGTTCTCAAGCATTCGCCTGTTATTGCCGCATTTCGGCTCGACTGCGGTCATAGGCGTGTCGGTTTATGTATTCCGCTTGTTCATTCTGCTGGTTGCCGGCAAGGAGATCGCGGGCGATCTGTTCTCAGCCTTTGCCTTGGGCGGAATTCTCGGCGCCGTATTCTCCCAGGCGCTGGGGCCCACCTTGGTACGTCATGAGCAGCGCGCAGTGAATCAGGGGCGCTTGCTGAAAATTTTCAATCTGACGCTGAAGTTAGTGCTGCTGGCTGGTGTTGCCTTGGTGGCTGGCGTGTGGAGCCAGCCGCATCTTCTTGATTGGACGCAGAAAAGCCAGCTGTTCTGGTTGGCGGTTGGCTGCTCCCTGGTTGGCGGCGTGGTGATGGTGTTTGCGCAGCGTATCCGGCTGCGAATTTTGCAGGATGAGGTTGGAGGGGATGTCTTCGGCTCTGACATATTGGCCAACATTTTGCTGGTGGCATGTATCCCGTTCATGTTCTATGGGTTGGGTGTAAACGCCATGGCACTGCTATACCTGTTGGGCGCTTCCTTATCTTGGTTGTTTTATGCCAGCGAACGCCGTGGCTTTCTGCCGCTGTACCGTTCGGGCTGGTTTGGTCAGCGGCACCTCCTTATGTTCATCGTGGTCGCGATATTTTTGCCTGTGTTCTTCCAATTGCAGGGCGGGTTATTCACAGATCGGTCAAGCAATTTCAGCAGTGATGGAATTCTCGCCTTGCTGCCGATTCCGGTGTCGGTTCTGGTCTGCTACCTGGGAATGGTGCTGCTGGGTGGGTATTCGCGGGCACGTCTAGCCTTGCTCACGCTCTTTTTCGTTTTTGTCGGCATGTTGTTGACCAGTATCCTCTTGGGCCTGGATGCAACAGGGGAGGGGCGACAGAAGCTGATTCTGCTGATCCAGTACATCCTGCCGATGTTCGCTCTGGTGCTGGGGCAACAGTATGGTGCATACGAGGAGGCGCTGACTCTGGTCGCCCGGGCTGCAATGATGGTGTTGCTGGTGGTGCTGCCATTGCAATTGCTAGTGACGCTGCTTAATGGCGATGCCCCACTTTCGCCTTCGGCTTATTTTTTTAGCATTTATCAGCATTTGCAGTACGTCCCCCTGCTATTCGCTGCGGCGTTTGTGCTGGGGCTGTTCTCCCTTTGGGGGCATGCCAGTACTGATCGCTGGCTTAGTCTTCTGACGTTTCTGATGGGCGTCTATGTAGTCTTGTCCTGGTCGGTGATGGCGTGTTTGCTCTTCGCGCTAGGAGTTATTGGATTCGTCATACAGAAAGTGATTTGGGGGCGAAATCTGGTATCCGTGCTAGGGATACCTGTACTGGGCATTTGTGGGGCGTTGCTGGGTACTTTGTATGTGCATTCTGTCTGGCAGGCAGGTGCGATGACTTTCCCCGCTGCCGCTGCAGATCTGCCCATGCAGTTTCTCGAAGGATGGGCGGCTTACTTGGAGCGCTGGAAGTTTTATGTTGATGGTATTTTTTCGACCTGGACAAACGCCCTGTTAGGTCATGTCAAGCCGTTGGAGCGGGGTCTCTATCCCAGTGCGCTTAACTACTACTTAGACTTCGCTTACAACTTCGGCCTGTTGGGGCTTTTGCCGTTAATGCTGCTGACCCTGTATACGCTGCTAACGGTGTTCCGAGCTTGGCGAAATTTATCGGAGAATAGCCCAGCCATGGGTTTGGCACTGGTCGTCACCTTCATGCTAATGCTCGATAGCTCTTTCAAGGTTGGCCTTCGCCAACCGTACTCCGGCATAATTATGTTCTTCTTCTGGGGTTTGTTACTGGCAGTGATACCGCAGCCTAGCGTACGGACGTCGCCAGCTAGCTGAAGTTGTTTGAGGGGATTATGCGCGGGGATGTTTTAGTCAAGGGAGCCTGGTCGCTGCTGGTTGCCGGGATTGTGTTCATCGGTGCCTTTGCACTGGCAGAGTACCAGGGTAGTTCCTGGCTATATTTGCTGTTCACCGCGCTCTCAACTGCGGTGCTCATCTTCGGCTTTGGCCGGGGGGCGATTTTTTTCGATGCCTTCATCGGTGTTTTTCTGTGGTTAGGTTTTTGGCTGAAGTTTAGTGTTCACACGGCATTTTCCGGTGGTCGGTTCAATATTTCCGTGGGCAACTTTGATGGTGCTCCAGAATCTCTAGACAAGGTTCTGTTGGTGGTTTGCTGCGCCCTGGCAGCTATTCTGCTGGCTCGTTTCATGCGCCAGCGCTGGATTTTCTCCTACCCGCAGCTGATGCCGGAAATCGCTTATAGCGGACTCTTCGCTTTTTACCGCCAATATCGGACTGCTGTGCTCATCGGTTTTGTGGTGTCTGTTCTTGCTGTTTGCATAACAAACGCATGGTTCGGTATCTACCAGCGCGGCCAGGTTGCGCGGGTAACTTTGCCTTTCGGGCTTAACGGTGTTTATGCTTGGCTGCTGATGTTCGGCATGGCCTCAGTGTCTGCGATCATTCTGCGATTCGAGTTCGAGCTCAACCGGAATCGCTACTGGATTGCGCTAAGCATTGCCATGCTGGAGGTGGCTCTGTCGAATGCCTCGCTCTGGAGTCGGGGCATGATCCTCAATGGCTCGTCTCTGCTGTATGGTGCTGCTGCCCAATTTAGTCGTAGCGAGCACCGCCTGCGGCTTGGCCGGGCAAGCTTGATCTTGGTGGCCTTAGTAGGCTTCTTCGCGATGTCGGTACTGTCCGTCAATTGGCTGCGGGCCAATGCGTTTTATGATGCTCATCCGGAGATATCGACCAGCGAAGCGGTCAAACAGCAGACCACCTTACTGTTTCTCGATCGTTGGGTGGGTGTTGAAGGCGTGATGTCCGTGGTGGGTTCCACCCACACGGGGTGGGATGTTTTCGACGAAGCCCTTGCCGAGCGTTTCGATACGTCTGCTAACTCATTTTATGACCAACATTTCATCACTTCGTCCTATGACAATACGCTTGATGATGGGGTGCATTTCGTTTCCTTGCCGGGATATGTCGCCTTCCTCTTTTACCCCGGATCCTATGTATTCCTATTTGTCGCCGTATTTGCCTTTTCGGTGCTGGCGGCTTTACTTGAATACTTCGTTTTTCGAATGGGTGGTAATAATCTGGTTTTTTGTGCACTGATCGCCCAAGTCATCGCGTTTCGCTACACCAGCTTCGGTTATGTGCCGATGCAGAGTTACCTGCTTTTTGGCTCAATCATACTGAATGTCCTAATTTTGTATTTTTCTGATAGGTTCCTGCGCTTTTTTGCAAGCCTTGAGACTTAGAGAAGGGTTGTCGATTCATGGCTCGAATTCTGGTTCTTGGTGTCACCGGTATGCTTGGCAACGCCGTCTTTAGGGTGTTCTCTGCCGATGAAGCACACGAGACGTGGGGCACGCTGCGAAGCTTTGCGGCGCTGCGACATTTCCCCGAGCAGCGCTACGCGAGGTTGCTTGCTGGTGTCGATGTGCTTGACCAGGATGCTTTATTAGCGGCGTTGGTCAAGGTGCGGCCGGATGTGGTCATCAACTGCGTCGGGCTTATCAAGCACTTGGCCGACGCCAAGGATCCGCTCACAGCGTTGCCAATAAACGCCATGCTTCCTCATCGGCTGGCCAGGCTGTGTGCGCTGGGAGGGGCGAGGCTGATTCATGTGAGCACCGACTGCGTGTTTTCCGGTCGCCAAGGGGCGTACCGGGAGTGTGACTCGTCTGATGCCGAGGATCTGTACGGTAAGTCCAAATACATTGGCGAACTGCATGACCTGTCGCATGCGATCACACTGCGTACCTCAATAATCGGCCACGAATTGAGCTCAAACCGTGCGCTGGTGGATTGGTTTCTGTCCCAGCAGGGTAGAGTCAAAGGTTTTTCACGGGCGATCTTCTCCGGCCTGCCTACGGTGGAGATGGCGCGGGTAATGAAAGATTTCGTGATTCCGTACCCGCAGCTTAGCGGCTTGTATCATGTCGCCGCCGAGCCGATCAACAAGTATGAGCTGCTTGGCTTGGTGGCAGCTCAATATGGGAAACAAATCGAGATATGCCCGGATGAGGGACTGGCTATCGATCGCTCTCTGGATGGCTCGCGTTTTTGCGAGGCAACCAGCTATGTTGCGCCTCCCTGGCCGGAGCTGATTCGCCAGATGTACGCGAACCGCTAGATTTTAAAGTCAGGTTTATGCGGGCAGTTACCGGCCCCGACCCGCTTTCGCTGGGAATGCGGGAACTCATGCAGCCGGCGGGCTGCGCTTTCTTTTTCTGGAAGGTTCTATGTTCGACGACAAGGTATTGATGATCACCGGTGGCACAGGATCGTTCGGCAACACCGTGCTCAGGCGCTTCCTCGATACGAGCGTGCGCGAAATCCGCATTTTTTCCCGAGACGAAAAGAAGCAGGAAGACATGCGCATCGCCCTGGCCAACGACAAGGTCAAGTTCTACATCGGCGATGTCCGCGACTACGACAGCCTCGCCCAGGCGATGACCGGCGTGGACTACGTGTTTCATGCGGCGGCCCTGAAGCAGGTGCCGTCCTGCGAGTTCTACCCGATGGAAGCGGTGCGGACCAACGTGCTCGGTACCGAGAACGTGCTCAACGCGGCGATCGCCCGCGGCGTCGCCCGAGTAGTGGTGCTGAGCACCGACAAGGCGGTCTATCCGATCAACGCCATGGGCATTTCCAAGGCGATGGCGGAGAAACTGATGGTCGCCAAGTCGCGCAGTGTGCCAGCCGGCGGCACGGTGCTCTGTGCCACCCGCTACGGCAACGTGATGGCCTCGCGCGGTTCGGTGATTCCGCTGTTCGTCGATCAGTTGCGCAGCGGCGAGCCATTGACGGTGACCGACCCGGAGATGACCCGCTTCCTGATGTCGCTGGAAGATTCGGTCGACCTGGTGCTGCACGCCTTCGAACATGCCGAGCAGGGCGACCTGTTCATCCAGAAGGCGCCGGCGTCGACGGTCGGCGATTTGGCCCAGGCGTTGAAGGAGTTGCTGGGGCGCGACAATCCGGTGCGGGTGATCGGCACCCGGCACGGCGAAAAGCTCTACGAATCGCTGGTGTCGCGCGAGGAAATGGCCAAGGCCGAGGACATGGGGCGCTACTACCGCATCCCGGCCGACAATCGCGACTACACCTCGCACAACACGCACCGGCTCGATGTCGCCGGGATCAAGGAGCTGCTGCTGAAGCTCGACTACATCCAGGAGGTGCTGCGTGCTTAAGGTGATGACGTTGGTCGGCACCCGGCCCGAGCTGATCAAGATGAGCCGGGTGATTGCCGAACTCGACCGTCAGGTCGAGCATGTCCTGGTGCATTCCGGGCAGAACTACGATTACGAGTTGAACCAGGTGTTCTTCGACGATCTCGAAATCCGCAAGCCCGACCATTTCCTTGGCGCGGCCGGTGAGACGGCGGCGCAGACGATCGCCGAGATCATCGCCAAGGTCGACCTGGTATTCGAAAGCGAAAAGCCGGATGCGCTGATGCTGTACGGCGATACCAACACCTGCCTGGCCGTCATTCCGGCCAAGCGGCGCAAGATCCCGGTGTTCCACATGGAGGCCGGCAATCGCTGCTTCGACCAGCGCGTGCCGGAAGAACTGAATCGCAAGGTGCTCGATCACCTGAGCGACATCAACATGGTGTTGACCGAGCACGCCCGGCGTTACCTGCTGGCTGAGGGCATCCGTCCGGAAACCATCATCAAGACCGGTTCGCACATGGAAGAGGTGCTCGATCACTACATGCCGCGCATCGTCGCTTCCGACGTGGTCGCCCGCGAAGGCCTGGAAGAGGGGCGCTTCTTCATCGTCAGCACGCACCGCGAAGAGAACGTCGATACGCCGGACAACCTGCGCGACCTGCTCGACACC
>PHCE01000005.1 GCA_002840765.1 Betaproteobacteria bacterium HGW-Betaproteobacteria-7
TTCTCGCTCGAAGGCAACACCGGCAAGGCTTTCCATACCCGCTCACGCCTGTTCACCGACAGCGAATGGGCCGAACTGCAGGCCGCTGGCCTGGTTTGACACCGCAAGGAATGTTCATGAAAAAATATTTTGCTACCTGTGCGCTTTCGCTGATTGCTGCCGTTCTCTCTATCGCCCCCGTGTCCGTCGAGGCTAATGAGCCAACCCGGATTCTCCGGAGAGCAAATTGCTTTGTTTGCCACTCCGTCGAAAGCAAGCGTATCGGCCCAGCCTATAAGGATGTCGCGGCCAGGTATCAAGGCGATGACAGTATGCCGGCGAAATTATTCGACAAAGTGCGGAAAGGTGGCGCGGGGAACTGGGGAGATGTCGCGATGAGTCCGCACCCGAGCGAAACAATTAGCGATGATGATCTCAAGGCAATCATCCATTGGATTCTGTCCCGGAAGTAACAAAGAGCGCAAAAAGTACGTCATCAGCATTTTCCAAAGTGCCTGCACAAGACTGATCAGATCGACCGGAAACTCTGCAATCGGGCCAGGCCAATCGCAGCAGCAAACCTCTGCTCTGCACTACTCCCGAATTTCATCGCGCTATTGGCAGCGACAACCGTCGCTGGATCGATATGGCGCCCCCCCCATTGCTTACACATCACCAGTAAGCGGCGCGAAATTCCCTTCTCGGGCGATGTTGTTATGAACCGATCTCCGAAGTGGCCGAATATTGATAGTTCGACCCGCTTTCGCGGCCGTTTCGCGATAGTTCGCCGAAGTTACTCCTCCTACTATCTCTCTCTGCTGATCCAGCAAGCTTTCCGCCGGCGAAATGAAATGGGTTCGTCATGTGCGGGATTCCCACCACCTATCGGAGGATTGATTAATGAAAAAAAAGCACATGGCGCGGGGGACTGGCGCCCTGGTGTTGGTTACCGGGCTGGCGATATCGGCTATCGGCAACCCGGCTCATGCGGCGCTTTCGGGTCAAGCGCTGGTTAATAGCAAATGTGCGACATGCCATGAGGCAAAGACCGACCAGCACTGGACACGGATCGGTGAAAGCCGTCGCACGCCCGAAGGATGGGACATGACCGTGGCGCGAATGACTTTCGCCCACGGCGTGAAACTCTCCTCGGAAGAACGTGGTGCCGTCGTCAAATACCTGGCGGACACCTATGGTCTGGCACCGGACGAAACAGCGGACCATCGCTACATCATCGAGCGGACACCCAGTGTCGTTGAGCATCCCGAAAGCAAACCGATCGGTGACACCTGCGCGCGTTGCCATTCCTATGGACGCATCGCGGTTCAACGACGTACCGAAGATGACTGGCGCAAGCTGGTTCATTTCCATGTCGGACAGTTCCCGGCCATCGAGATTCAGGCGGGTGGCCGCGACCGCAATTGGTTCGAAATTGCAACGGGCGACGTTGCGAAGGAATTGGGCAAGGTGTACGGCTACGACACTGCGAGCTGGAAGCAGTGGCAAGCCCAGAAGCACGCGGATGCGAGTGGCGTCTGGCGGCTGGTCGGAAATCGTCCCGGCGTAGGCGCTTACGAAGGAAAAGCGACGATCGCCAGGACCGGCGACGACCGCTATTCCGTGGCCATGGTGATGCGCTACGAAAACGGTTCGGAGGAGTCCGCGAAGGGTTCCGCCATCGTTTACACGGGGCACGAATGGCGCGCAACGCTGAAACAGGGCGGCCGCGACATTCACCAGGTGTTCAGCCTGGGAGCGAACGGGGCCGAACTGAATGGTCGCTGGTTCGAAGCGAATAACGACGCAGTTGGTGGAACCATGCGGGCGGTTCGGGCTGACAAGGGAGTTCCTGCGTCAGTGCTTTCAGTTCAGCCTGCCATGGTCCGCGCGGGGATGCGGACAACGCTGGCAATCAACGGCGTCGGGCTGAACGGAGAGGTCAACCTCGGTCGCGGCGTCAAAGTCATCAAGCTTGTCGAGCAATCGGCTGAGCGCATCGTGGCCGAGGTGGAAGTCGCCAAGGATGTGGCGAGCAGTTCCCGCGACGTGCAGGTTGGGCGTGCAAGCGGAGCCGGCCTGCTGAAGCTCTACAAGCAGATCGACTACGTGAAGGTCCTTCCCCAGCATCCGATGGCGCGCGTCGGCGGCAATGGCGGCTCCCAGCCAAAAGTACCGGCGCAATTGGAAGCCATCGCCTGGGCTGCCGGGCCGGATGGCAAACCGGGCACCGCCGATGACATCCGCCTGGGTGCAGTTCCCGCTGCCTGGTCCGTCGACAACCTGAACAAGATGGCTGCTGAGATGCAGGACACGAAATTCGCCGGCCGTATCGAACAAACCGGCCTCTTCGTGCCCAACGGCGCCGGCCCCAACGCGGAGCGAAAGTACAAGACCAACAATGCCGGCGAGCTGAAAGTCACGGCGACGGTCAAGGATGGTTCGCGGATGGTCAAGGCGAGCGCGCCACTGATCGTGACGGTTCAACGCTTCAATGATCCCCCGATCCGCTGACGCAGATAGGCCAGAGGAGACGCCAATGTCTGAAGCCAATCTGCTTTACGTCGATGCCAACGCGTTCCATGACGTTGCGGTGAAAGGGCGCCGGGTGCTGCTGCACGTGCCGAGTACGGGGATTTTCGATCTCGACGAAGTAACGGGTGAGGTTCTGGATTTCGTCCGGCCACGTTCGAGCGTCAGTTTCGACGATCTGCAGGCACGCTTCCTGGATCGGGGTGCGCCGAACCTGATCGCCGATGCCATCGAGGACCTGAAGTCGCTGGGTGTCCTGCGCAGCGCGCCGGCCATTCCCGATCACGGGCCCGGGATCAGCGTCAGCGAGTTTCCGCTCAGTACGATCGTGCTCAACGTCAATACCGGCTGCAATCTGAGCTGCACGTATTGCTACAAGGAGGATCTGACGACGCCGTCGAAGGGCGACAAGCTCAGCCTGGAAAAAGCCAGGCAGGGTATCGAGCTGCTGCTGCGCGAAGGGGCCAGGCGGGAGCGCGTCAACGTGGTGTTCTTCGGCGGCGAGCCGCTGACCAATATGCCGTTGATCCGCGCCGTCACCGAGTACGCCGAGCAGCGCTGCCGTGAAGAAGGCAAGTCCCTGGACCTGTCCTTGACCACCAATGCGACCTTGTTGACGGAAGACATTGTCGACTACTTCCAGGCGCACCGTTTCGGCATCTCGATCAGCATGGATGGCCCCCAGGCCATCCATGACAAGCGCCGGAAGACCATCGGCGGCAAGGGAACCTACGAGGTCGTGGCGGCGAAGAGCCGGATGCTGCTGGCGCGCTACACAGCACGGCCGGTCGGCGCCCGCGTCACCTTGACCGCGGGTTACTCCGACGTGGCGGCGATCCATCACCACCTGAAGAACGAGATCGGTTTCGCCGAGGTCGGTTTCGCGCCGGTCACCAGCAATCCGGTCGAAGTCTTCAATCTGGTGGGCGATGAACTGCGCGCGGTGTTCGAGGCGATGAAATCCCTGGGAAGGGAATACGTTGCCGCGGCCATCACCGGAGAAAACATCGGTTTCTCCAACATGCACCAGTTGCTGAGCGATCTCTACGAGGGGCGCCGGAAGGCGTTGCCGTGCGGCGCCGGCGTTGGGCTGCTGGCGGTGGATCACAAGGGGGACTTGAACCTTTGCCACCGTTTCACCGGGTCCGAATTGCCGATCTTCGGCAATGTCGAGTCCGGCATCGCCAAGGCGGAACTCGGCGCCTTCATGGAAAAAGCTCTGGATCGCTCGGAACGCGGTTGCTCCACCTGCCGCATCCGAAACCTTTGCTCGGGCGGCTGCTACCACGAGTCGTATGCCAATTTCAGTGATCCCCATTCGCCCGTCTATCACTACTGCGACCTGTTGAGGGAGTGGGTGGATTTCGGCATCGAAGCCTATCTGGAAATCCTCCAGAAAAACCCTGCTTTCCTTCACCGTCATGTCGCCAACAGGAGTTCTGAATTATGAAAAATATCAAGCCGCTGAATCGTAAGGCCCACCAGATCGAAACCGCTCCGACCGAGGAAGCCGCCGAAAAGGTGGTGGCCATGTCGGCCGCCGTTGCCGGATGTTCAACCACGTTCGATCCGGGCTGGGAACTCGACCCCTTCATGGGCGTGGCAGGACTTTGCCAGCCGATGGAGGCCGATCTCTATGGTTGCTCGGATCCTTGCTGGTGGCCTGCCCAGGTCCCCGACACGCTGCACAACTACCCGAAATGGAACGAGGGTCGTGACGATGCGGCACGCGACTGGCAGTCGCTGCAAAGCGTCTTTCCCAAGTGATGCACCGGGTCACACCACCAAATCAGAGGAATTTTCAAATGCTGACAAAGAACAAGTTAACTACCGCGTGTCTGGCCAATGCCACCGCCGCCGCATTGCTCACCCTGTATTCGGCCGGCGTGTTGGCAAAGGACTACATCGTCACCACCGCCCGCCCCGACGTCCTGTTCGTGGTGGACGCCAAGGAGCGCAAGGTCGTCAAGACCCACAAAATCCCGAACACGTCGATGGGCAACAGCCCGATCACGGTCGTGCCGTCGCGCGATGGCAAGGTGGCGTACATCATCCATAACCGCTGGGAGACGGTCTCGGGGATCGACCTGGAAAATGGCAAGGAGGTTTTCCGGGCCGAACTGTCGGAAGGTGAAGACCTTCGCGGCAAGGCCGTCTTTGCCATGGACCTGAGCCCCGACGGCAAGGAACTCGCCGTCTTCGTCAATCCCACCCGCCTGCTGCCAGGCGAATACCAGGTGCTGGACCCCTACATCGCGATCTACCGTACCGATGCGGGCACCGACGCCAAGCCTGAGCGCAAGTTGCCGTCGCCTCGCCGGGTGTCGACACTCGCCTATTCGGCGAAAGGCGACACCCTTTACACCTTCAGTTGGGAGATGCTCAAGCTCGATCCAAAGACTGGTGCGGTGAAGGGCCAACACCCCTGGCGTAGCTGGAAGGAGCCCAACCGGGGCGAGCCGGACACGCTGGCCATCTGGCCGCAGTGGGAGCAGACCAACATCTTCGCCACGCCGTACTACAAAGTGGCCACTGACAAGGAGGCTGGCGATCCGGCTGCGTTGCGTGCGGGTATCTGGGCGCTCGACCTGGAAAAGGACACCGTCAGCTTCAAGGAATTCGAGGACGCTTCGGTGGTGCTCTTCTCGTCGGCGGTCAATCCGGTCCGGCGCAATGAGGTGTACACGGTCTATACGCAATTGACGCGCACCGACATGAAGACCGGCAAGATGGACCGCGTCGATCTCGATCACACCTACTACGACGTGAACGTGTCGAGCGACGGCAGCGAGTTGTACATCGGCGGCACGCAGGGCGACATCGCGGTCTACGACAGCAAGAGCCTGAAACGCATCGGCAACATCCGGACGCCTGGCGGTGGCGATCAGGTGTTGAGTTCGCTGCGGATCTTCAAGCGCTGATTCGCCCATGAGCGCAGAAGCAATCCGGCTTCCTGCCACGGTACCGAACGCGGTGCCGGCGGTTCGGGGCATCAGAGATAAAGGCAGCCTGGGTCATTGGCTATGGTCCTTCATCCGCCCTGAACTGCCGGCATACGCGGCCGTGCTTCTGCTCTCCTTTCTTGCCGTAGCCGCTGGCCTGGCGCAGCCCTACCTGACCAAGACCTTGATCGATGAGGGCATCCTCGCCCATGATCGAACGGTCACCATGGCCACCGGCGGCTGGATGGTCGCGTTGGCATTTGGCGCCTTGCTCATCGGCTTTACCTGCCGGCGCATTCATGTCGCCGCCTCGGCGCGCTTGTTGCACCGGCTGCGCGAATCCCTGTTTTCGCACCTGCTGACCCTGTCGCCGGCGGTCTTTTCCCGCACCCGCCAAGGCGATCTGCTGGCCAGGCTGGAGGGTGATCTCGGTGAGGTGCAGCGTTTCTGTATCGATGCCGCCTTGTCGGCCATCAACTCGCTGCTGACGCTGATCGGCACGGTCGCCCTGCTCGGGCTGTGGAGTCCGCGGCTGGCTTTGTTCCTCGCCGCCCTGCTGACGGTCAATACCCTGGTGCTGGGCTGGGTGAGGCCGCGCATCGAAAACCTCTCGATCAGGGCGCGGGAAGCCGGCGTCGAGGTATCGAGCTTCCTCGTCGAAAAACTGGCGGCGGTACGCTGCATCCAGACCCACGTGGCCGAGGTGCGCGAAGGCGAGCAGTTGCGCAGCCTGCAAGACGCGGTACGCGAGCGCATGCTGGCCTTGCAACTGGTCGGCTACATCGGCGGGGCATTTCCGAACCTCGTGCTGTCGCTGGCGGTGATCGGCATCTTCGTCGGCGGCAGTCTGGCGATGACGGGCGTTGATGCATTGAGCCTCGGCACCTTGGTGGCTTTTGCCAGTTGCGTCCAGCGCGCCAGCGCGCCGGTGCATACCCTGATGGGGCTTTATCTGCAATGGCAGCGGGTCAAGGTGGGCCTTGCGCGGGTGGCCGAACTGCACGCGCTAAGCCCGGCGCTGCCCATTCCCGCAGCCAGGCAGCAGGCCAGCGGTCCGGCGGGCGACATCGTCGCCGAAAACCTGGCTTTCACCTATCCCGGCAGCGACCGGGAAGCCGTATCGGGACTGAATTTCACCATTACCGCCGGCAGTAAGGTCTGGCTGCGGGGCGATTCGGGCAGCGGCAAGTCTACGTTCATCGATCTGCTGCACCGCCATTTCGCGCCGACGCGGGGCAGCCTGCGCCTTGGCGGGATCGAAGTGCGCGACCTCGATCCCGGAGTGCTGCGCCGACAGGTGGTGGTGGTCTCCCAGGAGGCAGTGCTCTTCGCCGGCTCGCTGGCTGACAACATCCGTTACGGTCGCCCAGATGCCGAACCGGCAGCGGTGGCGCAAGCGGCCCGAGCGGCCGGCGTGTTCGAATTCGCCAGCCGCCTTCCTGAAGGTCTCGATACGCCGGTCGGCCCGCGTGGCGCCACATTGTCCGGTGGCGAACGGCAACGCGTAGCCCTGGCTCGCGCCCTGCTGATGGCGCCATCGGTCTTGGTGGTGGACGAAGGCACCTCGTCACTTGATGGGGCGCTGGAACAACGGACCCTGCAGGCGATCGATGCCTTGCTGCCACGGGCGACGCGGATCGTGGTTAGCCACCGGGCTCTCGATGCGGCGGCCTTTGAACAGGTCGTCGATATGTCACGGAGCGCCGTATCTTGAAGCGGGCCCGGGTCGGCCTCATCGACAGCGCGCTGGGCCAGGCTTTCGACGCCTCCGTGCTAGCCGCACATTCCTTTGCCGGAGCTTGCGATGAACGTTTCGAACATGGCGAACAGATCGCGGCTTGCGTGCTGCAACACTGTCCGTCCGCCCGCCTGCTGGTGGCCAGCGTGCTCGACCGACGGCGCGAAGGCCGCGTCGATGCAGTGGTGGACGGCCTGGCCTGGCTGGTCGATGAGGGCGCACAAGTCATCAACATGAGCTTTGGCATGCCGCAGTTCAGCCCGCGCCTCGCGCAGGCTTGCCGTGCCGCCGCCGAGGCTGGCGTCGTACTCGTCGCTGCGGCCCCGGCCCGGGGCGATGCCGCCTTTCCTGCTGCTTTTGGCGACTGCATCGGCGTGAGCGGCGATGCACGCTGCGCGCCGGGCGAAGTCTCCTGGCTGGCGACCGGGGCGGCGGATTTCGGCACACATCCCTTTCTCGAGCCGGGCGATCCTCGCCGTGGCGGCGGTGCCAGCATTGCCAGCGCGCGCCTGAGCGGTTTGCTGGCGGCTTGGCTCGAAGCGGGCATGAAAGCCTCGGCATTGCGGGCCGAGCTGGAGCGCCGGGCGCGCTACGTCGGCCCGGAACGGCGCCATGGGTGAACGTACGGTGTGGGTAGCGGCGTTGGCTGCGGCACTACTGTGCGCAGCATTTCCGTCCATCGGCAATGGTGTGGTTTTTGTCGCCGGTTTCTGCACGCTCGCGGCGGGCCTGTTTCCCGGGTGGCGCCTATCCCTGACGCGGCACGCGGCGGCCTTGCTGTCAGGGGCGCTGCTCGGCTTGGCCGCGCTGCTACTCGGCGACCGTTTCGAGGTGCGCTACGTGTGGCTCTACAGCGGCGCCGAACTGCCGCTGTATTTGAAGCTCGGCAACCTGTGGGGCGGCGACGAAGGCACGACGCTGCTGCTGGCCGCATTTTGTACAAGTCTCGTGGCGGTCAACCGCGTGGTGCCCTGGCGCTTCGATGTCACCGCCCTGATCGGAGCCGCCCTGGCGTTGACCGCCGCCTGGCTGGGGCCATTTTCTGCGACACCCGCAGAGTGGCTGGCCGGGGCCGCGTCTCAGGGGATGAACGCCCATCTGATGAATATCTGGATGCTGGCCCATGCTCCACTGGTGCTGGCCGCCTATGCGTGGACGCTGGCCCTGGCCTCGCCAGCACTCGCCGCGCTCGCTGGCGATCAGGCCATTTGGCCCGAGGTGGCGCTGGCACATGCGCGGCGAGCCTGGGCGCTGCTGACAGCCGGCATCGGCTTCGGCATGGTTTGGGCGTTCGAGGACGCGATGTACGGGCAGGTTTGGCACTGGGATCCGGTACAGACAGCGGTGTTCGCCGTGTGGTGCCTGCTCGGCGCGCATCTGCACGGCATCGCCGGCTGGCGGGTGGGGCGCCCGGTCTGGCGATGGATGCCGTTGGCGGCGTTGCTGGCCGCGGTAATGACGCTGGTGGCAATGGGCGTCACCCGCAACGAGGTGCTGGCAAGCTCGCACCGTTACGTGGGGGCTACGGCCTCGCCGATGTACTTTTGCCTGGCGGCGATTCTTGTGTTGGCAGGGGGCGTCATGGCCTGGTATGGGCGTCGGGTGGCACCGCTACCGCAGCGCGTGGTCCCGGCTGCCTGGGGGCTGCGCCTCACGCAGTTTGTTTTCATTGCGTTGGGTCTGCTCGCCGCCGGTCATCTGGCATGGGCTTACCTCGCCAGTGTCCTGGGCTGGCCGCGGCCGGAAGACCTGAAACCGTTCTTCGAGACGCTCGACAATTGGCGGCGCGGCCGCGAATTGCCCGCATTGCGCGCTGCCTTCGCCCAGTGGGACATCGACGGCTATGCGCTTGCCGGTGTCGCGCTTTACCTCTTGATCGGTATTGGGCTGGTCGGCGGTTGGTTCTTCTGTGGGCGCCTGACGCGGCGGCTCGGTTGGCTGACGCTGGCGCTCGCGGCCATCGTCTGTGCCGTTACGTGGATCGAAGGCGGGCCGCTCACCCGGGACTACATGGGCGAGGGGGTGTTGTCGCAACGCATCGTCGCGGTGTTGCCGCGTATCGATGCGGCGCTGGTGGCCGGTGCCTACCTTGCGCTCGGCGTCATTGCCTGGAGCGTCTTTACGGCACGCAGAACTGCCAGCAAGGGCTACGTGCTCTCGTTGGGCCTGGTGCATCTGGGGGCGGTGATTGCGCTTTGGGGTGCCTTGCTGGCTACGGCTCTGAACGGTTATTCCCAGCGGCTGATCGAGTTGTCCGATGCGTGGCAGGACACCGCTCACGGTTATGCCTTCCGCGTGACTTCGCTGGCGGTGGAGCGGGCGGCGGACGGCGGACGGACGAAGGGGGCCGGGAGTTTTCGGGCGCTGGCCCAGGTTGAGTTGAAGAGCCCGTCGCAAAGCGTCGTCAGCGGCCAGACGCTGTACCGCGATGCGCGTAGCGCCGTCGAAGGTTACAGCGGGCCGGTGCGCCAGATCTGCGAAGTGCTCGATTATCGCTACGCCCGCTATGCCAATACGCCCGGCTATGTGCTGCATCCCTTCATTGACCGTGGCTGGGCGCGCGACGTGCAGTTGTGGGTATCCAGCGCGGCGGCGGTGGCGGCGCTCGAAGGCGGGCCGCAGGCGTCGCAGGCCCTCGTCGTACTGCGCGTCTTTCCCTTTGCATCGCTGCTCTGGCTTGGCCTGGCCCTGGCTTCCACTGGCGCACTGTGGTTCGCCACGCGCCGGCCCAGGCACGGCCACATCAAGGAGGTTTCATGAAACAGATCGTCATCCTGGGCGCCGGCCCGGCGGCATCTTTCCTCGCGCTGTCCCTGCTCAGGGCCGGTCATGCCCCGCTGATGATTGGCCAATGGCGCCGAAAGCCTGCCGTGGAAGGGCTGTCCCTAAGGGTCGTCGAGGCATTGGAGCGCCACGGGTGTGCTGGCGCGCTTTCGCTGTTGGGTCCGCGCTGGCGCCGAATCTCCGCCTGGAATGGCGAAGAAATCGAAATGAACGGCGAATTCGTCGTCGAGCGGGTGGCTTTCGACAAGGCTTTGGCAGCTGACGTAGGCGCTGCCGGCATCACCATCCATGAGGGACGTGTGGCGGGGATCGGCCGTGACGCGGACGGCGTCCGCACCATTGCGTGGACCGATGCCTCCGGGCAATGGCGGCATACCCGCGCCGACCTGGTCGCCGAATGCCGAGGGCATGCTGCGCCGCGGTCGCTGCCGGATGTCCATAGTGGCGCCATGTTGGTGTCGCTTGGGCGCAGTTTCGCGGGCGCCCGCCCGCAGCCACGCACGACCTTCGCTGAATCCTTCGCCCATGGCTGGGCCTGGGGCGCAGTGGACGGGCAAGGCCGGGCGCACATCCAGACCGTGGTGGCTGCCGATAGGGTGAAACGCTACGGCGGCGATCTGGAAGTCACTCACACAGCCAATCTGAAGTATCTCGACCGCCTGCTGGCGCATTTCGGTAGAGAAATACAACCGAGCGGCCCGGCGCGGGCGCGTGGCATCCAGCCGGCGCTGCGCGGCGGCGTTGCCCAGGAGGATTATCTGCGTGTCGGGGATGCCGCCTATACCGGTGACCCGCTGTCCGGCCACGGCATCTTCGAAGCGGCCTCGGGCGCAATCGCCGCTGTGCCGGTGATCAACACGCTGCTCAAGCGCCCGGATGACGGAGCGCTGGCGCTGCGCTATTTCGCGGAGCGGGCGGAGACGGTGTATTTCTCCCGCATCAAAGCCGCGCGTCAGCACTATGCCGAAGAGACGCAGTGGCCCGATTCGGAGTTTTGGCGGCGAGCATGTGCGGGTGCCCCTGAAGAATCTGGCAAGCAGCCAGGTCAAGCAAAATTTGACATCCGGCCTGTCGTTGAGGGTGGATTCATCATCCCGCGCCGCGTTGTCATCAGCGAAGAACACCCTCGTGGAGTGCGCTTCATCGATGGGGTCGACCTGGGACTCATTGATGAGCGCCTGCGCACTTCACCAAAAATAGATATCACCACGTTCAGCAGAGAGCTGAGCGCCCCCGCGGAGTCGATCCTGCGCGCATTGCGATGGCTGCAAACGCGCCACCTCGCTCCTCAGCACGTGGCGCAGTAATCAGAGTTTTTTCACCACCACCAAGGAAAGAGGAGTCAATCAAATGAAAAAAAATGTACTCAAGGCATGGATTACCGTGCTCGCCGCGCTGCTGGCTGCAGTAAACGTTGTCCACGCCGAGGAAGCGCCAGCACCTGCATATTCCATTAGCGCCAATGTTGGGTTGTTTTCGCAGTACGTCTTCCGCGGCATTTCCTACACACAGGAGAAGCCTGCAGTCCAGGGAGGGTTCGATCTCGCCCATCAGAGTGGACTCTACTTGGGAATATGGGGGACTAACGTCAGCGACGCTGCACTGAACAATGCGGTTGGCGAGATTGACATATACGGCGGTTATGCAAACACGGTGGGCGATGTCACCTATGACTTGGGCTTCCTTCAGTTCATCTTTCCTAACGGCCAAATAAACGGAACCGACGAAAAATACGACACGCTGGAACTGAGCGCCGCACTAACCTGGAAGTTCTTGAACGTGAAGTACTCGCACACAGTAACGGACTATTTCGGGATTAATGACAATTCGTTGGGGCTAGGCCGTGGAGGGTCAAAGGGATCGAATTACATCGAAGGTAATCTTGCCTACGAGTTTCTGCCAAGCTGGAAGGGTTTGATCCACGTGGGACGTCAGCATGTTCGCAACTATGATGAATATGACTTCACTGACTGGAAAGTCGGGGTCACAAAAGACTTTGCCGGCGGCTGGCAAGCCGGGATAGCCTGGATCACCACGAACGCCGACAAGCAGTTGTATACGGTGTGCGACGGCAATAGCCGGTGCAAGGACACTGGAGCCAATAAGTGGCTTGTCCACGTTAAGCGGACGTTCTGACCGCCAAGGTATTCGGGGCTCGACGGATCGGTTTCATGGAGTTCATGCCGAACCGAAAGGTTGAGCCCCGTGGCTGGCGAAAGAGTGGCTGTACGCCAAGTGCTGGATTAGGGGTTGACCACAGGTCACAGAGGGCCGCGATGCGCTAAAATCGCGCCCCATCATGCTCTATCCCCTCATCCGCAAGTTCTTTTTCGCCCTCGACGCTGAAACCGCGCACGGCATCGGCCTGAAAGGCATCGACTTTCTCAACGCCACCGGCTTCGCCGGGCTGCTGGCCAAGCCGGTAATGCCCTGCCCGGTCGAGGTCATGGGTCTCAAGTTCCCCAATCCGGTCGGCCTGGCTGCCGGTCTGGACAAGAACGGCGACCACATTGACGGTCTGGCCCGGCTCGGCTTCGGTTTCCTCGAGATCGGCACGATCACGCCACGGCCGCAGGATGGCAACCCGCGCCCGCGCCTGTTCCGCATTCCGGAAGCGCAGGGCATCATCAACCGGATGGGCTTCAACAACGCCGGCGTGGACAAGTTGCTGGAGAACGTCCGCCGCGCCGAATTCCCCAGGAAGGGCGGCATCCTCGGCATCAACATCGGCAAGAACGCGACGACGCCAATCGACAAGGCGGCCGACGACTACCTGATCTGCCTGGAGAAGGTCTACAACGACGCCAGCTACGTGGCGGTCAACATCTCCTCGCCGAATACCAAGAACCTGCGCGAACTCCAGAAGGACGAGGCGCTCGACGACCTGCTGGCGCAACTGAAGGCCAAGCAGACGGAACTGGCGGAGAGCTACGGCAAATACGTGCCGATGGCGCTGAAAATCGCCCCCGATCTCGACGACGCGCAAGTCACCGCAATCGCCGATGCGCTGCGCCGGCATCGCTTCGACGCGGTGATCGCCACCAACACGACGCTCGCCCGCGACGATGTCGACACTCTGCCGAACGGCAACGAAACGGGCGGCCTCTCCGGCGCCCCAGTCTTTGCCAAATCGACCGCCGTCCTGAAGAAACTGTCCGCGGCACTGGCCGGCGAACTGCCGATCATCGGCGTCGGCGGCATCATGGGCGGCGAGGATGCGGCCGAGAAGATCCGCGCCGGCGCCAGCCTGGTGCAGTTCTACAGCGGCTTCATCTACCGCGGCCCGGATCTGGTGGCCGAAGTGGCGGAAACGCTGGCCCATGTCATGAAGCGAAAAACCGCTTAAGGCCACAACCGGCGCGCAGTTGTTAGGCCGCCGGCAAAGCCCGATAATACGCGCCTCTGCTCTCTCCCCAATCCATGAGCCACTATCTCTTCATCCTTGTCGGCGCGGTGCTGGTCAACAACGTCGTGCTGGTCAAGATGCTCGGCCTGTGCCCGTTCATGGGTGTTTCCAAGAAACTGGAAACGGCTTACGGCATGGGCGCCGCCACCACCTTCGTGCTGACGCTGGCCACCGGCGCCAGCTACATCATCGACCAGTACCTGCTACTGCCTTTCGGCCTGGAATACCTGCGCGCGCTGTCCTTCATCGTCACCATCGCCGCCATCGTCCAGCTGACTGAAATGGTCATCGCCAAGACCTCGCCGACCCTGCAGCAGACGCTGGGCATCTACCTGCCGCTGATCACCACCAATTGCGCCGTGCTCGGCGTGCCGCTGCTCAACATCGCCGGCGGCCACAATTTCGTCGAGTCGCTGCTCTTCGGCGCCGGCAGCGCCGTCGGTTTCTCGCTGGTACTGATACTGTTTGCCGGCATCCGCGAGCGTGTCGAATGTGCCGACGTACCGGTGTACTTCCGCGGATCGGCCATCGCCATGGTCACCGCCGGCCTGATGGCCCTCGCCTTCATGGGCTTCGCCGGCCTGGACAAGTATCAGTGATCCCATGGACATCCTGACTGCCATTGCCATCATGGCCCTCGGCGCCGTTGTGCTCGGCGCCGCGCTCGGTTTCGCTGCGATCAAGTTCAAGGTCGAGGGCGATCCCCTGGTCGAGAAAATCGAAGCCATCCTGCCGCAGACGCAGTGCGGCCAGTGCGGTTTCCCCGGCTGCAAGCCCTATGCCGAGGCCATCGCCAAGGGTGATGTGGACATCAACCTGTGCCCACCGGGCGGCATGGAAGGCGTGCAGCGCCTCGCCGACCTGCTCGGCCGCGAGGTCAAGCCGCTGGAAGCCGAGGAAAAGCCGAAGCAGGTGGCGATCATCGACGAGAACACCTGCATCGGCTGCACGCTGTGCATCCAGGCCTGTCCGGTCGATGCCATCGTCGGCGCCGCCAAACAGATGCACACCATCATCGCCGGCCAGTGCACCGGCTGCGAACTGTGCCTGCCGCCCTGCCCGGTCGAGTGCATCCGCATGGAAACCATCGGTGAAACACTCGATAACTGGAAATGGAAATACCCGGTGGTCGGCATCAAGGCCGTGCCGTTAAAGGACGCCGCCTGATGTTGAACCTGTTCAAATTCTGGGGTGGCATCAAGCCGCCCAGCCACAAGACGGAATCGAACCAGCATCCGATCGGCGTCGCACCGCTGCCGTCGCACCTGATCGTGCCGCTGCACCAGAGCATCGGCGGCACGCCGAAGCCAGTGGTGCAGGCCGGCGACAAGGTGTTAAAAGGCCAGTTGATCGGCGAGGCCGACGGCTGGATTTCCGCCGCCGTGCACGCGCCGACTTCCGGCACCGTGCGCGAGGTCGCCATGCATGTGCGGCCGCATCCGTCCGGCCTCGATTCGCTGTGCGTGGTCATTGACCCCGACGGCCGCGATGAATGGATCGCCCGCACCCCGCTTGATCTGGCGACCACCGCCCCGGCCGACGTCTTCGCCCACCTGCAACGCTCCGGCGTGGTCGGCCTTGGCGGTGCCGGCTTCCCGGCCCACGGCAAACTGACGCCGGCGCCGAATGTGCCAATGGACGAGCTGATCATCAACGGCGCCGAGTGCGAGCCCTACATTACCTGCGACGACCTGCTGATGCGCGAGCGGGCCGACGAGATCATCCGCGGCATCGCCCTCTTCCGCGATCTGCTGCAGCCGAAGAAGGTGCTGATCGGCATCGAGGACAACAAGCCGGAAGCGGTGGCCGCGATGACCGCCGCTGTCGCTGCCCGCGGCGAGAACTTCGCCGTCGTCGCCGTGCCGACCCGCTACCCGGCCGGCGGCGCCAAGCAATTGATCCGCGTGCTGACCGGCAAGGAAGTCCCCGGGTCGATGCGCTCGACGGCCGAGATGGGCGTCCAGGTTTTCAACGTCGCTACCGCCTACACCGCCTGGCGTGCCGTCGCCCATGGCGAACCGGTCATTTCGCGCGTGGTCACGCTGACCGGCAATGTCGCCGAGCCGCGCAACTACGAAGTGCTGATCGGCACGCCGATGGACGAGTTGCTCAAGCTCGCCCGGCCACACCCGGATACCAACGGCATCCTGATGGGCGGCCCGATGATGGGCTTCTTGGTGCCCAATCGCCAGGTGCCGGTAGTCAAGACCACCAACTGCCTGATCGCCCATTCGGAACGCCTGTTCCCGCCGAAGGCGCCGGAGATGCCCTGCATCCGCTGCGGCGCATGCGCCACGGTCTGCCCGCACGAACTGCAGCCCTTCGAGATGTACTGGTACGCGCGCGCCAAGAACTTCGGCAAGACGCAGGAATACGACATCTTCGACTGCATCGAGTGCGGCTGCTGTTCCTACGTCTGCCCGTCACGCATTCCGCTGGTCCAGTACTTCCGCTTCGCCAAGAGCGAGATCTGGGCACGCGAGCGCGAAAAGAAGGCGGCCGAGGAAGCCAAGGCCCGTTTCGAGTTCAAGCAGTTCCGCGACGAGCGCGAAAAGGCCGAGAAGGCCGAGAAGCTGGCCAAAGCCGCCGCCGCTCAGGCGGCCAAGAAGGCAGCGGAAGCGGCGGCAGCCGCTGCCGCACCGGCCGGCGACGCACCCGCCACGGTAGCGGCCACCGACGCCCCGGCTCCAGCAAGCGCCGCCGATGCCGACAAGGCCGCCAAGATGGCCACCATCCAGGCCGCCATGGAGCGCGCCAAGGCGCAACGGGAAGCCGCGCAGCCAAAGAATATCGAGGCGCTGAAGCCGGACCAGCAACGTGAGCTGGCCGAGATCGAAGCCCGTCGCCAGGCTGCCGGTATTGCCGATGCCCCGGCAAGCGCCACTCAGGAAACGAAAGCCGAATGATTTTTGCTCCCTCGCCCTTCCTGCTCAAGGACGTCAGTGTCAGCCAGGTGATGACCCAGGTCTGCGTCGCCCTGATTCCGGGCATTGCCGCCTACGCCTGGTTGGTCGGTCCGGCCATCCTGGTCCAGCTGGTCATCGCCACCTTCGCCGCCCTGTTCGCCGAAGCGGCGATGCTCAAGCTGCGCGGCAAGCCGCTGGCGCTGTTCCTCTCCGACGGCTCGGCCATCGTCACCGCCTGGCTGATCGCCCTCACCTTCCCGCCGCTGGCGCCGTGGTGGATGGTGTTCACCGGCACCATCTTCGCCATCGTCTTCGCCAAGCACCTCTATGGCGGTCTTGGCCAGAACCCCTTCAACCCGGCGATGGTCGCCTTCGCCGTCTGCATCGTCTCCTTCCCGGCCTTGATGTCGCAATGGCCGGCCGTCGGCCTGGAACTGCGCCTGGTCGACCAGATCGACATCATCTTCGGCCTTGCTCCGCGCGTCGATGCGCTGACCAGCGCGACGCCGCTCGACGCGATGAAGACCGCCCTGCGCATGGGCGACGGCAATTTCGACATCGCCCAGTTGCTGGCCAACCAGGATATCTACGGCAACTTCGCCGGCCGTGGCTGGGAGTGGGTGGCCGCCGGCTACCTGATCGGCGGCTTGTGGCTGTGGCATCGCCGCGTCATCTCCTGGCAGGTGCCGGTAGCCTTCATCGGCTCACTGACGCTGATCTCGGGCGCGCTCTGGCTGTACAACCCGGCGGCCTTCGCCAACCCGATATTCCATCTGTTCTCCGGCGGCACGCTGCTCGGTGCCTTCTTCATCGCCACTGACCCGGTTTCCGGCTGCACGACGCCGCGCGGCAAGCTGATCTTCGGCGCCGGCGCCGGCCTGCTCGCCTACATCATCCGCGTCTTCGGCGGCTTTCCCGATGGCGTCGCCTTCGCCGTGCTGCTGATGAACCTCAGCGCCCCGGTCATCGACCTGCTGACCCAGCCGGCCATCTTCGGCATGAAGGGCAAAAAATGAGCAGTGCGCCGAAGGAATTCGCTGCCCCGGCGATGGCCGCCCGCACCGCGGCCACCCTCTTCGTCTTCGTCGTCATCTTCACCGGCCTGCTGTCCACCGTCTACAAATGGACCCGGCCAGTGATCGAAGCCACCGCCCGCGAGGAACGCCTGCGCCTGCTCAACGAAGTCCTGCCCGCCGCCGAATACGACAATGATCCGGTCGCTGAGGCGCGGACGCTGCCGCCGACGGCAGAACTCGGCCTGAAGGAGCCAAGCACTTTCTACCCCGCCCGCCGGGCCGGCCAGCCGGCCGCCGTCATCTTCGAGGCCAGCGCGCCGGATGGCTACGCCGGGCGCATTCGCCTGCTCATCGCCATCCGTGCCGACGGCACCGTCGCCGGCGTGCGCGTCACTCAGCACAAGGAAACGCCGGGCCTCGGCGACTACATCGAGCCGAAGAAGGACCGCAACAAGACGCGCCCGTGGATCACCCAGTTCAACGGCCTGGCATTGGCAACAACCGAAGACAAGGCCTGGCGTGTGATCAAGGACGGCGGCCGCATCGACTACTACGCCGGAGCGACCATCAGCCCGCGTGCCATTGCCCGTGCCGTGCACAAGGCGGCACGCTGGTACGACGCCCATCGCCAACAACTGTTCTCCCCTGACGGAGGCAAACCATGATCACCCGTCACGAACTGACCAACATCGCCCGCAATGGCCTGTGGAAGCAGAACAGCTCGTTGGTCCAGTTGCTCGGCCTGTGCCCACTGCTGGCGGTGACAACCAATGCGGTCAACGGCATCATGCTGTCGCTGGCGACGATCATCGTCATGGCCGTCGCCAACATCGCCGTCGCCTCGTTGCGCAACCTAATTCCGCACGAAATCCGCATCCCGGTCTTCATCCTCATCGTCGCCGCCCTGGTCACCGTCGTCGACCTGATGTTCAACGCCAACCTGCACGAGTTGTACGTCGTGCTCGGCATCTTCATTCCGCTGATCGTCACCAACTGCATCGTGCTCGCCCGCGTCGAGGCCTTCGCCGCCAAGAACCCGCCGCTGCATTCGACGCTCGACGGCATCTTCATGGGCCTCGGCATGCTGTGGACCCTGGCCCTGCTCGGCGGCATGCGCGAACTGCTCGGTGCCGGCACGCTGTTCGGCGGCATCGACATGGTTTTCCCCAGCCTGCAGCCAATCCAGCTGCTGCCGGAAAGCTATCCCGGCTTCCTGCTCGGTTTGCTGCCGCCCGGCGCCTTCATCCTGCTCGGCTGCATGATCGCCTGGAAGAACTGGATGGACGCCCGTGCTGCCGCCCGCGCCCGCGACAAGGGCAATGCCCCGGCAGCGCCGGCACCGGCAACGGCTGCCTGACCCCGCCCTTGCAAGTCGCAGACATCCGCCGCTTCCTGCGCGAGCGGGGCGCCCGCCCGGTGCACGAGGAGCGCGTTCTGCGCGCCTGGACGACCGCCCAACCGCTCGATGCTGGCCCGCGCCGGAAGGCCGCCGCCGATTTTCTGCCGCTCGCCCTGCGCCGCGACCTGCCGGCCCTCAGCGAGCAACTGGCCGGCCTGGCCCGCATCCGTTCCGAGCACCCCGGCGCCGATGGCTCGGCCCGCCTGTTGGTCGATCTGAGCGACGGGCAGACGGTGGAAAGCGTGCTCCTGCCGCGTGATGGCGTCTGCGTGTCGACCCAGGTTGGTTGCGCCGTTGCCTGTCAGTTCTGCATGACCGGCCGTGATGGCCTGCTGCGTCAGCTGGGCAGCGCCGAGATCGTCGCCCAGGTGGTGCATGCCCGCGCCCGGCGCCTGGTACGGCGGGTCGTCTTCATGGGCATGGGTGAGCCGGCGCACAATCTCGACAACGTGCTGGAAGCGATTGATCTGCTCGGCACCTCCGGTGGCCTCGGCCACAAGAACCTGGTTTTCTCGACTGTCGGCGATCGCCGCGTCTTCGAGCGCCTGCCGCAGCAGACGGTCAAACCGGCCCTGGCGCTGTCGCTGCACAGTACCGACGGCGAACTACGGGCCCGCCTGCTGCCCAATGCGCCGCGCATCGATCCGGCAGAACTGGTCGAACTGGGCGAGGCTTATGCCCGCAGCGTCGGCTATCCGATCCAGTATCAATGGACGCTGCTCGCCGGCGTCAATGACAGCGAGGCCGAAATGGATGCCATCGCCCGCCTGCTGACTGGCAAGTACGCGATGATGAACCTGATTCCCTTCAACCCGGTCGAAGGCAGCGGCTTCGACCGCCCCTCGGCGGAACGTGCCGCGGCGCTGGCGGAGAGCTTGAATCGCCGGCGCATCCTGACCCGTCTGCGCCAGTCGGCCGGCCAGGATGTCGAGGGCGCCTGCGGTCAGCTACGGGCCCGACTGGCCACCGGGATCAGCGTCGAATCGCTGAAATCAGGCCGCCGCGCCAGCCAACGGCAGGCAGCCGGCAACAGCCAATAGGCGACCGAGCTCGGCGGCCGGCTGTGGCTTGCCGAACAGGAAGCCCTGGAACTGGTCGCAGCCGTGCCGGCGCAGGTAGTCACGCTGGCACTCGGTTTCGACGCCTTCGGCGACCACGGCCAGGTCCAGCTGATGAGCCATGGCGATGATGGCCGAGGCCAGCCTGACCTGCTCGCCGTCCTCGTCGATCTCGCAGACGAAGCTGCGGTCGATCTTCAGCACCTGCACCGGGAACTGCTTGAGGTAGCTGAGCGACGAGTAGCCGGTACCGAAATCGTCAATGGCAACATTGACCTGCATCCGCCGCAGGCTGTCAAGAACCAGCGTCGCCCGGCTGGCGTTGCGCATGAGCAGCGACTCGGTCAGCTCCAGTTCGAGCAGGCTGGCCGGCAGGCCGAATTCGGCCAGAGCCCGGGCGACAACCTGCGGCAGATCGTGGGCGAACTGGTGGGCGGAGATATTGACGGCCACCGGCACCGGCAGCAAACCGGCATCCAGCCACACCCGCTGCTGAGCGCAGACGGTGCGGATTGCCCATTCGCCGAAGACGTTGATCATGCCGTTCTCTTCCGCCATCGGGATGAACACCGTCGGCGGCACCAGACCCCGCTCGTGGTGATTCCAGCGCATCAACGCCTCGGCGCCGACCAGCTGACCGCTGATGGCATCAACCTTCGGCTGGTAGTACATGACCAGTTCGTCACGTTCGAGCGCGCCGTAGAGGTCGTTCTCGAGCAGCAGTTCGCCGAGGGAAGCAGTATTGATTTCCGAGGAGAAGAAACGGAAAGTGTTGCGCCCTTCTTCCTTGGCCCGGTACATCGCCGCATCGGCCTTGCGCAACAGTTCCGAGACCGTCTGCCCGTCGTCCGGATAGAGGGCGATGCCGGCGCTGCCGCTGACCGTCAGCTCATGGCCGGCGAGCAGGTAGGGCTGACAGAGGGCCGCCAGCATCTTGCGCGTCACGTGCATGGCATCCTGGCGATGTTCCAGCTCCGGCAGGACGACGACGAATTCGTCACCGCCCTGGCGCGACAGGGTATCGGTATCGCGCAGCACCGACAGGCCGCGCTGCGCCGCCTGGACCAGTAACTGGTCGCCGACATCGTGGCCGAGGGTGTCGTTGATATTCTTGAAACGATCGAGATCGATGAAGACCAGGGCCATCGGCCGGCTGCTGCGCTTCGACTTGAGCATCGCCTGGCCAACCCGGTCCTCGAGCAGCAGACGGTTGGGCAGTCCGGTCAAGACATCGTGATGCGCCATGTGATGGATGCGCGCCTCGCTCTGCTTGCGCTCGGAGATATCGTTGAAGATGCCGATGTAGTGCGTGACGGCGCCCTGCTCGTCGCGCACCGCGGAAATCGACAGCCACTCGGGAAAGATGCCACCATCCTTGCGGCGGTTCCAGATCTCGCCCTGCCACTGGCCGTTGGCCAGCAACTGGTTCCACATCTCGCGATAGTAGTCCGGTCCCTGCTGTCCGGAATTGAGGATGGCCGGCGTGCGGCCGATGACATCCCCGGGCTGGTAGCCGGAAATCACCGTAAACGCCGGATTGACCGCGACGATGCGGGCGTCGGCATCGGTGATCGTCATGCCCTCAGTGGCATTGGTGAATACCGTGGCATAAAGGCGCAACTCGCCCTCGGCACGGCGCTGCGCCTCGTAGCGCTCGGCCAGGTGGTGGTGAGCCGCGGCCAGCTTGCGCCGGTCACGCTCGAAGCGCAGCAGGGCATAGACGGCATAGGCCAGCAGCAGCAGGGTGACGAAATAGAGCAGCAGGCGGAAGTAGCCGGCCATGCGCAGTGAGGCTTCATGTCCCTCGATGTAGACCCGGGTCACGTCCTCCAGCAGGCTGGCCGACGACGAGCGCATGATGCCTTCGACCAGACGGTTAACCTCCTGGCGGTGGCCGATGATCAGTTCGGCATGGACCAGCAGTTGGTTGACCGACAACGGACCGGCGACCTGGAGGCGCTGCCGGCGCAGGCTGTTAAGTTCGCCCAGCAGTTGCTCTTCGCTGTTGACCAGGACGCCGCGGGAAAGCGCCAGAACACGCCGAACCAGGCGCTCCAGTTCCAGCAGTCGCTGCCCGGCGGGTTGGCGCAGCACGACTTCCGCCGCTTGCGGGAAATAGATCTCCGAATTGCGCAGAATCGAATTGCTGCGTTTGAAACGATCGACGTTGTCGGCCTTCTCGCGCTGGCTGGCAATCAGGCGCTCGACCAGCGGCCGCAGTTGCGCCTGGGTGTCGTCCGGCAAGGTCCCCGGAATGCGCCGCAGCGATGCTTCCTCGGCGCGGATTTGGTCGACATGACGAACCAGCAGGTCGTAGTTGCGCAGCAAGTCGGCATGACTGGCCAGGACGGCCGAATTCAGCTCGACATCGGCCTGCTGTACTCGGCGTAGCGACTGCAGGTATTCATAATGCACTTCCGGCGAGATCTCCTCGGCGCGCGTGAACAACCAGAACAGCAATCCGATCAGGACGGCAAAAGCCACCGTCGGCCTTATCAACCGACTTCGTTCGCGCTCGCCGCCGGGCGTGTTTGCGTTCATCGCTGGTTGCTCCCCGGCAACTCGCCATCCAGCGTGCCGAGAAAGGCGACGATGGCCTCTACATCGTCAGCGGAAAGTTCGCGGCCCAACTGGTAGCGCGCCATGATCAGCACCGCCTGCTCGAGTGTTGCGGCCGAGCCATCGTGGAAATACGGCGCCGTGCGGGCGACGTTACGCAAGCTGGGCACCTTGAAGACATGACGGTCCTCCTCGCGCCCGGTAATGGCATAACGTCCGAGGTCGGCTTCGCTGACGCTGCGCCCGGCAAAATAATCGCCGAGCACACCAAACTTCTGGAACATGTTGCCGCCGAGCAGCATCCCCTGATGGCAGCTGACGCAACCATATTCGGCAAACCGCCGATAGCCTTGCTCTTCAAGGCGGGTCAGCGCCTGACGGTCGCCGCGCAGATAGCGATCGAAGGGGGAATTGACGGTGACCAGCGAGCGTTCGAAGGTGGCGATGGCATCGAGCAGATTGTCTGCCGTCAATCCATCGCCATACAGGCGCCGGAATTCGGCCACCAGTTTTTCATCCTGGCCGAGACGTGAGAGAACCTGCGACCAGGTGGCGCCCATTTCGATCGGATTCTGGATCGGCCCTGCGGCCTGCTCCTCCAGCGTCGCGGCACGGCCATTCCAGAACTGGGCAACGTTGTAGGCACTGTTGAGGATGGTCGGTGCATTGATGTTACCGAGAGCCCCGCCGATACCGACCGAGAAGCGCTGACCATCGACACCGCCGGCCGCCAGATTGTGGCAATTGGCACAGGCGACTGAAAGGTCGGCGGACAGTCGGGCGTCATGGAACAGGCGCTCGCCGAGGGCGACACGCCCGGGGTCGAGTCCTTGCACCGGCAACAGCGGCAGGATGGGCGACAGGAGATCACCCGACATCATCTGCGGCGTGGCAAGCGTACGCGCTGGCGAGGGCTGCGGACGACCCAGCAACTGCCAGGCGACAAAGCAGGCCAGCAGGATCAGCGCCAAAGCGGCAGAAAGCCGAAATCCAACAAAATTCATGAACGGATTATGCCCTGATTGCCCAGGCCTCGCCGCCCGGCTCAGCGAAATTGCCGAGGCGCCGCTCTGATATCTCTGGCAGCACCTTCACGGCGCCATCACTGCACGATTCTTGCCCGCCCCCTTGGCCCGATAGCTGGCTTCATCAGCCCGCCGCATCAGGCTCGCTCCGCTGTCTCCGGCACGGTACTCGGCGACGCCGATGCTGACGGTGCAGCGCATCTCCCGGCCATCGGCCGTCTGCGTTCGTTCGGCAGCAAAAGTGCTGCACAGGCGCTCGGCCAGAGCATAGGCAGCCTCGCCGCCGGCTTCCGGCAGGAGCGCGACAAACTCCTCGCCGCCATAGCGGTAGGCGCTGTCGGTGCGGCGCAGGCATAACCGGATGACGGCAGCCAGCGACTGCAGTACGCGATCGCCTTCAAGGTGGCCATAACTGTCGTTGATGCCCTTGAAATTGTCGCAATCGAGTACCAGCAGCGAAAAGGTACGGCCATAGCGGGTGGCGCGTTCCAGTTCGGACTGCAAGCGCTCCTGCAGGTAACGCGAATTGAACAGGCCGGTCAGCGGATCGGTCAGACTCAGCCGGCGATAACGCTCTTCACTCTCGCGCAGTGCTTCCTCGGCCCGTCGCCGTTCGCTGACGTCCTGCAGCGTCTCGATCGCTCCCATCACCTCACCACGGGCATTGCGCAGGGGCGCCGCGGTAAAGAACAACCAACGCCCGCCTTCGCCGAAATGGGGAAAAAAATCCTCAGCCTCGTAGGCGCCGTGAACCAGCAGCGAAGGACGGAATCGTCCGTGATAGAGACGGTCGATGACCCCCTCGCTGGCACTGTCGAGCACCAGGTCGGCCATGATCGGGCGCGCCGAAGGGTAGAACGCCTGCCACTGGTGGTTGGTACCGATCATGTCGCCGGCCAGCTGGCCGGTCAGTATCTCGCAGGCATGATTCCAGTGGGTCAGGCGGTGCGCGGCATCGATGACCAGAGTGGCTACCGGGGTGCCATCGACGATTTGGGCCAGGCAGGCCTCGTTGTCGCGCAGGGCAAATTCGGCCAGACGGCGCTCGGTGACGTCCTGCAGGGTTTCGATGGCGCCGATGATCTCGCCGTTGGCATCGCGGATCGCCGCCGCCGTGAAATACAGCCAACGGCCGCCGCTACCGAAACCGGGGAAGAAATCTTCGGCCTCCCAGGCGCCTTCGATCAGCGCCGAGCGCCGATATTTGCCCGGATAGAACTGGCCGACCTCTCCCTCCAGGGCACGGTCGACAATGAGGTCGGCGAGGATCGGCCGCCGTTCGCGATAGAAGGCCTGCCACTGTTCGCTGCGCCCGATCATCTCGCCGGCCGCCACGCCGGTCAGCTGAACACAGGCACGATTCCAGTGGGTAACGCGATGCTGGGCATTGATGACGATGGTAGCAACCGGATTACCCTCGACCAGTTGCGACAGACCAACGTTTTCTTCTTGAGGCGTCAGTGGCATGGGGACCGCCTCCTTCTCTGTAGGGTGGGACGCTGTTTCGTACAATATCGCGTATTCTCCATCGCCTGACAATCCGTCGCTCCGCCCCCATCGTGAAAAAAGCAAGCATCGCGCAGTTTTACAGCCGGCTGCAGGAAGCCAATCCCAGCCCGCGCACCGAACTGAACTACGCCTCGCCATTTCAGTTGCTGGTTGCCGTCATCCTCTCCGCGCAGGCGACCGACGTCAGCGTCAACAAGGCAACGGCCCGTCTCTTTCCCCTTGCTCCGACACCTGAAGCCATGCTCGCCCTCGGCGTCGAAGGCCTCGCCGAGTACATCCGTACCATCGGCCTCTATCGCAGCAAGGCGAAGAACGTCATCGCCACCTGCCAGTTGCTGCTCGAGCGCCATGGCGGCGAGGTGCCGGCCGACCGGGCGGCCCTCGAAGCACTTCCCGGTGTTGGCCGGAAGACCGCCAACGTCGTCCTCAATACCGCCTTCGGCCAGCCGACGATTGCTGTCGACACACACATTTTCCGCCTCGGCAACCGGACCGGCCTGGCCCCCGGCAAGACGGTGCTGGAAGTCGAGGAAAAGCTGCTCCGCGCCACCCCGCCGGAATTTCGCCGCGACGCCCACCATTGGCTGATCCTGCACGGCCGCTACGTGTGCAAGGCGCGCCGTCCGGAATGCGCGCGCTGCGTCGTCATCGACCTGTGCAACTTCCGCGGCAAGACGGCATGAAAGTCGCCAGCGGCTTCGCCAGCGCCCCGCAGGCGAGCAGGGAACTGGCCGAACAGGCTGTGACCTCGGCCCTTGCCGCGGCTGACCTGAAGCAGGCCAACCACGTCCTGCTCCTGCTCAGCCGGGAGTTTTCCCGCCATGCCGCCGAAGCCATCCGGGCCGCCGCGCGTACCGCCGGCTGCCTGCAGGTCAGCGGCTGCACGGCCAGCGGCCTGCTGACGGAGGCCGGCTGGCTGCTTGACCAACCCGCCGCCGTGGCCCTGGTCATCGGCGACCTGGCAGCGGCGACGACAACCGCGACGCCGACGATCTCCTTCTGCGGCCGCCCGACGCTCCCGGTGGACTGGCAGAACGACCGGACACGTGCCGGCCTGCTGGAAACCGATGCGCTTACTTGGTCGCATGGGCGGCTGACCGCCAGCGCCTGCGCCGAAACCACCCTGCCCGGATTGAGCGGCAGGGTCATCAGGGCTGGTGGCCAGCGCCTGCTCTACAGCCAGCTCACTGTCGATACCTGTAGCGCTTACGAACTGCGTCGGGTGGCCGGCCTGTCGGCGGTCGACAGCCTGCGCCGCGCCCTGCCGGCGGAAGCGCGCGACACCATGCCGCTGCACCGGCTGTCGGTGATGACCGATGCCGATGCCCCGCCCATAGCCATCCTCGCGGCCCATGCCGACGGCTCGCTGACCCTGGCCAGCGCCCTGACCGAGGGGCAGCAGATCGCGTGGGCCATGCGCCAGCCGCTCGCCGCCGAGGAGGAGATGCGCCGGTTACTGAGCGCGGAGAGCGCCGCTCCGCCCGCCTTCGCCCTGATGTTTTCCTGCATCGGTCGCGGCCCCCTGTTCTACGGCAACGAGGACCGGGATCTGCACACCTTCCGCCAGCACTTTCCCGGCGTGCCGCTGCTCGGCGCCTACGGGGGCGGGCAGATCGCCCCGACACCGGCCGGCAATCGGCTCTATCACAACACCGCAATCACCCTGCTTTATCGGAGTCATCATGTTTAATCCCTCACGCGAACAGGTCCGCCGCTTCTTCTGCGATGCCTGGCGCAAGCACCAGGAACGCCTGCCCCTGGTCGGCGCCGAAGTGGCAGCCGCCGACCTGGCTGCCCGCCATCCCGAGTACCATTTTCTGCTGGCCGATGCCGACGGCGCACTGGACAAGGAATGGACGCCCGAGAGCGGCGAGATGAACCCGTTTCTCCATCTCTCGCTGCATCTGGCCATCCACGAACAATTGAGCATCGACCAGCCGCCCGGCATCCGCGCCGCCTTCGAACGTTTGGTCGCGCGCCTGGATCGCCACGATGCTGAACACGTCCTCCTCGAGAAGCTGGCGGAAACGGTCTGGCAGGCTCAACGCAGCGGCGGCCAGCTCGATGCTGAAGCCTATGTCGAAGCCGTACGCCGCGCCGGTGGCCTGACGTAAACTTGAACACCGAACCAGCAGAGATCGCCCGATGCAACGTCGAAGTGCCCTAAAAAACCTCGCCGCCCTGGCAGTCACCCACGGCCTGGGCTTCTGGCAGGCCGCCCAGGCTGCTGGCGTACTCCTGCCGCCGCCCGGCTTCTACCGTCTGCACGGCGATGTCCGCCTCAACGACCAGCCGGCGCGCCAAGGAATGCTGATCAGCCCGGGCGACACCGTCACCACCGGTGCCGACGGCGAGGCGATCTACATCATCGGCAAGGATGTCTATCTGCAACGCGATCGCTCGATTGTCAGCATCACCGGTGATGCCGTGAAGAGCGGCTTGCGCATCATCACCGGCAAGCTGCTCTCGGTATTCGGCAAGGGAGCTCGGCAACTCAGGGTACCGACCGCAACCATCGGCATACGCGGCACGGCCTGCTATATCGAGGCGACTGACGAGCAGGTCTATTTCTGTCTGTGTTACGGCACCGTGGATATCGTCGCCGCCCATGATCCATCACAGAGGGCAACGGTCACCACCCGTTACCACGACTCCCCGTTCAACCTGAGCGCCAGCTGTGCCTTCCTGCAGCCGGCACCGGTGATCAATCACAGCGATGCCGAACTGATCCTGCTCGAAAGCCTGGTTGGCCGCGTGCCGCCCTTCCAGGAACTGATGGGTTCCTACACAACCCGCTACTAGCTCGGCAGCCGGTAGTGGTCCTGGGTCATCAGATCAACGCCGCACTCCAGGCCTTCGACCCAGGCGATGAAATCGCCAACCGCCTGCTTGCCGACAAAGCGGCTGCCGTGTTGGGGGACGATCTGCTCGATGTCGAGCTGGCGCACCATGTTGCCCCAGAAGCGGCAAACCTTGCGCGAGACGATGTAACGCCGGTGGAAGCCTTCCATGTGCCGGACATGACTGGCGAAATCAGTCACTGGCTCGGCCGCCTGCGCATGCGGCACCAGGGAGGCGCCGAGGTCACCGGTGAAGAGAATCTTGGCCACCGGATCGTAGAACTGGAAATTGCCTTCGGCGTGCATGAAGTGCGCCGGCACCGCGAACAGCTTGCAGTTGCCGAGGCGGATCACCGTTCCCGGGTCGGGAATGCCGAGAATGCGGTCGGAAACGTCCTTGCCGGTAGTGAAATGCGGCACGAAGCGGGTCCACAGACTGGAGATCATCACCTTGCAATGCGAGGCGACGAACCACTTGTTGACCGAAGCGATGATGTCGGGGTCCGGATGCGAAGCCAGGATGTAGTCGAGATCCTTGGACGAAAAATACTTCTGCATATCCATCAACAGACCGGTGTAGGTCATGTTGCCGCCCGGATCGATCAGCGCGCCATGCCCGTTGTCGACTACCAGGAACTGATTGCTCTGCACTGCACCGGCGGCTGAATCATCCACCAGATCGTAGAAGGCATGGACGATGTGCACACCGTCATTGAACAATTCAACGGCCATAAGACCCCCTGCATAAGGAAGCTGAGGATTATCCTCGGGCTAGTTCTTTTTGACTAGTCCGCGCCGGCCTTGACGTGCTTTTCACCATCCCGGCTCTGACTACCCAGCGTCAGCTCGCTGTTCTCGCTGAGGGCGAAGAAAAAGGCGTCAACCGCCTGTGGCTCGCCAGAGGCGGCGAAGGTCGTCTGGCCGCAGGCACACTGGCCGACCCAGATCGCCTCAATACCGCGCAATCCACGGGTGCTGACCGGGTGGATGTCGGTGACGTCGGCGCTGCAGCCGTTGCAGACCAGCTTTTCCGGTCGCGTCGCGGCAATCTTGGCCTGTGCCTGGGCAACGCGTTCGGCCTGAGTTCCTCGTGATTTAGCCTGACCCATGTCGATCTCCTGTTCGCTGAAAAGCGGCGAGGATAGCCGCCGCGCCGCCCGCTGTCGAATGCCGGCGGCCGCCGCTACTCGCCCTCCCGGCCTTGTGGCACACTGCCGCCATGCATGCCTTCCCCCATCTTGCCGTCATTGACTGGATCGCCCTCGCCATCTTCATCGCCAGTTGGAGTGGCTATGCCTGGTTCTCAGAACACAGCCGCCTGGCCGAATCCGGACTGATCGGCACCAGTCACCGCTACCGCCTGCTGTGGGCCTACCGCATGCTCGAACGCGACATGCGGGTCACCGATTCGACGCTGATCGGCAATCTGGTCAACAGCGTCACCTTCTACGCCAACACCACGATCTACATCATCGCCGGCCTGGTCGCCGTGCTCGGCGCCTCGGACAAGCTGATCGGCATCACTGCCGACCTGCCCTTTGCCGGCGACGGCAGCCGCGAACTGCTCGAAATCAAGCTGATGCTGGTGCTCGCCTCTTTCGTCTTCGCCTATTTCAAATTCACCTGGGCGCTGCGCCAGTTCAACCTGCTCTCCATCCTGGTCGGCGCTGCCCCGCTGGGCAAGAGCGGCGAGCCGGGCATCGACAGCTATGCCAAGCGCCTGGCCGGTGCCAACAACCTGGCTGGCGACGATTTCAACCGCGGCATCCGCGCCTACTACTTCGGCCTCGCTGCCGCCGGCTGGATGCTCCATCCGTTGGTCCTGGCCGGGCTTGCCATCGGCGTCCTGATCGTCCTCTACCGCCGCGACTACAGCTCGGCGGCGCTTGCCATCCTGCGCGAAGACAGCTGAGCAATGGCCACTGCACCGAACCCGGCGGGCCTCGCCTATGGCCTGATCGCCTATTGCATCTGGGGCTTTTTCCCGCTCTATTTCCACCAGCTGGCGCATGTCTCGCCGATGGACATCCTGAGCAACCGGGCGGCCTGGGCCTTCGTCTTTGTCGGCCTGTTGCTGACGTTGCGCGGGCGCTGGCACCAGGTGCGCGCCGTCTTCCTTACACCACGGCATTTGGCCAGCCTGGCGCTGGCGGCGCTGCTGGTCGGCAGCAACTGGCTGGTCTTCCTGTGGGCTGTGGCCAACCAACAGGTGGTTGCCTCCAGCCTCGGCTACTTCCTGACCCCACTGGTCAATGTGCTGCTCGGTCTGCTGGTACTCAAGGAACGCCTCAACCGCCTCGAATGGATTGCTGTGGCACTGGCCGTCGTTGCCATCGGCAACGAGATCATCGCCCTCGGTAGCCTGCCCTGGGTCTCGCTGTTCCTCGCCGCCACCTTCGGCACCTACGGACTGGTGCGCAAACAAGTGCCGGTCGATGCCATCTCCGGACTGTGGCTGGAAACCCTGGCCATGCTGCCGGTATGCCTGCTCTATGCGCTGTGGATGGCCCAGTCGGGACATGCTGTGTTTGCCGGCGGCGACCTGTCCACCAATGCCCTGCTGGCCGGCGCCGGGGTGCTGACGGCGCTGCCGCTGATGGCCTTCGCCGCGGCCACACAGCGGCTCGACCTGGCCACTGTTGGCATGCTGATGTACATCAATCCGACCCTGCAGTTCGTAACCGCCATCTGGGTCTTCGGCGAGCCACTGCAGACGGCCCGGCTATTCAGCTTTGCACTGATCTGGTGCGGCCTCTTCGTCTTCAGCTGGAGCGCCTGGCGCAAGTACCGCGCCGCTGGTTGAAACTGTCGTTCAGCGTACCTGGGCGCGACGCAACGCCATGTGCAGCGAGATCATCTCGGGAATCCGCCGGTCGAGGTCGGAGCCCTTCTGGCAGCCCAGCATCAGGTGCAGCAGACCGCTGGTGAAGGCCCAGGTATCGCGCGCCATGTGCAGCGCATCGAGCCCGGCGCGCAAGGTGCCGCGTTCGACCGCCGCCTGGTAGCGGGATTCGATCTTCTCCAGGAAGGCGTAGGCCGGTTTGCCGACCTCTTGCTGGATGCTGGCGAACTCGTCGACGTACTCGCAGCGCGAGATCATGATTTCAAAGACTTCGCGCACCACCGGACAGTCGTCGAGAACGCGGAAAAACTCCTGCAACGAGGCCTCGATGGCATCGAGCGGATCGGCGAAGGTCTCGGAGAACAGCAACGCATCGGTGCGCTCGATCATCGGCGCAAAGACATCCTCGCGCATGGCGAAGAACAATTCGGCCTTGTCCTGGAAATGCCAGTAGATAGCGCCGCGGGTGACGCCCGCATCCTTGGCGATCTTCTCCAGCGTCGACCGGCCGACGCCACACTGGTGAAATACCCGGCGCGCAGACTCGATAATGTCCTTGCGCGTTTTCTCCGCTTCTTCCTTGGTTTTTCTGACCATAAAACTCTTCCTCCGCCGCCCCTGGCGCGCATCTTAAGTCACCGCCAATCGCGATGCCAAGCTTTTACATACATCCTCGTTTGTATATACTACGCCGATAATTTTCCCCGGAGTACTTCACGATGCCTGCCAACCGGTCACCGCTATCCGCCTTTTCGACCCTTTTCGCCGTCTCGGCGCTCAGCCTGGTCATGCTGGCCGGCTGTTCCGACAGCAAGCCGGCGGGGCCGCCGGCCATGGGTCCATTGCCGGTCAGTGTGCTCGAAGTCCAGCCGCAGCGCGTGCCGTCCTCGGTCGAAGTCATGGCGCAAACCGAAGGCGCCCGCGAAACCGAAGTGCGCGCCCGCGTCGGCGGCATCCTGATCAAGCGCCTCTTTCAGGAAGGGGAAACGGTCAAGGCCGGCCAGCCATTATTCCAGATCGACCGCTCAACCTATGAAATCGCCGTCGCCGATGCCAAGGCCCGGGCCGACCAGACGGAACGCGAACTGAAGCGGATGAAGACGCTGATCGAAGCCAAAGCGATCAGCCAGAAGAACCACGATGACGCGCTTTCGGCCAACGAGATCGCCCAGGCGGCCCTGCGCCAGGCCCAGCTCAACCTGTCGTGGACCACCGTCAGCGCCCCGGTCGGCGGCGTCACCGGGCGGGCGGTTAAATCCGAAGGCAACCTGATCTCGGTCGGCGACGACAGCCTGCTGACCTCGATCTCGCAGAGCAATCCGATCTGGGTCCGCTTCAGCCTCGGCGACAGCGACCTGCTCAAACTCGATGGCGGCCGGGTCAGCGACAAGAACGTCAGCGGCGTCCAGCTGGTCCTTGCCGACGGCACGCTCTATGAAAAACCCGGCAAGCTGAATTTCACCGCCAGCACCATCGACACGACACTCGGCACGCAAGCCCTGCGCGCCGAGTTCGACAATGCCGGCGGCCGCCTGCTGCCCGGCCAGTTCGTCCGCATTCGCCTGCTCACCGGCGAACGCGATGGCGTCTTCCTGGTACCGCAGTCAGCCATCATGCAGACCGAACAAGGCCCCTTGGTCATGCTCGCCGACGCCGAGAACAAGGTCGCCCCGCGCCCGATCCAGGTCGCCGAGTGGCTCGGCCGCAACTGGGTGGTCACCGGCGGTCTGCAGGCCGGCGACCGCGTCATCGTCGACAACCTGATGAAACTGCGCCCCGGCGCCCCGGTGGCGCCGAAAGCGCCGGCAACCCCGGGCGCTCCCGCGGCTCCTGCCGCCGCGGCCGGCAAGTCCTGAGGCACGAGCATGTCGAAATTCTTCATTAACCGGCCGATCTTCGCTTCGGTCATCTCCATCATCATCGTCATCGCCGGCCTGGTCGCCGCGCAGGTGCTGCCGATCGCCCAGTATCCGCAGATCGCGCCGCCGACGGTACTGATCACCGCCAGCTACCCGGGCGCTTCGGCCGAAACGCTGGCCCGCACCGTCGCCGCGCCGATCGAGGAACAGCTGAACGGGGTCGAGAACCTGGCCTATTTCACCTCCTCGTCCTCGGCCAATGGTTCGGTGACGATTACCGCCACCTTCGATGTCGGTACCGATGTCGATGCCGCCACGGTCAATGTCAACAACCGGGTCAAGGCCGCCGAGCCGCGCCTGCCCGAGGAAGTACGGCGCAATGGCGTGATCGTCCAGAAGCGATCGAACGACATCCTGCAGGTGGTGGCGCTGAAATCGGACCAGGGGCGCTACAGCACGCTGTTCCTCTCCAACTACGCCAGCCTGAACATTGTCGATGAGCTGAAGCGGGTCAAGGGCGTCGGCGACGTCTCCATCTTCGGTGCCCAGGACTACTCGATGCGTATCTGGCTGAAGCCGGACCGCATGGCCCAGCTGAAGCTGACACCGAGCGACATTGCTGCGGCCGTGCGCGCCCAGAACGCCCAGAATGCGGCCGGCAAGATCGGCCAGGAACCGGCGCCGAACGACCAGATGCTGGCTTTTACGGTCACCGCCAAAGGCCGCCTGCTGACGCCGGAGGAATTCGGCAACATCGTCATTCGCGCCGGTGGCCCGAACGGCGTGCTGCGCCTCAAGGACGTCGCCCGCATCGAACTCGGCGCCTACAGCTACGATCAGTCGGTCACGCTGGACGGCCAGCCGACCATCGGCATGGGCGTCTTCCTGCAGACCGGCGCCAACGCGCTGGAAGTCTCGGCCGCCACCACCGCCCGCCTCAACGAGCTGAAGAAGAAGTTCCCCGAGGGCATGGACTACGTCATTCCCTTCGACACGACGCGCTTCGTCTCGGCCTCGATCAGTGAAGTCGTCAAGACGCTGATCGAAGCGGCGCTGCTGGTCATCGCCGTGGTCTATATCTTCCTGCAGAGCTGGCGGGCGACGCTGATCCCGATGGTCGCCGTACCGATCTCGCTGATCGGTACCTTCGCCGGCCTGTGGCTGTTCGGCTTCTCGATCAACACGCTGACCCTGTTCGCCATGGTGCTGGCCATCGGCATCGTCGTCGACGACGCGATCGTCGTGCTGGAGAACGTCGAGCGACTGATGGCTGAAGAGAAGCTGCCGCCCAAGCAGGCGGCGATCAAGGCCATGAGCCAGGTGCAGACGGCCTTGGTGGCCATCGTCCTGGTCCTGGTTTCAGTGTTCATTCCGGTCGCCTTTCTCGGCGGCATCGCCGGCCAGCTGTACAAGCAGTTCGCCGTCACCGTCGCCGTCGCCGTGGTGCTCTCCGGCGTCGTCGCGCTGACCCTGACGCCGGCGCTGTGCGCCCTGCTGCTCAAGGCCCAGCACACCGAACACAAGCTGTTCCGACCGTTCAACCGGATGTTCGAGCGGCTGACCAACAACTATGTGCGCACGGTCAGCTTCACGCTCAAGCACGGCATCGTCGGTGCCCTGATCTTCGTCGCCGTGATCGGCGTCAGCACGTTGTTCTTCCGCGTCATTCCCGGCAGTTTCGTGCCGGCCGAGGACCAGGGTTACCTGATCTCGGCGCTGATGCTGCCGGATGGCGCGACCTTGAAGCGCACCGCCGCCACCGGTGACGGCATGCGCCAGATGATCGCTGCCGACCCGGCAGTCAAGCACACCTTCGTCGTTTCCGGTTTCGACCTGATCGGCGGCGGCAACAAGCCGAACGCCGGCACCATCTTCATCCCGCTAAAGGATTGGAGCGAGCGCGAGGCCAAGGCGCAGGACCTGGCCGGCAAGTTCATGGGCATCGGCATGATGCAGCCGGACGGCATGGGCCTGGTCTTCAACCCGCCGCCGATCATGGGCCTCGGCACCGCCGGCGGCTTCGAGGTCTATGTGCAGAACCGCGTGGACGGCGACACGCGCAAGCTCAACGAGGTGGTTCAGACGTTCATCGCCGAGTTGCAGAAACATCCTGAATTCACCCGCGTCTCGACCTTCTTCCGGCCGACCGTGCCGCAACTGTTCGTCGAAGTCGATGAGCCGAAGGCACTGTCGCTCGGCATTCCGCTGGCCGAGGTATACACGACGCTGCAAAGCACCATGGGCGCGCTCTACGTCAATGACTTCAACAAGGCTGGCCGGGTCTATCGCGTGCAGTTGCAGGCCGAGGCCAGTTACCGGATGCGGCCCGAGGACATCGGCAAGGTCTATGTGCGCAGTGCGACTAGCGGCGCGATGATCCCATTGTCGGCGATCAGCACGGTCAAGAATGTCGTCGGCCCGGAACAGGTCGAGCGCTTCAACGGCTTCGTCGCCGCCAAGCTGATGGGCGACTCGAAACCCGGCATCAGTTCCGGCGACGCCATCCGCATCGTCGAGGAAGTGGCCGCGTCGACCCTGCCAGCCGGCTACGAGATCGCCTGGACCGGCCAGGCCTATCAGGAAAAGGGTACGGCCGGTTCCTCGATGCAGGCTTTCGCCTTCGCCATCATCATGGTTTTCCTGATCCTCGCCGCCCAGTACGAGAAGTGGTCGCTGCCGCTGGCCGTCGTCATGGCCGTGCCCTTCGCGCTGATGGGGGCGCTGACGGCGATCTGGCTACGCGGCATGCCGAACGACATCTACTTCCAGATCGGTCTGGTGGTGCTGATCGGCCTGGCTTCGAAGAATGCCATCCTGATCGTCGAATTTGCCGCCCAGAAGTACGCCGAGGGCATGAGCGCGACGGAAGCGGCGCTGGTTGCTGCCCGCCTGCGTCTGCGGCCGATCATCATGACCTCGCTGGCCTTCGTGCTCGGCGTCTTCCCGCTGGTCAAAGCCACCGGCGCCGGCGCCGCCGCCCGGCAGTCGATGGGCACCGGCGTCTTCGGCGGGATGATCGCCGCCACCTTCATCGCCACCATTTTCATACCGCTGTTCTTCAAGTGGCTCGAGCGCGGCAAACAGATCGACCCTACACACCTCGACGCCGAGGAGGAAAAGGCATGATGACCCGCCTCACGCCGCTCGCCCTGGCGCTGCTGCTCACCGGCTGCAGCGTCGGCCCCGACTACCTGCGACCGAGCAACTGGCTGCCGACTGCCTTCAGCAGCGCCGCCCCTATGCCGGAAACAGTCAATCCGGCCGTCGAAGCCCGCTGGTGGACGCTGTTCGCCGACGCCACGCTGAACGACCTGGTCGACCAGGCGCAGCGCGACAACGCCGATCTGCGGACGGCCATCGCCCGCGTCGAACAGGCCGATGCCGCCGCCCGCGAGGCCGGCGCCTACTTCTTCCCGGCCATCGACGGCGAGGCCGGTGGCAGCAACAGTAAATTGAGCACGAAGACCGCCACCTGGTCGGCCAATTCGCCAGAAATCCTGCGCACGCGCAGTGCGGCGCTGACCACCTCGTATGAAATCGACGTTTGGGGCCGCGTCCGGCGCAGCAACGAAGCCGCCCGCGCGAACTTGCTGGCCAGCCGCTACGGCCGTGACGCTATCCGCCTGTCGGTGGCCGGTCTGGTCAGCAACACCTACCTGAACCTGCGCGCCCTCGACGCCCGCCTGGTCCTCACCCAGGAATCGCTGCGCAGCCGCCAGGATAGCGCCCGCCTGGTCAAGGCCCAGGTCGATGCCGGCCAGGTGTCGCCGCTCGACCAGTACCAGGCCGACGGCGCATTGGCCGCGCTCCAGGCGCAACTGGCCGAACTGCGCCGCGACCGAGCACTGGCCGAGCACCAGCTGGCACTGCTGACCGGCAATCCGCAACTGACGATCGCCGCCGGCGACCTGCGGCAAGTTCCCCTGCCGCCGCTACCGCCAAGCGGCCTGCCGGCCGATCTGGTCGATAGCCGGCCGGACATCCGCCAGGCCGAGCAGCAGCTGATCGCCGCCAATGCCAACATCGGCGTCGCCAAGGCCGGCTATTACCCGAAGTTCTCGCTGACCGGCAGCCTGGGCAGCGAGAGCAAGACGCTGTCCGACCTTTTCAGCGCCGGCACCGGCACCTGGTCGCTCGGCCTCGGTCTGCTCATGCCGATCCTCGACTTCGGCCGCACCACGGCGCGTGTCGACCAAGCCAAGGCAATCAACGAACAATCGCTGATCGCCTGGCAGAACGCGCTGCAGACCGCCTACAAGGAAGTCCGCGACGCGCTGGTCCGACTACGCGAGGACGGCGAAGCCGAGAAGGCGCAGCAGATCCGCGTCGATAATGCGCAACAGGCGCTGGCGATCGCCAACACGCGCTACGAAGCCGGCTATACCGGTTACCTGGAGGTCCTGGAAGCCCAGCGCACCAGTAACGACGCGCTGCAGGCGATGATCGTCAGCCGCCAGGCGCGGCTGAGCGCGTCGGTCGATCTGTTCAAGGCGCTCGGCGGCGGCTGGCGCGACGAGATCACGGACAAAGCCACGGCGCCGGCAACCGACGGCGCCTCCTGACCCCAGCCCCGGCCGCCCTAACCGGCGGCCGGCCGCAGCCCTGGTTGGCGCCGGGCAAGCAGCTCGTTGCCAACCAGGGCGGCCAGCACCAAACCGCCACCCAACAGCACGCTGGCCGTCGGCGTCTCACCGGCGCCGAGCCAGGCCCAAGCAACGCCGAAAATGACTTCAAGCAGCGTCAGCAGCGAGATTTCAGGCGCTGGCAGTTCGCGCGTCAGGCGCACCATCAGCAGGCAGGGCACGGCCAGTTGCACGACACCGAGCAGCGCCAGCAGGCTCAGATCATGACCCGAGGCCTGCAGCGGCCAAGCCAGCGGCAAGGTGAGCGCCGCGGAAAGGACGGCGCCAATCAGCACCGCTGGCAACATGTCGACGGCCACCGTCGCGTCCTTGCCGACCTTCTGCAGCACCGTCAAATTGACCGCGCCGGCAAGTGGCACAGCGCAGGCGACCAGCGAACCGAGCAACGCACCCTCGCCCGCCTGGTTGCCGAACATCCAACCGATGCCGGCGCCGGCGACGACGATCGCCAGCCAGGTCCGCGCCGGAAGCCGATGGCCGAGCAGGAAGCGCGACAGCAGCGCCGTCAGCAGCGGCGCGATGGCCATCGTTACCAGCACGTTGGCCACTGAAGTCAGCGTCAGGGCGACCATGAAGGCGGTGTACATGACCGCCCAGCAGACTCCTGAAATCCATACAGCCCGACCCGCGCTCAGCAGCCCGCGCCACAGCCCGAAACCGCGCCACCAGGTCAGAACGACAATCAACGCCAACGCGTTGAAGGCGCTGCGCCAGAAGGTGACTTCGAAGCTGCGCGCCGCATCGAGATGGCGAGTGACCACGCCGGCCATGCTCCACAGCAGGGTGACCAGGATCATCAGCGCCACGGCGCGGCGGTGCGTCATCGGCCGCTCAGTTACGGCGGCGACGGGCTTCGTACAGGCAGACGCCGGCAGCCACGGAAACGTTGAGGCTTTCCACACTGCCATGCATCGGAATGCGCACCAGCTGGTCGCAGGTCTCCCGCGTCAGCCGGCGCATGCCCTCGCCTTCGGCACCCAGCACCCAGGCCGTGGCCTGTGGCCAGTCGGCGGCGTAAAGATCCTTGTCGGCTTCTCCAGCGGTGCCGATCACCCAGATCTCGCGCTCCTGCAATTCGCGCAGCGTCCGCGCCAGATTGGTCACCATCACATAGGGCACCGTCTCCGCCGCGCCGCTGGCCGTCTTGGCGGCCACGTCGGTTAGGCCGACGGCGCGGTCCTTCGGCGCGATCACGGCATGGACGCCGGCAGCATCGGCGACGCGCAGGCAGGCGCCGAGATTGCGCGGATCGGTGATGCCGTCGAGCACCAGCAGGAAGGCTGGTTCCTCCAGCGTATCGAGCACGTCATCGAGATGGGCCAGCTTGCGACTACCCTCGATACGAGCGATGACGCCCTGGTGGCGGGCATCCGGCGCCATGCCGTCGAGACGCTTGCCATCGGCGGCAATGATGCGCACCCCCTGCAGTTCAGCATGGGCGAGCAGGTCGCGGGCGCGCGCGTCCTGGCGCGTCGCATCGACATAAATTTCCTTGAGCGCCGCCGGGTCGTGGCGCAGCTTGGCGGTGACGGCATGGAAGCCGTAAATCAGGCGGGAGGACATGGCAGCTTTCGCGAAAACGAGGGGCGGATTTTAACGCAGCCACCAGGCGCTGGCTCGCCAGCCCCGCCTGGCATGCCCTAGTCGCAGGCCAAGGTCGCTTGCCGCAGAGATGATCCATCGCGCTCAAGCCAGCGCACCAGCAAAATATCGTGCAAGGCAATGTGATTGCCAACCCAGCGCATCAGCAAGGCATCCAGTTCACGAATCAGCACCACCGTCGTCATGCGGTCGAGGGCGGCGACGATTTCCTGAACCTTGCCGGAAATGGCGGCATGGTCTTCCATGTGCGCCTGGCAAACTTCACGATCGACCAGCAGCATCAGGGAATCACGCATGATTTCGTCTTCCGTCCGGAAATGCTCAAGGATGAAAGCCAGCAAATCACCCAGCATCGACACCAGGGTGCCCTCGCAGTGCTGGCGACGATCCTGATCACAATGGCCACAGTGCTGGAAACGCAGCTGATCGACGCAGACCCGGCGCAGGTTGGCGATACTGCTGAGCAACAGGCCGTGCTCAGCATCAAGATGTGGATGCCCGGTCAGCAACTCCGGCGGCAGTTCGGGAAGCGAAGCACCAGCAAAACAATCAGCGATTGGTATCGCCTGGACCTCCTGATCCGCCATCACAACCCCACACATGTCATATCAAGCCGGAATTATACTGCGTGAAAATGTTCGATCTAACGACTTAATAGAATCCGGCCTTCCGCAAGGTCAGCAGCGCCATCCGGCTTGCCGCCCGGCCAGACCAGTGCCTGCCCGGGCAGAGCGGCTGGTCATCTGCGGCGAGCTGGTTTTTTCGTCACCGACTTGGCAGACTTCCCCGAGGGCTCTTTGGCCGGTTGCCGCTCACTCACATTTTTCTTCGCCGAAACGGCCTCTCCATCGCTCCGGCGCGGTGCCGCGCCAGTCCGTCCGGGAGAGCGTCGGGCACTGCTACCCTTGTCATCGTTGACCAGGACAAAATCGATCTTGTTGCTTTCCAGATCGGCCCTGACCAGGCGGACCCGCACCCGGTCGCCGAGGCGATAGCGCTTGCCGCTACGCTCGCCGAGCATCTGGTGCTTGATGTTGTCAAACTGGAAATAGTCCTCGCCCAGTTCCGAGACATGCACCAGGCCTTCGATGTAGATCGTATCCAGAGCAACGAAGATGCCAAAGCCAGTCACCGCCGAAATGGTGCCATCGAACTCCTCGCCGATGCGCTCCTTCATGAAGAAGCACTTCAGCCAGTTCTCGACGTCGCGCGTCGCCTCATCGGCCCGCCGCTCGGTGGCCGAACACTGCAGGCCGATATCGTCCCATTCGCTGACCGGAGTATAGGTTTCACCCGCCAGCACCGCCTTGATCGCCCGATGCACCAGCAGGTCGGGATAACGGCGAATGGGTGAGGTGAAGTGCGTGTAGTGCTCGTAGGCCAGGCCGAAGTGGCCGACGTTGTCGGGGCTATACATGGCCTGCCTCAGCGAGCGCAGCATGACTGTCTGCAGCAACTGGAAATCCGGGCGCTGCTTGACCTGCTCGAGCAGGATCGCGTAATCCTTGGCCCGTGGATCGTCACCGCCACCCAGAGCAAGCCCGAACTCACCGAGAAAGGCCCGCAGGTTCTTCAGCTTTTCGTCGGAGGGGGCCGCATGCACGCGGTACAGGCAGGTCTGCTTGTGCGCGGCGAGGAAATCCGAGGCGCAGACGTTGGCCGCCAACATGCATTCCTCGATCAACCGATGCGCATCATTGCGCACCACCGGCACGATGTTCTCGATCTTGCCGTCGGCATTGAACAGCATCTGCGTCTCGGTCGTTTCGAAATCAATCGCCCCGCGCGCCGAGCGCTGCTTGTGCAGCGCCTGGAAGAGCTTGTAGAGATCCTTGACGTGCGGTAGGACAGCTTTGTGCTCGTCGGTCGCCGGCTTGGCCTCAGCCGACAGCCACGACCACACCAGGTTGTAGGTCAGTCGGGCATGCGAACGGAAGACTGCTGGATAGAAGCGATAGTCGCCGATCTTCCCGGCAGCACTGATCTCCATGTCGCAAACCATGGCCAGGCGCTCAACCTCGGGGTTCAGCGAACAGATGCCGTTGGACAGCTTCTCCGGCAGCATGGGAATGACCCGGCGCGGGAAATAGACGGAATTGCCGCGCTCCAGCGCTTCCTTGTCGAGCGCCATGCCCGGCCGGACGTAATGCGACACGTCGGCGATAGCCACCACCAGACGCCAGCCGCGCCCCTTCTTCTCGCAATAGACGGCATCGTCGAAATCGCGCGCCGTCTCGCCGTCGATGGTCACCAGCGGCAGTGCACGCAAATCCTCGCGGCCGGCCAGATCGGCCTTCCTGACCTTGTCCGCCAACGCCTTGTTTTCCTCCAGCGCCTTCTTGGAAAACTCAAAAGGCAGATCGTGCTTACGCAGCGCGATCTCGATCTCCATGCCCGGATCGGCGTAATTACCGAGCACCTCGATGACACGCCCGATCGGCTGGGAAAACTTGCTCGGCTGCTCGATGATCTCGACCATCACCACCTGGCCTGACTCGATTTTCAGCTTGGCCTTCTTCTCCGGCGGCACCAGGATGTCCTGGGCGATACGGCGATTCTCCGGGACGACGAAGACCACGCCATGCTCAACGAAAACGCGGCCGACAACACGCGTATTAACCCGTTCGGTAACCTCGACGATGCTGCCTTCCGGCCGCCCCTTGCGATCGATACCCATGACCCGGACCAGCGCCCGGTCGCCGTGCAGGACCTTGCCCATCTGGTGCTGATCAAGAAAAATATCGGCGCTGCCATCGTCCGGCACCAGGAAACCATAACCGTCCGGATGACCCTGGATCCTGCCGGCCGTCAGGCTGGCCCGTTCGGGCAGGATGTAGGCGCCCTTACGGTTGCGCAACAACTGCCCCTCCCTTTCCATGGCGCCAAGACGGCGCTGGAACATGTCGCGTTCGCTTTCGGCAATATCGAGCAGGGCGCTCAGTTCGGCGAAGCCGAGTGGCCGCCCCTCATCGGCCAGTATCCGGGAAACGTATTCACGTGAAGGGAGCGGTGCATCGTAACGAACGGACTCGCGTTCGAAGAAGGGGTCGGCACGGCGAATTTTTGACAGTTTTTTTATTGACATCTCTTTTTCTTTCTCTATAATGGCGGCTCTTCGCACCTGTGCCCAGGTGGCGGAATTGGTAGACGCACTAGTTTCAGGTACTAGCGGGTAACTCCGTGGGGGTTCTTCCTGGGCACCAGCGATTTTGAATGAAGGCCTTGTCTTGACAAGGCCTTCATTCATTTCCGGCGAGCCAAACCGAAGGGCCGCATTGTCTCACAGACAGCGTCTCCACGGTCTTAACATTTGTTAACACTTGGTTGCAGCATCGCCGTTGGCGCCTGGTTATTCTGGTCTCGTACCCCAACCAGCGAGGCCTATCATGAACAAGACCACCAGCCTTCTCGTCGCCACCACTCTGGGCATCGCCCTGGTCGGCAATGCCCAGGCCAGAGACCGCGACGATCGGCGCCATGCTTACGACCATCGTCCGCCGCACTACCAGAAATTCAACCATCACCGACATCATGCTCCGCGCGTCATCCATCGCCACCACCGTGACTGGGTCGGCCCGGCCGCCCTGATCGCCCTGACCGGCGTCGCCGTTGGCGCCGCCGTCAGCTACCTGCCGCCGGCGCCCCGGGTCATCTACGCCGCCCCGCCGCCCACCTCAGGCAACTGGTATTACTGCGGCTCCTCAGGTCAGTACTACCCGTATACCAACGCCTGTCCGGAAGGCTGGCAGGCGGTCGCACCGCGCTGAAACGACAACGGGCCCGCAAAGGGCCCGTTGGTTGGCGGGGTACGCTGACTCAGTTGAAGGGATGGTCCTTCAGAATGGTTTCGTCGCGTTCCGGCCCGGTGGACACGATGGCGATTGGCACCTCGCAGAGCTCCTCGAGGCGATTCAGGTAGGCTTGGGCATTGACCGGCAAGTCTTCCCAGCGCTTGACGCGGAAAGTCGTTCCTTCCCAACCCTGCATCGTTTCGTAGATCGGCTCGCAGCGGGCCACGTCGTCGGCCCCAATCGGCAACAGATCGATGACTTTGTCACCCAGCCGGTAGCCGGTGCAGATCTTGATTTCCTTGAGGCCATCGAGGACATCGAGCTTGGTGATGCACAGCCCGGTGAGACCGTTGATGCGAGCCGAACGGCGCAGCAGGGCGGCATCGAACCAGCCGCAACGGCGCTTGCGCCCGGTCACCGTACCGAACTCCTTGCCGACCGAGAACATCTGGTGGCCCGGCGTACCTTCGGTATCGATATCCAGTTCGCTGGGGAAGGGACCGCCACCGACGCGCGTGCAATAGGCTTTGGTGATGCCCAGCACGTAATGCAGCATGCCCGGGCCGATGCCGGCACCCGCCGCCGCCTGGCCGGCGACGCAATTGGACGAGGTGACGAAGGGGTAGGTGCCATGGTCGATATCGAGCAGCGTGCCCTGGGCACCTTCGAACAGCATGTTGTGGCCAGCCTTGTTGGCATCGTACAGCGCCGCCGAGACGTCGACGACGAGCGGTTTGATTTGCTCGGCATCGGCCATCGCCTGATCGTAGACCATCTGGAAGTCGACCGGGTCGGCCTTGAAATACTGGGTCAGCACGAAGTTGTGGTATTCGAGGACTTCCTTCAGCTTCTCGGCGAAGCGCTCGGGATGGAACAGGTCATACACGCGCAGGCCGCGCCGCGACACCTTGTCCTCGTAGGTCGGACCAATACCTTTGCCGGTCGTACCGATCTTCTGGTCACCAGCCTTGGCCGCCTCACGTGCCTTGTCGATGGCCGAGTGGTACGGCAGGATGAGCGGGCAGCCCGGGCTGATCTTGAGGCGCGAGCGGACGTCGATGCCACCCTTCTCCAATTCGGCAATTTCGCCAATCAGGTGATGAATGTCGAGGACAACACCATTGCCGATATAGCAGTCAACGCCGTCACGGACGATGCCCGAGGGCACCAGATTTAGCTTGTAGACGTTTTCACCGACGACCAGTGTATGACCGGCGTTGTGCCCACCCTGAAAACGGACGACCCCCTTGGCATGATCGGTCAGCCAATCGACGATCTTGCCTTTTCCTTCGTCGCCCCACTGGGTGCCGACGACGATGACATTCTTGGCCATTTATTAATCCTCTTGTATTGCTTCAATAATCCAGTGCTCGCCGACCCGTGCCAGCTTGCGGTCGCAGAACGGCCCTTCGCAGGCGGCTTCGCCCGGCAGCAGTTCGACGACAATTTCGCCCTGAGTGCGCAGCGCCGCGATATGCGCTGCCAGTTCCCGGTCGGTACCGGCATGCGGCGCCAGGACCGCAGCGGCCACACGTGCCGGCGGCAGCAGGCGGGCGATTTCACGTAAATCCATCGAGAAGCCGGTGGCCGGACGGGCCCGGCCGAAGGTCCGGCCAGCGCCGTCATAGCGACCGCCAAGGGCGATTGCCGCGGGATAGCCCGGGCAATAGGCGGCGAAAACCACGCCGTTGTGATAGTGGTAGCCGCGCAGATCGGAAAGATCAACTGACAGCGGCAGATCGGACGCCTCGGCAAAGATGTGACGCAAGCTATCGAGGGCAGCAACGACGGCTGGCAGATCCGGCAGCAGAGCGTAGGCCTGGTCGACGATCTCCGGGCCGCCATAGAGTTGCGGCAGGGCGAGCAGCGCCTCGCGCCACGGCGTAGCGACATCGGCACACGCCTCTTCCAGGCCCGGCACGTCCTTGGTCTGCAGCAGGCTGAGCAGATTGTCTTCGGCTTCCTTGGGCAATCCGGCCGCCTCGGCCAGGGCACGGAAAATACCGACATGACCGAGATCGATACGCGCCAGCGGCAACTTGATCGCGGCAAAGGAACCGGCCAGCAGGCGAATGATGTCGAGATCAGCCTCGATACCGGCATAGCCGTATAGCTCAGCACCGATCTGCACTGGCTCGCGGCCGGCGGAAACCGTCGCCGGCAGCGTATGCAGCACGTTGCCGCAATAGCACAGTCGAGTCACGCCCTGATGGTTGAGCAGATGGGCGTCGATGCGCGCCGCCTGCGGCGTGATGTCGGCACGCACACCCATGGTCCGCCCGGAGAGCTGGTCGACCAGTTTGAAGGTGCGCAGGTTGAGATCCTGGCCAGCTCCGGTCAGCAGCGACTCGAGATACTCGAGCATCGGCGGCATGACGTATTCGAAGCCACGCAAACGGAAGTGGTCGAGAAAGTCTCGACGCAGTTTCTCGATGCGCGCAGCCTCGGCCGGCAGCGCATCGGCAATGTGTTCGGGTAACAGCCAGTTCATGAAAAGATCAGGATGAGGACGAGGCCGATCAGCATTGAGGTCAGCCCGACAAAGCGGATCTGCCCGTCCGAAAATTGAATGAGGCGGCGAAAGGTCTCGCGCCATGCAGCCGGTGCGATGAAAGGCATAGCCCCTTCAAGCACCAGCATCAAGGCAAAGGCCAGCAGCAGGGTGGTGGTCATTTAGCCTTGTCGCCACCCCGCCCGGTGCTCTTCATGTATTTGAAGAAATCGGAACTGGGGTCGACGACCAGCATATCGCTCTTATTGGTAAAGCTGGCGCGATAGGCTTCGAGGCTACGATAAAAGGCGTAAAACTCGGGGCTCTGGTTGAAGGCCGCAGCATAGATCGCGGAAGCCTTGCCGTCGCCCTCGCCCTTGATCTTCTGCGCATCGCGGTAGGCGTCGGCAATGATCACTTCGCGTTGGCGATCGGCGTCGGCGCGAATCTTTTCCGCCTCAGCCGAACCTTCAGAACGCAGCTCGTTGGCAACGCGTTTGCGCTCGGCCTCCATCCGGCGATACACCGCATCGCTGACCTCGGTCGGCAACTCAACGCGCTTCAGACGCACATCGACAATCTCGACACCAATCCGCCGGGCATCGACATCGGCCTTGACGCGCATCTGCTCCATGATCTTGTCGCGCTCGCCGGACACCACATCATGCACGGTACGCTTGCCGAACTCTTCGCGCAGGCCGGCGTTAACCGTCTGGTTCAGGCGCGTCCTGGCCCGCTCCTCGTCGCCGCCGACCGAGATGTAGTACAGGCTGGGATCGACGATGCGCCACTTGATGTAGGAATCGACCAGGACATTCTTCTTCTCGGAGGTAATGAAGCGCTCGGCCTCATTGTTGTCCAGCGTCAGGATACGCTTTTCGAAATAGCGCACGTTCTGAATCATCGGAATCTTGAAATTCAGACCCGGTTCGCTGATTACCCGCTTGACTTCACCCAACTGGAAGACGAGCGCGTACAGCCGCTGATCAACGGTATACATAGACATCGCCAGGACCACCAACACGGTGGCGACGATGAAACCCAAGACATTCAGACGCGAGCTCATTAACGACTCTCCCGATCACGCGAGCGCAACGAGCCCGACGAATTGTTACCCAGCGAGCGCTCCAGTTGCGGCGGCACGTCCGACGACGAGGCTGGCCCCGAGCGCGGCAGCAGCGCGGCCTCACCGGATGCCGCCTGGGCAGCAGGCACGGCGCCAGCGGCCTGCATCATCAGCTTGTCGAGCGGTAGATAAAGCAGATTACCCTGCCCCTTCGCGTCGATCAGGACCTTGCTGGTGTTGGCATAAACTTGCTGCATAGTTTCCAAATAGAGACGCTGGCGCGTCACTTCCGGCGCCTTGGCGTACTCGACCTGAATCTGGCGGAAGCGCGAAGAGTCACCCTCGGCGGTAGCGATCACCCGTTGCCGATGGCCGTTCGCCTCTTCGAGGAGGCGGGCCGCCGTACCCTTGGCCTTGGGAATGACGTCGTTGGCATAGGCCTGGCCTTCGTTCTTCTGCCGCTCGCGATCCTGACCAGCCTTTACCGCGTCGTCAAAGGCAGCCTGCACCTGTTCCGGTGGCTGGGCGTTCTGCATCGTCACCTTGGAAATCAGGATGCCACTCTTGTAGCGATCGAGAATTTCCTGCATCAACTGGGCGGCATTGGTGGCGATCTGCTCGCGGCCTTCATAGAGCACGAAGTTCATCTGGCTCTTGCCGACGATCTCACGTACTGCCGATTCGGCGGCGCCCATAACCGCCTCGTCCGGATGACGATTGTTGAACGAATACTCGACCGGATCCTTGAGGATGTACTGAACGGCAAACTGGATGTTCACAATGTTTTCATCATCGGTCAGCATCAACGCCTCGTTCAGCACCTTGTTGCGTTCACTGCCGCGATAACCGATCTCCAAGGTGCGCACGCCAGACAGATTGACCAGCTCATGCGACTGGAAGGGAAACGGGAAACGCCAGCGCAGGCCAGGTTCCGTCGACTCTTTGTAGCTGCCGAACTGCAGCACGATGCCGCGTTGCGACGCGTCGACAATGTAGAAGCCGGAAGCCAGCCAGATGACGACAACCAGACCGGCCAGCAAGCCAATGCCGCCACCGAGGAATTTCGGATTGAATTCGATATTCGGCATGCGCGGTCCGTCACCACCGCCATTGCCGCCACCGCCGCCCTTTTTTCCGAGCATGCCGGAGAGCTTGCGGTTGAAATCGCGCCATAGTTCTTCCAGATCCGGAGGACCATCATTGGGCCGGCGCGGGCCGCCACCAGGCTTGTCGCCGTCGTCGCCGCCACGATTACCCCATTGGTTATCGTTGAGCGACATGAAAATACCGAGCGTAGGAATCATGGTTTCGGAATTCTTCTATTGGATGAAATCGTGTTGTGCTTCTTGCGCCGCCTCGGCTCTTGCCTTGCGGCGCGCCTCGGACTTGACCAGAGCATACTCGGCCAGTGACTCGCGCAGCAAATCGAGGCCTTCTCCCGAGCGCGCACTGAGGCGAACGCGCGCGATATTACCATACTCGTCGCGCTCGACTCCCGGCGCCGCCTCGGTGAGGTCGATCTTGTTCCAGACAATCAACTGCCTGAGGTGTTCCGCACCGATTTCGGCGAGCACCTTGTTAACCTCGAACATTTGCTCTTCGCGGGCATGGTTGGCGCTATCAACGACGTGCAGCAGGATGTCGGCATCAATCGCCGCCTCCAGGGTGGCGTGAAAGGCGTCCACCAGCGAGTGCGGCAGCTCACGGATGAAACCGACGGTGTCGGAAATGACGATATTGCCGCCACCACCGACCCACAGCTTGCGCGAGGTCGTGTCCAGCGTCGCGAACAACTGGTCGGCCGCATAGACACCGGCGTGAGTCAGCGCATTGAATAGTGTGGACTTGCCGGCATTGGTATAACCGACGATGGATACATTGAGCACATCGCCGCGCATGCGCGACCGGCGCTGCACGCTGCGCTGACGGGAAAGCTTGGTCAGCCGCTCCTTGAGCAGCTTGACGCGCTTGCCGAGCAAACGGCGGTCAGTTTCCAGCTGGGTTTCGCCAGGGCCGCGCAGACCAATACCGCCGCGCTGCCGCTCGAGGTGGGTCCAGCCACGCACCAGGCGGGTGGACAGGTGCTCAAGCTGCGCCAGTTCGACCTGCAGCTTGCCCTCGGCGCTAGCCGCACGCAGAGCGAAGATATCGAGAATGAGGCTGGTTCGATCAATCACGCGACATTTGAGTTCGCGTTCGAGATTGCGTTCCTGTGCCGGTGACAATTCATGGTTGAAAATCACCAGATCGGCCTCGCCTGCCGCCAGCATGGCGGCAATTTCCTGCACCTTGCCCTTGCCAGCAAAGGTTTTCGGATCTGGACTGGCGCGAGCGCCAAAAACCTCGGCGACGACCACGCCGCCGGCCGATTCAGTCAGCAGGCGAAGCTCTTCCAGTTGATCAGCCAGATCGGGCTGACCGAAATCGAGCTGAACGATCACCGCCCGCTCGCCGGCGGCAGGCCGTTCAATCATCGGCAAATCCTGAGGGGAGAAGCAGCGGCCCGCCGCTTCGGCGGGCCTTCGGGCCGGGGATTATTGCTCCGCCGCCTGATCTTGTTGCAGGTTGACCGGGCGCGCCGGCACAACCGTCGAGATGGCATGCTTGTAGACCATCTGCGTTACCGTGTTCTTCAGCAGTACGACGTACTGATCGAAGGATTCAACCTGGCCCTGCAGTTTGATCCCGTTCACCAGGTAAATTGAAACGGGAACATGCTCGCGGCGGAGAGCGTTGAGAAAGGGGTCTTGTAAGAGTTGCCCTTTATTGCTCATGGTGTGGACTCCATGTGTGTTGTTATGAGTTGGCTAATGTACAGAAAATTAACCAGGGGTGCCAAAGTATTTGGCGGGAGCTACTTCCGTTCCTTGTCGGCGAACGGATTCTTGCTGGTGACGAACTGGATGCGTAGCGGCGTCCCATGCAATTTGAAGGCTTCGCGGAAGGTATGTTCGAGATAGCGGCGATAACTATCGCCGATCTGGTCGACCGCGTTGCCATGAACGACGATGATCGGCGGGTTTGAACCACCCTGGTGCGCGTAGCGCGGTTTCGGCCGGAACACGCCATGCTTTGGCGGTGCCTGCTTGGCCACTGCGTCGGCCAACACACGGGCCAGTCGCGGCGTGGACATCTTGGTCATGGCGGCGGCATAGGCGCTATCGACCGAGCGGAACATTGTAGACAGACCGATGTTGTCGCGCGCCGAAATGAAATGAAACTTGGCGAAATCGAGAAACTTCAGCTTGCGCTGCAGGATCAGGCGAGTCTGCTCGCGAACATAGGAGTCAAGGCCGTCCCACTTATTGACGGCGACCACCAGGGCCCGTCCCGATTGGACGATGAAATCGGCGATGTGAGCATCCTGATCGGAAACATCAGCCTGAGCATCGACCATCAGGATAACGACGTTGGCATCTTCAATCGCCTGCAGCGTCTTGACCACCGAGAATTTCTCGATCGACTCGAAGACCTTGCCGCGCTTGCGCATGCCGGCTGTGTCGATGAGCACGTACTGACGGCCGCCGCGCTCGAAATCGATCTCGATGGAATCACGCGTGGTTCCCGGCGCATCAAAGGCGATCACCCGCTCCTCACCGAGCAGGGTGTTGATCAGCGTTGACTTGCCAACATTCGGCCGGCCGACGATGGCAACGCGGATCGCTGTCGACGGCGCCTCTTCCTCCTCCGGTTCTGGAAAAGTTTCCAGGGCCAGATCTACCAGGCCACGCACGCCTTCACCATGGGCGGCGGAAATGGCATACGGTTCGCCGAGCCCGAGTTCGTGAAATTCGGCTTCGACCATACCGTGGTTCATGCCCTCGGCTTTGTTGACAGCGACGATGACCGGCCGGTCGATGCGCCGCAGCTTGTTGGCAATTTCCTTGTCGTGCGGCGTCAGGCCGGTGCGGCCATCGACGACGAAAACGACGGCATCGGCTTCGGCGATGGCTTGCTCTGTCTGGCGCGCCATTTCATGGAGGATGCCCTCCTTGATCAGCGGCTCGAAACCGCCGGTATCGACGACCAGATAGGGTTTCTTGCCCAGCTTGCCATGGCCGTAGTGACGATCGCGGGTCAGGCCCGGCATGTCGGCGACGATGGCGTCGCGCGAACGCGTCAGGCGGTTGAACAGCGTGGATTTGCCGACATTGGGTCGGCCGACCAGGACGAGCGTAGGTTTCATTGCGCCTCGATTACGCTGACGTCGCCGCCAGCGGTTTGCACCAGAAAGTTGGAGCCCAGCAATCGCACGGGGCTGCGTACCGGCGTGCCGTCGGTCTTGTGGCGGCCGACAAAGCTGCCATCTTCACGCGACAGGAAATGGACATAACCCTCGCCATCGGCGACGGCCACCAGTCCACCGCGAACAGCCGGGCCGGAAACCCGGCGGTTGAGCAGCTTGTCCTGCTTCCACAGGCTGCTGCCAGTCAGGCGGTCAAGTGCATGTACGGCGCCCTTGTCGTCGGTGACAAAGAGATAGCGGCCGTCAAGTACGAGGCCGCTGGTCGAGGACATTTCCCGCGACCAGACCAGAGCACCGCCCTGCCCCATGTCGAAACAGGCAACGCGCCCCTGGAAGGCCACGGCGCAGATCTGCGTCCCATCCACAGCCGGCTGGGCGACGACATCCGCCACCCGGTCGAGTTCGGTGGCGCCCTTGGGTTGCGCCACCGGGCCTTCCCAGACCGGCGCCCCATTCTGCAGGGAGAGGGCGACGAGACGACCGCCCGGGAAACCGACGAACAAGAAACGATCAGCAAAAACCGGCGAGCCGGCACCGCGGATGGATAGCGTCGGCATCGCCCGCTGGTACACCCACTTGCGGCCGCCATCATTGGCATCGAGCAGGAAGATCCGGTTATCGCCGCTGCGTACGGCCACACCGTCATCACCAATGACCGGCGCGGCGAGCACTTCGCTGCTGACCTTGCCCTGCCAGAGAGCTTTGCCATCGGCCGCTGCATACGCCATGACATCACCCTTGGGAGTACCGACGACGACCAGGCGATCGTTGGCGGCGACGCCAGCGGACAGGGCATGGCCGGTGGATATCTTCCAGACGGTATTACCGCCTTCAAGTCGGCGGATCGTACCGTCCTGGCCAGCGACGAAAACGGCATCACCGACAACCGCCGGAACGAAGGTGTAATCTCTGGCCTTGCCGGCGCTCGCCGTCCACAAGCTGCGGGTGGCTACCGTCGGTGTGAAGGCAGTCAGAGGTTTGACCGTGCTCGCCTTGGCAAAGGGATTGATGGCATCAATCGCCGCACAGCCGGCAGTCAGCAGGCCGGCGGTAGCGATCAGCAGAATCAGGCGCGGCGGCATCAGGCGGCCCCACCCAGACTGTCGAGTTTCTGCTGCAGCAAGTCACGACCGGCGCCGCCGGCATCGCCGATCTTGTCGATGGCGGCCTGGTAGGCGGCACGGGCTTCCGGCTTCTTGCCCTGGGCAAGCAGAATGTCGCCGCGCAATTCCTGATAGCGGGCGGCGAATGCCGGGGCTGGCGCCGCCTCGAGCTGTTTCAGCGCTTCATCGTACTGCGCTTCGTCAAGTTGCACGGCGGCCAGACGCAGACGGGCAAGATCGCGAATTTCCTCACGGGCATTGTCAGCAGCCCAGGCAAGCTGCGATTTGGCCGTTTTCAGATCCCCCGTCTCGAACGAATGGCGGGCGGCAAGCAACGCGCCGAGCGCTGCGTAGCTGGTGCTGCCGTGCTTGGCCACCAGTTCGCCTGCCGTCGCCTTGATCTTCTGGGCATCGCCAGCAGCCACTGCCTGTTCGAGTACGGCAAAGACAGCCGAGGCCTGCGCCGCCTGGTTGTTTTTGTACCAGCCCCAGCCCTGCCAGCCGACGACGGCAATGCAGACCGCCGTAATCACGCCGGTGACCAGGTTGCCGTACATTTTCCACCAGGTTTTCAGGGTCTCTATTTGTTCCTGTTCTTCGAGGTCGTAATGGGCCATCTGCTTATTCCTCTTCGTCCGAATCGATCAATTGGTCGATGATGGCCTCGGCCAGTTCATCAACTTTCAGTTTTTTCTGGGCGACGCCTTCGGCGCGCAAATATTTCAGTTGTGCCTCGCCGGTGGCTGCCTCGTCGTCACCGATGATCACGGCGAAGGCAGCACCGCTGCCGTCGGCCTTCTTCATCTGCGATTTGAAGGAGCCGCCGCCGCAATGTAGCAATACATCGACGCCCTGGTCGCGCAAACCCTCGGCGACACGGAAAGCCAAACGGGCAGCGTCATCGCCCTGATGCACGAGATAGACGTCCGGCGCCGGGGCCGCCGGTTCGCCGCCGGAGTCCTTGATCAGCGCGATCAGCCGTTCGACGCCCATGGCGAAACCACAGGCCGGCGTCGGCTTGCCGCCGAGTTGCTCGACCAGACCGTCGTAACGGCCACCGGCGCAGACCGTACCTTGGGCGCCGAGCTTGTCGGTGACCCATTCGAAGACGGTCAAGTTGTAGTAATCGAGACCGCGCACCAGACGGGGGTTGATGGTAAAGGGTACACCGGCATCGCGCAGCACGCGCTGGACGCCCTCGAAATGGCCCAGCGACTCGGCCCCGAGATAGTCGATCAGCTTCGGTGCGGCAGCGCACAGATCCTGCATCGCCGGGTTTTTGGTATCGAGGATGCGCAGCGGGTTGGTGTACAGGCGGCGCTTGGCATCTTCGTCGAGCAGTTCCGCATGTTCCTCGAAGTAGGCGATCAAGGCCGCCCGATGCTGGGCACGTTCTTCCGCCTGACCGAGGCTGTTTAGCTGCAGGGCGATGCCCTCAAGGCCGAGGTCGCCCCACAGGCGGGCGCCCATCAGGATCATTTCGGCATCAATGTCCGGTCCGGCGATGCCGAAGGATTCGACACCGACCTGATGGAATTGGCGGTAACGCCCCTTTTGCGGCCGTTCATGGCGGAACATCTGGCCGATGTAGTAGAGGCGCTGCGTCTGGCGGGCGGCCAGGTTGTGTTCGATGACGGCGCGCACGCAGCCGGCCGTGCCTTCCGGGCGCAGCGTCAGGGCTTCGCCGTTGAGGCCGTCGATGAAGGAATACATCTCCTTTTCGACGATGTCGGTGACTTCACCGATGGCGCGCTTGAACAGCGGTGTCGGCTCGACGATGGGCATGCGAATCGGCCGGTAGCCGTAGCCTTTCAGCCAGGCCCGGATGGTGTCTTCGAACAGTTCCCAGAAGGAGGCTTCGTCGGGCAGGATGTCGTTCATCCCGCGTACGGCCTGCAATGCTTGACTCATGCTTGGATTTTTTTCTTGTAGGTGCGCTGGACGTAGCGCTCGATGATGTCCTTGAATTCGGCAGCGATATGGTCGCCCTTCAAGGTGACGGTCTTCTGACCATCCTCGAAGACCGGCGCCGACGGCGCTTCGCCGGTCCCCGGCAACGAAATGCCGATGTTGGCGTGCTTCGATTCGCCCGGGCCATTGACGATGCAGCCCATGACGGCCAGCGTCATGTTCTCGGCACCGTCGTACTGCAGCTTCCATTCCGGCATGCGCGCGCGGACGAAATCCTGTACCTCGCCAGCCAGCTCCTGGAACAAGGTCGAGGTCGTCCGACCACAGCCCGGGCAGGCCGCGACCATTGGCGTAAAGGCGCGCAGGCCCATGGTCTGCAGAATTTCCTGGGCGACGATGACTTCCTGGGCGCGCGAACCGTTCGGCTCCGGCGTCAACGAAATGCGGATAGTGTCGCCGATACCTTCCTGCAGCAGCACCGACAGGGCGGCGGTCGAGGCGACGATGCCCTTGGAGCCCATGCCGGCCTCGGTCAGCCCAAGGTGCAGCGCGTAGTCGGCGCGTTTGGCCAGTTCGCGGTAGATGGCGATCAGATCCTGGACGCTGGAAACCTTGCAGGAGAGGATGATCTTCTCGCCGGCCAGGCCAACTTCCTCGGCCTTCGCCGCCGACTCGAGCGCCGAGGTGACCATGGCGTGACGCATCATTTCGCTGGCATCGAGCGGCTCCGCCCGGCGGCTGTTCTCGTCCATGATCCGTGCCAGCAGTTCCTGGTCGAGGCTACCCCAGTTGACGCCTATGCGCACCGGCCTGTCGTATTTGCAAGCCAGTTCGATCATCTGCGCGAACTGCTCGTCCTTCTTCTTGCCGAAGCCGACGTTGCCCGGATTGATCCGGTACTTGGCCAGCGCCTCGGCACAGGCCGGCTCGCCGGCCAGCAAGCGATGGCCGTTGTAATGAAAGTCGCCGATCAGCGGCACGTTGCAGTTCATCTTGTCCAGATGATCGCGGATCTTCGGCACGGCGGCAGCGGCTTCCGGCGAATTGACGGTGATGCGCACCAGTTCAGAGCCGGCACGGGCCAGTTCGGCGCACTGGATGGCGGTGGCCAGGTAGTCGACGGTATCGGTATTGGTCATCGACTGAATGACCACCGGCGCATCGCCACCGATCCGCACATGGGCGATCGAGGTTGCCCGGGTCGGACGCTTGCTTACGGCACTCACGCCTTACTCCAGAACCAGACGGGCGACATCGCCCTTGGTATGCGGTGTCAAGTCTACGGCCTTGCCCTGCCAGAACAGGCGAACGCCTGGTGCAAAGCCGATGACCAGCGACAGCGGGGCAGCGCCGGCCAGCAACTGTTCGCTGCCGGCAGCGAGACGCTGCGAGAAGATCAGGCGGTTGTCGCGATCACGCACTTCCAGCCACGACTCCTTGTCGAAGACGAAACGCATTTGATCACTGGCAGCAGCTGTCGTCCCGGCAGTGAGCGGAGCGGCAATGGGCGCCACCGCTGCGCTGGCAGCCGTCTCCTCGCTGGCTGGAAGCACGGCCTGCGGACTGATGATCTGCTGCGGCGTGGCGCCGGGCGGAAAGGCCGGCTCAGCCACCGGGGTAACCAACGGCGCCACCGGCTCCTCTTGGCGCGCCAGGGAGTCGAGCAAGCTCTGGGCACTGTCGCGCAGACCAGAAAGGTCACCCGGCATCAGGAAATAGGCAAGAGCCGCCAGGGCGACCAGCGCGCCACCGGAAAAGATCACCGCTCGATCACGCTTCCGACCAGGGTTGCCGGCAGGCGGCATCGCCCCCTGTTGCGCGGCGGGGACGACCAGGCCACTGACAGGCTTCTCCAGCACCTTATCCAACTGCGCCATCAACGGCGCCGCATCCAGGCCAAGCAGGCGTGCGTAATTGCGCACGAAACCGCGGATGAAGGTCTGCCCAGGTAGGGCCTGCCAGTCCCCGCTCTCCAGAGCCTCAACCTGGCGAACACCCAGTTTCAATGCCTGAGCGACATCGACGACAGCCAGTCCGCGGGACTGACGGGCGGCCGCCAATTGCTCGCCGACCGAGGGCATCATTGCCGCCGGCTCTTCTGCCATGGATACAGGCTCGTTCGCGTCACTCATTCAAAATTACCCTTGAGGAATTCCTGATATTCGGCCGAGCTCGGATGGCGACCGCGCAACTGGGCAGCGAACCCACCCTCGGCTTGCCGGTTGCCGAGCTTGCGTTCAAGCCTGATGGCTAGCCACAGCGCCTCGGCCGTCGGCGATTCCATCTGTTTCAGGACATCGTTCATGTAAACGCGCGACTCTTCGAGATTGCCACGCAAATATAAAAGTTTGGCCAACTGCAGGCGGGCGGTAAGGCCGCCATCGCGCGACAGTTGCAGGGCCTGCAGCAGATAATGCTGGGCTCCGTCGAGATCGCCCGACTTCATGGCGCAGGAGCCGGCATTAGTGTAGGCGACTGCGGGCGTCTCGTAGAGCGGGCTCTTCAAGGCGTTGAGAAAATAGACGATGGATTGGCGCGCCTTGCCGCTATCGCAGAGGAACCAGCCATAGTTGTTATTGACTTCCGGATCGTCCGGGGCGATGTTCAGCGCCCGCTGGAAATCACTCTCCGCCTTGGCATTCTCCTTGAGCGATCCATAGACCAAGCCCCGCACGCTGTAGGCCTGGTGGAAAGATGAATCGGCGTTCAGGGCAGTCGCCAGATGATCCAGCGCGACAGCGGGATTGCCGGCCTGAAAGTAGGCGGCGCCAAGTTCGGTATGTATCTTCGCCCGATTGCGCGGATCGCCGCTTGCCGAGCCAGCGCGGTCGTTCGGCGACATCTCGTAAAGCTGCGTCTGGGCGGCGGCAATGCAGGTGACGCCGAGCAGGATGCCGGCAACGCCAGCCCTCAGTGAAAGGTTCATGGCCTTGTCTCCTCTTTCAGGATGATCGTCTTGGCGGCGGTACGCCGCGTTCTGTCCAGCACCTGCCCCGCCAGTTGCCCGCAAGCGGCGTCGATATCGTCACCGCGCGTCTTGCGTGTCGTGGTGACGATGCCGGCCTGCATCAGGATATCGGCAAAGCGGCGCACCCGTTCCGCTGGCGAGCGCTTGAACGGCGAGCCGGGGAAGGGATTAAAGGGAATCAGGTTGAACTTGCACGGCACCGTGCGCACTAGCGCCAGCAGTTCGCGGGCGTGGGCATCGCTATCGTTGATGCCGTCGAGCATCACGTACTCGAAGGTGATGAAGTCGCGCGGCGCCTTTTCCAGGTAACGCCGGCAGGCGGCCATCAGTTCGGCCAGCGGGTACTTCTGGTTGATCGGCACCAGTTCGTCGCGCAACCGGTCGTTCGGCGCGTGCAACGACACTGCTAGAGCCACCGGGCATTCCTCGCGCAGGCGGTCCATGACCGGCACCAGGCCGGAGGTGGATACGGTGACGCGACGGCGCGACAGGCCGTAGGCGTTGTCGTCGAGCATCAGCTTCAAGGCGGCAACGGAATTTTCGAAATTGGCCAGCGGCTCGCCCATGCCCATCAGCACGACATTGGAAATCAGCCGTTCGTCGCCATGCACGGCGCCAAGGGCCTTATTGGCCTGCCAGACCTGGCCGATGATTTCCGCCACCGTCAGGTTGCGGTTGAAACCCTGCTTGCCGGTCGAGCAGAAGGCGCAGTCGAGCGCACACCCGGCCTGGGTGGAGACGCACAACGTGCCGCGGTCCTCTTCGGGAATGAACACCGTTTCGACGGCATTACCGTTGCCGACGTCGATCAGGAATTTGCGCGTGCCGTCGTCCGACAGCTTGTCGGAAACGACTGTGGGCGGCCGCACAACGGCCTTCACCTTGAGCTTTTCGCGCAGGCTTTTGGCGATATCGGTCATGGCGTCAAAATCGGCCACACCGGAACGATGAATCCAGCGCAAAACCTGGCGGGCGCGGAAGGGCTTTTCGCCCTGCGCGGCAAACCAGGAAGTCAGGCTGTCGCCATCGAGATCAAGAAGATTCTGCATCTAGTTAGGATCGAGGATCGAGCTGCCAGCAATTAGCCAGGCGACTCGACCCTTATCGCTAGCAGCTAATTAGCGGCCAGCGTAGACGTTCATGCCCGGGAAGAAGAAGGCGATTTCCACGGCAGCAGTTTCGGCGGCATCGGAACCATGCACAGCATTGGCGTCGATCGACTCGGCGAAATCGGCGCGGATGGTGCCGGCGTCGGCCTTCTTCGGGTCGGTGGCACCCATCAGTTCACGGTTCTTGGCAACGGCGCCCTCGCCTTCCAGCACCTGGATCATGACCGGGCCGGAGGTCATGAAGGAGACCAGATCCTTGAAGAAGGGGCGCTCCTTGTGCACGGCGTAGAACTGACCGGCTTCCTGCTCGGACAACCAGGCCATCTTGGAAGCGATGACCTTCAGGCCATTGGTTTCGAAACGGGAGTAGATCTTGCCGATAACGTTCTTGGCGACGGCGTCGGGTTTGATGATGGAGAGGGTGCGTTCGATAGCCATTTAATTGCTCCGCAAAAAGCTAGACAGTTGAAAAACGGGCAATTTTAGCAGATTCAAAGACTGCACGCCCGCCTTGCTTCATGGCGGCAAGTCAGCCCTGCTTGTGAGCGGCGGCCTGCAGCAACGGGTCGCGCAGCAAGCCAAAATGGCGCGGCGCAACATACTGCAGGAGCTCCTTGCCGTCCTCGTCGACAACGATATCGAGTCCCTGCCGTGGATAAAGCAGATGCACCCGCTTTTCCGATACCTGGACGCGCTCCTCCGGCTGACCAAAGCGCTGGACGACCGTCGCTTCGTCGAGATTGACCGTCGGGATGACGGCGAGGGCCTTTACCGGCAGCCGGTCTAGCTGCGCCAGATCGTCCGGATGCAGGGTGATCTTGCGCGTCGTGCTTTCCATGTGTTTGGCCTTCAGCGCCCGCTCGCGCATGGCATTCACCGCATCCTGCTCAAGGTCGATGGTGACCACCATCTTGGCCAATACGAAGCCCAGCGCCACCTGTGAATAATAGGCTTCGATCATCCCCACTTCCTCGGGCTGGGCAATGATCGCCACTTCCAGTTCGTTGCCCAGCACCGCCTTGACATCCGCCAGTGTGCTGACCCCGGGCTGCAGACCGAACACCTTGCTGCCACCTTGGCCGTCGATTTCGATTTGCCAGGGCAGATTACGCTCGGGATCGGTACCGTCACCGGGCGTTGGGATCAGGAAGGGGATGATCAGCGCGACGAGAATGAAGCCGATCAAATAGAGAGCAAATTTCATGCGGAAACCTTGGACTAAACGAGGGGCGATTGTGCCACAGCCATTCCCGTCAAAAATGAAAAAGGCCGCGCCCGATTTCCCGGACGCGGCCCTTGCAGGGTCAAACTCCCTTTACATCATGCCGAGCGTGCGCGGCAACCAGAGCGAGATTTCCGGGATGTAGGTGATGAAGATCAGGAAGACCAGCATCGAATACAGCCAGGGCAGGACGGCCTTCGACATCTCGGTCAGGCCGGTGCGGGTGATACCGCTGGCGACGAAGAGGTTGAGACCGACCGGCGGCGTGATCATGCCGATTTCCATGTTCACCGTGATGATGATGCCGAAGTGGATCGGATCGATACCGAGGGCCACGGCGACCGGGAACAGGATCGGCGCCAGGATCAGGATGATCGACGACGGCTCCATGAAGTTGCCGGCAACCAGCAGCAGGATGTTGACGATGACCAGGAAGCCGATCGGACCGAGGCCCAGATGGATGATCCAGTCAGCGATACCCTGCGGAATCTGCTCCGAGGTCAGGATGAACGAGAACAGGATGGCGCTGGCGATGATGAACAGCAACATCGAGCTCATGTTGGCCGAGTCGATCAGCACCTTGGGAATCTGCTTGAAGGTCAGATCCTTGTACACGAACACCGCGATGAAGAAAGCGTAGACCGCCGACATGGCCGCCGCTTCGGTCGGCGTGAACATGCCGGAGTAGATCCCGCCCATAACCACGACGATCAGCATCAACCCCCAGAAAGCTTCGCGGAAAGCCGCGAAGCGCTTGCCCCAGCTCGCCTTCGGCAGGCGCGGATAGCCGCCCTTGCGGGCCTGCCACCAGGTCGTCACACCCAGCGTCAGCGCCAGCAGCAGACCCGGCACAACACCCGCCATGAACAGGGCGCCGACTGAGGAGTTGGTCGTCACCGCGTACATCACCATGACGATGGACGGCGGAATCAGGATGCCCAGACCACCGGCCGAAGCGACGACACCGGCCGAAAAGTTCATCGGAAAGCCTTGCTTGAGCATGGCCGGGATCAGGATCGAGCCGATCGCCACCACGGTCGCCGGCGAAGAACCGGAAACCGCCGCGAACAGCGCACAGGCGAGCACTGCCGACATGCCCAGACCACCGGTCAGATGACCAACCATCGAAGTGGCGAAGTTGATCATACGCTTGGCGACGCCACCGTGGGTCAGGAAGTTGCCGGCGAGGATGAAGAACGGAATCGCCATGATTTCGAACTTCTCGATGCCGGTGAACATCTTGAGTGCCACCGAGGCGATCGGTGTGTCGGTAAAGGCAAACATGAAGCCGAGCACGGTAAGGCCGAGGGCCACACCGATCGGCATGCCAACCACCATCAGGGTGAGGAGTAGGCCAAAGATAATGAGTGCGCTCATGGCTTATTTCTCCTCTTTCTTGTCATCGGCGGGATGTTGTTTCTCCCACTCGCGCTCGCTCAGGCCGGCATGCGCATGTTCGCGCTGCTCGGCGATTTCGATGGCCTCGCCCAGCACCAGAACCTCGCCCTCTTCCAGACCTTCGACATGACCGTGGTCATGCGTCGGCAGTTCGCCGGTACTACCGAACTTGATCATTACCTGGATGAAGCGGAAACACATCAGGAAGGAACCCAGCGGAATGGCGGAATACACCATCCAGGTCGGCCATTCCAGATCGGGCGTCGTCGGCCCCTCGAAATGCTCGCCGACATCCATGCCAAACGCTGTCAGGGTCTGGTAGGCCATGCCGTTTTCCCAGACAAACATGGCGCCGAAAATACCAATGACGCCGGTAAACAGCACACCGCAGATCAGCCCGAGCTGGATCATGAAGGCCCGCGGCTTGTTGGTCAGCTTGTTGATCAACAGGTCGACACCAACGTGGATGCCGGTGCGCACGCCATAGGCAGCACCAAACTTCGCCATCCAGACAAACAGAATGATGCAGAACTCCTGCGCCCAGCCCATGTTCAGGCTGAGCAGCCAATCTTGTACGCCGGGGATGGCGAATCCGGTGCCATAGCGATGCAGCACCGAGATGAAGATGACCACCGTTGCCACCGCCATCAGCGAGGCAATGATGAACTCTTCGAGCCGGTCTATTATTTTTCCCATTTACCCTCTCCTTGCAAAAACGCCCGCTGCGACAACATGTGCAACAGCGGGCGTCAGAGGTTTGCAGTTAATTACAACTTGTTCGGATTGAAACCAGTAGCCTGATAGACGGCGTCGATGGTTTGCTTGCCGATGCGGCTTTCCATCTTCTTGTGCACCGGCACCAGGGCCTTCTTGAACTCGCTACGCTCAGCGGCGGTCGGCGTGTAGACCTGGGTCTTGCCGCTCTTGCGCACGTTCTCCAGCGAGGTGTCGTTCTCGACCTTGGCGATCTGGTTGGCGTAGCGGGTTGCCTGGACCATGGCTTCGTCGAGTTGCTGGCGAACATCAGCCGGCAGGCCGTCCCAGAACTTCTTGTTGACGATCACCGCATAGCCCAGATAGCCATGCTCGGTCAGCGTCAGATGCTTCTGCACTTCATGCATCTTCTGCGTGTAGAGATTGGAGATCGGGTTCTCGGTGCCATCGACGACGCCGGTCTGCAGCGCCTGGTAGACCTCGGAGAAAGCCATCACCTGCGGCAGGGCGTTGAGGGCACGAATCTGCTCCTCGAGCACCTTGGACGACTGGATGCGCAGCTTCTTGCCCTTCAGGTCAGCCGGCACCTTGATCGGCGTATTTGCCGAGAAGGACTTGAAACCGTTGTCCCAGAAAGCCAGGCCACTGATGCCCTTGGGCTCCAGCTTGGCGAGCAGGCTCTTGCCGACCGGGCCGGTGGTGACCTTGTGCAGGTCAGCGTAGCTATCGAACATGAAAGGCAGGTCGAAGACTTCGAAATCGCGCACGCCGAGCGGGCCGAACTTGGCCAGTGACGGAGCCAGCATATGGACGGCGCCGAGTTGCAACGCTTCCATTTCTTCCTTGTCCTTGTACAACGTCGAGTTGGCATAGACCTCGACCTTGACCTTGCCCTTGGTCAGTTCGGCAGCCTTCTGGGCAAAGAAATCTGCAGCCTTGCCCTTGGGCGTGTCGTTGGCAACGACGTGGCTAAACTTGATGACGATGGGTTGCTGCGCATAGGCGCCCAGCGAGAGGGCACCAGCAAACAGTGCGACCAGCAGTTTGGATACTTTCATGTTTTCTCCTCCAGAGTTGACGTCGCCAGTGTGGAAATTGCGACTGGGTGAAATTATTACGAAGTAGGCAACGCCTGCGTATTGTGGATTTCCACAAGTGACCGCTCCTCACCTCCTCCGCCATGAAAACACCCTGCCACCCCGTGGTGTAGGATGCCAGCCATGAGCGAACGCCGTCCCGTCACTTCCAGCAGCGCCCGCCGCATGCGCCTCTTGCTCGCCCTGCCCAAGCTGGGCATCGTGCTCCTGCTGGCCGCCCTGCTCTCGCTGCTCTGGTTGCTGCAACGCAATGAAGCCGAGGAAGAACGCAGCGCTCTGATCAAGGATGTGCTGTGGCTGGAGCAGAACATGCGCTTCCATCTGAACGGCAACGAGGAGCAACTGCAGCAACTGGCCGTCGACCTGGCGAGCCAGTCGACAACGGATCAACTATTCCGGACGCGTGCCGCCCACATGCTGAAGACCCGACCGGAAATCGCCAGCCTGCTCTGGCTCGACGGCTCCCGGCGCACCATTGATGAGCTACCCAGCCATTCGCAGCCCGAACAGGAATTCGAATCCACGCTGCCGCCGATCGCCGCGAAATACTTCGAAATCGCCAGCCGCCTCGGCAAACCGGTTTACAGCGATCCCTATTTCGCCACCTCTGGCCGCGCCCACGTCGCACTACTCGCGCCAGTGATCCGCGAGCGCCAGCTAAGCAGCATGCTGGTCGCCATCTATCCGCTTGATTCACTGCTCGGCAACCTCGTTCCCTGGTGGTTCACCGAGAAATACCGGGTGGCCATCGTCGATGGCAACGACATCCAGTTCGCGACAAAAACCAACATTGAAGGCAGCACCAGCCAGACTTACCAGATTCCGCTCGAGCCGCCCGGTTACGGCCTGCAACTCAAGGTCAGCAGCTACCCCAGCCCGGGTAATTCGCTGCAGCGCCTGCTCACCTTCGCCATAGTCATTCTAGGCGCCGGGGTTTTCTCGAGTCTGTGGATGGTGCGCGACCTGATGCGCAAGCGTTCATTAGCCGAGGAGGCGCTGCGCGCCGAACACGCTTTCCGCACGGCCATGGAGGATTCACTGACCGTCGGCATGCGGGCCCGCGACCTGGTGGGTTGCATCACCTACGTCAATCCGGCCTTCTGCAAGATGACCGGGTTCAGTAGCGAAGAACTGGTCGGCCGCCTACCTCCCATGCCCTATTGGGTGCCGGAACAGATCGAGGAAACCTTCGCCATCCACCGCACCGTACTAGCCGGCAATGCACCGGCCGACGGCTTCGAACTCACCTTGCGCCGCAAAAACGGCGAACGTTTCCAGGCCCTGATCTACGAAGCCAGGCTGATTGATGGCAATGGCCAGCACACCGGCTGGATGGCCTCGATGCTCGATATCACCGAGCGCAAGGCGGCCGAGGAACTGGCCCGCCAGCAGCAGGAGCAGCTGCAATTCACCGCCCGCCTGGTGACCATGGGCGAAATGGCGTCGACCCTGGCGCACGAACTGAACCAGCCGCTGGCGGCGATCGCCAGCTACAACACCGGTTGCCTGAACCTGCTTGAGCGGCCCGATTGCCGCCCCGCCGAGATCCAGCCAGCCTTGCAGAAACTCGGCGTGCAGGCCCAGCGGGCCGGCCGCATCATTCGTCGGGTGCACGATTTCGTGCGCAAGAGCGAACCCAAGCGCGCGCCCTGCAATCTTGGCGAGGTGATCGAGGATTGCCTGGGCTTCGTCGAGGCCGACGCCCGCAAGAAGCATGTTCACATCGAGTGCACCCTACCCGCACTGCCGCCGATCCCCGCGGACCGCCTGATGCTCGAACAGGTACTGCTCAACCTGATCCGCAACGCCATGGACGCAATGGAAGAGACCCCGGAGAAGGAACGCCAGCTACGCATCGCCATAGAAACTGGCGCCAGCGAACTGCGCATCAGCGTCACCGACCAGGGTTGCGGCATCCACCCCGACATCCGCGACAAACTGTTCTCCGCCTTCTTCACCACCAAGCCCGAAGGCATGGGTGTTGGCCTGTCAATCTGCCGCTCGATCATTGAATTCCATCGCGGACGCCTGTGGGCTGAGGACAATGCCGACTCGGCAACAGGTAGCGGTACGATCTTCATCTTCACGCTGCCCCTGGAAGCCACATGAATACACCCAAGGCCCACCTGGTCGACGATGACGAAGCCATCCGCGACGCCCTGTCGTGGCTGCTCCAGTCGCGCGGTATCCCATTCGCCGCTTACGCCTCGGCCGAGGACTTCCTCGCCGCCTGGTCCCCCGCCCTGGCCGGCTGCGCGGTACTCGACATGCGCATGTCAGGGATGAGCGGCCTTGATTGCTTCGACCAACTGGTTGAGCGCGATTCGCGGCTGCCGGTCATCTTCCTGACCGGTCACGGCGACGTACCGCTGGCCGTGGCAACACTGAAGAAGGGCGCCTTCGACTTTTTCGAGAAACCGTTCAATGACAACGACCTGGCTTGCCGCATCAACGAGGCGATGGAACTCGATTCGCGCCAGCGCCTGGCCGTCGCCAGCGTCGATTCGGTCAACAACCGGCTGGCCAGCCTGACCACCCGCGAGAAACAAATTATGGAACTAGTGCTCGCCGGCAAGTTCAATAAGGTCATCGCCGACGAACTGAACATCAGCATGCGCACCGTCGAGGTGCACCGCGCCAACATCTTCGACAAGATGCAGGTCAAGACGGCTGTCGAACTGGTCAATTTATTGAAAGCGGGTTCCTGACGCTTCCCTAAGGCATGGTTTTTCGCTAGCATCCCAACGCAATCCGATTGCCGCCAAGGCATCGCCCTTCTCTGAATGACACTCCCATGAGGCAAGCATGAGCGAACATATCCACTATGTTACCGACGACACATTCGAGGCCGACGTGCTGCAATCGCAGCTACCCGTGCTCGTCGACTACTGGGCCGAATGGTGTGGCCCGTGCAAGATGATTGCCCCCATCCTTGACGAGATCGCCACCGAATATGCGGGCAAGCTCAAAGTGGCCAAGGTCAATATCGACGACAATCAGGGGACGCCTGCCAAGTTTGGCATCCGCGGCATCCCGACGCTGATGATCTTCAAGAACGGCAATGTCGAGGCGACCAAAGTTGGCGCCCTCTCCAAGTCGCAACTCGCCGCCTTTATTGACAGCAATCTCTAATCTCCGTAGTCTGCCGACCTGACGGTGCTTCCTGCATCGTCAGGCTGACGCGATCGGCCATCGGCCCCGGCGTCATTTCCCTCCCCCCAGCACACCAGCTTCCGCGCCCCGTCATCCGGGTTGTCGCCAGCGCTCCATTTACGGCGCCCTTACTCTACATGCAACTTTCCGAACTCAAGACACTGCACGTCAGCAAACTGCTCGACATGGCGACCGAACTCGCCATCGAGAACGCCAACCGCATGCGCAAGATGGAGTTGATCTACGCCATCCTCAAGGCGAAGGCAAAAAATGGCGACACCATCTACGGTGACGGCACCCTGGAAGTGCTGTCCGACGGCTACGGCTTCCTCCGCTCCTCGGACACCTCCTACCTGGCCAACCCGGACGACATCTACGTCTCCCCATCGCAGGTCCGCCGCTTCAACCTGCGTACCGGCGACACCGTCGAAGGTGAGATCCGCACGCCGAAGGACGGCGAGCGCTACGTCGCACTGACCAAGCTCGACCGCATCAACGGCTTCCCGCCGGAAGCCAACAAGAACAAGATCATGTTCGAGAACCTGACGCCGCTGCATCCGACGCGGCATCTGCAGCTTGAACGGGACATCAAGTCCGAGGAAAACATCACCAGCCGCGTCATCGACATGATCGCACCGGTCGGCTGCGGTCAGCGCGGCCTGCTGGTCGCTCCGCCGAAGACCGGCAAAACGGTGATGCTGCAGAACATCGCCCACGCCATCACCGCCAACCACCCGGAAGTCGTGTTGATCGTGCTGCTGATCGACGAGCGCCCGGAAGAAGTCACCGAAATGACCCGTACGGTCAAGGGTGAGGTCGTCGCCTCGACCTTCGACGAACCGGCCACCCGCCACGTCGCCGTCGCCGAAATGGTCATCGAGAAGGCCAAGCGCCTGGTCGAACACAAGAAGGATGTGGTCATCCTGCTCGACTCGATCACTCGCCTCGCCCGTGCCTACAACACCGTGCAGCCGGCCTCCGGCAAGGTGCTGACCGGCGGCGTCGACGCCAACGCCCTGCAGAAGCCGAAGCGCTTCTTCGGCGCCGCGCGCAATATCGAAGAAGGCGGCTCGCTGACCATCCTCGCCACGGCGCTGATCGACACCGGCTCGCGCATGGACGAAGTGATCTACGAAGAATTCAAGGGCACCGGTAACTCGGAAATCCATCTGGATCGCCGCATGGCCGAAAAACGCATGTACCCGGCAGTCAACGTCAACCGCTCCGGCACCCGCCGCGAGGAACTGCTGCTCAAGCCGGACGTCCTGCAGAAGATGTGGGTGCTGCGCAAGCTGTGCTACCCGATGGACGATCTCGAAGCCATGGAATTCCTGCTCGACAAGGTCAAATCGACCAAGGGCAACCAGGAATTCTTTGATGCCATGCGCCGGGGCTAAGCAAAAACCCCCTAGTAACTCTTGCAAGCCCGCGATTATTCACGGATAATCGCGGGCTTCCCAGATCGGCCACATCCGCCGGTCGCTTGCTTAAAGGACAAATGATGAAAGCCGCCATCCATCCCGATTACAACGAAGTTCAAGTGACCTGTTCCTGCGGCCACGTGTTCACGACCCGCTCGACCATGAAGAAGCCCCTGCATATCGAAGTCTGTTCGCTGTGCCACCCCTTCTACACCGGCAAGCAGAAGATCGTCGACACCGCCGGTCGCGTCGAAAAGTTCAACCAGAAGTTCGGCGCCATGCGCGGCAAGACCGCAGCCTGAGCAAGCGGTTTTACGGTATAAGAGGCAGCCTCGTGGCTGCCTTTTTTATTGCCCCTCCTTCCACGGTCCATGCCTGAGTTCCTCGCCCTGATCCGTCGCGGCATCCGCCTGCCACCAGCCGGCTGGGTACTTGCCGCCATACTCGCTTTCTACGTGCTGGCCGGCTTGCTCGGCCGCGACCCCTGGAAGGGCGAAGATGCGATCCATATCGGCGCCGCTTGGCACATGCTGCATTTTGGCGACTGGCTGACCCCCGAACTGGCCGGCCGTGCCTTCCACGAGCCGCCGCTTTATTACTGGAGCGCCGCGCTCAGCGGCCATCTGTTCGGTTGGCTGTTGCCGGCCCACGAGGCGATGCGGCTGGCCAGCGGTTTCTGGGTGGCCATGGCCCTGCTCGGTCTGTACTACGCTGGCCGCGAACTCTATGGTCAGGACAGCGCCGCCGCCAGCCCTCTGCTGCTCGCCGGCTGTGTCGGCCTGGTGGTGCACGCCCACGATGCGCAACCCATGCTGATTGCCCTCGCCGCCTATGGTGGCGCTCTCGGCGGGCTGGCCACAATCGGCCGCAAACCGCGACTGACCGGAATTTTCTACGGCCTGTCCGTCGCCGCCTGCCTGCTCGGTGCCGGCATCTCGCCGACCCTGCCGCTGCTCGCCATTCTGCCGCTAGCCTGGTGGCTCTCGCCCGACCGCCAGAAAGCCCTGCATACACTTCTGATCGGCCTGGCCATCGCCGCCCTGCTCATCGCCCCCTGGCCACTGGCGTTGCTATTGCTCGAACCGGCGCGTTTCCACGGCTGGCTGACGATGGAACTGGCGCCGCTGATGACCCCATTCTCCTGGCCGGGCGCCGGCCGCTTCCTGGCCATGCTGCCGTGGTTCGCCTTCCCGGTCCTGCCGCTCGCTGCCTGGACCCTGTGGCGCCGACGCCAGCAGTGGCGTGAGACACCGCAACTGCTGCCCCTTGCCTTTCTGCTGCTGACGCTGCTGATGCTGGCTCTCGCCTATCGGCCGCGCGAGGTACCGACCCTGCTGCTGCTGCCGCCGCTGGCCCTGCTCGCCACGCCGGGCGCCCTCTCCCTGCGGCGTGGCGCGGCGAATGCCTTTGACTGGTTCGCCATGATGAGCTTCAGCCTGTTCGCCGCCGCCGTCTGGCTGAGTTGGTCGGCGATGGCGCTCGGCTGGCCGGAGCGACTCGGCCAGCGCGTCGTCGAATTGCGCCCGGGCTTCAACGGCCAGTTCGATCTGCCCGATTTTCTGCTTGGCCTGGCCGCCACCGCCTGGTGGATCTGGCTGATCGCCACCGCCCCGCGCTCGCCCTATCGCAGCCTGACCCACTGGACACTCGGCCTGACGACCCTGTGGCTGTTGCTGACCACGCTGATCCTGCCCTGGTTCGACTACGGCAAGAGCTATCGCCCGATCGCCGAGGCCGTCGCCGCGGCAATGCCGGAAGGCCACCGCTGCCTGGCGGAACGCGGGCTGAGCGATGGCCAGCGCGCGTCCTTGTCATACTTCTCGCTGATCGATTCGTCAGCCTACAACAGTGCAAGCGGCAAAGCCTGTGACTGGCTGCTGATCGTCGGCGACACACGCGCCGAGCTCACGCCGCCGCCCGGAAACTGGCAACTGGTCTGGGAAGGCAATCGCCCAGGTGACCGACGCGAGAAATTCCGCCTGTTCCGGCGCTGAGCGCCGCTTCCGGCCGCTCTGGCAGCCGGAATGGCAGCGGCTCAGCCCTTGAGGAAGTGCTCGCGGTAATACTTCAGTTCATCGATCGACTCGTAGATGTCAGCCAACGCGGTGTGCCGGCCCTTTTTCTTGAAGCCTTTGTAAACTTCCGGCTGCCAGCGCTTGCACAACTCCTTCAAGGTGCTGACGTCAAGATTGCGGTAATGGAAGAAGGCTTCCAGTTCCGGCATGTAGCGCGCCATGAAGCGGCGGTCCTGGCCGATGCTGTTACCGCACATTGGCGAATGGCCTTTGCCCGAATATTTGTGCAGGAAATCGAGGGCCGCTGCCTCAATCTCCGCTTCGCGGGTGGTCGCGGCACGAACCTTGTCGATCAGGCCGGAGCGGCCGTGCGTCTTCTGGTTCCATTCGTCCATGGCGGCCAGCACTTCGTCTGACTGATGCACCACCCACGACGGCGATTCGGCGACCAGTTCCAGTTCCGAGTTGGTCACCACCATCGCCATCTCGATGATGCGGTCGCCGTCCGGATTGAGGCCAGTCATTTCCATGTCCAGCCAGACGAGGTTGTTTGCAGTGCCTGCCATATAATTGCCCGAGTTCGAAAAACCCCGATTTTCTCACAGCTAGGCCTCTGCCTTTGACATCCGCTTTCACCCTCGTCTTCCTCGCCGCCGTCATCCTGACCCTGGCCGCCCGTCTGTGGCTCGGCCAGCGCCATATCCGCCATGTCAGCGCCCATCGCGCCGCGGTACCTGCCGACTTCGCCGAACGCATTCCCCTCGCCGCTCACCAGAAGGCCGCCGACTACACCGTGGACCGCAGCCGCGCCAGTCTCGTCACGACTGTGGTCGACACCGCCCTGCTGCTCATCTTCACCCTCGGCGGCGGCATCGCCTGGCTGCACGAGCTGTGGTCAGCCCGCCTGGAGGGCATTGCCTACGGCCTGGCGATGATCTTCAGCCTGATGGCCATTTCCGCCATCATCGACCTGCCCTTCTCGCTCTACCGCCAGTTCGTCATCGAGGCCCGCTACGGCTTCAACCGCATGACGCTGCGCCTGTATCTCGCCGACCTGGCCAAGCAATCGTTGCTCGGCCTGGCCATCGGTGCCCCGGTGATCGCCACCGTGCTCTGGCTGATGGGCGCCATGGGTGAGGCCTGGTGGTTCTGGGTATGGCTGTTCTGGGCCGGCTTCAACCTGCTGGCGTTGTTCGTCTATCCGACCTGGATCGCCCCGCTGTTCAACAAGTTCTCGCCACTTGACGCCGGCGAGACGCGGACCCGCATCGAGGCCCTGCTCACCCGCTGCGGCTTCCGTTCCTCCGGCCTCTTCGTCATGGACGGCTCGAAGCGCTCCAGCCACGGCAATGCCTACTTCACCGGCTTCGGCAACAACAAGCGCATCGTCTTCTTCGACACCCTGCTCGAACGCCTTTCGCCGGACGAAATCGAAGCTGTGCTGGCACATGAACTCGGCCATTTCCGCAAGAAACATATCGTCCAGCGCATCGTCATGATGTTCGCCGGTTCGCTGGCCTTCCTCTGGCTGCTCGGCCAGCTGATCGACAGCCCGTGGTTCTACGCCGGCCTCGGCGTGCCGGCGCAGAACACCGCGCTGGCGCTGATCCTCTTCTTCCTCGTCGTGCCGGTTTTCACCTTTCCGCTCAGCCCGCTGTTCAGCCAGCTGTCACGCCGCCACGAGTTCGAGGCCGACGCCTATGCCGCCGAGCACACTGCCGCGGCTGACCTGAGTCGCGCCCTGGTCAAGCTGTACGAGGACAATGCCGCGACGCTGACCCCCGACCCGCTGTATTCCGCCTTCTACGATTCGCACCCGCCGGCGGCACAGCGCATCGCCCGGCTGCAGGCGCTGGCTTAATGCACGGTCGCGTTGTCGCCGCCCATGGCCGCCAGTACCTGGTCGAGCTGCCGGACGGCAGCCGTCTGCCCTGCTTCCCGCGCGGCAAGAAAAGCGAGGTGGCCTGCGGCGACCTGGTCGACATCAAGCGCACTTCAGCCGACCAGGGCGTCATCGAGGCGATCCAGCCGCGCCGCAGCCTGCTCTATCGCTCCAACGAAATCCGCCAGAAGCTGATCGCCGCCAATGTGGACCAGCTGATCATCGTCGTCGCCAGCGAACCGGCCTTTTCCGACGAGCTGGTGACGCGCGCCCTGGTCGCCGCCGAGAGCGCCGACATCGAGATCCTGATCGTCCTCAACAAGTGCGATCTGGTCGACCGCCTGCCTGCCGCCCGCGAGCGTCTGGCCGTGTTCACCGGCCTCGGCTACCGCCTGCTCGAACTGTCCGCCCTGGAGCACGCCGAAGACCTGCGGCCGGCGCTGCACGGCCGCATCAGTGTGTTGGTCGGCCAGTCCGGCATGGGCAAATCGACGCTGATCAACGCCCTGCTGCCAGAAGCCAATGCCGCCACCCGCGAGATCTCGCAGGCGCTAGACTCGGGCAAGCACACGACGACGCACGCCAGCCTCTACCATCTCGATGCCGAGAGTGCGCTGATCGACTCGCCCGGTCTGCAGGAATTCGGCCTCGGCCACCTCGATCGCGGTGAGATTGAACACGCCTTCCCGGAATTCCGCCCCTTCCTCGGCCAGTGCCGCTTCCGCGACTGCCACCACGACCGCGAGCCGGACTGCGCGCTGAGCGCCGCGCTGGCGACCGGGCAGATCGATCCCCGCCGTTTCGCCGCCTATTGCCGGATTGTCGGCCGGGCGGCGGGAGAGGCCCGGTAGCAATAATCCCAGCTGGCAGCGATAATCGGCCAGCTATCACCACATCACGTCGGCGCCCCGAGAAAACTGAATGGCCGCATCGCACCCCACGATCCTGATCGTCGACGACACCCCGGAAAATCTCAGCATTCTTGGCGAGCTACTGCAGCGTGACTACCGGGTACGTGCCGCCAATTCCGGCCGGCGGGCCCTGCAGATCGCCCAGGGGCATCCAACACCGGACCTGATCCTGCTTGACGTGATGATGCCGGAGATGGACGGCTTCGCCGTCCTCGCCCAATTACGGGAAACTCCGGCGACACGCGACATTCCGGTAGTCTTCGTCACCGCCATGGATGGCACGCATGACGAGGAACACGGCCTCGACTGCGGCGCCGTCGATTACATCACCAAGCCGATCCGCCCGAACATCGTTCTCGCCCGCGTCCGCACCCAGCTTGAGCTGAAGCGTGCGCGCGACATCCTGCACGACCAGAACAGCTATCTGGAAGCGGAAGTCGCCCGACGTATGGCGGAAAACCAGCTGATCCAGCAAGTCAGCATCCATGCCCTGGCCCGCCTGGCCGAAACGCGTGACCCGGAAACCGGCAACCACCTGCACCGCACGCAGGAATATGTGCGCACGCTGGCCCTGGCCCTGCGCCGGCATCCGCGCTTCATCGACGACCTCAACGAACAGCACATTGACGACCTGGCCAAATCGGCCCCCCTGCACGACATCGGCAAGGTCGGCATTCCCGATCACGTGCTGCTCAAACCGGGTCCGCTGACCCCGGAAGAATGGGTGATCATGAAGACACATGCCGAACTGGGCGCCCGCGCCATCGCCCAGGCGGAGGCCGATACCGAGGCCCGCGTGGAGTTTCTCGATATCGCCAAGGAAATCGCCCGCCATCACCATGAAAAATGGGATGGCAGCGGCTATCCGGATGGCCTGGCCGGCGAGGCGATTCCCCTGTGCGCCCGCCTGATGGCGCTGGCCGATGTCTTTGACGCCCTGATCAGCAAACGTGTCTATAAAGAAGCTTTCACCCACGAAACAGCGTTGAACATCATCGTCGACGGCAGCGGCAAGCATTTCGACCCGGATATCGTGAGCGCCTTCGTTGGCGAATTCGAAACCTTCCGGCGCATTGCCCGCACCTACTCCGACTGAAGCGCGAGACGAGCCGCGCCATGAGCCAATTCCGCGAAGCACCAACTAGCCTGGCCAGGGCCGTGGCCCTCGTCGTCATCCCCTACGTCATCGTCGCCGCGCTGTGGATTCTCGTCTCTGACCGCCTGCTGGTTGCCTGGGTCAGCGATCCACAGCAGCTGCTGCTCGCCAGCTCCCTGAAGGGTTGGCTTTTCATCGCCGTCACCGCCCTGCTGCTGGCGCTGTTGCTGAACCGCCTGCTGAAACGGATAGAACAAGGCCACCGTTTCGAGCGGCAAGCCCGGCTCGACGCCGAACGAGCCAGCCAGGCCCTGGCCCGCGAACATATTCACCTGCGCACCCTGATCGACACAGTGCCTGACCTGATCTGGCTGAAAGACCCGGACGGCGTCTACCTGAAATGCAACCGCCGCTTCGAAGCACTCTACGGCGTTACCGAGTCGGCACTGATCGGGCGGACCGATTTTGATTTCGTCGACCGCGAACAGGCCGAATTCTTCCGCGCCAACGACCGCGCCGCCCAGGTCGCCGGCCGGCCACGCAGCAACGAGGAATGGCTGACGTTCAGCGACGGTCATCGCGAACGCGTCCTGACCACCAAGACGCCGATGCTCGATCACGAAGGGCGCCTGATCGGCGTCCTCGGCATCGGACGCGACATCAGTGCCCTCAAGGATCTTGAAGAGCGCTTCCGGGTCGCCTTCGAGGCCAGTCCGGCATCGATTTCGCTGACCACCATCGAGGACGGCATCTATCTCGACATCAACCGGCGCTATGCCGAGATGCTCGGCTGGCCGGTCAGCGAACTGCTCGGCCGCAGTTCAGCCGAATTCGGCCTGTGGCCGACGCAGGAGGACCGCCAACAGTGGTTGGATGCCCTGCTGGTCGCCGGCAGCCTGGGCGATTACCAGACCGAATGGCGGCGCCGCGATGGCACCCCGATCTCGATCAGCATCTCGGCTGAAATCGTCAGTCTCAGTGAGCGACGCTGCGTGCTCGCCTTCATCCTCGACATCTCCGAACGCCGCCGTGCCGAACAGGCCGTCTTCCAGTTGCAGGAGCGCCTCGCCGTCGCCTTCCGGGCCGCCCCCGTCGCCGCCTGCATCACGCGCGTCGCCGACGGTCGGATGATCGACGTAAACGACCGCCTGCTCAGCGAATACCAATGGACACGCGAGGAATTGCTGGGCAAGACGACGCTGGAAGCCGGCCTCTGGGACGGCAAGAATCGCGCTCGCATGGTCGAGCTGCTGCAACGCGACGGTTTCGTCATCGATTTCGATAGCACGGCCACCGGCCGCGATGGCCGCCAGCGCCAGATCAGCCTGTCGGCAGCGAGAATCGACGTCGATGGGGAAGCGCACATCGTCGTCTATGTGGTCGACGTTTCCGAACGCCGAACCGCCGAACAGGCGCTGCGCGAGCGCGAGGAAATTTACCGCAGCATCGTCACCCAGGCGCGCGACGGCATCTGCCTGATCGACCCGGAAACGCTGACTTTCCTCGAAATCAACGATGCCGTGATCGGCAACCTCGGCTACACCCGCGAGCAGTTCGCCGGCCTCAATCTCGTCGCCATCCAGGATGGCACCGGCGAGAGCGAATTACGTGCCCTGCTGGCCGACATCATTGCCCACGGCAATGCCGTTTTCGAGCGCCGCCACCGGCGCCGCGACGGCAGCCTGCAGATCGCCCGCATCGCCGCCACCGCCGTCGATGTCGGCGGCCGGCCACACATCTGCGCCATCTGGCAGGACATCACCGAACAGAAGGCGGCCGGCGAGGAACTGGAGCGCCATCGCCACCACCTCGAGGAACTGGTCGCCGAGCGCACCGCCGAACTGGCCCGGGCCAAGGATACTGCCGTCGAAGCCAGCCGGGCGAAGAGCGTCTTCCTGGCCAACATGAGCCACGAGATCCGCACGCCGATGAACGCCATCATCGGCCTCAATCACCTGGCCGAGCGCCACACCGACGATCCTGAACAGCGCCTGCGACTGCACAAGGTGGCCGATGCCGCCCAGCACCTGCTGGCGATCATCAACCAGATCCTCGACATCTCGAAGATCGAAGCCGGCAAGCTGGAGCTTGAACCGACCGATTTCCTGCTCAGCCAGGTCATCGACAACACCGCCATTCTGGTTGCCGACCACCTGCGTTCGGGTGGCATCGAACTGCGCTGTTCGATTGATCCGCAATTGCCGCCGGTACTGCACGGCGATCCCCTGCGGCTCGGCCAGGTGCTGCTCAACTATCTGTCGAACGCCGTCAAATTCACCCGCCACGGCCACATCGCCATTGCCGTCAGCCTCGACAGCAGGACCGCCGACGGTGCGCTGCTCGTCCGCTTCGCCGTCAGCGATACCGGGATCGGCATTCCCCCCGAACAGCAGGAACGCATTTTCGACGCCTTCGAACAGGCCGACACCTCGACCACCCGGCGTTTCGGCGGCACCGGCCTCGGCCTCGCCATCGTCCGCCGCCTGTCGCTGCTGATGGGTGGCGACAGCGGCCTGGTCAGCAGCCCCGGCGAAGGCAGCACCTTCTGGTTCACCGCCCGCCTGCAAGCCGGCCACACCGCCACTGCGTCCGCCGTGCCGCTGCCTGTCGCCGAGGCCGAACGGATGCTGGCCACCCTGCACCAGCAGGCCTGCATCCTGCTCGCCGAAGACAACCAGATCAACCAGGAAGTCGCCGTCGACCTCCTGCGTAGCGTCGGCCTGCAGGTCGACGTCGCCGCCAACGGCGAGGAAGCTGTCCGCCTGGCCCGCGATCGTCCCTACGATCTGATCCTGATGGACATGCAGATGCCGGTCATGGACGGCCTGACGGCCACCCGCCTGATCCGCAGCAGCGCCACGGGACGCCAGGTACCGATCCTGGCAATGACCGCCAACGCCTTCAGCGAGGACCGTCAGCGCTGCCTGGACGCTGGCATGAACGACCACATCGCCAAGCCGGTGGACCCGGGCAACCTGTTTGCCCGCCTGATCAAATGGCTACCCTCCGGCGGCAGCAGCAGGACGACCAGCACGCTCGCCCCAAGCGCATCGGTCGACGAGGAAGGTGCCCTGCGGGCGGCCCTGGGCGCTGTGCCGGGACTCGACGTCACCACCGGCCTGCGCGCCGTGCGCGGCCGCAGCGCCAGTTACCGGCGACTGCTCAAGAGTTTCGTCAGCCAGCATGGCGAGGACGATCAACTGATCGCCCTGGCCCTGGCCGAAGACCGCCCGGCCGATGCTTCGCATCTCGCCCACACGCTGAAGGGGGCCGCCGGCACCCTTGGCCTGGTCGACATCCAGGCCGCCGCTACCCGCCTCAATCAGGAATTGCGGCAGCCCGGCAGCGACGGCAGCACGTGCAGTGAACTGCTGGACACGCTGTGCGCCCGCGTCCACGCGACGTTGACACCACTGGCCGCCGCCCTCGAGCAACCAGCGGAACCCCGGCCATGAGCAGGCGCGCCTCCTCGAGCCTCGGTGAGATGTCCCACGAGGTCCCGGGCATACCGCCCGACAGCTCGCTGCAGGCAGCCGCCCAGCTGATGGCCGAGGAAAGCTTCTCCTGCCTGCTGGTCACCCGGGACGACGAGTCGCTCTCGCCGGTACGCCAGCCCGATGGCGGGGTCACCCATTTCCTGTCGATCGAGGAAGACATCAGCGAGAAGAAGCGCACCCAGGCGGAACTCGAACGCCATCGCCAACGTCTCGAAACTCTGGTCGGCGAGCGCGCCATCCAGTTGCTCCAGGCGGCCGGCCGGCCAAGCAGACCGCCGGCAGAACCAGACGACCCATCCTTCGTCAGGATCCATGCCCAGGACATCCTGCACCTGCATGAACCGGTTCTGCGCCAGGCGATGTGCGGCGCTTTCGTGAATTTCGAGCGGCTGGTCGCCGATTTCGATTTCGAAGCCGCCAGAAATCTTCTCCACCGCTTGTTCCCGCCCGCCGCCGATCCGGAAGGTAACGATGAATAGCCCGCCACGCCTGCTGCTGGTCGACGACGATGCCTTGAATCGCGAGGTAGCGCTCGATCTGTTGAAGGAACTCGGACTGAGCGCCGACATCGCGGTTGATGGTGAAAGCGCCATCGCCATGGCCGGCGCTACCCGCTACGACCTGATCCTGATGGACATCCAGATGCCGGTGATGGATGGCCACGAAGCCAGCCGCCGCATCCTCGCCCTGCCAGAGTGCCGGGAGACGCCGATCATTGCCCTGACGGCCAACGTGCTGCCGGAAAACCGTACCGCCTGCCTGGCCGCCGGCATGGTCGACTATCTGGAAAAGCCGGTCAGCACGCAGCGCCTGCGCGCTTGCCTGGGGCGCTGGCTACCGGCCGTCAGCGCGCTGCCCTCACCGGCGACCGGCGGCGGACAGTGGCTGCTCACAGCCCTCGAGGCCGCCGGCGGCTTCGCCCCGGCCGCTGTCCTCGACCGGCTCGGCATCAAGTCCGAGAAATACCCGATGCTGCTGAGCAAGTACCTGGAGGTGCATGGACAGACGGTAGCCGAGGCCGGCGCGGCATTGCAGGCTGGCGACCTGCTGCTGGCCCGGCGCCTGGTGCACACACTGAAGGGTACGGCAGCCACCCTCGGCCTGGAAGCCACGCACAACGCCGCCACCCGCCTGGACAAAATGCTGGCCGAAGCCGGCGACGACAAAGTCGTCGGCGCCCTCTACCGGGAACTGGCAGAAACCGATTGCCAGCAGCGGGCGACGCTGCGCCGCCTGCTGGCCACGGCTACCGACTAGCCGACAGCTTCAGGAGAGCAGCGGATCGCCGCCTCGACTTCGTTGCCGCACCCGCGGTATTCGAGGCTGTCGAAACTGATCATGCGCGACATGGCGATGCCGCGCCCGTGGGTATCGAAGGCCCGCTCCGGACTCATGTCCAGATAGCCGCGCCAGTCGAAGCCGGCCCCCTGGTCGCGGATGGTGAAGCGCAAGGCGCCAGCCTCGCGGCGGACGATCACCTCCGCCTGGCGGCCGGCATAGCGAGGATCGGCAAGGCGGCGGCCGATTTCATCATGCAGACGGTCGGCATTGATCAATTGCGACTTTTCCCGGTAGCCGATTGCCAGGTTGCCATGCTCGACGGCATTCAGCATCAGCTCCGAAAGACCGAGAACGACCCGCTCCGGCTCCGGAGCGACGTTGGCCAGCAGCGCCGCCAGCGCCCGCGCCTCGTCGGTGGAGCGATAGACGAAACGGGCTTCGGTCAGGCAGGAAAGAATCTGCCCCTGGCGCTTGACCTCTTCCTCCAGCTCGCGATGGCCACGATAGTCGCGCGTCGCGGCAGCGACGATGGCCAGCAGCGTATCGGCCGAGAAGGGTTTGGTCAGGTAATAGTAGGCTCCGGCCTGGAGACCTTCGAGGACATCGGCATCGGCCGTCATACCGGTCTGCATGATCACCGGGACATGGCGCATGTCGGTCCGCTGCTTGACCCGGCGCAGGATCTCGATGCCATCCATGTCCGGCATCATGCGGTCAAGCAGGATGGCCTCGAAACGTTCGGGATGGGCATCGATCAGTTGCCAGGCCGCCTCGCCCGACTCGGCTTCGACCACCACATAGCCTTCAATGGCCAGATTTTCGGCGAGAATTTCGCGGCCGATCGGCTCGTCATCCACTACCAGTACGCAGCATTTATCCAAAACGTCTTCCCCTGCCGGTTTTTGTCTGCGCATGGCAGTCCTGATGTCCGCAGATTACCCCAAGTACAGCTCGCGATGAATGTACCTTGGTGCAGATTGCCCGGCCCCGGTGCCACCCCGGCAACAGTTGACCAAGGTCAAGAAATGCCTCTTTCCGTCACCGGCAAAGAATTCGCCCCCTCCGCAACGGTTCGCCTTCAGCCATAATCCCCACCCTTGTGCCTAGTTAAACAGGAGAGTCGTCTCGTGACACTCAACGCCAAGGTAACCATCTTCTTCATCAGCATCACCGCCGGCCTGCTGGCCGTCCTGGTAGCCATCAGCCTGTACGCTTTCCGCAGCTTTTCGATTGCCTCGGCAACTGAGCACATCCGTACCGCCGGTGAAATCGTCCGCGTCCATCTGACCGAATCGATGATCAACGGGGTCATCGACAAGCGCGAGAGCTTCCTTCAGCGTCTGGTCGAGGTCCAGGGACTGAAGTCGGCCCGCGTCATCCGTTCGCCAGAGGTGGAAAAGCAGTTCGGCAAGGGCCTGTCGATGGAGTCGGTGGCCGACGACACGGAAAGCGCCGTATTGCGCGAAGGCAAGGCGCGCTTCGAGCTGATCACCCAGGGTGACGAACCCCTGTTCCGCGGCACCATTCCCTATATCGCCACTGCCAGCGGCAGCCCCAATTGTCTGCAGTGCCACCAGGTGGCCGAAGGTGCCGTGCTCGGCGCCGTCACCATGAGCATGTCGATCGCCGCCTTGAAGGAAAAAGCGCTGTTCACGGTGGCCGGCATTGCCGGCGCGGTAACGCTCTTCTCGTTGCTGATGGTGTTGTTGCTGCGCCGCCTGCTGCGGCCGATTTCCGACACCGCCAATGCCGTCGAAGGCGCTGTCCAGCGCGCCCTGCGGGGCGATTTCCAGGCCCATGTCGAGCAGCGGACCAACGACGAAATCGGCCAAATCGCCGCCGACATGAACCGTCTGCTGACCTTCCTCGACGATGGCCTGAACCGCATCGGCAACAATGTCGCCCGCCTCACCGAACGCACGCCGGCGCCCGGCGAAAACCTGCTGACAGCGACCATCGACATGGTCGAAGGGCTGACCAGGGCCGCCCACTTCAAGCAGGCGATCGAGGAGGACGAGTCGAAGACCGAGATCTACCAGCGTCTGGCGGTGACCTTGAAGAACGAATTCAGCCTCGACGAGTTTTCGCTCTATGAAATCAGCAGCAACAAGCGGCAGATCCGCACCATCATGGTCGATGGCGAAGCCGCCGACACCTGCCGCTGGTGCGACCCGCAGATCCTGATTCGCCCCGAAGCCTGCCGCGTCCGGCGGACCGGGCACATCGTCGACGGCGTGACCCATCCGGAAATCTGCTATTCATTCCGGCCGCCGGCCGAACTGGGCGCCCGTCGCCACGTCTGCTTCCCGGTCAACCATTCCGGGGCGGTGGGCAGCGTCGTCCAGTTGCTGACCACGCCGGAAGAAGAGAAAAGCCTGTTGGCCAAGATCCCGTTCGTCAATGTCTATCTGCGCGAAACGGCGCCGGTGCTGGAAACCAAGCGGCTGATGGAAAGCCTGCGCGATTCGACGCTGCGCGACCCGATGACCGGCCTCAACAACCGCCGCTTCCTCGAAGAGTACGTCGAGACGCTGGTCGCCAGCGTCCAGCGCAAGCGCACTCATGCCGCCATCCTGATGCTCGACCTCGACTATTTCAAGATGGTCAACGACACCTATGGCCATGATGCCGGCGACGCCGTGCTCAAGGCGCTGTCGACGGTGCTCAAGCGCTCGGTGCGCGCCTCCGACCTGGTCATCCGCTACGGCGGCGAGGAGTTCCTGATCATCCTGATCGACAGTGGTGGCGAAGCGGCCGAGCAAGTCGCCGAGAACATCCGGGCGGCGGTCGAGGAACTCAAGGTCCAGGTTGCCGGCATCGTCTTGCAGAAAACCATCTCCATCGGCATTTCCGATTTCCCGACCGACAGCGACACCTTCTGGCAGGCCGTCAAATTTGCCGACGTGGCGCTCTACCAGGCCAAGGAGCGCGGCCGCAATCGGGTGATCCGCTTCACGCCGGCAATGTGGTCGGACAACAAGGAGTACTGAAGCACCGCATCTTGTACAAGAAGTACCGGATAAATCGCCCTCGCCGCGGATTATCAAAGGTTAAGTGAAGCAATACACTGGCAGCCTTCCCTACCCTGAAAGCTGCCCGTGATCTCCGCTCTCTCCCTGCTGCTGGTTTTCCAGCTGACCGGTGAAGTGTTGGCCCGCTTCTTCGACCTGCCGATCCCCGGCCCGGTCATCGGCATGCTGCTGCTGTTCATCGCCCTCGCCGTGCGTGGCGGCCCCGGCGAGGAATTGCGGACGACCAGCCAGAACCTGCTGCAACACCTGTCGCTGCTCTTCGTCCCGGCCGGCACCGGGATCATGGTGCACCTGCATCGCGTCGCCGACGAATGGCTGGCCCTGCTGTTGTCGCTGCTGATCAGCACCATCGCCACCCTGGTGGTCACCGCCCTGGCGATGAAATACTGCCAGCGCCGGGCGCTGCCGGAGGAAACGCCATGACCCCGCCGATCAGCGAACTCTGGGTCTACCTGTCGGCCTCGCCGCTGCTCGGCCTGACCATCACCCTGCTCGCCTACCAGGCCGCCTTCTGGCTGTATCAGCGCTCCGGCGGCAACCCGCTGGTCAATCCGGTGCTGATCGCGGTAAGCATGCTGGTGCTCGTCCTGTGGCTGACCTCAACCAGTTACGAAACCTATTTTTCCGGCGCCCAGTTCGTGCATTTCCTCCTCGGCCCGGCCACGGTCGCCCTGGCCATTCCGCTGTACACGCAGATCCGCCGCGTCCGCGCCATGCTGATGCCGGTCATCGTCGGCCTGCTCGCCGGCAGCCTGACCGCCGTGCTCTCGGCGGTGCTGATCGGTCGCCTGTTCGGCGCCAGCACGTCCACGCAACTGTCGCTGGCCCCCAAGTCGGTGACCACGCCGATCGCCATGGGCGTTGCCGAACGCATCGGCGGCATCCCTTCGCTGACCGCCGTGCTCGTCATCATCACCGGCATCATCGGCGCCGTCGCCGCCCGCTACGTGTTCGATGCGTTGAAGCTGCGTGACCCGGCCATCCGCGGCTTCGCCATCGGCGTCGCCTCGCACGGCATCGGTACCGCCCGCGCCTTCCAGGTCAATGAGCAGAGCGGCGCCTTCGCTGCCCTGGCCATGGGCCTCAACGGCGCCCTCACCGCCCTGCTCGTGCCACTGCTGGCCAGCTGGCTCACTGCCGGATGATCACCGTCGTGATCATCCGATAAATCGCGCCCCGGGTTGCAAGGTGTAGATGCCGAATTCGCCAAATGAAACCGCAATATTCGATACTCACAAAAATGCCAATACAATGCCCATTCAACATAAACAAGCCGGGCAATGCAAACATCAGAGGGGGCGTTTTGGATTCAAGAGATGCCATGGCTGCTGGGCAGCCTGAGCAGCCTCTATCGCCTATCGTTCGACACAAAACCAATCGAACAGGACTTCCCGCCACCGCATAGCCGCGCCACCTTCCACGAAGCAGCGCGAGCACTCGGCTTCAAGACCGGCCACCGTTCGCATCCGGGCGACTGGCAGTCCCTACCACTGGCTGCCATTGCCTTCCTGCGCGCCGTACCGGACAGTAGTTTGCCGGCCGACGCCTCGCCCGCGGCAATTCCCGTCCTCATCGTCAAGACCGACGCCGCGAAGCAAGCCCCCTTGGGGGGCGGCTTCACGGTCGGCATGCTGGGCGCCTTCCAGATGTTCGCCGGCCGGATGAGCCAGCCGCTGTTGCGCCTGGTCGGCCTGTGGCAGGAATTCCAGCAGACCAGCATCGCCGTCAAACGCCTCGGCGACATCCTGGACATGCCACAGGAACCGCATACCTTGACCCCGACCCGGGAAAACCAGGGCCCCGGCCGCATCGACCTGCAGCATCTGGCGTTCCGCTATGCCGAACACCAGCCCTGGCTCTACCGCAACCTCAGTCTGAGCCTCAAGCCCGGCCACCTCACCGTGCTGATGGGGCCTTCCGGCTGCGGCAAGAGCACGCTGGCCAAACTGCTGCTCGGGTTCTACCAGCCCAACGAAGGCCAGATCAATCTCGACGGCAAGGACATCCGCCATCTCGCCGCCAACGAACTGCGCCAGACCTATGGCGTCGTGCCGCAGGAAACGGTGCTCTTCGCCGGCACCCTCTACGACAATTTGGTGATGGCCCATCCGCACGCCCGCTTCGAGGACGTGATCCAGGCGTGCAAGGCGGCGGAGATCCACGACGTCATCGAGACGCTGCCCGAGGGCTATCAGACGGAGATCGGCGAGAGGGGAACGGGGCTATCGGGTGGCCAGCGGCAGCGGATCGCGATAGCCCGGGCGCTGCTCAAGCGGCCAAAGATCCTGATTTTCGACGAGGCGGTGTCCAATCTGGACCAGCAGACCGCGGAGCACTTTGCCCGAACGATCAACAAACTCAAGGGGAAGGTGACGATGCTCTTCATCACCCACCAGATTCCGCGGGGATTGATGGTAGATGAGGTGATTGAGTTGGGCGCTGACAAGACGAGGCAGATGGAAGTCGTCGAAAGCCACGAGGCTGATGTGGCCCAGCCATGAAAACCGTCGTCCTTCAAACCTTCCGCGACTACAACGTTCCTGAATGGATCACGTTAACCATGAAAAGCGTCCGGGAATGGTCGGCCAGCAGGAACTACGACTACGTTTTCATTGGCGACGAATTTTTCGATTACGCGCCGCCGTGGGTGCACGACAAGTGCGGCGCGCAACGACTGCCCATCACAGATTTCGCCCGCCTGCACTACCTGAAGGATTATCTCTCCAGGGGCTACGAGCGCGTCGTCTGGGTCGATGCCGATGTGCTGGTTTTCCGGCCCGAACTGTTCGATATCAATGTGCCGTCCGGCTATGCCTTCAGCCGGGAAATCTTGATGCTGAAGAATCAGGACGGGAAACTCCATATCGGTCTGCCAGGTATCAACAACGCAGTGATGCTGTTTGAGCAGGGCAATCCGATGCTCGATTTTTACCTGCTGGCGGCGGAGAGCATCCTGCGTCAAGTCGCCCCTGGCAGGCTGAAACACACAGCTATCGGCACCGAGTTTTTGAGCAAGCTTGCTCGAACAATGCCGTTGGCCCGGTTGAATTGCGTCGGGTTATTCACGCCGTTGCTGATGGCTGATATCGCCGAGGGCGGAAGAACGCTCTGGCCGATTTACCAGAAGGCCTTCAAATACCCGATGAGTGCAGCGAATCTGTGCGGTTCGATGACATCTTTTTCAACCGAGCAGCAAAACACTGAAGAGAAGTACGTGCGAGCAATTGGTCAATTGCTTGGAAGGAATATTGATGGAGAAGAGAAATGATTCTGACCCCTTTGGTTGAAACCGAACCGGCCGGCGGTGCCGCAGACACCATCCACGCCGGCGCCGGCAACGATCGCGTCTGGGCCGGCGCCGGTGACGACATCGTCTTCGGCGAAAATGGCGACGACGCGATCAGTGATCCCTACTGGAGGGAAGCCGCATGATCGCACCAAGCCTGAGTGATGGCATCGCCATCGCCTACGGGCTGATCGCTCTGGTGGTGATCGGCCTGGCGTTCAAATTACCCAAGACGAAGGCAATGAGAGCCCTGGCGACGCTGGTGGCGGTAGTGGCGTTTGCCTATCTGCCGCTGCTGGGCATCTACGAATACAAGACCGAGGAAGAACCGCTCCAGAAGCGCTGGAAAGAGACCGAGGAGATTTTTGCGGAAAAGTGCAGGACGCAAGCGGGGATCAAGATCTACCGGACGGTGCCGGAGGTGGAAGGGATCATGTTGTTGAAGGTCCGACCGCCGAGGACGGAAGCCCAGCTTCGCGACAGGATGTGGCCGGGGGCGGCGTTTGTGAATGACCACGACGGAGATGACTATATCAAGAGCTTTTTGGGCTACGAGTATCGGGCGGTCGACAAAGATGGAGTCGTATCGTCAAGACGCGGTTACATCAACGTCGAGAAGCGTTCCGGAGGTCTTCCCGGCTATCGCTGGGTTGAGGTCGTCGATCCCGAGGATGGAAAGCGCTATCGCTATTCGAGCCGTTACGATGAGCCTTGGAAAATCGATAGCTCATATTCCAAGAGTTATGTCCGATTTACTTTGGACAAAACCCTCTCCCCGAGCACGACGCCACCCCGTTACGGGGTTACTTATGAAGACCACGTCATCCCGACGGACCGCGAACGCTGGATAGCCAGCGGCACGGTCAAGGTCATTGACCTGACGACCCAGGAAGTCTTGGGCGAAATGACCAAATTCAAACTGAGCACCGGCGGCGTCAGCCCATGGCTCAGAGGTCCGGAATGCCCAATTTTCGGTGACTCGTCTGGTGCGGATACGCGCCTATTTGTCGATCAAATTCTGATTCCCAAGGGGGAGAATTAATCATGGCTACACCTACACTTGCTGAAACCCTGAAATTCGCCAATCTCCAGATGGCGGCCGAAGCGCTGTTTGGATTTGATGCAAACAGAAATCCCAACCAGGCGCCCGGCGACACTGCTTCTACCACAGGGCATTCAATCGGCCTAATTCCGATTGGAGTTCTCACCGAAGGTAACCGCCACGCCAGCAAATTCACGCAAACCGAAGCGGAAAAATTTGTTACGCAATGGGCGGTGGTCGACCACATCTCGAATACACCGACAGGTTTCTCAGGAACTCTGTTTAGAGCCCTTAAGGATGATCCCTCGCAGGGCATTGTCAAAGATCAACTCGTCCTCACCTTCCGCAGCACTGAATTCATTGACGACGCTGCGCGCGACAATGAAGCGACGAACAAGCTGGAGATCAAGGAGCACGGCTGGGCCTTCGGGCAGCTGAGCGACATGGAAGCGTGGTACCAGTCGCTGAAAGTCGACGGCGTGTCGTTGTCGCAAAAGCAGTTTTCCGTGCTTGGCTACAGCCTCGCCGGCCACCTGGCAACCGCCTTCAACCTGATGCACGGGCTGGACTCCTACGGTGGACAGAAGCTGATCCAGAACGTCGTCACCTTCAACGGTGCCGGCGTCGGCAAGATTGGCGACGGCAGTCTGGTGACCACTCAGGTCAAGCTACCCGAGATGATCCAGGCCTTCAGCGCCTTGCGCACGCAGGCAGAAGGGCCGGACGGCTTGATCGCTCTCCTCCAGAGCGACCTCGGCCGGGAAACCTATCAGACGCTGAAAACCCAACTCGCTTCCGGCGCCACGCCCGGCGATAGCCATTGGGGCTACATCGAAATGAAAATGGCTTTGGTCGCCAGCACGCTGCCCTTCTCAAACGAAGCCGAGGACTACGGCTTGCTGAGCGCGAGCTAAAGGGGTCAGAGACATTTAGTTTTCTGAACCAATAACCATGCCCCGCCGCCCACGCGTTCTCCTCTCCGGTTACCCGCTGCACATCGTCCAGCGCGGCATCAACCGCGAGCCGTGCTTTTTCACCGATGAGGATTACCACTGCTACCTCCATTGGCTGGAAGAGTCGGCTCGCGCTTGTGGCTGCGCGATACATGCCTATGCGTTGATGACCAACCATGTTCATTTGCTGATCACGCCGGAGAAAGACGGCGGGCCTTCGCGGCTCATGCAATCGCTGGGTCGCCGCTACGTGCAATACGCCAACCGCTTCTATCGGCGTACCGGCAGCCTGTGGGAAGGACGCTACAAATCGAGCGTGGTGCAGGCCGAAAACTATCTGGTGACCTGTCAGCGCTACATCGAACTCAATCCGGTACGAGCGGGCATGGTCGTCGATCCCGGGCAGTACCGCTGGTCAAGCTATCGCGCCAATGGCCTTGGGGAGGTCGATGCCCGACTCACCCCACACAAGTGCTACCTGTCGCTTGGCCAGGGCGACGGCGAACGGCAAGCCGCCTACCGGGCGCTATTTCGGCCGGAACTAGAAGCCGAAGCCATCAATGACATCCGCAAGGCCCTGCAGTCGGGGATGCCCTTGGGCAATGAACGGTTTGCCGAAACGATCTGCGGCAATTTGGGCATACGGCATAACACCGGCAAGCGCGGTCGGCCGAATCGAGCGGTGGATGAAAAGCGCGCGCTACCGATCACAGAGCAACAGGATTTTGGATTTTGAGGAGGTCTGAAATGGAAGATGCGATTGAGCGAATACGGGAAATGACTCTGACCCCTTTGGTTATGCGAGCAATTGGTCAATTGCTTGAATGGTGGGGGGGCGAATGAAGCAAATTCTAGGATTTGCGCTTGCAGCGCTGTTGACGCTCACGGCCTGCGACCGTTCGCCAACATTACCCAACCCCGTGGAGTCGAAGGACGGAGTGAGTTACATCCCCATCGACGACACGGCGTTTCTCATTCCTGAAAAGACGTGGTTGAAGGGGGCGGGGCGAAATTCGACGGATGGGCTGGTGTGCTGCATCGACTTGCACGCGACGATTCCCGATGTGCAGCCATGGAGCAAGGCGCGTCATGAGGAAATGTACTGGCAGCACGGGCCGGGCAAGAGGCTGGACGTCTATCTGAAAGGCGATAGGCCAGACCAAGTGGAGCGCTTCTACGATATTCCGCAGAGCATCTTCTCCGTATCCATTTCTTCGATGGTTGAGGAGCCTAGCGAATTAGCGGCACAAGGGCTACGAAAGTACAGGCAATACTGGCCAGCCTATTCAGAGAAGGATGCGGAAAGAGGTTTAGCGCAGTTTGGTGCTGCACACGTCGAAAGCCGACGCCGTTCAGCCGGGAAGCCCATGATGGACAGTGCCTATTACGAACTGCTTGAAGATGGCCGGATGAAGTATTTCATCCGCTGCAACGAAGGCAGTGGCGGCCTCTTTGAAGGCTGCCATCTCTATTTCCCGGTCTCAAAGACGGTCATCGCCGAAGTGCACTTCGTTGCCGATCATTTGAAGCATGTCGTTTCGATGGCAGACAAATTGAGCGCGAAACTTCAGGAATTCCAGGCGGCCGGCCTAGCTTACCGGCGTACCCAATCGTCGAACCCAAACGAATCCAAATCAGGGAGCAAATGACATGGCAACACTGAACATTACGGAAGACGAACTGATATCACTCCAGACGAAGACCAGCCAAAGGGGTCAGAGACATTTAGTTTTCTGAACCAATAACCATGCCCCGCCACCCACGCGTTCTCCTCTCCGGTTACCCGCTGCACATCGTTCAGCGCGCCATCAACCGCGAGCCATGTTTTTTCACCGAAGAGGATTACCCTCCGGCAAATCGATGTCCTTAGGGTAAGTACCAATGGCCTCACCGCGGCGCGCGGCGAAGAATTGGTCAATGTTGACCTCGCCGCCTCCCGCTCCCCGCCGCCAGACCTGGCTGTGGCTGGCGCCCTACGCCGCCATCGGCGTTTTCGCCGTCGCCATGCTCCTGGTCACCGCCTTCCTCCAATGGCGCGAACAGGATACGGCGCGTTCGGCCCTGGAAGGCGACATGCACTGGGCGGAGCGGACTATCGAGAACCGCCTCAACGCCCACCAGGATTTCCTCAGCGAACTCGGTCGCGAACAGGAGTTCCGCCAGCTCACCTACGAAGCCTTCCAGGTCAAGTCCAGTCGTTATGTGGCGGACAATCCCGAACTGGATGCAATCATCTGGGTCAGCACTGACGGCAAGGTCGAATGGGTGGCGCCGAATGAAGCGACGGCGGTATTCGTCGGCGAACAACTGGACGGAGTTCGCCTGAAGGCACTGGAAGAAGCGCTGCGCACGCGCACCCCGGTTTTTTCGCGCGAGTACCAGGGCAAACGGCAGGGACCGGCCAACGACCTGATCCTGCCGGTGCAGCAGAGCAGTGCCGATCTCGGCGCCTTCATCGCCCTGCAGTCGTTCGAGCCGCTGTTGCGTTACACCCTGCCCGCCGGCTTCAATGCCCGCTACGCACTGACCATCGTCGATGCCGACAAGCACGAGTTGTTCAGCAATTCCTCAATCCGCCCGAGTGACCGACAGATTTCCGGCTCGATCAACCTCGACCTGCCGGGCAACCAGCTCGCCATGCAGATCGTCGCCTACCGCGGCGGCGGCGCCTGGCTGCCCTTCCTGCCGGCGATCCTGATCGTCGTCCTCACCGGCATCGCCACCGTCACCCTGATCCAGCTGCGCCGCCACGCCCACCACCGGGCCGACACCGAGGAGAAGCTGCGCGCCGCTTACGCTTTCCGCCAGGCCATGGCGCAATCGATGATCACCGGCCTGCGCGCCATCGATCTGGAAGGCCGCATCACCTTCGTCAACGCCGCCTTCTGCCGGATGACCGGCTTCGACGAGTCGGAACTACTCGGCGTCGCCCCGCCTTACCCCTACTGGCCAGCCGAGGAATTCAACAAGCTGCAGCACAACATCGACCAGGCCCTGGCTGGACAGGCCCCGGGCAGCGGCTTCGAGATGCGCATCATGCGCAAGAGCGGTGAGCGCTTCGACGTCCGCCTCTATTTCTCGCCGCTGATCGACACCAATGGTGTGCAGATCGGCTGGATGGCCTCGATGAACGACATCACCGAACCGAAGCGGGCGCGCGTCGAACTGGAGCGCGCCCATGAGCGCTTCGTCACCGTCATCGATGGTCTTGACTCGGCGGTGCACGTGACCGATGTGCAGACGGGCGAGATTCTCTTCGCCAATCGCGCCTTCCAGAACATCTTCGGCTTCGATACCGTCGGCGCCAACTCCGCCCTGATCACCTCCGCCTGCCGGCCGCTGCCCGAGATGCTGACGCGCGATCCCGGCCAGCTCCGCCCGGAGGACCTGCCTTGCGAACTGTTCGATGGCGAGCTCCAGCACGCCCTCTCCGGCCACTGGTACCACCTGCACGAGCGCGCCATCCGCTGGGTGGACGGGCGCACGGTACGCGTCCAGATCGGTGCCGACATCACCGACCGCAAGCACATCGAAGAGGTCACCCTGCAGCAACAGAAACGCCTGGAACAGACCTCGCGCCTGATCACCATGGGCGAGATGGCCAGTTCGCTGGCCCACGAGCTGAACCAGCCGCTGTCAGCGATCGCCAATTATTGTGCCGGCTGCGTCAAGCGCATGCAGGGTGGCAACTACCGCATCGACGACCTGCTGGGTGCCATGCAGAAGGCTTCCGAGCAGGCCGAGCGGGCCGGCAAGATCATCCGCCGAATGCGCGACATGGTGAAGAAGAGCGATCCGGTGCGCTGGCCGATCGCCCTCCAGGAACTGGTCGACGAGGCCCGCGCCTTCGCCGACATCGAGGCCAAACGTACCGGCACCAAGATCATCGTCGACATCCCGGACAAGCTGCCCAACATCGTCGTCGACCGCATCATGATCGAGCAGGTGCTGCTCAACCTGATCAAGAATGGCATCGAGGCGATGAACGATGTACCCTTCGAACGCCGCCGGCTGACCATCAGGGCCGCCGTGGTCGACGAGCGCATGCTCGAGGTATCGGTCATCGACCAGGGTCACGGCCTCAACGAAGAAGACATGGACCGCATATTTGCCCCCTTCTACACGACCAAACCGGAAGGCATGGGCATCGGCCTGCCGATCTGCCGCTCGATCATCGAATTCCACCAGGGTCGGCTGTGGGCCGAATCGCGCCGCGAGAGCGGTACTGTCTTCCGTTTCACCGTTCCGATAGAGGAAAGCGATGAGTGACACGACGCAAACCATTTTCGTCGTCGACGACGATGAAGCCATGCGCGACTCGATGACCTGGCTGCTCGAAGGCGAGGGTTACCGCATCGCCTGCTTCGAATCCGGCGAAAGTTACCTGGCCGCCTGGACGCCTGCCATGCGCGGTTGCCTGGTGCTCGACGTGCGCATGCCGGAAATGAGCGGCCTCGAACTGCAGGAGAAGCTCGACGACCTCGGTTCACGCCTGCCGATCATTTTCGTCACCGGCCACGGCGACGTACCCATGGCTGTCGGCGCCCTGCAACGCGGCGCCTGCGACTTCATCGAAAAACCCTTCCACAACGCCGACCTGCTCTCACGCATCGAGCGCGCCCTCGAACTGGACAGCCAGCTCGCCGCCCGCCGCCAGCGCGACGATGCCATCGCCAACCGCCTCGAACTGCTGACCCAGCGCGAACGCGAAGTCATGCACCTGGTCGTCGCCGGCAAGCTCAACAAGCAGATCGCCGACAGCCTGGACATCAGCATGAAGACGGTGGAAGCCCATCGCGCCCGGGTCATGGAAAAGATGGGCGTGCGCACCCTGGCGGAACTAGTCAAGGCGGTGATGACACTAAGTTAGACCAGCGGCGATGGCGGGCACCGGTGGCTTCCTTCGCCGCCGCCGATATCGCTCATCAGAGAAGGGGCGTAGCAAGTGACTCCCGCCCTGACCATCGCTTTCAGCTACGCGGCCTTCGCCGCCCTGTGGATCCTGCTCTCGGATCGTGCGGTCGGCTGGCTGTTCACCGACCCGGCAATCATCGTCCTCGCCAGCACCGTCAAGGGCTGGCTATTCGTCTTCGTCACCGCCTGCCTGCTCTACTGGGTGATACGCCGGCGTACGCCGGACGTGGTGGCGCTACCGGCCATCACTGGCGGTCACTTGCGCACGCTGGTTGGCCTGCTGGTGGTCACCATCATCGCCCTCACCACTTTCGGCGCCCTGCGCACATTCGGCCACCACCACGACATGGAGGTCGAGCGCCTGCAGACGATCGCCGAACTGAAAAGCCAGCAGATCGCCAACTGGCTGCTGGAGCGCCACAGCGATGCCGAACTATTGCACGGCAGCCCGTCGATCGCCCGCCAGTACCAGTTGTGGCGCGACCAGGGCGAGGTAGCCAACGGCGGGCAATTACCAGTCATCCTGGAACAGTTCCGCCAGCGCAGCAAGACCGATGCGCTGCTGCTGCTCGACCACCAGGGAAAGCTGTTATGGAATTCCGGCAACACGGCCGGGCTGACCGGGGCGCTGCAATTGGCCGTGCGCCAGGCCGCCGCCGATGGCCAGATCCGCCAAGTGGCCCCGGACGTTGATAGCCTGGGCCACCTGCATCTCGACCTGGTAGTGCCGTTGCCCGGCGTCGGCGAACCGCCGCCACTGATCGTACTGCGCAGTGATCCGGCCAGCTGGCTCGATCCGCTATTGGCTAGCTGGCCAGTCCACAGCCAGACCGCAGAATCCCTGCTCTTCCGCCAGGAGGGCGAAGAGATCGTGTTTATCAATGAGGTGCGGCACCGCCAGGAGAGCGCCGGCAAACTGCGCCTGCCGCTGACCAGCAAGGATCTACTGGCCGCCCGCAGCAGCCGCGGCGAGAGCCGGCTCGGCGAAGCCGTCAGCGGCATCGACTACCGCGATGCAACAGTGATCGGCGTGGTCCAGGCAATTCCCGGCTCCGACTGGTTCCTGCTCGCCAAGATCGACCTCGCCGAACTGCACGCCAGCACCGTCAGCGAAGCCGGCTGGATTGTCCTCAGCGGACTGTTCGCGCTGTTCGCCACGCTGGTCGGCGCGGTGGTTGTGCGCCAGCGGCAACAACTGCTGCTCGCCGAGGCCATCGGTAAATCTCAGGACGAGCGGCTGCAGGCGCTGACCCTGCTCGGCACCATTGCCGATGCTTCCGGCGATGCGATCTTCGCCAAGGACCGCGACGGCCGCTACCTGCTGTTCAACCGGGCGGCCGAACACCTATCCGGCAAAGTAGCCGAGGAAGTCATCGGCCATGACGACCACGTCCTGTTCCCGCCGGCACAGGCGGCACTGGTCATGACTAATGACCGCGACGTGATGCAGCGGCGGTCCCTGGTCACCTTTGAAGAACACGTGCAGACGGAAAATGGCGAACGCCTCTTCCTCTCCACCAAGGGACCACTGCGCGACGCCGACGGCCAGATCACCGGCCTCTTCGGCATTTCCCGCGACATCACCGAGCGCGACCGGGCGGCCGAAGTCCTGCGCCAGAGCGAACAGCGCTTCCAGGACATCGTCACCGCCTCCTCCGACTGGATCTGGGAGGCCGATGGCGAGTGGTGCTACACCTATGTCTCGGACAGCGTCGCCAAGCTGCTCGGCTACTCGGCCGACGAACTGCTCGGCAAGACCCTGTTCGAATTGATGCCGGCCGAAGAAGCGGGGCGCATCCGCAGTTTCCTCAGCTACACCGCCGAACGGCAACTGCCCATCCGCAATCTGGAAACCATCATCCTCAGCCGCGATGGCAGCCTCTGCCAGGTATTGACCAGCGCCACCCCGATCATCGACAGCCCGGGTCAGCTGCGCGGTTACCGCGGCCTCAACCACGACATCACCGACAAGAAGTTCACCGAACTGTTCCTGCGTCAGCAAGCAGAGGAACTCGGCCAGCGCAATCAGGAACTGGAACGCTTCAATCAGGCCATGGTCGGCCGCGAGATCGACATGATCGAACTGAAAAAGGCGGTCAACGCGCTATCCCGCGAACTCGGCCGCGCACCGCCGCACCGCCTGGATTTCCTCGAGGGTGAAACGCTGCCGGCCGAGGATCAGCGATGAGCGATAGCCGAACCAGCGCCGGCGGCAGCACCCGCCTGTCCGTCTACCTGGCCCGGCTGATCTGGCTGACCCTGCTGCCGCTGCTCCTGCTCGCTGCCTGGCTGGCCTTCGACAACGTCCGCACCCGGGGCGCCGAGGCCGATGACGATGCGGCTGCCCGCGCCGCCAACTTCGCCGCCAGCGTCGATCAGTATCTGCTGGCGCGCATCAGCGCCCTCGGCGTTCTCGCCAGCTCGCCGCTACTCGACCAGACGTCGACGCGCGAAGCCTTCTACCAGGAGGCGCACGGCTTCCGCGAAAACTTCGGCAGCCATATCGTGCTCGCCGATCTCGACCTGCAGATGCTGCTCAACACCCGGCTGCCGTTTGCCAGTGGCCCACTGCCCCGGCTCCCGCAGCCAAGCGGCGAGGCAGCCGCCCCGGCGGCATTGGCCAGTGGCAAGCCGGCGGTCGGCGATATTTTCGCCGGGCCGATAGCCGGCGAGCCGCTGGTCGCCATCGCCATGCCGGTGGAGCGCCAGGGCCGGCGACACTACCTGTTGCTGGCGACACTGGAAACCCGGCAACTACAAGCCCACCTCGACGCCCTGAATCTGCCGGCGAACTGGAGTGTCACGCTGTACGACAGCAACGGCGCCCGGATTGCCCGCCATGGCGCCCGGCGATTCGCCGCCAGCACCGCCGACGAAAAACTGGAACGCTACCCGGTTGCCTCCACCGTGGCGCCCTGGTCGCTGGTTGTGGAGATTCCGCAGGCCGTCCGCCAGGCAACTCTCCGCCAGTCGGCCCTGGCCTTGCTGGCCGCCGTGCTTGGCGCGACGCTGCTCAGCATTGCTGCCGCCACCCTGGGTAGCCGCCGGCTGACCCGGGCAATGGCCGCACTGGATCAGGCCACGACCAACGCCCCGCTCACCTCCGGAATCAGCGAAATCGATGCGCTCGGCCACTTGCTGCAGGCAACGGCCAGCACCCGGCAGGCAGCCGAAGAGCGCCTGGCGCGCAGCCAGGAACGCTTTCGCCGGATGTTCCAGAACGCGCCGCTGGCGATGTGCTTCGGCGCCAAAGATGGCAGCCTGGTCGAGATCAACGACCGCTACGAGCAGGAATTCGGCTATACGCGCGCCGAAATTCCCCGCGTCGCCGAATGGTGGGTGCAGGCCTTCCCGGACCCCGACTATCGCGCCCGGGTCTTCGCCGCCTGGCATGCCGCCGTCCGTCAGGCGGTGGCCGGCGACGGCAACATCGCCCCGGCCGAATACCGGATTACCTGCCGCGACGGCTCGCAGCGCCTCATGGTCGTTTCCGGCATCGTCCTCAACGACGGCGTACTCGCCGCCTTCTACGACATCACCGAGCGCCAACGTGCCGCCGAAGCACTGCAGCAGAGCCAGCAAGCGGTCCTCGATGCGCAGCGCCGGGAGCGCCTGGCCGCCCTCAATCTGCTCGAGGATGCGGTCGCCGCCCGCGAGCGCATGGCCAAAGTGGCCATCGAGCTGCGGGCCAGCGAGGATTTCAAGCACGGCGTGCTCGAAGCGATCGCCGCCAACATCGCCGTCCTCGACCGCGACGGCGTGATCGTCGCGGTCAACGAAAACTGGCAGCGCTGCGCCGCCGAAAACGCTCCACAACCTGGCATACCGGTGCCACACACCGGTGTCGGCAGCAATTACCTGGCGGTCTGCCAGCACGCCGCCGGCCCGAGCGATGACGACGCAGCCGTGGCCGCTGCCGGCATCCACGCCGTACTTGCCGGGCAGCAGCCATATTTCAGCCTCGAGTATGCCTGCCACGCGCCGGACCGGCAGCGCTGGTTCAGCATGATGGTGACGCCGCTGGGGGCCGATATCCGCGGCGTCGTCATCGCCCATCAGGACATCAGCGAGCGCAAGCGCATGGCGGCCGAACTGGAGCAGCACCGGCACCACCTGGAAGCGCTGGTCGACAGCCGCACCGCCGAACTATCCGCCGCCCGCCAGGCCGCCGACATCGCCAATGACGCGAAGAGCGCCTTCGTCGCCAACATGAGCCACGAGATCCGCACCCCGCTGAACGCCATTCTCGGCCTGACCTACGTCATGCGTCATGGCGTGCTGCCGCCGGAGCAGATCGCCCACCTGCACAAAATCGATGCCGCCGGGCAACACCTGCTGGCGGTGATCAATGACATCCTCGATTTCTCCAAGATCGAAGCCGGTCGCCTGCAACTGGAAAACACCGACTTTCCGCTGGTCGAAGTGCTCGACCATGTCGGCCTGCTGATCAGCGAGGCCGCTCACGGCAAAGGTCTGCGCATCGACATCGACAGTGGCGGCGTGCCGGAATGGCTGAACGGCGATCCGACCCGCCTGCGCCAGGCCCTGCTCAACTTCGCCAGCAACTCGGTCAAGTTCACCGAACAAGGTTTCATCGCCCTACGCGCTGAATTGCTCGGCGAAAGCGACGACGAACTGCTGCTCCGCTTCTCGGTCACCGACAGCGGCATCGGCATCGGCGCCGAGACGCGCAGCCGCCTGTTCCAGGCCTTCGAACAGGCTGATGCCTCGACCAGCCGCAAGTACGGCGGCAGCGGCCTCGGGCTGGCCATTGCCGCCCGCCTGGCGCGCATGATGGGCGGCGAAGCCGGCGTCGACAGCGAGCCCGGCCAGGGCAGCCGTTTCTGGTTCACCGCCCGTCTCGGGCGCGGCCAGGCCCGACTGCAAGAGGCCGCCGAAACGCTGGCGGAACGGCCCGAATCGCTGCTGCGCCGCCGCCATGCCGGCCAGCGCGTGCTGGTGGCCGAGGACAATCCAATCAACCAGGAAGTGATCGTCGAAATGCTCGGCGATGTCGGCCTCGCCGCCGAGGTCGCCGGCAACGGCCGGGAAGCGGTCGACATGGCGAGCCGGAATGATTATGCACTGGTGCTGATGGATATACAGATGCCGGAAATGGATGGCCTGGAAGCCACCCGCGCCCTGCGTGCCCTGCCCGGCTGGGAACACCGGCCGATCCTGGCGATGACCGCCAGCGTCTTTGCCGAGGACCGCGCAGCCTGCAGCGAATCCGGCATGAACGACTTCATCGCCAAGCCGATCGAACCGCCGACCCTGTTCGCCGCCCTGCTCAAATGGCTACCCCAGCGTACCGGCAGCGCCCCGGCCGCCAGCGCCGGGCTGGTCGAAGGCTTGCCCGCGCATCACGACGAAGAGCTGTATGCGCGCCTCGCCGCCATTGATGGCCTCGATGTCGCCAGCGGCCTGAATCGCTTGCACGGCAACCTGCGCCGCTACCTGCAACTGATCCGCCAGTTCACCGAATTGCATGGCGACGACATGAGCAAACTGGCGGCCCTGCCGATGGACGAACGTGGCGACCGGGCACTGATCGCCCACGGTCTGCGCGGGGCCGCCGGCACCATCGGCATGGTCGTCCTGCAGCAGCAGGCGGGTGAATTGGAAACAGCCCTGCGCGGCGATCAGGACGACGCGCGCATCGCTGATCTGATCGAGCGCATCCGCCATACCTGCGCAGCGTTCGCTAGCGTCGTCGGGCAGATCGCCAGTGATGAGACGCCAGCGGCGGCGGCGGCAGCCGATCCGCTGGCGACGAGCACTGCCCTGCGCCAGCTGGAACCCCTCCTGGCCACCGGCGATGTGGCGGCAGCCGATCTTTTCCGGCAGCACGCCACGATCCTGCGCGCCACCCTGCCAGCCGTTGCCATGGGTCGACTGGACCAGTGCATGGCCAGCTTCGATTTTCCGGCCGCACTGAAGCTCGTCCGCGACCTGCTGGCGGCGGCCTGAACGGGGCGTCTGGCGCCTCAGATGGGGATGATGTCGCTGTCGGCGTCGCTGCCGTAATTGCCGGCGTAATGCGTCTGGCCGCGGATTTCCTTGCGCCGCAGCAGTTTCTCTTGAACCCTGGGCGGCAGATCGGTGAACAGGATGATTTCCTTGGCGATCAGGAGCTCGATCGTATCCTCGATGGCACGTACGAAATCGCGGTCAAGTTCGGACAGTTCGTTCCGCCGCCAGCGTTCATGGATGAACTGCAGAGCTTCCGGGTTGTCGGCCGGCAAAGCTTCCTGGGCCATGCCCAGCGGCATCGGATGTAATTCGCAAATATTGCCGCTGCTGTCTCGTGCCACGTAAAGCATGCCTACCTCCGGAAGATCGTGCGGCAAGTCTGCACCACGGGCCTGCCGTTGGCAATTGGCTTCGGAGACCACCTACTTTTTCGCCGGTGCCGCCTTGGCCGGGGCTTTCGGGCGGGCCTTGGTGCTGCTCGCCGGTGCCTTGCGGCCCGCGTCGTGGACAATCCGGGCCGACTGCTTCTTCGGCTCCCGGCGGCTGGCCGTGATTTCCAATGTGGCCGCCCGGGCTGCCGGCGCCTGGCCGTCGAACTGACTGCGCACGATGCGCATGCGCTCGGCGGCGATGCGTTTATCGATGGCAGCGGTGGCCAGGTTGCGTTCGACCAGGATCTCGCGCATGGCAATCAGCGTCTGCAATTCCTCGGACATGCTCAGTGAACGGATCGGCTCTCCCCAGGTTTCCCGCGGCTGGCTGACAGCGATGTTGAATTCTTCCGGATTGGTCAGCATGCGGGCGATGTTCAGATTGTTGCCGCGCATCGCCCACTCCAGGGCGCCATCGCCCCAATCGTTCTTCGGCGAACGATCCGCCCCCTTTTCGATGAGCTTGCCAACCAGGGCCTGCCGTCCTTCGTAAACTGCCAGCATCAGGACGCTGGAGCCGTTGGTGCTGAGGGCGTTGATGTCCGCCCCCTGGGCCAGCAAATAGTCGACGATGGCCTCGTGGCCGCCGAAGACGGCGTAGTGCAGCGCCGACCATTGGCGGCCGGGCGGATTGATGCGGGCGCCGCGTTCGATCAGCCACTTAACCGCTTCCAGATGACCGCGCCAGGCAGCCAGCGCCAGTGCTGTCTCACCGTTGGCATTGATCAGGTTGATGTCGGCACCGCGCGATATGAACAGGCGCATCAGTTCCAGCTTGCCCTCCCAGGCGCCGATCATCAGCCCGGAACCGATACGGCTGCCGGTGAAGTCCGGTGGCAGGCCTGCATCCAGCCAGGTCGCGGCCTGCTCTAGATCGCCGAGTTCCAGGCGGATGACGAAACTTACCGGATCGGGCAGCTTCACCTGAGCCGCCGCGCCAGTCGGCCACAGCAGGGACATCGCGATTATCATGGCAGCCAGTCGGCCGCCCGCCGGTCGTTCATCCATTTGCTTCATCGAACTTTCCATTCTCCAGGCCAGCCCCCATTTTCTCATGATACGGACCGATACCCGGCTGACTCTGGCGCTCGCCCTGTCGCTGGCGGTCCATCTGCTGCCCGTGCTGCCGGCCCTGCTGGCAGAACGGCCGGCAGTACCGGTCGAGCCGCCACCACTGCTGGCCAGCCTGCGCCCGCCGCCGGTGGATGTGCCGCCGCTGGTCATGCCGGAAGCCGAGCCCCCCCGACCGGCAGTACGCCAGCCACCGCCGGTGGTCGCCAAGGCCAGCCCGGCCGGCCGGCCACGCAGCTGGCAGGAGGAGGTACGGCGGCAGTTCGGGCAGCAACAGCAACGCGGTGAGTTCTATCCGGCCGAGGCCATCGCCCGCGGCCTGCAGGGCGAGGTCGTCGTCCTGCTGATGCTCGGTACCGATGGCAGCGTCGCCGCCGCCCGCGTCGAACAAGGTAGCGGTCATCGCCTGCTCGACGATGCTGCGCTCAACGCCGTGCGTGCGCTACGCTCGCTGCCCGCCGACGCGCCGCGGGAAACCCTGCTGCCGGTCCGTTTCCGCCTCGACTGAACATCAGCAATCGCGCAAGTAGTTCTTGCTTCCGCCAAGGGCGGATTGAGACAATGTCCAGCACGCAGTGCGCTTTTAAAGCGACAAATTCATAGGGGGAAGAACATGAACACGCTATCGTCACTCCGCGTCGCCACCCGCATGCAGATATTGACCGGCCTGACGCTGCTCGGCCTGCTCATCCTCTGTCTGACCGCGCTGTTCCAGCTCAAGGACACCATGCTGGAAGACCGCAAGCACAAAACCCGGGATCTGGTCGAGGTCGCCGTCGGCATTATCAAGTACCACCACCAAATGGCCGTCAGCGGCAAGCTGGCGGAAGAGGACGCCAAGAGCGCTGCCCGCGACAGCCTGCGCGGCCTGCGCTACGGCAAGGACGACTACTACTTCGGCTTTGATACCAGCGGTGTCTATTTCCTGCATGGCGGCAATCCGAAGCTCGAAGGTCAGCTGAAGATCGAAATGCAGGACGCCAACGGCAAATACCTGATCCGCGAACTGATCACAGCTGCCCAGGCCGGCGGTGGCTACGTCGATTACTGGTACCCGCGCGCCGGCCAGCAGAAGGCCGAACCAAAACTTGCCTACACGGCGCTGTTTGCCCCCTGGAACTGGGTCATCGGCACCGGTATTTACATCGACGACGTCGATGTCGAATACCGCGGAAACGCCTTCCTGCTCGGCGGCATCTCGCTGGCCCTGCTGATCCTGCTCAGCCTCATCGGCTGGCAGGTGAGCAGCAGCATCCTCCGTCAGCTCGGTGGCGAACCGCAGGCAGCGGCCGAGGTGATGCAACGCGTGGCCGATGGCGATCTGAGCAACACGGTTAACAACGCGCCACCAGGCAGCATGCTGCACACCCTCGGCAGCATGGTCGCCTCGCTGCGCCAGATGGTCAGCGAAATCAACGACAACGCCAATCGCCTGGTCAGCAACGCCGAAGGCATTTCCACCGCCTCCGAGGAAGTGGCCAAGGCCGCCGAACAGCAGGCTGATGCCACCTCGGCGATGGCCGCGGCGATCGAGCAACTGACGGTCAGCTCCAACCACATTTCGGAAAGTGCCAGCGAAACCTCCGCGGACTCCTCGGCGGCCGTCGCCCTATCCGGCCAGGGCGCGCAGCGCGTGCAGCAGGCCTCACAGGCGATCGAGAAAATCTCGGCGACGGTCTCCGACGCCTCCGAACTGATTCGCGCACTGGAGGAACGGGCCAAGCAGGTTTCCTCGATCGCCAACGTGATCAAGGACATCGCCGGCCAGACCAACCTGCTGGCACTCAACGCGGCCATCGAGGCGGCGCGCGCCGGTGAGCAGGGACGTGGCTTCGCCGTGGTCGCCGACGAAGTGCGCAAGCTGGCGGAACGGACCTCCGGCGCGACGACGGAAATCGAACAGATGATCCTCGGCATCCAGGCCGACACCACCGGTGCCGTCGAGGCGATGAACGCTGCCCTGCCGGAAGTGCAGGAAGGCGTCGATCTCGCCGCCTCGGCCTCCGATTCGCTGCAGGCCATCGAAAATGGCGCCCGCCGCACGTTGGCGCGCATCGGCGAAGTCGCCGACGCCACCCGCGAACAGAGCGCCGCCAGCACGTCAATCGCCCAGCGCGTCGAACAGATCGCCAACATGGTCGAGGAAACGACGACCACCATCCGCGGCACGGCAGTCGCTGCGCATCAACTGCAAACCATCGCCACCAGCCTGAAGGCGATGATCGGCCGCTTCAAGGTGTGAAGTTAGTTGCCTATGGGTTGAGCTAACAGCTCTAACTTCCTAGGCAACTAACAGCTGATTTCCTAGACTGCCCCGTTTGCTCTCAGTTCAGCGATCCGGGCTGAGTCATAGCCGAGACTGGCCAGTACCTCATCGGTATGGGCGCCGAGTTCCGGCCCGATCCAGTTGGTCTCGCCGGGTGTCGCCGACAGTTTGGGGATGATGCCCGGCAACTTGAACTCCCGCCCGTCCGGCAACTTGGCCGAGGCGAACATCTGCCGGGCGATGAATTGAGGGTCGGCGAACATGTCCACCACCGAATAGACCCGCGACGACGGCACCTCGGCCGCCGCCAGCACGGCCAGCACTTCGCCCTCATCATGCTGCGCACACCAGGCATCGACCAGGGCGTAGATTTCGTCACGCCGCGCATCGCGACCGGCGTTGTCGGCCAGGCCTGGATCGTCGGCGAGATCGGGGCGGCCGATCGCCTGCATGAAGCGTTTGAAAATGGCATCACCGTTGGCGCCGATGGTCACGTGCTTGCCGTCACGCGTCGTGTGCGTGTTCGACGGTGTGATGCCGGGCATGATGTTGCCGGTACGCTCGCGGACGAAGCCGCCGACATCGAACTCAGGCACCAGCGACTCCATCATGGCGAAGACGGCTTCGTAGAGTGCCACATCGACCATCTGCCCCTGGCCGCCATTGACTTCGCGGTGGCGCAGCGCCATCAGCGCGCCGATGGCGCCCCACAGCGCAGCAATCGAATCGCCGATGGAAATACCGGTGCGCACCGGTGGCCGGTCGGGGAAACCGGTGATGTAGCGCAGCCCGCCCATCGATTCGCCGACGGCGCCGAACCCCGGCTGGTCCTTGTACGGGCCGCTCTGGCCGAAACCGGAAAGGCGCACCATGACTAGGCCGGGATGCTCGGCATGCAGCGTCTCCCAACCTAGGCCAAGCTTGTCGAGGACGCCGGGACGGAAATTCTCGACGACGATGTCGGCGTCGGCGATCAGGCGGCGGACAAACTCGCGCCCATCCGGGTGCTTGAGATTGGCGGTCACCGATTTCTTGTTACGCGCCTGCACGTACCACCACAGCGAGGTGCCTTCGTAGATCTTGCGCCACTGGCGCAGTGGATCACCGCCGTCCGGCGACTCGACCTTGATCACCTCGGCGCCGAACTCGGCCATGATGCGGGTGCAGAACGGGCCGGCAATCAGTGTGCCGAGCTCAACAACTTTCAGTCCGGCCAGGGGTTTTGCGCTTTCGCTCATCACGGCTCCCAGTGTTCGACGGGCAGTTTCGTTCCCCACAGGCGGGCGACCGTCGCCGCCACCTGCGCCGGGGCACCGCTGCTCGCCACCCGCAGCTGCCCTGCCCCGCCGCCGAGCAGGCCGGCAGCACTCAGCCGGCGTTCCAGCTGACGGGCCACCGCCTCACCGGTGTCGAGCAGCGTGACCCCGGCCGGCAGGCGGGCAGCGATCATCCCGGCCACCCACGGGTAATGCGTGCAGCCGAGGACGACGACATCGGCGCCGGCATCAGCCAGCGGGGCGACGAACGCGTCGAGCAGGCGTTCGACCGGCGGGCTGTCCGGCCCGTGCGTCTCGATGGCTTCGGCCAGCCCGGGGCAGGCTTGGGCGAGCACGCGATGGGGACCGGCGTGGTCGGTGACCAGGCGCTGGAAACGGCTGCTGTCGAGCGTGCGGGTGGTGGCCAGGACGCCGATGACGCCGGAGCGGGTCAGCGCCGCCGCCGGCTTGACGCCCGGCTCGAGGGCAACGATGGGCAGCGCCGCTGCCGCCCGGATGGCTTCGGCGGCGGCGGCCGTCGCCGTGTTGCAGGCAATGACCAGGGCCTTGGCACCGCGCTCGGCCAGCGCCTCGGCAATACGCAGCCCACGCTCGCGGATGAAGGCCTCCGACCGGTCGCCATAGGGCAGAAAGCGGGTATCGGCGAAATAGAAGTAGTCCTCGTGCGGCAAGCGGGCGCGCAAGGCGTGCAGGACGGTCAGGCCACCAAGGCCGGAATCGAAGACGGCGACGGAGTTGGGATTCAAGCGGAGCTACCGGTGGGCTGGGGGAGGAAAGGACAGCGGAAATTATCGCATCCCGCCGCCGGGATTCACCGCCGATGTGCCGAGAACGGCGTGCGGCTTTGCCTCAATCGCTGCGGACTGCCTCGCTGGCTGCCCGAGCGGGCAGGCGCAGTTCGAAACAGCTGCCGATGCCCGGCTGGCTGCTGACCAGGATGTTGCCGCCCATCAGTTCAGCCAGCCGCTTGCCGATGGCCAGACCCAGGCCGCTACCGCCGAAGCGACGGGTGGACGAGGCATCGAGTTGCTGGAAGGGATTGAACAGCTTCTCGATTTGCTCGGCGGCGATACCCATACCGCTGTCCTCGATGCGGAAGCACAGTTCCCCCTGAACGAGGGTGGCCTGCGCCCGGATAGATCCGGCATGGGAGAATTTGACGGCATTGGAAAGCAGGATGTCGAGGATCTGCTCGATACGTTGTGCGTCGCCGATCCAGTTGTCTGGCAGGTCCGGCGTCATCTGGCAATCGAGCACGATCTTTTTCGCTTCCGCGCGCTCCCGGATGCGAGCGACCGCCCTTGCGAGCAGATCACGCGGCGAACAGGGGGCCATGTCGAGATGCAGGCGACCGGCTTCGAGGCTGGAAAAGTCGAGCAGGTTGATGACGATTGCCAGCAAATGACGGCCCGAGGTCAGGATGCGGGAGAAGGCCAGGCGCACCCGCTCCGGGTCGTCGGCCGCCCGCAGGCCGATCTCGGCGAAACCGAGGATGCCGTTGAGCGGCGTCCGCAACTCGTGGGACATGTTGGCGATGAACTCCCGCCGCGCCCGGTCGAGATGTTCCGCCGCCAACAGTGCCTGCTCGCGCGCCTGCGCCGCTGCCCGCTGGGGCGCGATGTCCACAAAACTGATGACGGCGCCGATGATGCGACCGTCGCGCAGCATCGGATGCGAGGCGTACATCACCGACAGCGGATGGCCGTCGGCATGCCAGAAAACCTCATTGTCCACGCGCACCGTCTCGCCGTGAGTGAGCGAAGCCAGGGTCGAACAGTCGTTCGCGTCGTAAGGCGAACCATCCGGCCGGCTGTGGTGGATCAGGCCATGGATCTGCCGACCGATCAACTGCTCGCTGGTATAGCCGAGCAGCGCGCAGGCGGCATCATTGATGAAGGTCAGCCGACCCTGGGCATCGATACCGAACAGCCCGTCGGCGCTTGATTGCAGGATATGGCTGGCGCGCGCCTCGATTTCGGCGAGCGCCGCCGAGCGCTCGGCGACCAGTTGCTCAAGATGATTGCGATGGCAATCAAGTTCCAGCTCTCCGGCCTTGCGCTTGGTGACGTCACGCATCACGGCAACCATGCCCAGGCGCCCGCCAGCGGCATCGGCCAGCGGCACCTTGGCGATTTCATAATGGCGCGGTCGCCCCTCGGCGTCGATCGTGCTCTCCTCGAAGCGGCTCAGCCTGCCCGCCGACCAGGCCGGCTCATCGCTCGCCGCTCCCGGCGCACCCGGGGCCAGGCCACCAGGTAGCCGGCGGGCAAGCTCCTCATCACGCAGCCCTTGCCAGTCGGCGTCACCGATACCGAACAGATTGAGGCAGACGCTGTTGGCGATCTGCCAGCGGCCAGCGCCATCCTTGAGCAGCACGGCATCGGGCACGGCTTCGATGACGTTGCGCAACTGCGCCTCACGCTCGGCGATTTCCGCGACATGCCGCGCGGCTGCTGCCATGCGCCGCCACAGACCACCACCGAGCAGCAGCGAGAGCAGCAGGAAGCCGCCACCGATGGCCAGCTTGACGTTGCGCTCCCGCCGCCAGTCGGCCAGATAGTCTTCGGTGGCCAGGCCGACGATGGCGATCATCGACGCACTGTCCACCCGGCGCATGGCAAAGGCCCGGGGAATGCCGTCGGCGACGTTGGTGGCGCGATAGTTACCAGCAACCACCCCGGCATCAAGTAATTCTTGCAGGCCCTGGGAAATATTGCGATTACCCAGTGGCGACGCCTGCTCATCGCGCAGGGTCGGCACCCGCGTAATCAGCGAGCGGTCGGCATAACGCAGGACGGCGACACCGCGTTCGCCGAGATCGAAACGGGCGAGCAGACGGGCAAAATGGTCGACGGTAACCGGCGCTGCGACGACGCCGGCAAAACGGCCATCCGGATAGTTGTAGCGCTGGGATAAACCGACGACGAGTTGGCGCGAGGTACGGCCGACAAGAGGGGGCGAAATCTGCAGGCGGCGGTCGGCATGCTCGCGGTGATGGACGAAATACTCGCGATCGGCCCACGACACCGGTTGCTCGGCTCGCACTCCCGGGCCAAGGAAAACTCGGCCCTCGGCATCGGCGATGCGGAAGGCCTCCACCTCCGGCAGCCGCTGCGCATGACGTTCGAGCACCGCCTGCATCGCCTGGCCATCGACTCGCCCGCCAACGGCCAGTTGCCGCTCCAGTTCGTCGACTACAGCACTTAAGGCAATGTCTATGCGGGCAACGCTATTGCTCAGATTCAACTCGAGCGCGCCGACGATATTTTGCGTCAGCAGATCGGCGCGCCGTTCGTGGTTCTGCCGGCTTTCGGTCAGCGAATAGGCGACCAGGGCCAGGACCAGCAGGTTGGCAGCGAGCAGACCGAGCAGCAACAGTGAGCGCGAGCGGATGGGCTTCACCGGCCCTCCCCGTCGACCGCTGTGTAGCGCCAGCGTGGGCCCAAACGCATTGACTTCCCCCCCTTACTACCGGGTAATTATGACTTTCGTAATATTCTACACCCCGGATCCGCTTCGCTATCTGATAGCGCTGACCGGTCGGCACTCTGGCACAAAAAAAGCCCCGGAACGGGGCTTTGACTGTAGAGCAGCGAAGGCTTACATGCGCTCGATCATCGCCTCGCCAAACGCCGAGCAGGACAATTCGTCGGCGCCCTCCATCAGCCGGGCGAAGTCGTAAGTCACCTTCTTGTCGCCGATCGCCGCTTCCATGGCCTTGATCACCAGATTGGCGGCTTCCAGCCAGCCGAGGTGACGCAACATCATTTCGGCGGAGAGGATCAGCGAACCCGGATTGACCTTGTCCAGCCCGGCATACTTCGGCGCCGTGCCGTGCGTCGCCTCGAAACAGGCGTAGTGGTCGGAGATGTTGGCGCCCGGGGCGATGCCGATACCGCCAACCTGGGCGGCCAGGGCGTCAGAAACGTAGTCGCCGTTCAGATTGGTGGTGGCGATCACGTCATACTCGGCCGGCCGGAGCAGGATCTGCTGCAGGAAGGCATCGGCGATCGAGTCCTTGATGATGATCTCGCGCCCGCTCTGCGGATTCTGGAACTTGCACCACGGCCCGCCATCGATCAGCTCGGCACCGAATTCCTCCTGCGCCAGCTTGTAGGCGGTATCGCGGAACAGGCCCTCGGTGAACTTCATGATGTTGCCCTTGTGCACAATGGTCACCGACTTGCGGTCGTTATCCACCGCATACTTGATGGCGGCGCGCACCAGGCGCTGGGTCCCTTCGATGGAGATCGGCTTGATGCCGATGCCCGAGCTTTCCGGGAAACGGATCTTCCGGACGCCCATCTCTTTTTGCAGAAACTCGATGACTTTCTTGCCAGCCTCGGTATTGGCCGCCCACTCGACACCGGCGTAGATGTCCTCGGTGTTCTCGCGGAAGATCACCATGTTGGTCAGTTCCGGATGTTTCAGCGGCGATGGCACGCCCTTGAAATACTGCACCGGACGAACGCACTGGTAGAGGTCGAGTTCCTGGCGCAAGGCGACGTTCAGCGAGCGGATACCGCCGCCGACCGGCGTCGTCATCGGCCCCTTGATCGACACCGAGTACTCCTTCAGCGCATCGAAGGTTTCCTTGGGCAACCACTCGTCCGGCCCGTACAGGCGGGTCGATTTCTCGCCGGCATAGACTTCCATCCAGTGGATTTTCTTCTTGCCGCCATAAGCCTTGGCGACAGCGGCGTCGATCACCTTGATCATGACCGGGGTGATATCGATGCCGATGCCATCGCCCTCGATGAAGGGAATGATCGGATTGTCGGGAGTCGGCTGCCCCGGGACGATTTTCGAACCGCCCTGCGGAACCTTGATGTGAGAAGTCATTTTCACTCTCCATACGTTGTTATGGGGTTGACGCATCGAGCGTCAACTCGCCCTTTGGCGGGGTGCCGGCCACAGCGTCTCCACGGTCCGGCAGCCCGGCGATTATGCGGCAAAAGATACGCCAATGTCAGCCATCGACTTTTCGCGTGGTAGCAAAGAAAAGGCCCGGCGGACCGGAAACCGGTCGGCCGGGCCTGCGTGGCCGGACTGCTTAAGCGCGGGCAGCCTTGAGCGCTGCGTTCAGCGTCGGGCTCGGGCGCATCACCGCCTTGGTCTTCTCCGGATCGGCCTTGTAGTAGCCGCCGATATCCACCGGCTTGCCTTGCACCGTCTTCATTTCGGCGACGATCTGGCCTTCGTTGTCAGCCAGAACCTTGGCCAGCTTGCCGAAGTGGGTAGCCAATTCGCCATCTTCCTTCTGCGCTGCCAGTTCCTGGGCCCAATACATGGCCAGGTAGAACTGTGAGCCGCGGTTGTCCAGCTCACCGGTCTTCGGCGACGGCGACTTGTTGTTGTCGAGCAGCTTGCCGGTGGCGGCATCCAGCGTCTTGGCCAGCAGCTTGGCACGGGCGTTGTTTTCCTTGATGCCCAGCTCTTCCAGCGACACGGCCAGGGCCAGGAACTCGCCCAGCGAATCCCAGCGCAGGTGGTTTTCCTGCGTCAGCTGCTGCACGTGCTTCGGGGCCGAACCGCCAGCGCCGGTTTCGTACATGCCACCGCCGTTCATCAGCGGGACAATGGACAGCATCTTGGCCGAGGTGCCCAGTTCCATGATCGGGAACAGGTCGGTCAGGTAGTCGCGCAGGATGTTGCCGGTCACCGAAATGGTATCCAGGCCGCGAGCCACGCGTTCCAGCGTGAAGCGCATGGCGCGGACCTGGCTCATGATGTGGATTTCCAGACCGTTGGTGTCGTGTTCCTTGAGGTAGGTCTCGACCTTCTTGATCAGTTCGTTTTCGTGCGGACGGTACGGGTCCAGCCAGAACACAGCAGGCATGCCGGAGTTGCGGGCGCGGGTGACGGCCAGCTTGACCCAGTCGCGGATCGGCGCGTCCTTGACCTGGCACATGCGCCAGATGTCGCCGGCTTCGACGTTTTGCGTCAGCAGCACTTCGCCGCTGTTGTTGTCGACGATGTTGGCGATGCCGGCTTCGGCGATCTCGAAGGTCTTGTCGTGCGAGCCGTATTCTTCGGCCTGCTGGGCCATCAGGCCGACGTTGGGGACGGTGCCCATGGTCTTCGGATCGAAGTTGCCATGCCATTTGACGAAGTTGATCATCTCCTGGTAAATCCGGGCAAAGGTCGACTCCGGCATGACGCACTTGCTGTCGTACTGCTTGCCGTCGGCACCCCACATCTTGCCACCCTGACGGATCATCGCCGGCATCGACGCGTCGACGATGATGTCGTTCGGCGAATGGAAGTTGGTGATGCCCTTGGCCGAGTCCACCATGGCCAGACGCGGACGGTGTTCCTGGCAGGCGTGCAGGTCACGGATGATCTCATCGCGCTTCGATTCCGGCAGATTCTTGATCTTCTCGTACAGATCGACCATGCCGTTATTGACGTTGATGCCCAGTTCGTCGAAGGTCTTGCCGTGCTTCTCGAAGGCTTCCTTGTAGTAGATCTTGACGCAGTGGCCGAAGACGATGGGGTGCGAAACCTTCATCATCGTCGCCTTGACGTGCAGCGAGAACAGGATGCCGGACTGGCGGCAGTCTTCCAGCTGGGCTTCGTAGAATTCGCAGAGCGCCTTCTTGCTCATGAACATGGAGTCGATGATCTCGCCGGCGAGCAGCGACAGCTTCGGCTTCAGCACGGTCGTCTTGCCGCCCTTGGCGATCAGCTCCATGCGCACTTCACGCGCCTTGTCGAGCGTCAGCGATTTTTCGCCGTGGTAGAAGTCACCGTGTTCCATGTGTGAAACATGGGTCTGCGACCACTGCTTCCATTCACCCATGGAGTGCGGACGCTTCTTGGCGTAGTTCTTGACGGCGCCCGGGGCGCGGCGATCGGAGTTGCCTTCGCGCAGCACCGGATTGACGGCGGAGCCAAGGCACTTGCCGAAACGGGCCTTGAGCGCTTTGGCTTCGTCGGTATCAGCGGTTTCCGGGTAATCGGGGATGGCGTAGCCCTTTTCCTGCAGTTCCTTGACGCAGGCCTTGAGCTGGGCGACGGAAGCCGAAATGTTGGGCAGCTTGATGATGTTGGTTTCCGGCTGCAGGCACTTCTTGCCCAGTTCCGCCAGCGTGTTCGGCAGACGCTGCTCTTCGTTCAGGAATTCGGAAAACTCGGAGATGACGCGGGCAGACACGGAAATGTCGGCTTTTTCGATTTCGATGCCGGCCGGCCCGGTGAAGGTGCGGATGATCGGCAGAAAGGCACAAGTCGCCAGCAGCGGCGCCTCGTCGGTGAGCGTGTAGATGATCTTGGACTTGCCTGCGGACATGCTGACCTCTTCTCGTTGGTTTGGGATATGCGCACCGACAATACGCCGGCACCCTTGCGCGATGCTTACAAATAGCCTCGGGAGTATCCGCAACCATCCGCCTCGGGTCAACGGCGAAATGCCATTTCACATTGTGGACGAAGCGTTTTCGCCAGCCGCCCGGTGCTAGAATTTCCCGCTCATCCGGGAGGGGGACAATGAAGATTTCGGTCGGACTGTACGGCACGAACGCCCACCAGATTGCCCTCGCGCTGATCCAGGGTTTCAACAAGCACTACAGGCTGTTCCGCCAGACTTGTCAGGAAGCCAAGACCCGGTTCGAGAACGGCGACTGGCCAGCCGTGCACCGGGCGGTCAGCGAGCGCATCCGCTTCTATGACGACCGCGTCGACGAATGTGTCGAACGCCTGCGTGACGATTTCGATGCCCAGCACCTCGACGACACCACCTGGCAGCAGGTCAAGTTGCTCTACATCGGTCTGCTGCTCAACCACAAGCAGCCGGAACTGGCCGAGACCTTCTTCAATTCGGTGACGACCAAGATCCTGCACCGTACCTATTTCCAGAACAATTTCATCTTCGTCCGCCCGACCATTTCGACCGAGAACCTGGAGGCCGACGAGGCCCCCACCTACCGCAGCTACTACGCCGACGCCCGTGGCCTGCACGGGGCAATCCGCCACATCGTCCGCGACTTCCGCTGGCAACGACCGTTTGCCGATCTTGAACGCGATGTTTCCTACGTCTATCACGCCATTCGCCGCTACCTGCAGGGCATGCCCAGCCGCGAATTCAACTTCCAGATCCAGGTGCTCGGCTCGCCCTTTTATCGCAACAAGGCGGCCTACATCATCGGCAAGGCGATCAACGGTCCGACCGAGTACCCGTTCGCCATCCCCGTGTTGCATGACAACGAGGGCAGGCTCTTCCTCGACACGGTGCTCCTCGACGCCTGGCGGATCGGCCTGCTGTTCTCGCTGTCGCGCGCCTACTTCATGGTGGACATGGAAGTGCCCTCCGGCTACGTCCAGTTCCTGCGCGCCATCATGCCGAACAAGCCGCGCTCGGAGATCTACATCATGCTCGGCCTCGGCAAGCAGGGCAAAACCATGTTCTTCCGCGACCTGATCTATCACCTGCATCACTCGGAAGACAAATTCATCATGGCCCCCGGCATCCGCGGCCTGGTCATGCTGGTGTTCACGCTGCCTTCTTACCCCTACGTGTTCAAGCTGATCAAGGACGTCTTCGGCAGTTCGAAGGAGATGGACCGGGCGACGGTCAAGAAGAAGTTCATGATGGTCAAACAGGTCGACCGCGTCGGGCGCATGGCCGATACGCTGGAGTTCTCCAACGTGATGCTGCCGCTCGATCGCTTCAACGACGAGGTGCTCGACGAACTGCAGCGCCTGGCGCCGAACTGCTACGAGATCGACGGCGAGCAACTGATCATCAAGCATCTGTACATCGAGCGGCGAATGGAACCGCTGAACATCTACCTTGAGCGCATGGACAAGACGAACAATGTCGATGGCCTGGAACACGCCATCCGCGAATACGGCAGTGCCATCCGCGAGCTGGCCCAGGCCAACATCTTCCCCGGCGACATGCTGTGGAAGAATTTCGGCATCACCCGCTACGGTCGCGTCGTCTTCTACGATTACGACGAGATCGACTATATGACCGACATCAACTTCCGCAAAATGCCGCCGGCACCGGACTTCGAGACCGAGATGTCGGGCGAGATATGGTACCCGGTGGCGCGTGGCGACGTCTTCCCCGAGGAATTTGCCACCTTCCTGCTGACCTCGCCGCAGGTCCGGAAGATTTTCATGAAACACCACCAGGACCTGCTCAGCCCGGCCTTCTGGCAGGATGCCCAGGAAAAGATCCGGGCCGGCCATGTCGAGGATTTCTACCCCTATCCGCAGGAACTGCGTTTCGTCAACAGCCGCCCGGCGGCCGACGAAACAACGCAGCCAGCCCGAAACCCTGCCCCCGGCAGCAGTCCTTTGATAAGTGATGCTTATGCCAACGGTCAGAAATCCTGACTGTTTCAGCAATAACAACTCCCTTATCTTTGCCGGGAAAAATTAAAGCGAAAATGACCAATCGGATAAAGCGCTTTAATGCTTAGCAAAATCGATCATATCCAAGGAGAGTCATCATGCCGCTGACCCTGGCGGTTGCCCGCGAAACGGCCGACGGTGAAAACCGGACGGCACTCGTTCCCGAGACAGCCAAAAAATTCGCCGCCCTGGGCGCCGCCCTGCGCATGGAGCAGAGCGCCGGCATCAACAGTCACTTTCTCGACCCGGATTACAGCGGTGTCGACTTCGTGAACGGCCGAGCCGAAGCTTACGCTGGCGCCGAGGTCGTCCTGCGGGTGACGCCGCCATCGCCGGAAGAAATCGCTGCATTGCCCGAAGGTTCGGTACTGATCGGCCTGCTCAAGCCCTACGACAGCCGCGAGCGCCTGGCGGCGCTGAATGCTCGAAAGATCACCGCCTTCTCGCTCGAACTGCTGCCGCGCATCTCGCGCGCCCAAAGCATGGATGCGCTGTCTTCGCAGGGTTCCTGCGCCGGCTACCAGTGCGGCCTGATCGCCGCCGCCCGCTGCACCAAGTTCTTTCCGATGCTGACCACCGCCGCCGGCACCATCCGCCCGGCGCGCGTGCTCGTCATCGGCGCCGGCGTCGCCGGCTTGCAGGCGATCGCCACCTGCAAGCGCCTCGGCGCCATGGTCGAAGCCTACGACGTGCGCGCTGCAGCGCGCGAACAGATCGAATCGCTCGGCGCCAAGTTCGTCGATACCGGCGTCTCCGCCGACGGCGCCGGCGGCTACGCCCGTGAACTAACCGCCGAAGAGAAGGCGGCGCAGACGGAGAAACTGGCCAAGGCCGTGGCCATGTCCGATGTCGTGATCACCACCGCCGCCATACCCGGCAAGAAGGCGCCGGTAATCATCACCACCGACATGATCGGCCGCATGAAGTACGGCGCAATCATCGTGGACATGGCGGCCGAGTCCGGCGGCAACTGCGCCTTGACCCAGCCCGGCGAACACGTCATCGCCAACGACGTGAACATCCACGGGCCGCTCAACCTGCCGTCGCGCATGCCAACGCATGCTTCCGAGTTGTACGCCAAAAACATCTACAACTTCCTCTCGCCGTGGATCAAGGACGGCAACCTCCAGTTCGACTGGAGCGACGAAATCGTTGCCGGCACCTTGCTGTGCAAGGACGGCGCCACGGTGCATGACACCGTCAAACAAGTTCTCGGAGAAGCCTGATGGACGGCCTGCTCGCGTTGTACATCTTCATGCTCGCCGCCTTCACCGGCTACGAGATCATCGCCAAGGTGCCGGTCATCCTGCACACGCCGCTGATGTCCGGTTCCAATTTCATCCACGGCGTCGTCGTCGTCGGCGCCATGATCGTCCTCGGCATGGCCGAAACGGTGCTGCAACAGGCCATCGGCTTCTTCGCCGTGGCGCTGGGTGCGGCCAACGCCGCCGGCGGCTATGTCGTCACCGAGCGCATGCTGGCCATGTTCAAGAAGAAGGAGGGCGGACAATGAGCGCCCCCTTCTACGTCCAGGGCGCCTGGTTCGTCGGCGCGCTGCTCTTCATCTTCGGCCTGAAAGGCATGAGTTCGCCGGCCAGCGCCCGCAAGGGCATCGTCATCGCCGGCTACGGCATGCTGCTGGCCATCGCCGCCACCTTCGTCATCCCCGGCCTGCAGAACCTCGGGCTGATGGCCCTGGCGCTGGTGCTCGGCGGCGGCGGCGCCTGGGTCTCGGCGAAGAAGGTCAAGATGACTGACATGCCGCAGATGGTCGCCATCTACAACGGCATGGGCGGTGGCGCAGCCGCCGCCATCGCCGCTGTCGAATTTGCCAAAGGCGAGATGCACGGCCTGGTTGCCGCAACGCTGGCAACGCTCGGCGCGCTGATCGGCGCCGTCTCCTTCACCGGCTCCTGCGTCGCCTGGGCAAAGCTGCAGGGTGTGCTCAAGAAAGCCCACCGGCTGCCGGCACAGAATGCGGTCAACGTATTACTTGCGGTCATCGCTGTCGGCCTCGGCGCCGCTGTCATCGTCCTCGCCCCGCAACAGCCGGAACTGGTCATTGCCTTCTTCGTCGTCGCCCTGGTTCTCGGCCTGATCGTCACCCTGCCGATCGGCGGCGCCGACATGCCGGTGGTGATCTCGCTGTTCAACGCCTTCACCGGCCTGGCCGTCGGCTTCGAGGGCTACGTGTTGGGCAATCCGGCGCTGATCATCGCGGGCATCGTCGTCGGTGCCGCCGGCACGCTGCTGACGCAACTGATGGCCAAGGCGATGAACCGGCCGATTTCCAACATCCTGTTCACGCCACTGGCGGCCAGCGGCCCCGGCGAAGCGATCAGCGGCACGATGAAGGAAGTCGGCCCCATTGATGCGGCGGCGATGATGCGCTATGCCTCCAAGGTCATCATCGTTCCCGGGTACGGCATGGCCGTCGCCCACGCCCAGCACAAGGTCTGGGAAATGACCTCGATCCTGGAAGAAGCCGGCGTCGAGGTGAAGTTCGCCATCCACCCGGTGGCCGGGCGTATGCCGGGCCACATGAATGTGCTGCTGGCGGAGGCTGGCGTGCCTTACGACAAGATCTTCGATCTGGAAGAGATCAACGGCGAGTTTGGCCAGGCCGACGTGGCGCTGATCATCGGCGCCAACGACGTGGTCAACCCGACAGCGCGCACCGACAAGACGAGTCCGATCTACGGCATGCCGATCCTCAATGCCGACATGGCGCAGAACGTCATCGTCATCAAGCGCGGCAAGGGCACCGGTTATTCCGGGGTGGAGAACGCTTTGTTTTACACCGACAACTGCCGCATGCTCTACGGCGACGCCCAACCGATGGCCGGCGAAATCATCCAGCAATTGAAGGCGATGGGGTAAATGCCCGGCGCCAGGCGAGGCCGCCTCAGGCCTTGCCGGTGCTGCCGAAACCGCCCTCGCCGCGCTGGCTGTCGGTGAATTCCTCAACGACGTTGAAAGCGACCTGCAGCACTGGCACGACGACCAGTTGAGCAATCCGGTCAAGGGGATTGAGCGTGAAGTTCTCGTGGCCGCGGTTCCACACCGAAACCATCAGTTCGCCCTGATAGTCCGAATCGATCAGGCCAACCAGATTGCCGAGCACGATCCCGTGCTTGTGACCGAGCCCCGAGCGCGGCAGGATCATTGCCGCCAGGCCGGGATCGGCCAGATGTATGGCCATGCCGGTCGGCACCAGGGTCGTCTGTCCGGGCGCCAGATGCAGCGGCACCTCGATGCAGGCACGCAGATCCAGCCCGGCCGAACCCGGTGTCGCATAGTGCGGCGGCGAATCGCGCAGGCGGTTGTCGAGAATCTTGACGTCGATACGATGCATTACTTGTTTCCTGTCAGTTGGCCAATGTGTTCGATCAGCTGGCGCGCCAGCACCGATTTGGCTGCCGGTGGCAGCGGATGTACGCCGTTTTCGTCGAACAGTACCAGGCGGTTGTCGTCACCGCCGAAGCCATCCTGGATCAGGTTACCGACGATCAGCGGAATGTTTTTCTTGCGCCGCTTGGCCTGGGCATACTCGTCCAGATTGCGGCTTTCGGCAGCAAAACCGACGCAGAACGGTGCCTCGGCGAGGGCCGCCACTTCGGCCAGGATATCCGGGTTCTCGACCAGTTCGATCGGCGGCACACCCCCCAGATCCTTCTTCAATTTGTGGTCGGCGGCATTGGCCACACGATAGTCAGCCACCGCCGCGACGCCGACGAAGATATCGACAGCGCCAGCCCGCGCCATCACCGCTGCGTGCATGTCGAGGGCGCTGCGCACGTCGATGCGCTCAACGCCGGCCGGCGTCGGTAAGGCCACCGGCCCGGAAACCAGGGTCACCTCGGCCCCCGCCTGACGGGCGGCGCGGGCCAGCGCAAAGCCCATGCGACCGGAAGACAGGTTGGTGATGCCGCGCACCGGATCAATCGCTTCGAAGGTCGGCCCGGCGGTTAGCAACAGTTTCTTTCCGGCCAGCAGCTTGGGCGTGAAGAAGGACTGCACCTCGTCGAGAATCTCCTCCGGCTCCAGCATGCGGCCGGCGCCAACCTCACCGCAGGCCTGCTCGCCGCAGGCCGGACCAAGAATGCCAACGTCGTCGGCCTGCAGTTGCGCCACATTGCGCCGGGTGGCCGGGTTTTCCCACATTTGCCGATTCATCGCCGGCGCCACCAGCAATGGACAATCACGGGCGAGCACCATGGTCGCCAGCAGATCGTCAGCCATGCCATTGGCCACGCGGGCCAGGAAATCGGCCGAAGCCGGCGCAACCAGGATCAGATCGGCCTGGCGCGACAGGTCGATATGCGCCATCGCGTTGGGCATCCGGGCGTCCCATTGATCGGTGAACACCGGGCGACCGGAGAGTGCCTGAAAGGTGGTTGCCGTGACGAAATGGCTGGCACCTTCAGTCATCGCCACCTGCACCTCGGCCCCCTGCCTGACCAGCAGGCGCACCAGCTCGGCTGCCTTGTAGGCGGCGATGCCACCAGTGACACCGAGCACAACACGCTTTCCCTTCAATTCCATCGTCATTTTCACTAGAATGGTCGTTTCCGCATTCTACTGGAAAGGTCATGGCAATCAGTGACTGGCCGGCCGGCGAACGACCGCGCGAACGACTGCTCGCTCACGGGCCGGCGGCCCTCTCCGATGCCGAACTGCTGGCCATCTACCTGCGCGTCGGCGTCCGTGGCAAAAGTGCGGTCGATCTGGCGCGCGACCTGCTCGCCCGCTTCGACAGTCAACTCGGCACCCTGGTCGACGCCTCGCTCGAAGAACTGGCCAGCGTCTCCGGCATCGGCCTGGCCAAGGCGGCGCAACTCAAGGCCAGCTTCGAGCTGTCCCGCCGCGCCCTCAGACAGGAAATGGCCGGGCGCGACACGCTGTCCTCCCCTGGCAAGGTCCGCGACTGGTTGCGCCTGCAACTCGCCACGCGGCCACACGAAGTATTCATGGCGCTCTGGCTCGATGCCCAGAACCGCCTGTTGAAGACCGAGGAACTGTTCTCCGGCACGCTGACCCAGACCTCGGTCTATCCCCGGGAAGTGGTCAAGGCCGCGCTCGCCCACAACGCTGCTGCCGTCATTCTGGCCCACAACCATCCTTCCGGCATGGCCGAGCCCTCGCGGGCCGACGAAATGCTCACCCGTTCGCTCAAGGAAGCCCTGGCTATGGTCGATGTCAAGCTGCTCGATCACTTCATCGTCGCCGGCAATGCCCCACCACTTTCCTTTGCCGAACACGGATTGTTATAAAACATCCTAAAACCCCTTGAAATTATTGGGTAGTCTGGATTAGAATTGCCGGCTTTCCTCTATCGAATTCTGGAGCACCAATCATGGCGCGAGTCTGCCAAGTCACGGGTAAAGCCCCAATGGTTGGGAACAAGGTTTCCCACGCCAACAATAGAACGAAGCGTCGCTTCCTGCCGAACCTGCAGTATCGCCGCTTCTGGGTCGAAAGCGAAAACCGCTTCGTCCGTCTCCGCGTTTCCAACGCCGGTCTGCGTTTGATCGACAAGAACGGTATCGATACCGTCCTCGCCGACCTGCGTGCCCGTGGCGAAGTCTGATTAAGTAAGGATAAAGAAAATGGCTAAAGGCGGTCGCGAAAAAATCAAGCTGGAATCCACAGCTGGTACCGGTCACTTCTACACCACCTCCAAGAACAAGCGCACAACGCCTGAGAAGCTGGAGATGATGAAGTACGATCCGAAGGCCCGTAAGCATGTTGCTTACAAGGAAGTCAAGCTGAAGTAATTCAACTTCTCTCCAGCTTTCGACAAACCCGCCTTTCGGCGGGTTTTGTTTTTGCTGCCGCCCGATCAGGCCCGGCGGCGGGCGAGCAAGGCGACGTAGGCGGCAATACCCAGGAAGATCGCGACCGACCAGTTGGCCATCGACAGACCGAGGAAAACCCATTCCTTGCTACTGCAGAAGCCGGTAGCCAGAAACAGCGACGGCATCTGCATGCCCAGCCAGTCGACGATACGTTCGATCAGGTTGGGATCGGTAAAGCTGCACTCGTTGGCCGGATCAGGAAAGAACTGCATCCAGCTTTGATAGGCAGCGACGCTGGCGCCGAGCAACGCCAGCAGTCCGATGACGCCGACCCACAACCGGCGGGCCATCGGCAAAATGAACCCGGCCACAGCCAGAACACCGACCAGCAGATAAAGCAGGCGCTGGAAGATACACAGCGGACATGGCGAAAGACGGAGCATTTCCTGCAGCGCCATACCGAAAGCGACCAAGCCGAAACAGCCCAGGGCCAGCATGGCAAACCAGGCACGCACGGGAATTCTTGCGAGATTCATGTAGATACAAAACGGGGGAGTTGGCGGAGGCTCATTCTAAGGCATTGTCCGTCGGGCGTCAGGCTGGACCGAGCGCCGCCGGCTGGTTAAGATTGACGGATGAACACTCGCATACTTCTCGTCGAAGACGACGCAAGGCTGGCCGAACTGACGGCCGAGTACCTGACCAAGAACGACCTCACGGTCAGCATCGAGCCGCGCGGCGACACCGCCGAGGCACGAATCCTCGGCGAACAACCCGATCTGGTGATCCTCGACGTGATGCTCCCCGGCAAGGACGGTTTCGAGGTCTGCCGCGCCGTGCGCCCGCAGTATCGGGGTGTAATCCTGATGCTGACAGCCCGCGACGAGGACTTCGACCAGATTCTGGGTCTCGAAATGGGCGCCGACGATTACATCGCCAAACCGGTCCAGCCGCGAGTCCTGCTGGCCCGCATCAAGGCCCTGCTCCGCCGCCTGCCGTCGCCCGGCGAACCGGCCGGCGAAGCGGAAACCATGGTCTTCGGCCAGTTCCGCATCAGCCAGGCAACGCGTACCGCCTCCCTGGGTGGCGCCAGCATCGACCTGACCACCGCCGAATTCGACCTGCTCTGGCTGCTCGCCTCGCACGCCGGCAATGTGCTGTCGCGCGACGACCTGCTGCAGGAACTGCGTGGTATTGGCTTTGATGGCCTCGACCGCTCGATCGATGCGCGCATCTCACGCCTGCGCAAGAAGCTCAACGACGATCCGGAAAACCCGACACGGATCAAGACTGTGCGCGGTAAGGGCTACCTGTTCAGCAAGCATGACTGGAACTGAACCCGGCGAGGCGACCGCCCGGGAACGCAGCCAGGGTCTTGCCCGCTCGCTGTTCCGGGTTTCGCTGCCGCGCTGGCGTGGCGGCCGCTACAGCCTCTCCAAGCTGTTTTTCAATTTTTATTTGCTGGCGATGGGTTCCTTTGTCGCCATCGCGTTCACCGCCGACTTCGTCATTTCCACCGCCCAGCGCGGCATTACCGACGACTATGCCCGCCGCTTCATGCGCGGCACGATCACACTGATCGAAGATGAACTGTTCCGCCAACCGCGCAGCACCTGGCAGAAAAAAATCAAGCAGCTCGACGAGAAATTCTCCTACCGCCTCAACATCGTCGAACGCATCACCCTCGACGCCATCCTGAAGCCGCAGCAGGTGCTCAAGCTCGACGCTGGCGACATCGCCATCGACCACGACGGTGACATCATGTACCACCGCCTGGGTAACAGCAGCCAGGTACTGGTGGTCGGCCCGCTGGCCTCGAATCGCAACCCCGAACTGAAGGATCGCCTGCCGCTGGAAGTTCGCCTGCGCCTGCTGACCTGGAGCCTCACCGGCCTGATCTTCGGTATTGCCCTGTGGTTCTGGGTTCGCCCCGTCTGGCGCGATCTCGAGGCGATTCGCCAGACGGCACGCGACCTCGGTGACGGCGACTTCGAGGCACGCTCGCCACCGGCCCGTAGCCAACTGTTCGCGACGCTTTCGGAGACGATGAACGGCATGGCCGAACGCGTGCAGAAGCTGCTCGCCACCCACCGCGAACTCTCCTGCGGCATTTCCCACGAACTGCGCACGCCGATCGCCCGCATGCGCTTCGCCCTCGAAATGCTTTCCGCCACCGACCAACCGGCCGAGCGCGAACGACTGTGGGAGATGATGGAAGACGATCTCGACGAACTCGACCACCTGATCGACACCAGCCTCACCTACGCCCGTTTTGAGCGGGAAGCGCCCGAGCCGCACTTTTCCAGTGTTCGCTTCGCCAACTGGCTGCTCGACGAAGTCGACTCCGTGCGCCTGCTCGGGCGCCAGCTTGAGGTAACCGTAGACACCTCCAATCTGCCCGACGATCTCAATGTCGATCTCGATCGCAAAGCCATGCCCTATGCCTTGCGCAACATCCTGCGCAACGCCTTCAAGTATGCCGGCCACAAGATTCTCGTCAGCGCCGAAGTGATTGACGAGCGCATCCTCATCCATATCGACGATGACGGCATCGGCATTCCGCCGGAAGAACGCGAACACGTCTTTTCCGCCTTCACCCGCCTCGACCGCTCGCGCGACCGCTCCACCGGCGGTTATGGCCTTGGCCTGGCGATCGCCCGGCGCGTTCTCGAACTGCATGGCGGAACCGCCATCGCCGATGCCGCGCCGCTTGGCGGCGCCCGCTTCACTCTGGCCTGGAAAGTCCAGCAGTAAGCACCCGCCGATCAGCGGTTACAAAGCGTCATCAAGAATCATCGGCGGTTACGACCGCGGCACGCTTGCGCCACAGACCCTGGTCGCCGCCGTCCCTAGAATGCCCTTCATGGACCAACAACAATCCCGCCAAGAGGAAAACAAGGAAATGACCGAGATGAACATCCAGCAATTCATGGCAATCGCCCGCTTTCACCTGTTTGGCCTGCTGCCCGTCAAGCAGCCCGCCCTAGCCACGATTCCCGTGCGCCCGACGGATCGCCGCTGATGGCTTCTGCCGACGATCTGCCGCTCAGCGAGAGCTTCGGTGTATTCGTCGGTGTCGCCGGCCTCGACTGGCTGACCGATGGCCAGGCCGAACCGCTCAAGGCCATCGCCATTGCCGTCGCCGCTGGCGTGGTCATCATGGCGGCGCGCCATTGGCGACGATCACGGCGAAAAGATTGAAACGAACCCTCCTTTCGAAACTCCCCCGGTTTCGAAACCTCCCTGTTACCCCGCCCTTGAGGCGGGGTTTTTTTTAACAAATTCCAGGGGCGCTATCCCAAAAGCACTATCACTTTAGTCATTGAAGCTTCATCTAGTGCAAGGTAGTATGTGGCGATAAGCGGGCCCATGATAGATGTGGCCAGTTGCACAGAGCGTTCCGCAGAGATTTGGGGGGGTATGTTGCACGCGAAGGCAATTCTGAAACGCCATTTCGAGATGGTCGCAGGGACTTGCCTCCATTCTGCAGCCCTCGCCGCACCCGGCCGCCTGCCGGTACGAGGCGTTTCGGTCACGCCCGGGCGCTCATGAATTCCTTGCCCGAACCCATCCTGCAGGCGATCGAATCGGGCCGTATTCCATCACCGCCGCAGATTCTCCTGCGCCTGGTCCATCTGGCCGACAACGAACGATCTACCATCGCCGAACTGGCCAGCCTGGTCGGCCAGGATCCCGGTCTGACGACCCGCTTGCTGACTGTCGCCAATTCCCCGGCCCTGCGCCGGGGTAGTGAATTGCACAGCCTCGACAACTGTCTGGCCAGCCTGGGTACGCGTCTGGTCCGCTCGATCGCCACCTGCCTGTCGATTCAAAACCTGTTTGACCGTCAGCCAGGCATTGCCCCGTCCGATCTTGCCGCTTTCTGGGGGCACTCCCTGATGGTGGCCGAACTGTCGCGCAAGATTGCCGTTGCCGCAGCTTGTCCACACCCGGAAGAAGCCTATCTGGCCGGTCTGTTGCACGACATCGGGCAACTGATCCTGCTGTCGGCGCTAGGCGACCCTTACGCCCGGATTCTTGCCGAGCACAGCAACGAGGATGCCCTGATCGCCAGCGAGCTTGCGCAGTTCGGCACGCACCACGGCGAAGTCGGCACCTGGCTGACCGATCGCTGGAAATTCGATTCATCCTTTGCTGACGGCATTCTTTTTCATCATGCCAGTGCCAGCCAGATCGGCACGGCGGCCCTGTTACCGCGTGTTGTCTGGCTGGCTCATGCCATGGTCGGTCAGCACGGCGTAACAGACGAACTGGCGGCCCTGTTTGCCGAACTCTGCCCGAGCCCGGCAGACCCTGTCGCCCTCCGCCTGGAAGCGGAACAGCAGACGCGGCGCATCGCCCAGGCACTCAATCTGGCTACCCCTGAAGAAGGGAAAGCTTTCCAGCTGTGGCAAGCGATTTCCACATCTCCGGCCCCGCCTGCCGAGGATAGCGCGACCGACGAACTGTCGGCGACCATAGGCGGCATGGCGCTGCTACAGCCCCTGCAACAGGATCTGTTCGCCCTCGAAAGTGACGCCGAGGTACTGTTGTCGCTGAAGGAATCGGCGCGCATCCTGTTCGACCTCGGCCGCATCGCCTTCGTCTTTCCGACGGCAGATGGCCGCGCGCTGTCAGGGGCGGGTGTCGGTGACCAGCCCGCCATATTCAGGCAAATCGAGATCGCCCTCGATCCGGCGCTGTCCCTGCCCGCCGCCGCCGCCCAGAGTCGCCGCATCCGCAGTTCTTTCGATGGCGAAGGGCAGACGACTTCGTTGATCGACATCCAGCTAGCGCGCGCCTTTGGCAGCCAGGGCATGCTCTGCATTCCGCTGCTCTCGCGCCAGCAGCTGACCGGGGTCATGGTCTGCGGCTTCAGTCCGCTCCAGCACCAGCGGCTGATCCGCCGCCTGCCGTGGCTGCTGAACTTTGGCCGCATCGCCGCCATCGCCCTCGAATCGTTGCGCGAGGCACGCAACCTGCGCCAGCAGGCCGAACAGGAAGCCGCCGGCCACTTCAACCGGCAGGCAAGACGCATCATCCACGAGACCGGCAACCCCCTGGGCATCATCAAGAGTTATCTGAAGATTCTCGACCGCAAGTTGCCCGAAGAGGTCGGCGTCCGTCAGGAACTCGAGGTGCTGCGCGAGGAAATCGACCGGGTCGCCAGCATTGTCGGGCGGATGAGTGAATTGCCGGATGCCCGGCAACCTGATCGGCACCTCGATGTCGGCCAACTGGTAGACGAACTGCTGCTGCTTTATGGTGAGACGCTCTTTCAGTCACGCGGCATCCGCACCGAAATCAACCGGCCGGAAAGCGCGCTGCCGGTTGCCTGCGATCGCGACAGCCTGAAGCAGATCCTGCTCAATCTCTGGAAAAACGCGTCGGAAGCGCTGAGTGACGGCCAGCAACTGCGCATTTCGCTGACGGATGGCGTCGTGCACGACGGCCGCAGCTATATCCAGCTACGTCTTGACGACACTGGGCCCGGCATGACGGAGGCAGCCATGCGCGCCATCCATCGCCCGCTCGAGGCCACCGGCTCTGCGCCGCGTGGCATGGGCCTGTCCATCGTCGGCACCCTGGCCGCGCGCCAGGGCATTCCGATCACCTGCCGCAGCCAGCCGGGCAAAGGCACGAGCATCGCCCTGTTGATTCCGCGCAACGAGAGTGCCAACCTGGTCGACTCGTCACCGAACGGTGGCAGCCAGCCACTTGGACTGGCCAATGGAGCCGCTGACCGATGAGCACACTTTCCGACATCGATCCGATCAAGGTGATTCCCGACCTGACCGAGACCCGGAGCATCCTCATCGTCGACGACGAGGCCCGCTTCCGCAGCGCCTATCGGGAATTGCTGGCCGGCCCCGGACGCCGCATCGAGGAATGCAGTTGCGGTCGTGAGGCCTTGCAGCGCCTTGACCGCCGGGATATCGACGTGGTCGTTCTCGACCTGCGTCTGCCGGATATCGGTGGCATCGAGATCATGGACTGGTTGACCCGCAACCGGATATCGACCTCGGTCATCGTCTTCAGCGCCGACGAATCGATCGATTCGGCCATCATGGCCCTGCGCCAGGGTGCCTTCGAGTTCATCCGCAAACACTGCGACCCGGCCGACCTGATTCAGAGCGTCGACCGCGCCCTGCGCCAGCGCCGCCTGGAGCAGGAGAACGTCCTGATGACGGCCCGCCTCGAACAGTCGGAGCGCCTGCATCGCTTCCTCGTCGAGCAGTCGCCGGACCTCATCTACACCCTGGACAACCAGGGACGGTTCGTCTTCGTCAATGGCCGGGTCGAGTCACTGCTCGGTTACACCCGCGAGGAACTGCTCGGCCAGCACTTCTCGGTCATCGTCCACGAGGACGACCTCGAGCAGGCGCACTATGCCTTTGGCGAACGCCGCATCGGCGAGCGGGCGACGAGCAATTTCGAGGTTCGCCTGCGCAACAAGCAGAACAGCGTGCGCAATTTCGACAATCGGATGATCGTCGCCATTCTCAGTTCCCAAGGGATCTATGCCGCCGACGACGGCAACAACCAGGCGCAGTTCATCGGCACTTCCGGCGTTGCCCGCGACATCACCGAACGCAAGCGGGCTGAGGAAACGATTGCCTTCCAGGCCTTCCACGACCTGCTGACCGGCCTGCCCAACCGCACCCTTTTCCTTGACCGCCTGGAACTCTCGATCACCCAGGCCAAACGGCGCAACCAGCGGCTCGGCGTGATGTTCCTCGACATCGACCGCTTCAAGCTGGTCAACGATACCTACGGCCACCCGGAGGGCGACCGCCTGCTCAAGGAGTTCGCCACCCGCGTCCGCCAGTGCCTGCGCTCCGGCGATACCTTGGCCCGTCAGGGCGGTGACGAATTCACGGTTCTGCTACCCGACATCATCTGTGGCGACGACGTCGCCGTCATCGCCAAAAAAATGCTGGCGGAACTGAAGCGGCCGTTCACCGTCGCCGAACGCGACTTTCTCGCCACGGTGAGCATCGGCATCGCCGTCTATCCCGAGGATGGCGAGACGCCGGACGAACTGATCCGCAATGCCGACATCGCCATGTACCAGACCAAGGCCCAGGGCAAGGATGGCTTCCTCGAATTCCGCCCGGCGATGAACACCATGCATGTCGAGCGCATTTCCCTGGAAAACGACCTGCGCCTGGCGATCAAGGATGGCAACCAGTTCGAACTGCACTATCAGCCGCAGATCAATTTGCGCCAGGGCCGCGTCACCGGCGTCGAAGCCCTGATTCGCTGGCGCCATCCGACGCAGGGGCTGATCGCGCCGGATGCCTTCATCCCGCTCGCCGAAGAAACCGGCATGATTTCCGCCGTCAGCAACTGGGTACTCGACGCCGCCTGCTTCCAGCTGGCCGAATGGCGCAGCAAGGGCTTTACCGAGCTGCGCATGGGCATCAACCTGTCGCCGCGCGAATTCGAGCGCAACGATCTGTTCGAACGCATCGCGACGCCGCTGAATCATCACTGCCTGCCGCCGGAAGCCATCGAGATCGAGATCACCGAAAGCCTGCTGATGAAGGACGCCGAGAGCATCATCGCCAAAGTCCGGCAACTGCGGCGGACCGGCATGGGCATCTCGATCGACGATTTCGGCACCCGCTATTCCTCGCTCAACTACCTGCGCCGCTTTTCGGTCAGCACCGTCAAGATCGACCAGTCATTCGTCCGTGATCTAGGGTTCAGTCATGGCTCGGATGCCATCGTCCATGCCATCATCGGCATCGCCCGCAGCTTCGGACTGCACGTACTGGCCGAAGGCGTCGAGAGCGAAGGCCAGCGCGAAGCACTGCTCCGTCTCGGCTGTCAGGAAATGCAAGGCTATCTGTTCAGCAAGCCACTGCCCGCCGCGCAACTGGAAGATTTTCTGGCCCAGAACCGCCAGGCCTGAGCTACGGCAATCGCCGTAAGCATGGGGATTGGCGTGGCCAGGTCAGACTACGCCTGACCATCCGCCCCCTCCAGCGCACAGCGCCATCCGTGTAGCACCAGACACTGCCCAATTCCGGGGCAAGTGCGACAGCTTTGGAACTTCCCGACATCGCCAATGTCATTTAGCTCGGAAGGGCAGTCCAGAGCAGTCAGAAATTGATCGGTGCTGATGCGGGAGAAAACGTATGAAACGTACTCTGCTAGCCGCCATCGCGGCATTCGTCACCCTTGCCGCAGGCATCGGGATTTTTCAGAACCAACACCACAGCATCGGCGACGCCTTCGCCCAGAATGCGCCAGCCAACGCTGCGGCGCCGCCGCCCGCAACGCCGCTCCCCGAAGTTTCTGCCGTCGACCAGGACGCCCCGTACCACGAGGCCTGCGCCCGTGAGGGTCTCAGCGAATCCGAGTGCGTCGGCCGGCTGATCTGGTTCAAGGCGACGGGCGGCAATGAACGTTTCCACACCTACACCTTCCAGCAACGCATCGGCGTGCTCGTCGACTGGTTCCGCGTCCTGCGCGCCGACCAGCGCGACGACCGGTTCTGGGCCTGGGGCATCATCAACGACCCGGCCTGCTGCAAGCCGGGCGATCCCGACTGCCCGGCCAAGTCAGCCGATGAAACCTATGGCTTCGACTGGTGCCCGGGTGATGACGTCTTGCTCAAATACGTCGGCAAGCCCGGCTACGTGGACCCGGCCTGCGGCCTCAAGGATGCCGCGCTCGACCCGGAGGATCCGCACAGCCAGGGCGGCAAGACCGACCAGCGCCATTCGGCCTGCGACCTCAAATTCGGCACCTCGACCGGGGCGCTGGGCCTGCGCAAGTTCCCCAACCCGCGCTTTGACGCCGCCCGCTGGCAGGCGCTCAACGGTGGCAATGCCAGCTGGTCCGGCTTCAACGCAACCAAGGCCGCGGCCACCGGCATCGAATCCGACAGCCGCGTCTCCAAGCTGGCCGATGCTTCGGTCGAGCCACCCTTCCTGATCGGCACCACCTGCGGCTCCTGCCACATCGCCTTCGACCCGCTCAATCCGCCGGCTGACCCGGCGCACCCGAAGTGGGAAAACATCAAGGGTCTGATCGGCAACCAATACACCCGGATGTCTGAGCTGCTCGGTTCCGGCATGCCGAAGAGCGCGCTCGAATACCAGATGTTCGCCCACGCCCGCCCCGGCGTCACCGACACCTCGGCCATTTCGCACGACCAGATCAACAACCCCGGCACCATCAATGCGCTGATCAACGTTGCCCAGCGCCCGGTGTTCAAGGGCGAAATGATCAGCAAATGGCGCAAGACCACCACCTGCGGCGCCGAGACGAACGAGGAAAAATGCTGGTGCGAACCCGGCCGCAGCGGCAAGTGCTGGCAGATGAGCACGCGCGACGACGACACGACCACCGTCTTCCTCGGCGGCCAGAAGGTCGCGCTGCCCGGCGTCCATCACATCCTGAAAGGCGGCGAGGACTCGACCGGCGCCCATGAGGCTATCCAGCGCGTCTATTTCAACATCGGCTCGTGCGCCGAACAGTGCTGGGTCAATCATTTCTCCGACATGCGTCAGGTCGACCCCGAGCAGCGTGGATTCGGTCAGACCTCTTTCAATGTCGGCCAGTGTCGGCGTGATTGCCCGAATTTCCGGGCCGTCGAGGATCGGCTGCAGAACGTCCTCGATTTCTTCGCCTCGGCCGAATCGGACGAAACCAACCTGCAGGCCGCCCGCGCCAGGCAGAGCATGAGCGGCACCTATACGCCAGCCGACCTCGCCGCCGACCTCGACCAGGAATTTGGTGCCGGCGCCGTCAGTCGCGGCCAGACGGTCTTCGCTGACAACTGTGCGCGCTGCCATTCGAGCATCCCGGAAAGCACCGGTGGCGCTTTCCGGAACCGTGACTTCGCCGCCCCCAATGACGCCCACCCGCGCAAGGTACGCGCCGATTTCCTGAGCAACGAGCAATCGACGCCGGTCACCGAAATCGGCACTTTCCGCTGCCGTTCGCTGCACTCCAACCACAAGGCCGGCCACCTCTACATGGAGTATGCCTCGGACACGCTGCGCCGGCAGCCGGCGGTGGCTGACATTCCCGAACGCCCGGAACTCAAGGACGGCGGCCGCGGCTACCTGCGCAACATCTCGCTGGTCAATGTCTGGGCGACGGCGCCCTTCATGCACAATAATGCCATCGGCCCCGAAATCTGCGGCAAGCCAGCCAACGCCGACAACGATTTCCATCGTGCCCGCTATGTCGGCAGCGATGGCAAGCTGCTCGCCGCCCAACCCGAATGCCTGCGCTACGATCCGACGGTGGAAGGCCGCTTCGAGCTCTACAAGCGCTCGATGCACGAACTGCTCAATCCCAAGGACCGCGGTACCAAGCGCACGCTGACCAATGCCGACCTGATCATCGATGTCGGCATCCGCCCGCTCGACGGCAAGACCGAGAAGCCTTTGGCCGGCTTCGGCCAGGTCAGAATCCCGGCCGGCGCCAGCGCCGGTTTCCTCAATGGCTTGCAGCACAAGCAGTTGGTCGGCGACCTGTTCCTCGCCAAGCGCCATCCGGAGCGACTGGAAAGTGCCGGCAAGAAGGATCAGCTACCGGTCCTGCAGGCGATGGCCGAGGAAATCCTCAAGAGCCCGGCCCGCTTCGTCGACATCCTGCGTGAGAAACGCGATTTCCTCAGTGCCAATTACCAGACCTGCACGCAAGAGATCGAAAACGAGGGCCACCGCTTCGGCGAGGACCTTTCCGAAGCCGACAAGAAGGCGCTGACCGCCTTCCTGGCAACGCTGTGAGCAAGGGGGAGATCATGGCAAACATCCGCACCCTGGGCGCCCTGGCCGCTTTCGCTGGCATCGCCACCCTCGCCGCCTGCAGCAAGCCGGAACCGCCCAACATCGGCTACGCCCCCTACGACAAGGGCTACCAGTCAAAAATGGACCTTGCCCAGGTCGAGTACAAATACCCGATTCCGCCGGCCGAACTGGCCAGGATCACTCCGGACTATCTGGCCAAACTCGATCAGGAGCAGCTCGACCAGCTCTACGGCCGCCTCGCCGCCGGCCCGATCCCGGACGGCGCCTTCGACGGCCGCATCCTGCTGCCGCGCGGCGAAAGCGGCAAGTTTCGGCTGACCGAAATCGTCGGCGGCTTTACCGGCACGCTGCTCCATCTCAAGGGCCTGGTTATCGAGGACATCGGCGAAACCCTGTGGCGCGGCAAGGTTTTCTTCCGTGACGAGAAGGTGTTGCGCAATCGCATCGAAGACCTGTCGGTGCTGAAAAAAATGGGACTGGTCGAAGGTGAGCCGAAGAAGATGAATTACGGCGGCAAGGAAACCTGGCTGCTGTTCCCGGCCAAGCTTTACTGCGGCCAGAGCCTGCTCGATTCCCGCCGCGAGTCGATCATCATCGACTACTTCTTCACTGACGAAATCCCCGGCTACCAGGAAAGTCCGGACTACCTCGCCGGTCGGCGCGGACTCAAGGTGCGTGACGAAATCCGCATGATCCGCCCCGGCCTCTATCTCGGCCGGGCCTACCTGGATCGCGGCTTCGCCCTGAATTTCACCCTCCACGACGAAGCTACAGACGAGCGCTTGCGCGAAGAGTTCGTCAAGACCGGCAAGGTCCAGGAGGACTGCTGGTCCGGCACGCAGAGCCACGCCGCAGCCATGGGCAAACCCTAGAGGCCGGCGATGGGAGCCCGCCATGCACTTGCGCCAGCTCCTCCTGGCCTGCCTGCTGAGCGTCGCCAGCGGACTGGGCACTACCATGCCGGCAGCGGCTGAAAAGCCCACTCGGCCGCCGGACTGGGTGGTCACCCCGGCCGCCCCCGGCGACAATCTGCCGCCGGTCGGACGCTCGCTGTTCGATCAGCTGTTTGCCGTCAGTCGCCAGGGCCAGGCGACGATCGAACTGCCTTTCCCCTTCGCTTCCTTGCTCGCCCGCATCGATGCCGAGCTGGCACGCGACCCGGCCAGCCCACTGCCGCCGGCCAAGCGCGTCTTGATTCCGCTCGGTCGCTCGTTGCAGCGCAGCGCCGCCGCCCCCGATTATTTTTCCTATCCGCGCGTCGTCGTCGCAGTTGATGGCGACCCGGCCTCGCCCAACGCCCTCTTCCTCAAGGATCGCCTCTATATCGGCTACCAGGAAAAATCGGCCGTGCTCGAAGTCATCAGCTACAACGAAGCGGCCGGCCGCTTTGAGTTCCAGCTGGTCAAGGACTACCGGGCCGGCAGCCGGCCCCAGGTGTTCTATGCCAACCGCAGCCTGTGTTTCGCCTGCCACCAGAATGGTGCCCCGATCTTTTCCCGTGCCCTGTGGGACGAAACCAACGCCAATCCCCAGGCCGCCGCCCTGCTCGCCGCCACCGGCCAACCTTTCTATGGCATCCCGGTCGGGCGCGGCATTGATATTCCTTACGCCATCGACATTGCCAGCGAACGGGCCAACGGCTTCGCCCTGACCCAGAAGCTGTGGCGCGAAGGCTGCGGCGACGACGACCAGAGCGCTCGCCGCTGCCGCGCCGGTCTGTTCACCGCCGCGCTGCAGCTCGCCCTGGCCGACGGCCAGGCGTGGACGGCCGATGTGCGCTTTGATCAAGACGTTGCCGCGCGCTTGCGAGCCGAGGCGCAACGCAGCTGGCCCGCCGGGCTGGCGCTCGGCAACGCCGACCTGCCCAACCGCAATCCCCTGCAGAATCTGCCGCACTGGCCCGACGACGAGCGCGCCCGCGTCGCTCATTCCGACGTCGCCGCCCGCTTTGACCCCTTGCTGCCGCGGCCGCCAAATGGAATCTGGCAGGCCGCGGCACCGGAGGCCATGGCCATTGTAGTCAGCGGGCTGGCTGAATTCATCGCCACCTCCGACCGCCGCCGGCTGGCTGCTACCCTCGCCAGGCAGCCCGCAATTGCAACAACCCGACTCAGCGCCCCGTGCCGGATCGCCGCCCAGCCACCGGCCTCGCGCTGGTCCATCCAATGCGCGCCGGCACCCGGGGAAGCCGGGCCGACGCTGGCCGGCGAAATGTTCATCCGCAACGGACGGCCGATTGGCGGAAGGCTGCACCGCCTCGCGCTGCCCGGCGGCACTGCCCTGAGCCAGCTCGAACTGGCAGCGGCCAGCCCATCAGGCGGCGGCGAAACGGCCTTCCAGCCCCGCCGTGACGGCCGCCCGCTACGTACCGCCGCCGGCCATGCGATCAACCGTCTGATCTGGCGGCATCAGGACGGCGACGCCAGCCGCGGCACGGTGGTCGTGGAAATCCGCGAGGAATTCGCCGCCATCGAACAGGCGTTAGCTGCCCTGGTCGAGGGTCCGGAGAGCACCAGCTTGTTCGCGGCCCGGGCGATTCCGCGGCAAGCCCTGCAGGCCGCCCTGCTCCGCCAACTCAGCCAGCCGGCCGAGCCCCCCTGCTGCGCTGCCGCCGCGGCCTTGCCGCCGCCCCGCCTGGAAATGCCGGCCGCCATTCCCGGCAGTCCGGCCAGCTTGCCAACCACCCCCGGCCTGCAGGCCTTCTACCCCTATTGCGCCGTCTGCCACCAGTCGGCCGAAACCTTTCCGCCCAATTTCCTCAGCGGCAGTCCGGAGCAGGTGGCCGCCCGCCTCCGCCACTGCGCACCCCGCCTTTACGTCCGCCTGGCGATGGCCGATCTGGCGCCGGACCAGCGCGCCAAGACCCCGATGCCGCCGGAAAGCATGCTGCCGGCTTTCGCCAGCGATCCAACTCACTGGCGAGCCAGCCCGGCACGCCAAGTACTGCTCGCCCAGGTCGGCGACTGGCTGCGCGCCGAAAGCGGCCAGCCCGCGCAATTGTCGCAACTGCTGACCGGCGGCTACGAGGCCTTGCGCCCCTGCCTGCCGGCACCATAAGCCACACCAAGAGGGGGAAGCACCATGGACAAGGAACACGAACCCGCCGCCAGCCCCTGGAAACGCCGTTTCATCGTGCTCTTCCTGCTCGCCGTCGCCCTGCCGGGGCTGATCGGCCTGACCCTGCTAAGGCGTTTCAGCGTCGATGAAGCGGTCGACTACGTCAGCCCGACCGAGCACTTCAAGTACGGTTCGACCGGCGGCGAACACGAGATGGGTTTCCCGTACTGGATCTGGCGCGCCTTGCCCGAGGTCTGCCCGCAATACCTGCCGGGCAAGGGTTACCAGTCGCTGGGCATGGTCTATGAGAAAAACCCAGACGGCAGCGAGCGCGATGTTCCGGTCGGCACCTCGAAACGCCGCTACCAGGGCATCGACCGCGTCTTCGTCAATTGCGCCGTCTGTCATGTCAGCACCGTGCGCACGGCAGCCGACCAGCCGCCGACCATCGTCCTCGGCATGCCGGCGGCGACTTTCAACATGAAAGGCTTCGAGGAATTCTTCTTCCGCTGCGCCGCCGATCCGAAGTTCTCGAAGGAATACATCCTGCCCGAGATTGCCCGCCAGGGCGGCGAGCTCAACCTGCTCGACCGCTACCTGGTCTATCCCGCCGCCATCGCCATCATGCGCGACCGGGTGCTGGCCCTGGCCGGGCGTTTCGACTGGGTGTTCAAGCAGCAGGAATGGGGGCCGGGCAGGGTCGATACCTTCAACTCGGCCAAGGTCATTTTCAACTTCCCGATGCATCTGCTCGACCCCAGGGAATTCGACGCCCCGGCCGATTTCCCGTCGATCTGGCGGCAGCGCCAGCGCAAGGAGCCGAAGGAGATGCAACTGCACTGGGACGGCAACAACACGACCGTCGAGGAACGCAACAAGAGCGCCGCCTTCGGCACCGGGACGACGCCGCCGACCATCGACCTCAAACGCATCAAGCGCGTCGAAGCCTGGATCCTCGACGCCACGCCACCCGCTTTTTCCACCTTCTTCCCGGTCGACCTCCAGCTGGCCGCGCAGGGCGCACCGATCTACCAAGAGTACTGTGCCGCCTGCCACGGCGCCTCGGGCAGCGACTTTACGGGTGAGTTCGTCGGCACCATCGAACCGCTGGCCAAAATCGGCACCGACCGCCGCCGGCTCGATTCCTACACCTACACGCTGGCCGTCAATCAGGCCACGCTGTACGCCGGTTACCCGTGGCGCTTCACGCATTTCCAGAAAACCCACGGCTACGCCAACATGCCGCTCGACGGTCTGTGGCTGAGAGCGCCCTACCTGCACAACGGCTCGGTGCCCAGCCTGCGCGACCTGCTCGAACCGGCCGCCAACCGGCCGAAGGCTTTCTACCGCGGCAACGATGTCTATGACCCGGTGAAAGTCGGTTTCGTCTCGAACGTGACCGAAGCCGGCGGCAAGAAATTCTTCCGCCTCGACACCACCCTGCCCGGCAACGGCAACGGCGGCCACGAGGGCAAGGCCTACGGCACCGCCCTTAGCGCCGGTGAAAAGGCCGCGCTGGTCGAGTTCCTCAAGACATTCTGAGAGGCACGCCATCATGACAAGCTCCCGCTCCTGCAAAACCTGGCTCAAGGGCATCGGCCTCGCCCTGCTCGTCGTCGCCGTGATCGGCGGCATGATCGGTTACGACCGCGGCTTCCGCGAGCATCGGCAACCCGACTGGGTCACCGCCACGCCCGACATGCGCTTCAAATACGGCTCGATCGGCGCCGAGCAGGATTCCGGCATCCCATACTGGATCTTCTACGTGCTGCCCCGGGTTTTTCCCGAGAAGTTCAAGGAAGACGGCAAGGTCGTCCCCGGCGGCTACGCGGCGCTCGGCGTGCCGTGGGAGATGGGCCAGGAACTGCCGGTCGGCTTCACCAAGAAAATCATCGGTTTCGCCCGCGTCGCCAACAATTGCGCCGTCTGCCACACCACGACCTACCGCGTGTCGGCGGATTCCAACCCGGTTTTCGTTGTCGGTGGCCCGGGGCACACGACCAACGTCCAGGCTTTTTTCCGCCTGCTCATCGATTGCGCCCGGGATCCGCGCTTCAACGCCGACATCCTGATGGCCGAGATCAACCGCGTCACCCACCTCGACTGGATCGACCAACTGCTCTACCGCTTCCTGATCATCCCGATGACCAAGCAACGCCTGCTCGAACGCGAAGCCCAGTTCGCCTGGATCTACCGCGAGGACTTCCCGGAATGGGGCCGCGGCCGCGACGACGGCATGAACCTGACCAAGTACTTCATGATCAAGGCGCCGATGGACGACACCTTCGGCCCGGCCGACATGCCCGCCATCTGGAACCTGAAGAAATACGACCCGGCCAAGGGCAGCCGCCCGAATTACGCCAGCGACACCCACGACGTTCATTCCGTGGTCATCGATTCGGCGCTCGGCGTGCTTGGCGCACCACCCAAAAACAACGCCCGCTTCATGGAGCAGGTCGAGTGGCTGAAGGCCTATCTGTCGGAACTGCAGCCACCGAATTATCCCTTCCCCATCGACCAGGCCAGGGCAGCCAGCGGCAAAGCCCTGTTTGCCAGCCACTGCGCTGACTGCCATGCCAGCGACAAGACCGGCACGGCGCTGCCGCTGGCCGAGATCGGCACCGACCGCGGGCGCCTCGACACCTGGAACAAGGACGCGGCAATCAAGGCCAACCAGGTCGTCAAGGAAATGGGCCTGGAGCGCAAAGGCCTGGTCGAGGAGGATTTGCCCGGCTACCACATTCCCTTCCTCGACGGCCTCTGGCTGCGCGCCCCCTACCTGCACAACGGCTCGGTGCCAACGCTGCGCGACCTGCTCGAACCGGTGGCCAATCGCCCGAAAGTCTTCTGGCGCGGCTACGACGTTTACGACCAGGCGAAAGTCGGTTTCGTCACCGACACGCCGGAAGCCCAACGCGTCGGCACCAAGCTCGATACCGCCAGCAAGGGCGGCGGCAACCAGGGGCATGAATTCGGCACTGCCTTGTCGGCGCCGGAAAAAGAGGCGCTGGTCGAGTACCTGAAGACCCTTTAGCAAGCGAGTGGCCCGGCTGAACGCAATGGCATAGCGTGAAGTCCAAGCGAAGAGCGCTTAGGCGAAGCAATCAGTAGATGTACAGGCGAACCTTGGAGGGCGCATGGCCGACATTTTCCTGAGCTACACTGAGAAGGACAGGGAAGCGGCGCGTCAGGTCGCCACGCTGCTGGAGGCGGCCGGCTGGAGTGTGTGGTGGGATCGCCGGATACCGGCCGGCGAAACCTGGCGCAGTGTGCTTGAGCACGCGCTGGAGGGTATGCGCTGCATGATCGTGCTGTGGACGGCACGCTCGATCGAGAGCGAATGGGTCTATGAAGAAGCGACCGAAGGCCGCCGGCAAGGCAAGCTGGTTCCCGTGCTGCTCGAAGCGGTGCGGCCGCCAGCGGGGTTTCGTGAAATCCAGGCCGCCGATTTGACGGGCTGGGACGGCAGCGCCGATTTCCACGGCTGGCGCATGCTGCTCGCCGACCTCGAACACCTGCTCAGCGAGCCGGCTGACACCTCGGCTGCGAGCAAATCCGCGGGTCGCCCGGACACCGGCAGCGGCCCGGCCTACGACCCAGCCGACTTGCCTGGCGGCGGCGAGGTAACGCGGCCATGGCCATGGCGTCGCCCGCTGATCTGGGCATTGGCTGGACTGGTGCCGCTGGCCGGCGCCGCCTACTTTGGCTTGAAACAGCCGCCCCCGGAAGTTGCCGTCGAGAAGCCTGACATTAAGCTACAACCGCCGGTCGGCCCGATCTCAACAGTACCGCCAGCCCTGCCGAAGCCACCCGCACCTCTGCCAGAAGTCACCAAGCCGCTGGCAAAAGTCCCGGCGCCGACACTGAACGCTACGCTCGAGCGCAAGCCGCCCACCACGGCGATCAAACGTCCTGCCAGCTCCCGTTGTGCCGACCTGCTGACCAGAATTCAGCTGGGCGAAAGCCTCTCCGAAGACGCGCAAGCGCTATTGCAAAAGGAGTGCTCACCATGACTGCCATTTTCCGCACCCTCGGCCGTGCCGTGCTCGCCCTCGGCTTGCTGGTCAGCGCCGGCTGCACCAACTTTCCCGGCAGCGTTGCAGCACCGACGCCACCGGCGCCCGGCGCAAGCAGCCAGCCGCCCGCCACACTGCCCGCGGTTCCTCCCACCGCCCCCGCCCCGGCGCAACCCTACGAGAAAGCGGTGCTCGCCGCCGCCAACGCCTTGCTCACTAACGCCAAGCTGCCCCCCGAAGGCACGCCGGCCCAGGCGCGCTACGCCGTGGTCATCGATCCGCTGATCGACGGGATGACCGGTGCCCAGTCGGTCGCCACGCAGTCGATGGGGGTCCGCCTGAGCAAACTGATGCGCGAGCAGTATCCGCAGTACGAGGTGCAAACTTTTTCCGCCGCCAATGTCGCCCGCAGCCCGCTGGTGCTGATCGGCACCTTCACCGGCGTCAATGGCCAGCGGCAAACCACCGGTCAGCGCGAGGCCTACCGCATCTGCCTGGCGCTGGCCGACCTGCGCAGCGGCAAACTGGTCAGCAAGGGCCTGGCCTTCGCCCTGCCCGACGGGGTCGATCCGACACCACTCGCCTTCTTCCGCGACGCCCCGGCCTGGGCCGACGATCCGGCGACCACCGGCTATATCAAGACCTGTCAGGGAACCAAGGCGGGCGACCCGATCAACCCCCTCTATCTCGACCGGATCCTGGCCGCAACGCTGGTGGCACAGGCAATCGACGCCTATAACGCCGGCCGCTACCGGGAGGCACTCGAGCTTTACCAGAGCGCGCAAGCCACGCCGGCCGGCAACCAGTTCCGCGTCCATAACGGTATCTATCTGGCGAACTGGAAGCTGGGTCGCCAGGCGCAAGCGCAGGCCGCCTTCGCCCGCATCGTCGATTTCGGCATCGAGCAACGCCGTCTCGCCATCAAGTTCCTGTTCCGGCCCGGATCGACAGCTTTCATGTCCGATCCAAAGGTCAGCGGCCCCTACCCGGTCTGGCTAAAAACCATCGCCAACCGCACGGCGGCGAGCAGCGGCTGTCTGGAAATCACCGGCCACACCAGTCCGACCGGCCCCGAACCTCTGAACGAACGCCTGTCGCAATTGCGCGCCGAGTACGTCAAGACCCGGCTTGCAAAGGATGCGCCGCAACTGGCCAAACGCCTGATCAGCAACGGCATGGGCTCGCGGCAAACGATGATCGGCAATGGCCGCGACGATGCAACGGATGCGCTGGATCGGCGGGTCGAATTCAAGGTCATTGGCTGCTGAGCGACGCGCGTAGCGCCGTCAGCGAGCGTTACGAAGAGTTAACCGGCGCTGCGAGATTTATCGCGCAGCGTCCAGAGAGCGAAGCGAACGGGGGTGCGCGCCATGTTATGCAACTCTGCGCGTCCGAAATCTAGCAAGGATTGCATAGGAAATGTAGAGAGCTAAGAAGTACCAGCCGTAGACCCAGAGATGAGCCCAGAAAAGCTCACCAAGTCTTGCCGGCGGCATTGGTGCAGCGGGGGCAGAAGGATCAACAAATAGGAAGTACCACCAGGACAAGGCACTAAAGAGAGGGAACGCGAGTACTGCATAGCAGAAGAGTCTGGGAAACGGCAGGCGATGAAGTAATGCGCCTGCTACGACGCCAACTGTTACGCTGAAAGGAAAAGCACGCAGGACATTTGCCAACAGAACGCCTGCCTTTCCTGAGGTTGCTCGAGTTGCGGCGTGACCGAGATCTGTGTCTATGAGAAACATGAATAGGCCCGTCGGTGGCGGAAGTATCGCTGGCAAGGCGAAACCCACGTAGATGACAACGCCAACGAAGGCACCCAAAAGCACCATACCAAGTTGCAGGATAGTTGGTCTAAGTTGCATAACGTTCAAGGCGACTGGCGCTGCGCGGCTTCATCGCGCTGTGCCCAGAGAGCGAAGCGAACGGGGGCGACCGCAGGGTTAACCTTCATTTTGGTGCAACCTTTCTTAAACCCTCGACATATATGGATGCGTTGGCGCCGCAATTCATTTCACATGAATTATTTGCGACACCGGTGATCTTTAGCGTTTCGAGCGCGGCGAAGGAAATAACGAGTTGGCAGGAGTCGTCAGGAAAAGCGCTACGAACCTTAATTATTGGCGAACTCCATTGCCCTACACCCTCGAAATTACAGACGTGAAGATCGTTGCCATACGTTGATACAACGACACTGACCGACGACTTATCTCGCTTTGCAACAACGACACTGTCTCTGACCTTTACTGAAGGGCAGGCTCCAACGGTTTCACGGCAGTAATCTCGGACTTCGTGCACTCGTTCATACCGGCCTAGAACGTTCGCCGGAATTCCATCTCCCTTCGCTTGAACTGGAGTCGAAAGCACAGCCAGCAGGACGCAGAGGTGGTATTCGCGCATGTGAAAGCTAACGTGGAAGCCGTTGGCGTAACGCCAAGCTATATGGAAAGGGCACGCTCGATAACTCCGATAACGATTGGAACCAGCACTGACTTTGCCAAGGCGATATAGCCAAACAGAACAAGATAAAACCCGATGCGCCCAAGATCGCGTGACGGCGAAAGCTTGATTGGAAAGCGCGATGGGAAAACCAGCACCAGCAGAACCGGCAGACCAACAATGGCTGCGGCAGCAAACGCGGTAGCAAACGCGGGGTTGACGAATGAGGCGGCCACCGTGACTAGAGCCGCAGCGACAACAAGGCGAATGCCCCAATGCTCTTTGCGCTCAAGAGGTATGTTCAGGCTCGGTGGCTCAAGTTCCATGAATAGCAAGGTCTAACACATTGAAAATCAGCGGACTGAGGCAAGCGCAGCTTGCCGGAGGTCCGGTCGATTGGATTGTTGGACGGCAATCGATCATCGGTTCTTCTCCCAGCGATCTGCGGAATTTGAGAGAACTTCACAGTCGCAAAACCCACCGTGGTCGCGCAACCACGCAAGTATTTCCGCCTCCGGTTGCTTGTGTTCTGCAATCCATGCCTGAGTGAATCGCAATGTGTGGTCGCAGCCCGAGTTCTCGACTTGTGCATCCACAGCCTCGAACAACGACTCCAGCAGAGCATCGGAGATTGGAAATCTGTCCTGCGCCAGCTTCCGCTGTTGCAGCTTCCAGGCCTTCTTTCGATCTCGGTCACTCGCGTCCATCAGCTTTCGCTCCTTGCCGCCCAACGTAGAAGTGAGCGGCCTGCGCGGTTTTTTGCGCAGGTCCGCTCGACTGCCGCGTTGGGGCGCTGCTTACGAAAACTCATGGATGTCCCCAGCCGGGTACTGCGACCACTTGGCAAAATTCTCAGCGGAGTGCTCCGCAAGTGCAGCGTCGGATTCGTCGCGGATGTTCCAGGCGTAGTTGAGGTGGTGATATGCATGCTCCAAATCAATCCGAAGCTCGCATTCCTCGTACTCCGGATTGAGCAAGAACCTCTCAATTTCCTCGAGCTGCTCCCTAGCTTCGGAAATGTTCTGCAGGATTATTTCGCGCTGTCTCACCTTCCGCTCCAATGTGCAAAGTAAATGGCGTGTCGCTTGCGGCACGTCCAAGCGCCTGCAAGGCGCGGTTTGACTGTGAAGTTAGCCATTTTTTGCTTGGTTCGACTGATTGGCATTGTCACCCGTCGAGCCCTCTGTGGCGGCCGGGTCACGACCTTTAGGAAAGAACGGTAAGACTATCCATACCAATAGCGCAATTGAGGATGCATACCATAAACCAATTGCCGTCTTTCCTGAGGAGTACCCCCCCAGTGCACCGGCCAGCAAGACAACGATGCCGATACCACCCCACAATATGACGGCGACAATACCGCGACCGATTACCGACAACACAATGGAGACTATTCGGGTGGCCGAGCTTTCCGATACGTCCTTTGGCAATGGCTCAGGCACCAAGGGAGTGCAGAATGGACATGGCCGTCCATCAGGAATGTGTGCTCCACAGGTCTTGCATTGGTAGCCGGGACGATCGTAGTAGTGATGGCTGTCCGCACTCTCGGCCGGATCGCACCAGTTGCACCTGCTGGTGCCAGTAGGGAATACCTTTCCACACTTGGGACAAGCGTCTGTCATTGTGGCTAACGACGCTGTAGAAAAATTGTCTTCATGCCCGCATCGTGCCGTGAACCATATGGAATAACAAGGTTCCAACCTGAGGTTGAAACCAGGGAGACGCATGACTCGCTACAAGGCAATCGACACCAGCCCGAGGTTTCTGGCGGTGAATCTGGAGAAGCAATTTCTCCCTGGCAGCTTTGAGCATGCCGTCAACCATCTACTGGATCACGAATTCGATCTGTCACTCTTCGACAGGCGTTACGCCAACGACCAGAGCGGAGCCAGCGCCTAATCGCCGGGGATGCTGCTCAAGATCATCCTCTGCGCCTATGCCCAAGGGGTGGTCAGCAGCCGGGGCATCGAGCGGCTATGCCGCGAACACGTCACTTTCATTGCGCTTTCCGGCGATAGCGCACCGCACTTCACGACCATTGCCGCCTTAGTCTTCGGCCTTGATGAAGAAGTCGCTCGGTAATCTGGGCGGACATCAGTCGGCGGCCCATTCCTTGTTATTGAAACAGACCGCGCGCCAGCCGCCCGCTAAAGTCCTTTCTCCGACCAGCCCTCTGGAGGAGAACCCAGGGAGAAACGTAGAGCAAGGCCAGCAAATTTTTCAAGGTCGCCGCCTCGGCAGCGCATGCTCCACGCCACTCGCGCCCTTTCCCGGCGGCGCAAGGAACGGCTGGAACGCGATTACGAAAGACGCCTCCTGTAGTCAATCTGAGACCCAGCAACGTTGGCCTCAACTGGCTACGGCGGTCACCGGTGCATTGAGGATGTGGACGTCGCGCTGCGGGAAGGGAATCACAACGCCGTGCTCGCGGAAGCTGCGCCAGATGGCGAAGTTGATGTCGGAGACGATATTGCCCTTGCCCTCTTCGGGATCGGCGATCCAGAAGCCGACTTCTAGAAGGATGGAGCTGTCGGCGAACTGGGTAAGGAAGACTTTTGGCGCCGGCTCGGCCTGGACTCGCGGTTGCGCCGCCGCGGCCTCGGTCATCAGGCGCATGGCCAGTTCGAGATCGCAGTCGTAGGCGACGCCGACCGTGGTCACCAGGCGCAGACTCGAGTCCGAATAGGTCTGGTTCTGGACCGTGGTGCTGATCAGCGTTTCGTTGGGCACGATGAATTCGGTGCCGCCCGGGTGCTTGAGTACGGTATAGCGCGTCGTGATCTGCGTCACTTGGCCGGCGTCGGTGCCGACCTGGATGATGTTGCCGATACGGATCGAGCGGTCAAGCAGGATGATGAAGCCGGAGACGTAATTACTGGCGATCTTCTGCAGGCCGAAGCCAAGGCCGACGCCGAGGGCGCCGGTGAACACCGAGAGCGCCGTCATGTCGATACCGACCAACGCCAGGCTGGCAACGATGGCGACCAACGTCAGCAGCGCCTTGGCGACGCGAATGCCAACGATGCGCAGGCTGGAATCGATGTGTTCCAGGCGCACCAGACGGCGCTCGAAGATCCCGGCAATCCACAGCGCAAAGACGACGGTCAGGAACACCGTGATGATGCCGTGCAGAACCGTCCACAAATCAAGCTTCTGCTTGCCGACGGAAAACTTCACCTGCTCCAGCGACTCGATGGCATAGGGCGCCAGATCAGTGATGTAGAGCGCCAGCCAGCCCCAGACGATGGTGGCGATGATGCGCTCCCAGGCGGTCAGCCAGGTGGCGGCGGGGAAGGTATGGCGGAGCACGAAAATCACGCTGCGTACCAGGGCCAGCGAACCGAGCAGCGGCAAGGCGATCTTCAGCAGGTTGACCTTGATGAAGGGGGTCAGCAAGGGCAGCGCCAGGCCGACCAGAAACAGGCCGGCGAGCGGAAAGGCGAGGCGCGAACTGGCATCGCCGAAGCGACCGGCGCCCTCGGCATGGCGCCCCTGCCACCAGCTGGCAAGCATGAAGGCAACGCCCAGACAGAGCACCAGGGCACTGATCTGCCAGACGAAATTGGGACCCTGGACGTCGGCCCAGAGCTCGTTGAGCAGACGCAAGGCTTGGTCGTCGCGGGTCATGACTTCCGGTCGAGGACGGCGGCGAAGAACCCGTCGGTGTGGTGACGATGCGGCAGCAGGCGCAGGGTGTCGCCTGGCAGTTCGATGCCGGCGCGGGCCAGCACGCCGCTCGCCGGAGTCAGCACGAAATCGGGATGGGCAGCGAGGAAGGCGGCGACGATCGCGTCGTTTTCTTCGTTCAACAGGCTGCAGGTGGCATAGACGATCCGCCCGCCGGGCCGCACCAGCTTGGCTGCGGCGGCGAGAATGGCCGCCTGCTTGAGCGTCAGCTCGGCGACCGATTCGGCGCTTTGCCGCCACTTCAGGTCGGGATTGCGCCGTAGCGTGCCGAGACCGGAACAGGGCGCGTCGACCAGCACGCGATCGGCCTTGCCAGCCAGGCGCTTGATCTTGGTGTCGCGCTCATGTTCGATCCGCGCCGGATGGACATTGGACAGGCCGGAACGGGCCAGGCGCGGCTTCAGCTTGACCAGGCGCTTGTCGGAAACGTCGAAGGCATAAAGACGGCCGGTATTGCGCATCAGCGCGCCGAGCAGCAGCGTCTTGCCGCCGGCACCGGCGCAGAAATCGACAACCATCTCGCCGCGCTTCGGTTCGAGCAGGAAGCCGAGCAGCTGGCTGCCCTCGTCCTGGACCTCGAAGGCGCCTTCGAGAAACAGCGGGTGCTTGGCCAGCGCCGGCTTGTCGCGCAGGCGCACGGCCAGCGGCGACAGCGGGCCAGCCTGGGCGGCGATGCCATCAGCGGCGAGCCGGGCCAGCAAATCTTCGCGGCTGCCTTTCAGCGTATTGACGCGCAGGTCGAGCGGTGCTGGCTGGTTCAGCGCCGTCGCCAGCGCCAGCGTTTCTTCGGCACCGAACTGCGCTTCCAGCCGGGCGTGCAGCCAGTCCGGCAGGTCGCAGCGGACGGCCGCGGGAAAATCGCTGTCCGACATCGACTTGGCAGCGGCCAGCCATTCTTCCTCGCTGGCCTTGAGCACTGGCGCCAGTTCACGCTGGCTCCAGCCGCGCGTCACCGCCAGCGCGGCGAGCAGCCGGGCGCGATCGGAGAGCTTGCCGGCACAGCGTGCCTCCAGGCTACGCCCGCGGCGGAGCACGGCGAACACCGTCTCGGCAACGAAGGCGCGGTCGGCATGGCCCAGTTCGCGATGCTCGCGGAAATAGCGCGAAACGACGGCGTCGGCCGGGTGGTCGAAAGTCAGCAACTGGCCGAGCACGGCTTCAGCATGGGCAAACAGGGCGGGAGTGAAACGCGCTTTCATCAAAGTCCTAGGTCGGTGGCGACTTGCTCGAAGCTTTCGCCTTTCTTGTCGGTGAAGCGGATTTTAACCGGCAAGTGCCCATGATCGAGGGCAATCCAGATTTCCGTCGTGCTGTCGGTCAGCGCCCGCAGATGCAAGGTGCGAAAACGCCCGGCTGGCACCTCGATTTCTTCCTCGCCCAAAGAATCGAGTGCATAACGCTCGAATTTCCGGGCGGTCGCGACCCCCAGTGTGATGCCCTCGGCCAGGCGGCCAAGATAGGCAAGCTGGTAGTTGAGCGACAGCATGTCCTGGGAACCGGGCGGCAGCGTAACCACGCTGCCGTCGCGCAGCAGGCGGAGCAGTCCCGCCGGCCAGTCGAAGTCGGCCCCCTCCTGCGGTTTGCCCTCGCGCAGGCTGCGGAAGCTCTCCGGCTGCAGCCCGTCGGCAACCAGGTGGCCGCGGCTCTCCTGATGCAAGCGTGCCGGCCGCAGCAACGCCGCCAGTCCACTCGTCTCACTCATGGCCGTCAGGCGGTAGCTGCCATCATCGGCAAATTCCCAGCGATGCTCGGCCCGGCCCACCTGCAGTCCCAGCGACTCCTTGACGATGGCAAAGCGGATGACGCCGTTCGCCGGCAACACTGGCTTGACCGGTTCCACCGGGGCTGGCGGTGCAGGTGCTTCGGCCAGTTCGGCAGGCGGCGTTTCTTCGACCGGCGCGGGCAGCACTTCGACCGGGGCCGTAACTTCAGGCGCCACGGCAGGTCGCGGCTTGGGCGGCGGCTTGGGTTTGGCGGTCGGCTTTGCCGCGGGTAGCGGCGGCGCAACGAGTGCCGGTGCCGGCTGCAATTTGGCCTGCAGTACCGGCGTCGACTCGTCGCGGAACAGTTCGACATCGATCCCGAACAGCGCCACCCAGTGGATCAGCAGCGATCCGGCCAGGGCGACGATGAGCAGGCCGGGCATTACCGCTCAGGCGTCCTCGGGCGCGATCAGCACGGTGCTGTCGCCGGCGCTGCCGGCAACGCGAACCCGGCCATCCGCCAGACTCAGCCGCCCCTCGGCGAACCAGCGTAGGGCTTGCGGATAGACGATGTGTTCCTGCGCCAGCACGCGGGCCGCCAGCGTTGCTTCGCTGTCGCCGTCGAGCACTGGCACGGCGGCCTGGACGATGACCGGCCCGTGATCGAGCGCCGGCGTGACGAAATGCACGGTGCAGCCGTGAATGCGCACGCCTTCCTCAAGTGCCCGGCGGTGCGTGTGCAGGCCGGGGAAGGACGGCAGCAGCGAGGGATGGATATTGATCAGGCGACCTTCGTAATGGCGCACGAAACCTTCGCTGAGGATGCGCATGAAGCCGGCCAGGACGACCAGATCAGGGGCAAAGCTGTCGATGCATTCGGCCAGCGCGGCATCGAAGACTTCGCGCCCGGCAAAGGCCTTGTGGTCGAGGGCGCGGGTGGCGATGCCGGCATCAGCGGCAGTTTTCAGGCCACGGGCATCGGGCCGGTTGCTGATCACGGCGGCGATGTCGACCGGCAGGCGGCCGGCGTCGCGGGCGGCGATAAGGGCTTCCATGTTGCTGCCGCGGCCGGAAATCAGGATGACGATACGCTTCATTTCAAAAAACTCACCGGTAAGAAAATGCCGCTGACCACCGAATGGGTCAGCCGGGAAAGGGTGCGGCCGTTGCGGTCGGCAACGATCCTGGCCATGAAATCGAGCAGACCGGTCTGACGGCCAAATTCGCGCTCGAAGGAAAGATTGCGATTGGCCGGGTCAAGTTCGTTGGAGAGCAGCAACAACTGCCCGGCAGCATTGCGATCATTGCCCAGCTTCCAGATGGCAATTTCCATGTTGCGCGCACAGTTGAACAGCTTCGTTTCGTTCAGACCGTCAAGAATGTAGAAGTCTTCCTTGTGCTCGAAGGCGGCATCAACCATGGTCAGCAGGCCGAAGACCAGCGCCGCGACGCGATCGCCGTCGTACACCTCGGTAAAGGCCAGGGCTGCCGCCTGGCCCTCACGTCGGCCACCGAGTTCCGGCCAGGAATGAAAATGCCGGCGGCGGAGCTTGTCGACCGCGGCGTCGCGGCTGGCCTGGCCACTCTTGCGCCATTCTTTCGGATTGCGTTTGTACAGCTTGTCGGCAATCAGCAGCAGGCCATCGACGACCTCGCTGCGGTTGGCATCGGCGATGCGGTCGATTTCGGTCTTGGCCAGGTATTTGACATCGACCCGAGTCTCGGTCCGCCCGCGGCGATCCATTTCGGTCGCGCAGCCGGCCAACAGCAATGCCAGAACGGCCGGCCACAGACGCATCAGGCCGCCCGGCTCTTCAGATAGCCGATGCCTAGCGGCAGCAGCGAGGAGACAATGATGCCGATGATGATCAGTGACAGGTTGGCCTTGACCCAAGGCAGGTTGCCCAGCCAGTAGCCGGCCAGGCACAGCGAAATGATCCAGGCGGCGGCGCCGGCCAGATTGAAGAACTGGAACTTGGCGTAAGACATCGACCCAATGCCGGCGACGAAGGGCGCGAAGGTCCGGAACACCGGCAGGAAGCGCGAGATGACCAGGGTCTTGCCACCATGCTTTTCGTAAAAGGCGTGCGTCTTGATCAACGCATCCCGGTTGAACAAGCGCGAGTTCTCCCACTGGAAGACCTTCGGCCCGAGATAGCGGCCGATGTGATAGTTCAGCGTATTACCGAGCACCGCCGCCACCAGCAGCACGACGATCAAGACGACGATATCCATGCCGCCCTCGCCCAGCGCCGCCAGCGCGCCGGCGACGAAGAGCAGCGAATCGCCAGGCAGGAAGGGAGTGACGACGAAGCCGGTTTCGGAAAAGATGATGATGAACAGGATGCCGTAGATCCACAATCCGTACTGCTGGACCAGCAAGGCCAAATGCTTGTCGAGGTGGAGGACGATGTCGATGAACTGGGTGAGAAGTTCCATGCAGATGTGCCTTGGAAAACAGAGCGGCCTGCATTTTACCCCATGGCAATAAGCTTTCCAGGCGGCACGTTGACAACCAGTTGCCCATTATGGAAACTGGTTGTCAACTCACCCACAGGAAGCCCTCGACATGCAACCAAACCGTAACCAACTTTTCACCAACCTCATCCTCGTCCTGTTCCGTGCCAACGGCCGCATGATCGAATGGGGCGAGCATTTCGCTGCCCCCAGCGAGCTGACCAGCGCCCGCTGGCAAATGCTGGGGGCGCTTGCTCTTGCCGACAAACCGCTGAGCACACCGCAGATTGCCCTGAGCATGGGCGTCACTCGCCAGGCCTCGCAGAAACAGTTGAATCTGCTGGTAGCCGATGGCCTGATCGAGAAATTACCCAACCCAGGCCATCGACGCTCGCCACTCTATCGCCTGAGCCAGCGCGGCGAACAGACCTATCGGCGGCTCGAAGGGCGCTGGCAAACCCATGTCGAAGCAATCGCCGAGCATTTTCCGGCAAGCGACCTGGAAACTGCCCAGCGCCTCCTGTCAAAGCTGGTCGAATTGCATGCGCCGGGCGCTGGGGAGAATGGCAATGAAGCATAAGCTGCATGCGGCAGCAGCCATTCTCGCCTTCCTGTTCATCGCGGCTTTCTGGGGCAGCACGCTGGTTTCGGAAATTTTTCTGTCGACCGATACCGTCGTCAGCGTCAAACGCGGCATTGCCTGGGCTCTCGCCGGCTTCATCCCACTGATGCTGATGACGGCCGGCAGCGGATTTGCGTTGGCCGGGCAAGGCCGGCATCCCCTGCTGCTGGCCAAGCGCCGCCGGATGCCGTTCATTGCAGCAAATGGCCTGTTGATTCTCGTGCCGGCCGCCCTGTTTCTAAGTACCAGGGCACAGAGTGGCCAGTTCGACACGGTTTTCTACACCGTTCAGGCCATCGAACTGATTGCCGGCGCGATCAATCTGCTGCTGCTCGGCCGTAACATTCACGACGGCATGCACCTCCACGGTCGTTTCGCCTGAAGCGGCAAGCGGCTGAGGGCATCCCGGTTTAAAATCCCGGGATGCCGACCATCGCCCGCCTCCCCGACCTCCTGATCAGCCAGATTGCCGCCGGCGAGGTGGTCGAAAGGCCGGCCTCGGTCCTCAAGGAATTGCTGGAAAACAGCCTCGACGCCGGCAGCAAGGCGATCCAGGTGCACCTGGAGGAAGGCGGCGTCAAGCTGATCCGTGTCACCGACGATGGCTGCGGCATCGCCAAGGAACAACTGGCGCTGGCCCTGACCCGCCATGCCACATCAAAAATCGTCTCGCTCGACGACCTGGAGCGCGTCGGCACCCTCGGGTTTCGTGGCGAGGCACTGGCCTCGGTGGCTTCGGTCGCCCGGCTGACGATCAGCAGTCGCGAGCGCGGCGCCGGCCATGCCTGGAAGCTGCGCGGCGAAACCGGCGCCGAACCGGAACCGGCGGCGCTGATGGCCGGCACCGTGGTCGAGATGCGCGACCTCTATTTCAACACGCCGGCCCGGCGCAAGTTTCTCAAGGCTGAAGGTACCGAGTTCGCCCACTGCGCCGACGCCGTCAAGCGCCTGGCACTGACCCGCCCGGACGTCGCCTTCAGCCTCACCCACAACGGCCGCAACCTGTTCCAGCTGGCCCCCGCCGATAGCGCCCGGCGCATCGCCGACATTCTCGGTGATGACTTTCTCGCCGCCGCCCGTCGGCTCGAGGCGGCGGCCGGCCCGCTGACCATCGCCGGCTTCGCCATCGACCCGACCCGCGCCACCGATGCCCGGGACGGCCAGTACGTCTTCGTCAACGGCCGCTACGTGCGCGACAAGGTGATCGCCCACGCCCTGCGCGAAGCCTACCGCGATGTGCTGCACGGGAGCCGCCAGCCGGCCGTCTGTCTGTTCGTCAACATCGACCCGGCGCTGGTCGACGTCAATGTCCATCCGGCGAAGACCGAAGTCCGCTTCCGCGACTCACGCGGCATGCACCAGTTCGTCTTCCACGCCCTGCAGCGCACGCTGGCTGCGCCGGTGCAGGCAACCGCCGCACCGTCTCTGGAAAATCGGGGACAGACCACGGTTTCACCGGCAAAACCGTGGTCTGTCCCCGGTTTTACCGGTTTTACGCCACCGTTGCGCCAGCAGGGTTCGCTCGGCGTCGGCGAACCGGCGGCCGCCGCTTACCTGGCCTTTGCCCGCGCAGCCCAAGGCGACGATCCGGCGAGCCCTGGCGGCGGACAAGCGCTGGCGGAAATGCCGACCACCGGCGAAGCGCCGCCGCTCGGCTATGCCCTGGCCCAGTTGCACGGCATCTACATCCTGGCCCAGAACGCCCGCGGCCTGGTGCTGATTGACATGCACGCGGCACACGAGCGCATCCTCTACGAAAAGCTGAAGGCGGCCCTCGACAACCGCCAGATCGCCACCCAGGCGCTGCTGATTCCAGCCGTTTTCTCGGCCGAGCCGGTGGACATCGCCGCCGTCGAGGAACATGCCGCGGCGCTGGCCGAACTCGGTTTCCAGATCGCCGCCCTCGGCCCCAACCAGTTGGGCGTGCGCAGTGTCCCCGCCCTGCTGCAGGCCGGCGACCCGGCGGCGCTGGCGCGTTCGCTGATTGCCGAGTTGCGCGAACACGGCATCAGCCAGCTGGTCACCGCCCGGCGCAACGAACTGCTGGCGACCATGGCCTGCCACGGTGCGGTGCGTGCCCGCCGGCTGCTCAGCCTGCCGGAGATGAATGCCCTGCTCCGCCAGATGGAAGAAACCGAACGCGCCGGCCAGTGCAACCACGGCCGACCAACGTGGACCGAGCTTTCGCTCGAGCAACTAGACAAGCTTTTCCTGCGCGGCCAGTGAGCGCACTCAGCCTCCAGCCATGAAATTCTCGCGTCTTTACCTGCATCGACTGCTCGACCAGGAAACACCGAGCGATACCGTAGTGGTCGTCGACGTGCTGCGCTCCTTCACCACCGCCGCCATCGCTCTGGCGCGCGGTGCCAGGGCCATCTATCCGGTAGACGGCATCGCCGCCGCGACTGCCCTGCTCAAGACCGTGCCCGATGCCCTGTCGGTCGGCGCCATCGGGGGCGGCGACCCGGTGCCTGGTTTCGATTTCGGCAATTCGCCTGCCCGGCTGCAGCAAACCGACCTGTCCGGCCGCCCGATCGTCATCAGCACGGCCGCCGGCGTCGCCGGCCTGCAACGCTTTCGCCAGGCGCGCCATCTTTATGCCGCGGCACTGGTCAATGCCGCAGCGACGGCCGCTGCCATCGGCGCCGCCGGCAGCAGAGAAGTCTGCTTCGTCATCACCGGTGAATGGGTCGATCGCGATGGTGACGAAGATATCGCCTGCGCCGACTACATTGAAGCCCTGCTCCGCGGCCAGGTACCAGATCCCGCCAGTTACACCCGACGGGTCCGCGATTCCGATTTCGGCCGGCGCTTTACCGCCGGCACCTGGCCCAACCTGCCGCTGGCCGACCTGGAACTCGCCGAGCAGGCGGATCTGTTCGACTTCGCCATGCCGGTTCACTGTGAAGGCGGCCAACTGGTGATCCGTCAGGCCTGAGCCGGCCCCCGGCTCGTATTCAGGCGCCCTGCAGCCAGGCCGCAGCCGCGCACCCAGCGGCATGGCCGCTGGCGAAGCAGGCGGTGAGCAGATAGCCGCCGGTCGGCGCTTCCCAGTCGAGCATTTCGCCGGCGCAGAAGACGCCCGGCAGCTGCTCGATCATCAACCCGTCGTTGAGCGCCGCGAAGCAGACGCCACCGGCGCTGCTGATCGCCTCGTCGAGCGGCCGTGGTGCCTGCACCGCCAGCGGCAGGGCCTTCAGCGTCAGCGCCAGATCGCCGGCTGACAAGGTGGATGCCTGTGGATAGAACTCTCGCAGCAGGCCAGCTTTCACCCCCTCGATGCCGGCCCGCCGGCGCAGATGACTGGCCAGGGAATCATGACCGCGCGGCCGCGCCAGGTCGGCGGTCAGTCGCTCCAGGCTGCGCCCCGGCACCAGATCTAGACTGAGCACCGCGGCTTCGCCGGCAGCCAGGGCATCGCGCAGGGCAGCGGAAAAGGCATACACCAGCCCACCCTCGATGCCGTGCTCGGTAATGTTGAACTCGCCCGGCTGGCGGTGCCCGGCGCAACTGGCGACGACCGGTTTGACCGGCTGACCGGCGAAGCGGATGCGAAAATGCTCGCTCCAGGCGACCTCGAAGCCGCAATTGGCCGGGCGCAGCGGCGCCACCGACACACCACGGGCGACCAGCAGCGGCACCCAGGCGCCATCGGAGCCGAGCTTGCGCCAGCTACCGCCGCCCAGGGCGAGGACGGTGGCGGCGGCACTCACGGCCACCTCGCCGTTTGGTGTGGCGAAGCGCAGCTCGCCGGCGGCATTCCAGCCCAGCCAGCGGTGGCGCATATGGAAGCGCACGCCACTGCCGCGCAGTCGATGCAGCCAGGCGCGCAACAGCGGTGCCGCCTTCATCTCGGTGGGAAAGACACGGCCGGAGGTGCCGACGAAGGTGTCGATGCCGAGATCGTGGATCCAGGTGCGCAGTTGTTCGGCGCCAAAGCCGTCGAGCAGCGGGGCGATTTCCGCCTGGCGCGCGCCATAGCGTCGGCGGAAAGCTTCCGGCGCTTCGCTGTGGGTGATGTTCATGCCGCCCTTGCCGGCCATCAGGAACTTGCGCCCCGGCGAGGGCATCGCGTCATAGACTTCAACACTGATGCCGGGAACGGCGGCCAGTTGCTCGGCCGCCATCAGGCCGGCCGGCCCGCCGCCGACGATGGCGACGCGACGCATCAGTCAGCGGCCGCGGGATCGGGCGGCAGTTCGAGTTCGGGCGGCAACTCTTCCTCGTCCAATGGAACGACGGTGACCGCCACTTCCGGCTCGGCCCCGCCGCCGCCGAGAATGATGCCGCGCAAGGGCGAGATGTCGGAAAAATCGCGGCCGAAGGCGATGGTGATGTGCTCGGTATCCGGCAGCAGGTTGTTGGTCGGGTCGAAATCAACCCAGTCACCGGCGCTGCCCGGGGCATAGACGGCAACCCAGGCATGCGAGGCATCGGCACCAACCAGGCGCGGTTTGCCGGGTGGCGGCCGGGTCAGCAGGTAGCCGCTGACGTAGCGGGCGGACAAGCCGAGGGCGCGCAGGCAGGCGATCATCAGGTGGGCGAAGTCCTGGCAGACGCCGCGCTTGTTTTCCAGCACCTCTAGAACCGGAGTCGACACGGTGGTCGCTTCCGGGTCGAAGGTAAATTCGCGGAAGATCTTCGCCATCAGCGCCTGGGCGCCGACCAGGATCGGCGTCTCCGGGGCGAAGCAGTCGGCGGCATAGGCCGCCAGTTCGTGCTTGATGCGCACATGCGGGCTTTCGAACAGGAAGCGGGCGGCTTCCAGGTCGATTGGCTGCGGCTCCGCAGAATCGTAGGCGAGACGGTCGCGCACCTCCTCCCAGGGCAGTGAGTCGGTGATGTCTTCGGCTGATGGCAGACGCGGCAGGACGGCGACGGTCATTATCGAACGCAACAGCAGCGTCTGGTGCGGTGCATTGAAGAAGATCCAGCTGACCGGATTGCCGAAGGCATCCTGCCCGTCGCGCCGCCAGGACGGCGGCGGCGTGACCTCGATGCGCTGCTCCTCGATCTGCTGGCAGTCGAGAATACGCGGCGACAGGTGCAACTGCTGCTGCGACAGCGACACCGGACTGCCGTAGTCGTAACGGGTTTCGTGCAGGACACGGTAGCGGACGGGGCTGCTCATCGTCACAAGGCCATGGTCTGCCGGCTGACATCGCCGACATGGGTGAAGTAGCGCATGCCGAGCCAGTCGGAAAGCTGGTTGCCGGCGAAGACCAGGGCATCGAGGCGGGCAGCCAGATCTTCGCCGGCCGCCTGGTCGCGACCCGGCACGAACTGCACGTCTTCCAGCGATTCCAGATCGAAGTCACGGAGGTTGGCCAGTGCCTGTTCCAGGTTGCCGTCGAAGTGTTCGCCCAGTTCCTTGGCCATGCGTTCGAGATAGCGCGCGAGTACATTGGCCTGAAAAATGACACCGTGCGGATTGCTGTCGTCGAAGACGAGAAGATCGAGCACCGGCAGCATTTCCGGCAGGCGCGAGTAGCGCGAACGATAGGTGATGATCGAGTCGGCCAGTTCGAGCAGCCATTCCAGGCAGCCCGGCGCGCGCGCCGACTCCATGCGCAGGAAGCCGGCGATGCTCTGCGCCAGGAAGGTCAGACGCTCCAGGCGACGGCCGATGAACAGGAAACGCCAGCCATCGTCGCGGGTCATGTTGTCCATGGCGAAACCAGTCAGCGAGGAGGAGATGCCAAGCACGCGATCGAGGAAGGCGATCGCCTCGGTCAGTGTCGGATGCATCTTGTGCGCTGCCTGCTGCTCGCGTTGCAGTTGGTTCAGCGAATGCCAGTGGTCGAGCGACAGGCGTTCGCGGACATGCGTCGCCGACCACATCAGGTTGCGGATGGTGCCGGCCAGGCTGCCCGGTTGCTCCGGATCGTAGATCGCCTCGAGCAGTGCGTGCTCGCTGCCTTCGCCGATCTCGCCATCCTCTTCCGGACGCGGCAGGATGCGCAGCAGCTCGGCCAGCTCCATCGACGAGGCAACGGCCGGCGTCTTCACGCCGCCGGCCTCGACCAGCCGCGCCAGGGCAACGCGCAGCATGCGGGCGCTATCGTCGAAACGCTCGGAGTAGCGGCCGAACCAGAACAGGTTCTCGACCACCCGCGAAGTCAGGTTGGCCCCGGCCCGCACCAGGTCGCGCACGCCGACCGAAGGCTTGAGCAGCGTGAACTCACTGACCGGACCGTTGGTCAGCACCCAGGCATCCTTCGACGAGCCGCCGCGCTGCATCGAGATGATGCGGGCATTGGCGCCGGTGGCGACGCGCGCCAGGCCGCCCGGCATCACCGAGTAGCCGTCGCCGCTGGCCACCGCGTAGGCGCGCAGGCCGACCGGCCGGGCAAGCAGGCGGCGCTCGTGGGCGCGGCTCCAGGTCGGCGCCTGCGACAGTTCGACCATCTCCTGGGCGACGTAGGCATGTGGCCGGGCTTCGATGCGACGCAGCATCTCGGCCCGCGCCTCGCCTTCCAGTTCATAGCCGAAAACCGGCTCCATGCGTTGCGTCGGATAGGCCGGCTTGATCACCAGGTCGTCGAAGTTTTCCTTGACGAAGTCGAGCGCTGGTTTTTCGCCGCACCACCAGGTGGCGACCGAAGGCATGGCCAGTTTTTCGCCGAGTAGGCGGCGGCAGATGGCGGGCAGGAAGCCCATCAGGGCACCGGAGCCGAGCAGGCCGCTGCCCAGCGCATTGGCGATGACGACGCGGCCGGCGCGAGCGACATTGAGCAGGCCGGGAATGCCGAGCGCCGAATCGCCACGCAGTTCGAGCGGATCACAGTAGTCGTCATCCTGGCGACGGAGGATCACATGCACCCGCTTGAGGCCGCGCAGAGTCTTCAGGAAGACGCTGTCGCCGCGCACCGTCAGGTCCTGCCCCTCGACCAGCGGGAAGCCGAGGTAACGCGCCAGATAAGCGTGCTCGAAATAGGTTTCGTTGTACGGTCCCGGGGTCAGCAGGACGATGTGCGGCGGCTCATCACCATCCACCGGGGCATGGGCGGCCAGCCCCTCCAGCTGATCACGGAAAAAGTCGGCCAGATGCTGGACATGCAGGTCGCGGAACATTTCCGGGAAGACGCGCGAGACGACCAGCCGGTTCTCCAACGCATAGCCGGCCCCGGATGGTGCCTGGGTGCGATCGGCGATGACCCACCAGCGGCCATTCGGCGAACGCGCCAGATCGACCGCGTAGTTGTGCAGCCAGACGCCCCCCGGTGGCTTGATGCCCTGGCAGGGCCACAGGTAGCCGTGCTGGCCATAGACCAGCGCCGGCGGCAGCAAGCCTTCAGCGAGCAGTTTCTGTTCGCCGTACAGGTCGGCGAGTATGGCGTTGAGCAGAGTCGCCCGCTGAGCGACCGCCGCGGCGACCTCGGTCCACTCGTCGGGCGGGATGATCAGCGGCAGCGGATCGAGCGCCCACGGCCGGTCCGAACCGCTGGCATCGGCATAGACGTTGTAGGTGACGCCGTTTTCCTGGATACGCCGGTCGACGAACTCGAGCCGGCGCCGCATCTCGTCCGGCGCGACCGCATCAAGATGGCCGAAGAACTGCCGCCAGTGGGCGCGCACGTCCCCGTCGGCGGTCAACATTTCGTCGTAACGACGGGCGTTATGCGGATAGATTGCGAGGAGTGTGCGGGCCATTCAGCCTGAGAAACAACGCGGATCAGGCCAGTGATGGCCAACGGTCGCGGCCGGATGGCCGCGACCCGCTGTCTGGGGGTTAGAAACGGCGCAAGTCTAGCGTAAACGGGTGTTCGGCGCTGATCTCGGGCTGCCCTGCCTGCATCCTGCCCGGCGTATGGCCGAAGCGGAAGAAGCGCGCCAGACGGCGGCTCTCGGCTTCGAAGGCATTGACCGGGAAGGTATCGAAACTGCGCCCACCCGGATGCGCCACATGGTACTGACAACCGCCCAGCGAGCGCTGCATCCAGGTATCGACGATGTCGAAGACCAGCGGCGCATGGACGCCGATGGTCGGATGCAGGCAGGATTCCGGTTGCCAGGCACGGTAACGGACGCCAGCGACGAACTCGCCGTTGGTGCCGGTATTCTGCAGCGGCACCGGCACGCCGTTACAGGTCAGCACATAGCGGTCCGGCGCCATGCCGCGGATCTTGACCTGGACGCGCTCGACGGAGGAGTCGACGTAGCGCACCGTAGTTCCGGCGCTCCCCTCCTCGCCCATGACATGCCAGGGCTCGAGGGCGTGGCGCAGTTCGAACTCCATGCCCTTGACGGCGAAATCGCCATATTTCGGGAAGCGGAATTCGAAGTGCGGGGCAAACCATTCAGCCTTGAACGGGAACCCAGCTTCGGCCATTTCCTGCATGACATCCCTGAAGTCCTGCTCGGCGTAGAACGGCAGCATGAAGCGATCATGCAGCTCGGTGCCCCAACGCGCCAGGCGCGCCGGCTGGTAGGGTTGTTCCCAGAAGCGGGCAATCATCGCCCGCAGTAACAGTTGCTGGACCAGCGACATGCGCGAATGCGGCGGCATTTCGAAGGCGCGCAGTTCGAGCAGGCCGAGGCGGCCAGTCGGGCCGTCCGGCGAGTAGAGCTTGTCGATGCAGAATTCGGAACGGTGCGTGTTGCCGGTGACATCGGTGAGCAGGTTGCGCAGGATGCGGTCGATCAGCCACGGCGGCACATGGCCGCCTGGTTGCGGAATCTGGGCGAAGGCGATTTCCAGTTCGTAGAGCGAGTCGTTGCGCGCCTCGTCCACTCGCGGCGCCTGGCTGGTCGGCCCGATGAACAGGCCGGAGAACAGGTAGGAGAGGCTGGGATGGTTGTGCCAGTAGGCAATCAGGCTCTTCAGCAGGTCCGGCCGGCGGAGGAAGGGCGAATCGTTCGGCGTCGCGCCGCCGAGCACGAAGTGGTTGCCGCCACCGGTACCGGTGTGCCGGCCATCGACCATGAATTTCTCGGTGGTCAGGCGCGAGATGTGGGCTGATTCGTAAAGGTGGGTGGTCTGGTCGACCAGCTGGTCCCAGCTCTTCGCCGGATGGATGTTGACTTCAATAACGCCGGGATCGGGGGTGACGCGGAAATGGGTCAGGCGCGGGTCGGATGGCGGCTCGTAGCCCTCCATGATCACCGGCAGGCGCATTTCGTCGGCGGTCGCTTCGACGGCGGCAACGATTTCCAGGTAGTCGTCGAGCTTCTCGGTCGGCGGCATGAAGATGTAGAGCTTGCCGTCGCGCGGCTCGGCGCACATCGCCAGACGGGTGATCCAGCCCGCCGATTCCTTGAAGCCGGGACGGGTGTCGGTCGGCTTGTCCCACGGATGACCCTTGCCGTCCGGGCCCCCCTTGCCGTGCGCGTCGGCGAAACCGCTGCGGCGGTCCTGCAGGCGGGGTTCGGCGGCACCACGCTCGGCACTGACGCGGGCCCGTAGCGCAGCGTAGCTGGCCAGCGGATCGGTGGCCGTCTCGGCATCCGGCGGGTTGACGTAGGGGTAGTCGCTCTGCGCCGTCCACGGTTGCGAGTCGATCGGCAGGCGATAGCCCATAGCCGAATCGCCGGGGAACAGGTAGCAGCGTTCCGCCCGCAGGAACCACGGCCCGGTCTGCCACTGGCCCCAGACATTCTTCATGATCGGCAGGGTATGGCCGACGGTATGGGTCATACCCTGGGTGAACACCTTCATCAGGCGTTCCCGTTCGAGGGCGTCATCGACCCGCGAATCGAAGGGATCGACGTTGCCCGGCAGGCGGCGCTCGCGCCACATGTAGTAATAGACGTCCTCGAAAGCCGGGAAGACATATTCGTTGGTGACGCCGAGGCGCACGGCGACGCGCTTGAGAAAGTCGCCAGCCTGCTCGGCGGTGACGCCGTAGTTGACGCTTTCGTTGGCGTACAGCGCCGGCGAGTTCCAGATCGGCTCGCCATCCTTGCGCCAGAAGCAGTTCAACGACCAGCGCGGGAGTTGCTCGCCGGGATACCACTTGCCCTGGCCGAAGTGCATCAGGCCATTCGCCGCGTATTTCTCGCGCAGGCGGTGGAACAGATCGGCGGCAAAGATGCGTTTGGTCGGGCCGAGGGCGGCGGTATTCCATTCGGCGCCATCGGGATCGTCGACGGCGACAAAGGTGGGTTCGCCACCCTGGGTCAGGCGGACGTCGAGATGGCCCAGCGTCTCGTCGATCCGGTGGCCGAGAGTCTCGATCTCCAGCCACTGTTCGTCGGTGTACGGCTTGGTAACGCGTGGCGCTTCCCAGATCCGGCTGACCCCCATGTGGTGGCTGAATTCGGTTTCGCACTCGTCGATGCCACCACTGATCGGCGCCGCCGATGACGGCTCGGGCGTGCAGGCGAGAGGGATGTGGCCTTCGCCGGCGAAGAGGCCGGAGGTCGGATCGAGACCGATCCAGCCGGCGCCCGGCAGATAGACCTCGGTCCACGCATGCAGATCGGTAAAGTCGGCTTCCGGACCGGACGGGCCGTCCAGCGACTTGACGTCGGCGGTGAGCTGGATCAGGTAGCCGGAGACGAAGCGGGCGGCCAGGCCAAGGTGGCGCAGGACCTGCACCAGCAACCAGGCCGAGTCGCGGCAGGAACCGGAGCGCTTGTTCAGCGTTTCTTCCGGCGTCTGGACACCGGGTTCCATGCGGATGGTGTAGCTGATGTCGCGCTGCAACTGGGCGTTCACGGCGACCAGGAAATCGACGCTGCGCAGCGGTTCGCGCGAGATGGCGGCGACGTACTTGTCAAACAGCGGTCCGTAATTGACCTTGTAAAGATAAGGCGCCAGTTCGTGGCGTTCCCCGGCCTCGTAGGCGAACGGAATTTTCTCGGCGTGCGGCTCGAGGAAGAAGTCGAAGGGATTGATCACCGACATCTCGGCCACCATGTCCACCTCGACACGGAATTCGCGGGTCTTCTCCGGGAAGACCAGGCGGGCCAGGTAATTGCCTTGCGGATCCTGCTGCCAGTTGATGAAATGCTGCTCCGGGCCGACCTTCAGCGAATAGGACAGGATGCGCGTCCGTGAATGCGGGCAGGGACGCAGGCGTACCACTTGCGGCCCGAGGTTGATCAGCCGGTCGTAGGAATAATGGGTGATGTGATTCAGTGCGACGTGAATGGACACGAGCGTGCTCCGGGGGAATGGACTGTCATGCTAAAAGCAAAAGCCGAACCAGGCACTAAGTACCTGTTTTCTTGTTTGTCCGAACGGTCAAAGCGGTACTCGATGCCGCCAAAGCGGGCATGCCGCACCATATCTGTGCGCAGCACTGAAACGACTCAGGGACGGTTGAGCCAATACAGTGCACTGATCGTCTTGCCATCGGTGATGCGGCCGTCCCATACCGCCTGCCTGGCCTCCGCCGGCGACAGTTCGAGGACGTCGAGAAACTCGTTGTGATCGAGCTGTTGCTCGCCGGCCCAGTGCAGACCGCGGGCGGCGAAGATCTCGATGCGCTCGTCGGAATAACCGATGCACGGATGCATCACGCCGAGATACTCCCATTCGCTGGCCACATAGCCGGTTTCTTCCTGCAGCTCACGGCGGCCAGTGTCGAGGATGGCTTCGCCGGCGTCGATCTTGCCGGCCGGCAGTTCGAGGAAAACCCGGCGCAAGGGATAACGGAACTGGCGTTCGAAGAGCAGATTGCCATTGGGCAGGAATGCCAGAACAACGACGGCGCCAGGATGGACGATGTATTCACGCAATGACTCCTGGCCGTTGGGCAGTTGCACGCGATCCTTGCGCACTTCCAGCAAACGGCCCTTGAACACGGTTTCACTGGCGATTTCCGCTTCGATCAAGTGACTGTCATGGGACATGAAATACTCCTAAAAATAAAAACGCCCCGACTGGCGGGGCGTTTCATCGGTCAGCCGAAACCGGCGTCAGAGCGAACGCAGCAGCGCGTAAGCGCACAGCGACATGATCACCTGCGGGAACAGGCCGAGGAAAGCAACGGCAAGGCCGTTGGCAGAAATCAGCCAGCGCATGTCGGTACCGGCCATGATCGGCGTTTCGTCTTCCGGTGCGTCGAAATACATCACCTTGACGACGCGCAGGTAGTAGAAGGCACCGATCAGCGAGAAGAGCACGGCAACCAGCGCCAGCCAGGTGTAACCAGCGGCGACGACCGCCTGCAACACCGAGAACTTGGCGAAGAAGCCGATGAAGAACGGCACGCCGGCCATCGAGAACATCAGCATCATCATGATTGCGGCAAACCACGGGCTGCGCTTGTTCAGCCCCTTGAAGTCGTCGATGTTATCAGCCTCGAAGCCGGCACGGGCCATCAGCAGGATCATGCCGAAGGTGCCGAGGCTCATCAGCACATAGGCGATGACATAGAACATGGCCGAGCTGTAGGCATTGAGCGCGTAGCGGGCATCACCGCTGACGACGCCGGTGACGATGCCGAGCAGCATGAAACCCATGTGCGAGATCGCCGAATAGGCCAGCATGCGCTTCAGATTGGTCTGGGCGATGGCGGCCAGATTACCGATGGCCATCGACAGCACCGACAGGATGATCAGCATGTTCTGCCAGTCGGCGGACATCGTGATCAGACCGTTGACCAGCAGCCGCATGACGATGGCGAAAGCCGCCAGCTTCGGCGCCGTGCTGATCAGCAGGGTCACCGAGGTCGGTGCACCGTGATAGACGTCGGGAATCCACATGTGGAAGGGCACGACGCCCAGCTTGAAGGCGAGGCCGGCCACCAGGAAGACGAGGCCAAAGACGAGCACCGTGTTGTTCACACCGCCGCCGTATAGGCGTTCGGCAATGGCGGTGATCTCCAGGCTACCGGTAGCGCCGTAGATCATCGACATACCATAGAGCAGCAGGCCGGAAGCCAGCGCGCCGAGGACGAAGTACTTCATCGCCGCTTCGGTCGAGGTCACCGAATCGCGGTTCATCGCCACCATCACATAGAGAGACAGCGACAGCAGTTCCAGACCGATGTACAGCGAAACGAAGTGATTGGCCGAAATCATCACCATCATGCCGAGGGTGGCGAACAACGTCAGCACGTAGTACTCGCCCTTGTTCATTTCCGGGCGGTCGTTGATGTAGCCGCGCGAGTAGAACAACACGACGATCACGGTCATGTACAGGAACAGCTTCAGCAGGTCCGACATCAGGTCGTCGACAAACATGTTGCTGAAGGTGTAGATGATCTCGCCGCTGCTGGTCATCAGCTGGATAACCGCGCAACCGAGCAGGGTCAGGATGCTCAGGGCGAAGGTGACGGTGCGCCGGCTGTCCTTGACCAGCAGATCAATCATCAGGATGGACATGGCCATCACCGCCAGGAAAATCTCGGGCGCTGCTGGCAGGAAATCGGGGACAACGAAATTGTCGAACATGTCGGCTACCGTTTATTGAATCTTGCTGATGTTGACGTGATTCAGCAGCTCGTTGACCGAGGCATGCATGACTTCGGTAAAGGGTTGCGGATAGAGGCCCATCCACAGCGTGCAGAAGGCCAGCACGCCGAGAATGGCGAATTCCCGCTTGTTGATGTCGGTGAGTTCGGCGACGTGACTGTTGGCGATCTCGCCGAAGACCACCCGCTTGTACATCCACAGCGAATAGGCAGCACCGAGGATCAGCGAGGTGGCGGCAGCGAAGGCGATCCAGAAGTTGAACTTGACGGCGGCCAGGATGACCATGAATTCACCGACGAAGCCGGAGGTTGCCGGCAGGCCGGCGTTGGCCATGGAGAACAGCATGAACAGCGCGGCGAACTTCGGCATGGTGTTCACCACACCGCCGTAATCGGCGATCTGGCGGCTGTGCAGGCGGTCATACATGACGCCGATACAGAAGAACATGGCGCCGGAGATGAAACCGTGGGAAATCATCTGCACCAGCGCCCCTTCGATGGCCAGGGCACTGAACATGAAGAAACCGAGGGTGACGAAACCCATGTGGGCGATCGACGAATAGGCGACCAGCTTCTTCATGTCAGCCTGGACCAGGGCGACGAAGCCGATATAGACGACGGCGATCAGCGACAGGGCGATGACTAGACCGGAGAGTTCATGCGAGGCATCCGGCGCGATCGGCAGTGAGAAGCGCAGAAAACCGTAGGCGCCGAGCTTCAGGGCGATCGCCGCGAGGACGATGGAGCCGCCGGTCGGCGCCTCGACGTGGGCGTCCGGCAACCATGTATGTACCGGCCACATTGGCACCTTGACGGCGAAGGCAATCAGGAAGGCGAGGAACAGCCAGATCTGCGGCGCCAGTTCGATCGGCAGCTTGTGCCAGTCAAGAATCGAGAAGCTGCCGCCGGAATTGATGAACAGATAGAGCAGCGCCAGCAGAAAGAGCAGCGAACCGAACAGCGTGTAGAGGAAGAACTTGAAAGCGGCATAAACCCGGTTCGGACCACCCCAGACGCCGATGATCAGGTACATCGGGATCAGCGAGGCTTCGAAGAAGACGTAGAACAGGACGCCGTCGAGCGAGGTGAAAATGCCGTTCATCAAGCCGGACATGATCAGGAAGGCGGCGTTGTACTGGGCGACCTTTTCCTTGATCACTTCCCAGCCTGCAGCGATGACGATGATGGTGATGAAGGCGTTGAGGATGACGAACAGCATCGAGATGCCGTCAACCCCGAGGTGGTAGTTGATGTTGAAGCGCGGAATCCAGGTCTTCATCTCGACGAACTGCATGCCACCGTTGGCGACATCGAAGCCGGTCCACAACGGTATCGTCACCAGAAAACCGGCAACGGCGCCGAACAGGGCAAGCATCCGCGCCAGCGGCGCATTCCGGTCGGAACCGACGGCGAGCACCGCCAGACCGGCGAAGATCGGAATCCAGATAGCGAAAGACAGCAGCGGGTAAGTCGACATGTTATTCCTTGCTTTTCTGCGAACTGTTCACGCTAGGCGCGGTTGATCCACAGGGTCATCAGCACAAAGACGCCGATGATCATGGTGAAAGCGTAGTGATAGACGTAGCCTGTCTGGAACAGGCGGGTAATTGAAGAAATCCAGCGCACCACCTTGGCCGAACCATTGACGATCACGCCGTCGATGACGGCAACGTCGCCGCCGCGCCACAGGGCCTTGCCCAGCACGCGGGCGCCGCCAGCGAAGACGAAGTCGTTGATCTTGTCGAAGTAGTACTTGTTTTCGAGCAGGGTATACAGACCGGAGAAACGGCGCTGGATGGCGGCCGGGATGTCCGGACGCTTCATGTAGAAGAACCACGACAGCAACACACCAGCCAGAGCCAGATAGAACGGCGGCGTCGAGAAGGCATGCAGGCCCATCGCGGCGGCACCGTGGAAGTGGCTGAGGAAGGTGGCCAGCGCCGGATGCGCCACGTTATCGATGTGGATCACGCCCTTGAAGTAGTCGCCGGCAACCAATGGGCCCATGGTCAGGTAGCCGATGACGACCGACGGGATGGCCAACAGAACCAGCGGCAGGGTGACGACCCAAGGGGTTTCGTGCGGCTTCTGGCCGGGCGCGAGACCATGATGGTGATCATGGCTGGCTTCCTCGTCGTCATGGTCGCCATGGTGTTCGTGGTGATGCGCGTCCTCGGCCTTGCCGAAGCGTTCCTCGCCATGGAAGACCAGGAAGTACATGCGGAAGGAGTAGAAAGCGGTGACGAAGACGCCAGCCATCACGGCGAAGTAGGCAAAGCCTGAACCGGGGATGTCGGAGAACTTCACTGCCTCGATGATCGAGTCCTTGGAGTAGAAGCCGGACAGGAAAGGCGTACCAATGAGGGCCAGCGAGCCGATCAGCGAAGTGATCCAGGTAATCGGCATGTACTTGCGCAGGCCGCCCATGTTGCGGATGTCCTGGTCATGGTGCATGCCGATGATCACCGAGCCGGCGGCAAGGAACAGCAGGGCCTTGAAGAAGGCGTGCGTCATCAGGTGGAAGATGGCGACCGAGTAAGCCGAGGCGCCGAGGGCGACGGTCATGTAGCCGAGCTGCGACAGCGTCGAGTAGGCGACGACACGCTTGATGTCGTTCTGGATGATGCCGAGGAAACCCATGAACAGCGCAGTGATGGCGCCGATGACGATGACGAAGGACAGCGCCGTGGTGGACAGTTCGAACAGCGGCGACATGCGGGCGACCATGAAGATGCCGGCAGTGACCATCGTCGCTGCGTGGATCAGCGCCGAAATCGGCGTCGGGCCTTCCATCGAATCGGGCAGCCAGACGTGCAGCGGCACCTGGGCCGACTTGCCCATGGCGCCGATGAACAAGCAGATGCAGGTGGCGGTCATCAACGAGACGGCCGAGCCTTCGCCGAACAGATCAATGGTGGCGGTGGCCAGCTCCGGCGCCTTGGCGAATACGGTTGCGTAATCCAGCGAACCGAAATAGGCGAGGATCAGGCCGATGCCGAGCAGGAAACCGAAGTCGCCAACACGGTTGACCAGGAAGGCCTTCATGTTGGCGAAGATGGCCGTCGGCCGGGTGTACCAGAAGCCGATCAGCAGGTAGGAGACGAGACCGACCGCTTCCCAGCCGAAGAACAGCTGCATGAAGTTGTTGGCCATCACCAGCATCAGCATGGAGAAGGTGAACAGCGAGATGTAGCTGAAGAAGCGGTTGTAGCCGGGATCTTCCTGCATGTAGCCGATGGTGTAGATGTGCACCATCAGGGAAACGAAGGTGACCACCAGCATCATCGTCGTCGTCAGCGAATCGATCAGGAAGCCGACTTCGAAGGTGTATTCACCGCTGGTCAGCCAGGTGTAGACCGTGCCATTGAAGGTGTTACCGGCCTGCACGTCCTGGAAGATGATCAGCGAGGCAATGAAGGAGGTGGCCACGCCGGCGATGGTCACCGTATGGGCGACCCAACGCGGAATGACGCGGCAGAAGAGGCCGGCGATGATGGCGCCGAACAAGGGCGCCAGCGGCACCAGCAGATAGAGTTTTTGCATATCCATGGTTAACCCTTCAGGCCGCCCAGGTCATCCACATGGATGCTCTTCAGGTTGCGGAACAGCACGATCAGGATGGCCAGACCGATGGCCGATTCGGCCGCGGCAACGGCGAGAATGAAGAAGACGAAGACCTGCCCGGAGAGATCACCGAGGAAATGCGAGAAGGCGACGAAATTCATGTTGACCGCGAGCAGCATCAGTTCGATGGCCATCAACAGCACCAGCAGATTCTTCCGGTTGAGGAAGATGCCGACCACGCTGATGGCGAAGAGAATCGCGCCGAGGATCAGGAAATGCGAAAGGGAAAGTGTGAGCATGGGCTATCCCGGTTCAGTCTTTTTCAACAGGCATCTGGACGATACGCATGCGATCCTTGGCCTTGACGAAGACCTGCTGGTTCGGATTGGCGATCTTGGAAGTCTTCTTGCCGCGGTAGGTAAGCACAACGGCGGCAATCATGCCGACGAGCAGGATGATGGCGGCCAGCTCAAAGGTATAGACGTATTCGGTGACCAGTAGCGCGCCGATTTCCTTGGTGTTGGAAACCCCGGCCGGCACTACTGCTTCGGCGATCGGCACCTGGAAATACTTGGCGCCGAGCACCAGGCCCATCTCCATGACCATCAGCAAGCCGAGCACGGCGCCGAGCGGCAGGTAATTCCAGAAGCCTTCACGGATGCGGTCCATGTTGATGTCGAGCATCATGACGACGAACAGGAACAGCACCATGACCGCCCCGACATAGACGAGGATGATGGCGATGGCCAGGAACTCGGCCTGCAACAGTGCCCAGATGCCACCCGTGGTGAAGAAGGCGAGCATCAGATGCAGTGCGGCATAGACCGGGTTGCGCGAGGTGATCACGCGCAGGGCAGCGAAGATCAGGATCGCAGCGAGGAAGAAGAAAACGAAGGTGGGGAAATCCATCGCGGGGTCCTGTTAGCGGAAAGTGGCGTCGAGCGCACGGTCTTCGGCGATCTGCGCCTCGTAACGGTCGCCAGTGGCCAGCAGCATCTGCTTGGTGTAGTAGAGGTCACCGCGTTTTTCGCCGTGGTATTCGAAAATACGCGTCTCGACGATGGCATCGACCGGACAGGCTTCCTCGCAGAATCCGCAGAAAATGCACTTGGTCAGATCGATGTCGTAACGCGTCGTGCGGCGCGAACCGTCGTCGCGCGGCTCAGCCTCGATAGTGATGGCCAGGGCCGGACAGACCGCCTCGCACAGCTTGCAGGCAATGCAGCGCTCCTCGCCGTTCGGATAGCGGCGCAGCGCATGCAGGCCGCGGAAACGGAAAGACTGCGGCGTCTTTTCTTCCGGATACTGGACGGTGATCTTGCGGGCAAAGAAATACTTGCCGGTCACCGACATGCCTTTCAGCAGCTCCTTGAGGAAGAGGCTGTTGAAGACTTCCTTCATCGAACCCATTGTGCTCTCCTCAATTCCAGATGTTCAGCGGGGTGATCATCCACACGCCGACGATGATGACCCAGAAGAAACACAGCGGCAGGAAGACTTTCCAGCCGAGGCGCATCAGCAGGTCATAGCGATAGCGCGGGAAGGTGGCGCGGAACCACAGGAAAAGCAGGAGCACGAAGGACATCTTGGCGAACAGCCAGAGAATGCCATCGGGCAGGAAACCAACCGGCGACAGCCAGCCACCCAGGAACAGGATGGAAGTCAGCGCGGCGACCAGGATCATGTTGGCGTATTCGGCCAGGAAAAACAGCGCGAAGGCCATACCCGAGTATTCGACGTGGAAACCGACGATTTCCGATTCACCTTCGGCGAGGTCAAACGGTGCCCGGTTCAGCTCGGCGGTGCCGGAAATCAGGTAGACCATGAACATCGGCAGCAGCGGCAGCCAGTTCCATGACAGGAATCCCAGGCCCATGTCGGCGAACTGCCCCCTGCCCTGGCCATTGACGATCTCGACCAGATTCAGGCTGCCAGCGATCATCAACACGGTGATCAGGGCGAAGCCCATGGCGATTTCGTAGGACACCATCTGCGCGGCGGAGCGCATGCCGCCGAGGAAGGCGTACTTGGAGTTGGAGGCCCAGCCGGAGAGGATGATGCCGTACACGCCCATCGAGGTGATGGCCAGGATGTAGAGCAGGCTGGCGTCGATATTGGCCAGCACCAGCGTGTCGGTGAAGGGTACGACGGCCCAAGCGGCAAGTGCCGGACCAATGGCCAGCATCGGCGCGATGATGAACACCGCCTTGCTCGAGCGGCTCGGCACAACGATTTCCTTGAGCAGCAGCTTCAGGCCGTCGGCGATCGGCTGGATCAGACCCCACGGACCAACGCGGTTGGGGCCAATGCGCACCTGCATGTAGCCGATGACCTTGCGTTCGAAGTAGGTCAGGTAGGCGACACCCAGCATCAGCGGGGCGACGATCAGGACGATCTTGATCAGGGTCCACACTGCCGGCCAGATGCCGCCGAAGATCCCTTGTCCGAAACTCATCAGTGCGTCCATTTATGCACGCTCCACAGAAATGGCGCCGAACATGTCGCCCAGCATGGCAGTCGTCGGATGGGCAGCGGACACCCGCAGGCAACCGGTCGGAACACCGTCGTCAGCACGCGCCGTCAGCAGTGCTTCGCCTGCTCCCTGGCGAACCCGCACCGGATCACCGGCGCTCAGGCCGAGCGCTGCCAGCGTTGCCGCGGCAGCGCGCAGGGTCGGTGCCACGGCATCGGACGTCTGTTGCAGAACCGGCGCCCGGCGGGCGAACGGATCGGCGAAGTTGATCGGCACGTCGGCGATGCGCTGCAGGCCTTCGCCCGCGGCAGCCGGCAGGGTCAGGGTGACGCCGTTCAGGCCGTTGTCGAGGCCGGTGGCAAACTCGGCACCCTTGCCGAACAGTTCGTCGCGCACCTGCTCGCTCGATTCATAGGCGAAGCCATCGAGATTCAGCACGTTACCCAGCACGCGCAGTACCTTCCAGGCCGGGCGGGCATCGCCGCGCGGCTTGACGACACCGTTGAAGCTCTGGATGCGGCCTTCGGTATTGACGAAGGTGCCGGCGGTCTCGGTGAACGGGGCGATCGGCAGCATCACGTCGGCGTAGTCGAGGGCCGGGGCGTGCTTGAAGGCCGACATATAGACAACCAGGCTGGCCTGCTTCAGCGCGCCGAGCACCAGTTGCGGGTTGGCGCAGTCGAACTCCGGCTCGATACCCATAAGAACATAGGCCTGGCGCGGCTGCTCGAACATCTGACGCGCATTGGCCGCTTTCGGCAGGGCGCCGGACAGGTAGCCGCCAACGGTGTTGGCACCTTCGCCGAGGAAACCGACGCTGGCGCCGGTCAGCTTGCCCAGTTCGAGGGCCAGCAGGTGAATCTGTGTGGCATCCGCTGACTGCGTAGCAACGTTGCCAAGGAAGACGGCGCGCTTGTCGCCCTCAACCAGGCTTTGCGCAATGGCTCGCGCCTCGTCGCCGACGGTGACCTGCTCCAGCCCCGCCGGCAGCGCCGCACCCTTGGCTTCGGCAACGGCCTTGACGATGGCTGCCAGGGCGAAAACCAATTGCGCCGGGGCGACCGTCTGGCGAGCGTGAAAATCAATCAGTTGATCGTCGCCACTGACCGACAGCAGGCTGACCTTGGTCCATTTCTTGGCCGCCTGACGCAGACGCTGGGCGATCAGCGGATGATCCTTGCGCAGGAAGGAACCGACAACCAGGGCCGCATCGAGATCCTTGATCTCGGCCAATTTGAGGCCCAGCCACGGCGTCCCGGCACGCTGGCCATCAGCAGCAAAATCACGCTGCCGCGGACGGAAATCGACATTGCCGCTGCCCAGGCCGCTCATCACCTTGCCCAGCAGGAACAACTCTTCAGCGGTCGAATACTGGGCGGCCAGCGCTCCGACGGCATCGCCGCCATGCTCGCGAGCAACGTCCTTCAGCCCGTGGGCGACATAGTCGAGCGCCACGTTCCAGCTGACTTCACGCCACTCACCGCCCTGCTTGACCATCGGCCGCGTCAGACGCTCGTCGGAATTCAGGGCCTGATAGGCGAAACGCTCCTTGTCGGAGATCCAGCATTCGTTGACCGCTTCGTTCTCACGCGGCAGGACACGCATCACGTTGTCGTGCTTGACCTGGACGACCAGATTGGCGCCGACCGAATCGTGCGGGCTGACCGAGCGGCGACGCTGTAGTTCCCACGAGCGGGCGGTATAGCGGAAGGGCTTGGACGTCAGCGCGCCAACCGGGCACAGATCAATCATGTTGCCGGACAGTTCGGAATCGACGGTACGACCGAGGAAAGTGGTGATTTCCGAATGCATGTTGCGGTTGGCCATGCCGAGTTCCATGATGCCGCCGACTTCCTGGCCAAAACGGACGCAACGGGTGCAGTGGATGCAGCGGCTCATCTCTTCCATGGAGATCAGCGGCCCGACGTTCTTGTGGAACACGACGTGCTTTTCTTCCGTGTAGCGGCTCTTCATCGGGCCGTAACCGACCGACATGTCCTGCAGTTGGCATTCGCCACCCTGGTCGCAGATCGGGCAATCGAGCGGGTGGTTGATCAACAGGAATTCCATCACCCCCTTCTGCGCCTTGACGGCCAGTTCGGAATGCGTGAATACCTTCATACCGTTGGTCACCGGCGTCGCGCAAGCGGGCAGCGGCTTCGGCGCCTTTTCCACCTGGACCAGACACATCCGGCAGTTGGCGGCGATCGACAATTTCTTGTGATAGCAGAAATGCGGGATATAGACGCCTACCTGCTGCGCGGCGTCCATCACCGTGCTGCCGTCAGGCACTTGCGCTTTCTTGCCGTCGATTTCGATTTCTAGCATGTCGCTACCTTGTAGCCAGTTCGTTCGTTGCTGACACCTGACAATCAGGCCGGGATCTTGTGGAAGCCGCTACCGGCCCACTGCACATCCTTCGGCACCAGACATGTCTTGTATTCGATGTGGTATTCGAATTCATTGCGGAAATGCTTGATGAAGCTCTGCACCGGGAACGCGGCGGCATCGCCAAGGGCGCAGATGGTGCGGCCGGCGATGTTGCCCAGCACGCTGTTCAGCAGATCCAGGTCCTCCGGCCGCCCCTGGCCGTTCTCGATGCGATGGACGACCTTGTACATCCAGGCCGTACCTTCGCGACAGGGCGTGCACTGACCGCAGGATTCTTCGTAATAGAAGAAGGACAAACGCTCGAGCGCCTTGACCATGCACACCGTCTCGTCCATGACGATGACGGCGCCGGAACCGAGCATCGAGCCGCCCTTGCTGATCGAGTCGTAATCCATGGTGCAATCCATGATCACGTCGGCCGGCATCACCGGTGCGGACGAACCGCCGGGGATGACTGCCTTCAGCTTGCGCCCGCCGCGCATGCCGCCGCACATTTCGAGCAGGGTCGCGAACGGGGTACCGAGGGGAATTTCGTAATTGCCCGGGCGATTGACATGGCCCGACACCGAGAACAGCTTGGTACCGCCGTTGTTCGGCTTGCCCAGATTGAGGAATTCCTCGCCGCCCATCTTCAGGATGAAGGGAATGGAGGCAAAGGTTTCCGTGTTGTTGATCGTCGTCGGCTTGCCGTACAGGCCGAAGGAAGCGGGGAACGGCGGCTTGAAGCGCGGCTGGCCCTTCTTGCCCTCGATGGACTCGAGCAGCGCGGTTTCTTCGCCACAGATGTAGGCGCCGTAACCGTGATGGGCAAACAATTCGAAATTGAAGCCGGAACCCAGAATGTTCTGGCCGAGGAAACCGGCGACACGTGCTTCCTCGAGGGCTTCCTCGAAACGTGTGTATTCGGCCCAAACTTCGCCATGCACATAGTTGTAGCCGCGATTGGCGCCCATCGCAAAGGCGGCGATGGCCATCCCCTCGATCACCGAATGCGGGTTGAAGCGCATGATGTCGCGGTCCTTGAAGGTACCGGGCTCGCCTTCGTCGGTATTGCAGACGACGTACTTGTCACCAGGGAAGGAGCGCGGCATGAAGGACCACTTCAGGCCGGTCGGGAAGCCGGCGCCGCCGCGACCGCGCAGCACGGACTTCTTGACTTCGCTGATGACGTCTTCCTGAGTCATTCCCGTCTCGAGAATGCGGCGCAGTTGGGCATAGCCGCCGCGCGCGACATAGTCTTTCAGGCGCCAGGTGTTGTCGCCGTCGAGGCCGTCCATGAGGACACCGTTGATTGCTCCGAGCATGGCCATTACTTGCACTCCTCGAGCAGCTTGTCGATCTCTTCCGGATGCATGTGGCTGCACATCGAGCGGTTATTGACGATCATCACCGGCGCATCACCGCAGGCGCCCATGCACTCGCCTTCCTTGAGCGTGAACTTGCCATCGGCCGTGGTTTCGCCGAAGCCGATACCGAGCTTCTGCTTCACGTACTCGCCGGCGTGATAGCCACCGGACAGGGCGCACGGCAGATTGGTGCACACCGTGATCTTGTACTTGCCGACCGGCTTCAGGTCGTACATGTTGTAGAAGGACGCTACCTCATAGGCAGCGATCGGGGCCATGCCGAGATAGTGGGCGACGGCCTCGATGGCTTCGCCGGACAACCAGCCCTTCTCTTCCTGGGCATGCGCCAGGCAGGCCATGACAGCAGATTGTTGATGGGCGGCGGGGTACTTGGCGACCTCGCGGGCAAATTTCTCTAGGGTCTGGGCGGCAAACATCAGCGGTCAATCTCGCCAAAAACAATATCCTGGGAACCGATGATCGTGACGACGTCGGCAATCATGTGGCCACGCGACATTTCATCCATGCCCTGCAGATGAACGTAGCCCGGGGCGCGAATCTTCATGCGGTAGGGCTTGTTGGCACCATCGGAAATGAAATAGATGCCAAACTCGCCCTTCGGATGCTCAATGGCGGCATAAGCTTCGCCCGCCGGCACGTGAATGCCTTCGGTGAACAGCTTGAAGTGGTGGATCAGCTCTTCCATGTTCGACTTCATCGCCTCGCGGCTGGGAGGTGCGACCTTGTGGTTATCGGTGATTACCGGGCCGGGGTTCTTGCGCAGCCAGTCGATGCACTGCTTGATGATGCTGTTGGACTGGAGCATCTCTTCCATGCGCACCAGATAGCGGTCATAACAATCGCCATTGACACCCACCGGAATATCGAAATCGACCTTGTCGTAGGCTGCATAGGGCTGCTTCTTGCGCAGATCCCAGGCAAAGCCCGATCCGCGCAGCATGGCGCCGGTAAAGCCCATCTGCAGCGCCCGTTCCGGCGAAACAACACCAACGTCAACCAGCCGCTGCTTCCAGATCCGGTTGTCGGTCAACAGCGTATGGTACTCACTGTGATACTTCGGGAAGCGGTTGGTGAAGTCTTCGAGGAAATCGAGCAGCGAGCCGCTGCGATTTTCGTTCAGTTCGCCGGCCTTCTTGGCACTGGTCCAGGTCGACTCCTTGTACTGCGGCATGCGATCCGGCAGATCGCGATAAACGCCGCCCGGACGGTAGTAGGCTGCGTGCATGCGCGCACCGGAAACCGCCTCGTAGGCATCCATCAGGTCTTCGCGTTCGCGGAAGGTGTACAGCGCCATGGTCATCGCCCCGACGTCGAGGGCGTGACAGCCGATCCACAACAGGTGATTGAGGATGCGCGTCACTTCGTCGAACATCGTGCGGATGTACTTGCCGCGTTCGGGCACCTCGATACCCAGCAGCTTCTCGGTAGCCAGGCAGTACGCGTGCTCGTTGCACATCATCGACACGTAGTCGAGGCGATCCATGTACGGCACCGACTGGACCCAGGTGCGGGTCTCGGCCAGTTTTTCGGTGGCGCGATGCAGCAGACCGATGTGCGGGTCGGCGCGCTGGACAACTTCGCCGTCCAGTTCCAGCACCATACGCAGCACGCCGTGGGCCGCCGGGTGTTGCGGACCGAAGTTGAGGGTGTAATTGCGGATATCAGCCATGTGCCGGGTCCCCGTAGGAGTCTTCGCGGACGATGCGCGGGGTGTTTTCGCGCGGTTCGATGGTGACCGGCTGGTAAATGACCCGTCCTTGATCCGGGTCATAACGCATTTCAACGTTGCCGGTGATCGGGAAATCCTTGCGGAACGGATGGCCGATGAAACCATAATCGGTCAGGATGCGCCGCAGATCGTCGTGACCGACGAAGGCGATGCCATAGAGATCGAAGGCCTCGCGCTCGAACCAGTTGACGCTGTTCCAGACGCCGGTCAGCGAGTCAATGGCGGGAAAATCGTCATCCTCGGCAAAGACGCGAACGCGCAAGCGCCAGTTGTGCGCCATCGACAACAGGTGCGAGACGGCGGCGAAACGACGACCCTGCCAAGCGCCATCACCATAGGTCGAATAATCGACGCCACAGAGATCAATCATTTCCTCAAACGCGAGATCCTCGCTATCGCGCAAGGCGGTCATCACGCCAAGATAGTCGGCAGCACCGACTTCGATGGTTAGTTCCCCGAGAGCCAGCTTGAGCGACGTGATCTTGTCGCCAAAGTGCCTCTGCAGGTTTTGGCTGAGCGTTTCCAGCTTGGCAGACATATGAATCAGCCTCGACGATTAACGAGCGATGGTATTGGTACGGCGAATCTTGTTTTGCAGCTGGATGATGCCGTAGATCAGCGCTTCGGCAGTCGGCGGGCAGCCGGGAACATAGATGTCGACAGGAACGATGCGGTCGCAGCCGCGCACGACGGAATAGGAGTAGTGATAGTAGCCACCGCCGTTGGCACAGGAGCCCATCGAGATCACCCAGCGCGGCTCGGCCATCTGGTCGTAAACCTTGCGCAGGGCGGGCGCCATCTTGTTGGTCAGCGTACCGGCGACGATCATCACGTCGGACTGGCGCGGGCTCGGGCGAAAAACGACGCCGAAACGGTCGAGGTCATAACGCGAGCAACCGGCATGAATCATTTCGACGGCGCAACAGGCCAGACCGAAAGTCATCGGCCACATCGAGCCGGTGCGCATGTAATTGATCAACTTGTCCGCACTGGTCGTGACGAAGCCTTCCTGGAGGATGCCTTCAATAGCCATGCCTTACTCCCACTCAAGCGCGCCCTTGGCCCAGGCGTAAATATCGCCCAAAGCCAGGATGCCCATGAAGATCAACATTTCGACGAAGCCGAAAATCTTCAGCGAATCGAGCGAGACCATGTCCGAGAAGACAACCGCCCACGGAACGAGGAAGGCAATTTCCAGATCGAACAGGATGAAAAGGATGGCTATGAGGTAATAGCGCACGTCGAACTTCATGCGCGCATCCTCGAATGCCTCGAAGCCGCACTCGTAGGGCGAGAGCTTTTCGGGATCGGGATTCTGCGGAGCGAGGACAAACCCCATGGCAATCGGCAGTACGCCGATCGCAACCCCCACCAGCACGAACATCAGGATCGGAAAATACGCTTCCATAACCCGCCGCCAAATTGTCAGTTTTATTGTCAGAGACAGCCGGTTGTACGACCACTCCGGTTATTGGTGCCGACGGCGAGACTCGAACTCGCACAGCTTGCGCCACTACCCCCTCAAGATAGCGTGTCTACCAATTTCACCACGTCGGCACTACTTTTTTGACTCACCCGGCGAGGGATTGCTGCCAGGCAAATCACTTGCGTTACTTCGGAATATCTTTCGCCCGGGAACCCGCATCAACAGGAGTCTTCGACGACTCACCGGCGCTCTCGGCGGGTGCCGAAACAGGCTGCGATTGTACCGTCTCCTGCATCACACTGCCAGTCGTTTTTACGGTATTCGAGGCAATGTAAGCGAGTGTCAGACTGGTGGCAAAAAACACGGCTGCCAGCACACCTGTCGTCCGGCTAAGGAAATTTGCCGACCCCGTGGCACCGAACAGACTGCCCGACGAACCACTGCCGAAAGCCGCCCCCATGTCGGCACCCTTGCCGTGCTGCATCAGCACCAGCACGATGATCGCCAGCGCCACCAGAATATGAACCGTCAAAACAACTGAAAAAAGCCAACTCATCTTTACCGCCTATCAATTCGCCGCCTGGCAAATTGCCAGAAAGTCGTCCGCCACCAGCGCCGCCCCACCGATCAGACCACCGTCGATATCAGCCTGCGCAAACAATTCCGCTGCATTCCCCGGCTTGACGCTACCGCCATAAAGAATGCACATCACTTCCGCCACCGCCGCATCCGCCTCGGCCAACTGGGCACGAATGGCGGCATGCACCTCCTGGGCCTGAGCCGGCGAAGCGGTCACCCCGGTGCCGATTGCCCAGACCGGCTCGTAGGCCAGCACGGCTGCGCGCATCGCAGCGATGCCGACACGGTCAATAACCGCTGACAACTGCCGCGCCACCACTTCAAAGGTCGCCCCGGCCTCGCGCTCGGCCAGTGTTTCGCCGATACAAAGCACCGGTATCAGACCAGCCGCCTGCGCGGCAGCAAACTTGGCCGCCACAACCGAGTCACCTTCACCAAACAGATTACGCCGTTCGGAATGACCAACCAGGACATGGCTACAGCCAAAGTCCTTCAGCATCCCCGCCGACACTTCGCCGGTGTAGGCACCCTCGGCAAACTCGCTGAGCGTCTGCGCCCCCCAAGCCAGCCGCGAACCCGCCAGCGCTCCCTGCAACTGCCCCAGATACGGGAAAGGGGCAAAGACCGCCACATCGCAGGTCACCCCGTCGCTTCCCGCCACAACCCGCTCCAGCAGCAGCGCATTGCGCTGCAGACTGCCGAACATTTTCCAGTTTCCGGCGACAAGCTTTTTACGCATGGGGATAGCCGTTTGGTTGGCGAAAAACCTGTCGATTATAGCGTTGCGTAAAACAACCGGTCAAGATTGGCGCACGCCATCAAATCTGTTCCACTGCCTGGCGAACGATCATCGCCAGCTGTTCGGCCACGGCGCCGACCTCGCTCGCCTCCTCACCCTCAACCATCACCCGCAACAGCGGCTCGGTACCCGAAGCGCGCAAAAGGACCCGGCCACGTCCATTCATGCGCGCTTCGACAAGAGCCAGACCATCGGCGATACGCACATCGTTCTGCCACGGAAAACCCTTGCTCATCGGCACATTGATCAGCTTCTGCGGATAGAGGACCAACTCGCCGAGCAAGCCCTGCAGATCGCCCCCCGCCTCACGCAATGCAGCCAGCACCTGCAGGGCAGCCACCGTACCGTCGCCGGTCGTATGGCGATCGAGAGCCAGGATATGGCCGGAGTTTTCACCACCGTAGAGCCACCCCTTCTCATTCAGCATTTCGACAACATAGCGATCGCCGACCGCCGCGCGGCCAAAGGGAACACCCATCCTGGCCAGCGCATGCTCCAGCGCCAAGTTGGTCATCAACGTTCCGGCGACGCCCTTGACCGGTGCCAGGCGGGCCCGGCTACGGACGATGGCGAAGAGCAACTGGTCGCCATCGTAAAGATTGCCGCGGGCATCGACCATCTGGATGCGGTCGGCGTCACCATCAAGGGCGATACCGAGGTCGGCGCCGTTGGCCAGCACGGCCTGCGCCAGTGCCTGCGGCGCCGTCGCCCCGCAACCATCGTTGATATTCAGGCCATTCGGCTGGACGCCGATGCTGATCACCTCGGCACCCAGTTCATGAAAAACGCTCGGCGCCGTGTGATAGGCGGCCCCATGGGCGCAATCAACGACAATTTTCAGGCCGCGCAGGTCGAGATCGTTGGGAAAGGTGCTCTTGCAGAACTCGATGTAGCGACCGCGCGCATCCTCGATGCGCCGAACCCGCCCAAGATCGGCGGCAGAGACACAGGTGATGGGTTGATCGATCTGGGCTTCGATGGCCCGTTCGATATCATCGGGCAGCTTGGTACCTTGCGCCGAGAAGAACTTGATCCCGTTGTCGTAGTAAGGATTGTGCGAAGCGGAAATGACGATGCCGGCCTGCAGGCGCAGCGCCCGGGTCAGGTAGGCAACAGCTGGCGTCGGCAGCGGGCCGACCAGGCTGACGTCCACGCCGGCAGCGCAGAAACCCGCCTCAAGCGCCGATTCCAGCATGTAACCGGAAAGCCGGGTGTCCTTGCCGATCAGCACCTGCGGCCGTTCGCCGCCGGGCATCGCATACTCGCCCAACAATACGCGCCCGGCTGCATAACCAAGGCGCATGACAAAATCCGGCGTGATCGGCGCTTGACCGACACGACCGCGCACCCCGTCGGTGCCAAAATACTTTCTGCTCATTGTTCTTCTCCTTGCTCCATCGCCGCCCAGACGGCCAACGCATCGCGAGTCGCCGCCACATCATGAACACGTAATATTTTCGCACCCTTTGCCGCCGCCAGCACTGCCGCCGCGATGCTGGCCGCCATGCGTTCATCCACCGGACGCCCGGTAATCGCACCGAGCATGGACTTGCGCGAGACGCCAACCAACAGGGGCAGATTATCGACCGTCATTGCCGCCATGGCGCGGAAAAGCGCCACGTTATGCTCCAAGGACTTGCCAAAGCCAAATCCGGGATCGAGCACCAGGCGTTCATCGGCGATACCGGCCCGACGACAGCGCGCCACCGCCGACGCCAGGAAATCGCGCACTTCGCCGACGACATTCATGTATTGAGGGTCCTGCTGCATGGTTCCCGGCTCACCGCGCATATGCATCAGACAGATGGCGCAATCGCTGGCGGCTACGGCAGCCAGCGCCTCCGGGCGAAGCATTGCCGAAATGTCGTTGATCATCGCCGCACCGGCCGCCAGGGAGGCGCGCATGACCGCCGGCTTGTAGGTATCGACCGAAAGCGGGATATTCCAGGTTTTCAGTTCTTCGAGGACAGGCAGCAGGCGGCGCAATTCCTCGTCTTCCGGCGTCGGTATCGCCCCCGGACGCGATGATTCGGCCCCGATGTCAAGAATGTCAGCACCGGCATCGCGCTGAACACGGGCATGGGCAATGGCACGTTCGAGGTCGCCAAGCAAGCCGTCGCCGGAGAAGGAATCCGGCGTCAGGTTGACGATGCCCATGACCAGTGGGCGTTGCAGGGACAGGCGGTAGGGTCCGCAGTGAATCGTGTTCATGAGCAAATGAAAAGGCCGGGGAACACCCCCGGCCTCGATTATCGTGGCAGCATCAGGCCGGCGCTGTCGCGCTCGGCTCGGCGCCCGGGGTGTTGTCCGAAGACGACGGGCGAGTCACGCTCGGGCTCGGCTTCGGTGGACGGGGCTCCTTGCCGGCCATGATGTCGTCGATCTGCTCGGCATCGATGGTTTCCCACTCAAGCAATGCCTTGGTCATCGCCTCGACCTTGTCGCGGTTGTCTTCCAGCAACTGCCGGGCCAGCGCGTACTGTTGATCGATGATGCGGCGAATTTCCAGGTCGACCTTCTGCATGGTCGCCTCGGAGACATTCTTGTGCTGCGTCACCGAGCGACCGAGGAAGACTTCGCCCTCGTTTTCGCCATAGACCATGACGCCAAGATCGGACATGCCGTAGCGGGTGACCATGTCGCGCGCCATCGCCGTTGCCCGCTCGAAGTCGTTCGAGGCGCCGGTCGTCATCTGGTTCATGAACAGTTCTTCAGCAATCCGGCCACCGAACAGCACGGCGATGCGGCTCAGCAGATACTGGCGGTCATAGGCGTAACGGTCCTGCTCGGGCAACTGCATGGTCAGACCCAGGGCGCGACCACGCGGAATGATGGTGACCTTGTGCACCGGATCCGACTTCGGCACCAGCTTGGCGACCACGGCGTGACCGGACTCGTGGTAGGCCGTGTTCATCTTCTCATCCTCGGTCATCACCATGCTGCGGCGCTCGGCACCCATCATGATCTTGTCCTTGGCCATCTCGAAGTCATCCATGTCCACCAAGCGCTTGTTGCGCCGGGCAGCGAACAGCGCCGCCTCGTTGACCAAGTTGGCCAGGTCAGCACCGGAGAACCCAGGCGTACCGCGAGCGATGACGTCGGCCTTGACGTCACCGGCGATTGGCACCTTGCGCATGTGCACCTTGAGGATTTCCTCGCGGCCGCGGATATCCGGCAGTGGCACGACGACCTGACGGTCGAAGCGGCCTGGCCGTAGCAACGCCGGATCAAGGATGTCCGGCCGATTGGTGGCGGCAATTACGATGGTGCCGGTATGGCCTTCGAAACCGTCCATTTCGACCAGCAACTGATTCAACGTCTGTTCGCGCTCGTCGTTGCCCCCACCGAGACCGGCGCCGCGATGACGACCAACAGCATCGATTTCATCGATGAAGATGATGCACGGAGCATGCTTCTTGGCATTCTCGAACATGTCGCGGACACGGGCAGCGCCGACACCGACGAACATTTCAACGAAGTCGGAACCGGAAATGCTGAAGAAGGGAACCTTGGCTTCGCCGGCAATCGCCTTGGCCAGCAAGGTCTTGCCGGTCCCTGGATTGCCGACCATCAGCACACCCTTGGGAATACGGCCACCGAGTTTCTGAAACTTGGAGGGATCGCGCAGGAAATCGACAATTTCCTGGACTTCTTCCTTAGCCTCATCACAGCCGGCGACATCGGCAAAGGTGATGACATTGGTCGACTCATCCAGCATCCGAGCCTTCGATTTTCCGAAGGAGAAGGCGCCGCCCTTGCCGCCACCCTGCATCTGGCGCATGAAGAAGATCCAGACGCCAATCAGCAGCAGCATCGGGAACCAGCTGACAAAAATGCTCATCAGGAAGGACTGCTCTTCCTCGGGCTTGGCCTCGATCTTGACGCCGTTCTTCAGCAGGTCGGAGACCAGCCACAGGTCGGGTGGCGCGTAAGTTACCAGGCGCTTGCCTTCGGTGGTCGTCGCCTTCAGCGTCCGACCTTCCATGATCACCTTGCTGACGCGACCCTGCTTTACCTCTTCGAGGAACTGCGAATACTCGATCGAACCCTGCGCCACCTGGCGGGTGTTGAACTGATTGAAGACAGTCATCAGCACGAGGCCGATGACGAGCCAGATTGCGAGGTTTTTGAACATGTTGTTCAAGCTTGCTCTCCTTCTACAGCGTCGAGCGATAAAAACGCCATTTTATACACATCTATCCACGTAACACACGGCCGAGCAAATAAAGCTCGGCGCTACGATCGCGTGACGCATCGGGCTTGCGCACGGCTACAGTTTTGAACGTCTCACGCATGGAACGGAGAAATGTCTCGTAATCCGTCCCCTGAAAAACTTTGACCAGAAAAGCGCCATCCGGTTTCAGGTGAGCCCGTGAAAACTCCAGACCCAGTTCCGCCAGGTGCATGATGCGCGCCTGATCGACCAAGGGTACACCGGACATATTGGGTGCCATGTCCGACATTACAAGGCCGACCCGCCGTTCGCCGAGCTTTTCTTCAAGTTGGCTCAACACATCTTCCTCACGGAAATCGCCCTGAATGAAGTGCACGCCGTGGATCGGCTCCATTTCCAGCAGGTCAAGCGCGAACACCAGACCAGTGTCGCCGACCCGCTTGACCGCCACCTGCGACCAGCCCCCCGGCGTTGCCCCGAGGTCGACGACGACTTCACCGCGCTTGAGCAGCTGATCCTTGTCGTCCATCTCCATCAGTTTGAAGGCCGCTCGCGAACGCCAGCCTTCCTTCTTGGCAAGTTGCACGTAAGGGTCGTTCACATGCTCGCGCATCCAGGCTTTGCTGGTTCTGGTTCTTTTCATTCTGTAAAATGCCGTTTTTGAAAGGTTATTCCATGCTGCAATTATCTTCTCTTCAGCGCCGCGAACTACGCGCCCGCGCCCACGAACTGAATCCCGTCGTCTCGATCGCCGAGAGCGGACTCACGGAAGGCGTCCTCAAGGAAATCGACGTCTGCCTGAAGGCACACGAATTGATCAAGATCCGCGTCTATGGTGACAGCCGCGACAATCGCCTCGCCTACCTCGAACAGATTTGCAGCGAACTCGGCGCTGCCCCGGTGCAACATATCGGCAAGCTGCTGGTTGTTTACCGTCCGGCTCCCGTCGATGCGACAGCAGCCCCAAAGAAACCAGCGCCGCGCCGCCCGGCCAGCGCCCCGCGCAAGACCAAGCGCAGCTTCCAGGGCTGATCAGCGCAGCCCGCGCCCGCTCCAGACCACCAACCACAGGCCCAGCATACTCTGCAGCAGATAGAGGATGCTGGAAACGCCGTGCCAGGTGACGAAGCGGTCGCGCAGCAGGCTCTCCATGACGTCGCGCGGCAAGGCATCGACCTTCAGTTGCGCCATCAGCGGCTGGATACCGAACAGGCCGCTGGCGGCCAGCACGGCCATGGCGAGTACCAGCCAGAAGACGGCCCGGCCGAAAACGGCACGCCCCCAGCGAGCGCCGAGAAATAGCAGCAGATAGGCCGCGCCTCCCAGGCCGATCCAGCCGATCAGTGCGAACAGCTTGCCAGCGACGACGCCAGCCAACTGGCGATCACCGAGGCTGGCGAAGAGCACCGGTGCCACCAGATAGCCGATTGCCCACAGGCCGCCGACCCACAAGGTCAGAACGGCGAGGTAGAGGCCCTCGGACAGCTTGCGCATGATGGGTCGCTGATCGCTGAAAAGATTACTCGTAGCGAACGTCGATGATTTCGTATTCGCGGATACCGCCCGGCGCCTGCACCTGGGCGATATCACCGGCATACTTGCCGATCATGGCGCGAGCCATCGGCGAGGCCACCGACAGCTTTCCGCTCTTGATGTCAGCCTCGTCCTCGCCAACGATCTGGTAGGTCACGGCGTCGCCGCTGTCCTGATCCTCGATATCCACAGTCGCGCCAAAAACACAGCGGCCATCGGCATCGAGCAGCTTCGGATCGATGATCTGGGCATTCGACAGCTTGCCCTCGACTTCCTGAATACGCCCCTCGACAAAGCCCTGGCGTTCCTTGGCCGCGTCATACTCGGCATTCTCAGAGAGGTCGCCATGCGAGCGCGCTTCGGCGATAGCGGCAATGACTCTGGGGCGTTCGATCGTTTTCAATCGATGCAGTTCGGCGCGGAGTTTTTCAGCACCGGCGACGGTCAGCGGAACTTTGCTCATCTTTTCTTCCTGCAAAAGCAAACCGCCGGCGCCTGAAAATAGGCGGCCCGGCGGTTCGGGTTAGTTTCAGTGAAGCTGCTCGTGCAGCGCCTGAATCGGATACACCACCAGCTCGCCCAGATGGCGAATGCCCTCGGCAGCAGCCTCGGCGCCCCAGATCGTCGTGTACATCGTCACCCGCGCCTGCAGGCCGGAGGTTCGGATCGAACGCGAGTCATTGATCGCCCCGCGCTTCTCTTCCACCGTGTTAATGATCAGGGCGATTTCGTTGTTCTTGATCATGTCCACAATGTGCGGACGGCCTTCGGTGACCTTGTTCACCGACTGCACCGGCAGGCCGGCCGCCTCGATGGCCAGCGCCGTACCGCGCGTGGCGACCAACTGGAATCCGCCCTGGTGCAAATGTTTGGCGATTTCAATGGCTTTCGCCTTGTCGCTGTCCTTGACCGACAGGAAGGCCTTGCCGGACTTCGGCAGCTTGACGCCGGCAGCCAACTGCGACTTGACGAAAGCTTCGGCGAAGGTGACGCCGACGCCCATGACTTCACCGGTCGACTTCATTTCCGGACCGAGGATGGTATCGACGCCGGGGAATTTGACGAAGGGGAAGACGGCTTCCTTGACCGAGAAGTACGGCGGGATCACTTCCTTGGTCACGCCCTGCGCCTGCAGGCTCTTGCCGGCCATGCAGCGGGCGGCAATCTTGGCCAGTTGCAGGCCGGTGGCCTTGGAAACGAAGGGCACGGTGCGCGAGGCACGCGGATTGACTTCCAACACGTAGACGTCGTTGTCCTTGATGGCGAATTGCACGTTCATCAGGCCACAGACATTCAGCGCCTTGGCCATCAGCTTGGTCTGCCGGCGCAGTTCGTCCTGAATCGCCGGCGACAGCGAGTACGGCGGTAGCGAGCAGGCGGAGTCGCCGGAATGGACGCCGGCCTGTTCGATGTGTTCCATGACCCCACCGATGATGACTTCGTCGCCATCCGACAGGGCATCAACGTCGCACTCGACGGCGTCGTTGAGGAAGCGATCGAGCAGCACCGGCGAATCGTTGGAGACCTTGACCGCCTCGCGCATGTAGCGCTCGAGATCCTTCTGCTCATGGACGATTTCCATGGCCCGACCACCGAGCACGTAGGACGGACGGACGACCAGTGGATAGCCGATTTCCTGGGCCAAACGCAGGGCATCCTCTTCGGTGCGGGCAGTACGGTTCGGCGGCTGCTTGAGGCCGAGATCGTGCAAGAGCTTCTGGAAGCGCTCGCGGTCTTCGGCGATGTCGATCGATTCCGGCGTCGTGCCGATGATCGGCACGCCGTTGGCTTCCAGCGCCAGCGCCAGCTTGAGCGGGGTCTGGCCACCGTACTGGACGATGACGCCCTCCGGCTTTTCGATGGCGCAGATTTCCAGCACGTCCTCCAGCGTCAGCGGTTCGAAGTACAGGCGATCGGAGGTGTCGTAGTCGGTGGAAACCGTTTCCGGGTTGCAGTTGACCATGATGGTCTCGTAACCATCTTCGCGCATCGCCATGGCGGCGTGCACGCAGCAGTAATCGAACTCGATGCCCTGGCCGATGCGGTTCGGACCGCCACCCAGCACCATGATCTTCTTCTTGTCGGTCGGGTTGGCCTCGCACTCGTCCTCGTAGGTCGAGTACATGTAGGCGGTACCGGTCGAGAATTCGGCGGCGCAAGTATCCACCCGCTTGTAGACCGGACGCACCTTCAACTCATGGCGGCGCTCACGCACGGCCGCCTCGGTCGTCTTGGTCAGGTGGGCCAAACGGCGATCGGCAAAGCCCTTGCGCTTGAGGAAGCGCAACTCGTCGGCGCTCAGGGAAGCCAATTCGCGCTTTTCGATTTCCAGCTCGAGATCGACGATCTCCTTGATCTGTACCAGGAACCACGGATCAATCTTGGTCAATTCGAAAACGCGCTCGACCGACATGCCGATACCGAAGGCATCAGCGACATACCACAGGCGATCCGGCGTCGGCCGGGCCAGTTGCTCGTCGATGGTTTCCGGATCGACGGTCTTCAGGTTGAAGCCGTCCACACCGACTTCCAGACCGCGCAGGGCTTTCTGCAGCGACTCCTGAAAAGTGCGGCCGATGGCCATGACTTCGCCGACCGACTTCATCTGCGTGGTCAGGGTGGAGTCGGCCTGCGGGAATTTCTCGAAGGCAAAACGCGGCACCTTGGTGACGACGTAGTCGATCGACGGCTCGAACGACGCTGGCGTCTTGCCGCCGGTGATGTCATTGGACAGCTCGTCGAGCGTGTAGCCGACCGACAGCTTGGCGGCGATCTTGGCGATCGGGAAGCCGGTCGCCTTGGAAGCCAGCGCCGACGAACGCGACACGCGCGGATTCATCTCGATGACGATCATCCGACCGTCCTTCGGGTTGATCGAGAACTGCACGTTCGAACCACCGGTATCGACGCCGATTTCGCGCAGCACGGCGATCGAGGCGTTGCGCAGGATCTGGTATTCCTTGTCGGTCAGCGTCTGGGCCGGCGCAACGGTAATCGAGTCGCCGGTATGCACGCCCATTGGATCGAGGTTTTCGATCGAACAGATGATGATGCAGTTGTCCGCCTTGTCGCGGACCACTTCCATCTCGTATTCCTTCCAGCCGAGCAGCGATTCTTCGATCAGCAATTCGTTGGTCGGCGAGGCTTCAAGACCGCGTTTGCAGATGGTCTCGAACTCTTCCATGTTATAGGCGATGCCGCCGCCCGTGCCGCCCAGCGTGAAGGACGGCCGGATGATGGTCGGAAAGCCGATCACCGCCTGCACCTGGTAAGCCTCTTCCATGCTGTGCGCAGTGGCCGACTTGGCGGAACCGAGACCGATCTTGGTCATCGCATCCTTGAACTTCTGCCGGTCTTCGGCCTTGTCGATGGCTTCCTTGGATGCACCGATCAGCTCGACGTTGAACTTGGCCAGCACGCCTTCGCGGTCGAGGTCGAGCGCGCAGTTCAGCGCCGTCTGCCCGCCCATGGTCGGCAGCAGCGCGTCCGGCCGCTCCTTTTCGATGATCTTGGCGACAACCTGCCAGGTAATCGGCTCGATGTAGGTGACGTCGGCCATTTCCGGGTCGGTCATGATCGTCGCCGGGTTGGAGTTAACCAGGATGACCTTGTAACCCTCCTCGCGCAGGGCTTTGCAGGCCTGGGCGCCGGAGTAGTCGAATTCACAGGCCTGGCCGATGATGATCGGGCCAGCGCCAATAATCAGAACACTTTTTATATCTGTACGTTTCGGCATCTTGTATCTCGCTTGTTATGCCCGTTGCAGTGCAGCGGTGCCGCGCGTCATGGTGTCGAGGAAGCGGTCGAAGAGGTAGGCCACGTCGTGCGGGCCGGGACTGGCTTCCGGGTGCCCCTGGAAGGAGAAGGCCGGCACGTCGGTGCGGGCGATGCCCTGCAGGGAGCCATCGAACAGCGACACGTGCGTGGCTCGCAGGTTGGCCGGCAACGTCTCGGCATCGACGGCAAAACCGTGGTTCTGGCTGGTGATCAGCACCTGGCCGGTATCCATGTCCTTGACCGGGTGGTTGGCACCGTGGTGGCCGAACTTCATCTTCAGCGTCTTGGCGCCGGAAGCCAGCGCCAGCAGCTGATGGCCGAGGCAGATGCCGAAGGTTGGCAGGCCGCGGTCGAGGAATTCACGGATGGCGGCAATGGCGTAATCGCACGGCTCCGGGTCACCAGGGCCGTTGGACAGGAAGACACCGTCAGGCTTCATCGCCAGCACCTCGGCCGCCGTCGTCTGCGCCGGGACAACGGTCAGCCTGCAGCCACGTTCAGCGAGCATGCGCAGGATGTTGCGCTTGACGCCAAAATCGTAGGCAACGACGTGGAAGCGCGGCTCGGGCGCCGAGCCGTATCCGCTCAAAGTCCATTCAGCTTCCGTCCACTCGTAACCGTCCTTGACCGAAACCACCTTGGCCAGATCCATGCCGTTGAGCCCGGGGAAGGCGCGGGCCATAGCCAGGGCCTTGGCATCATCGACTTCGCCAGCCAGGATGCAACCAGCCTGGGCACCCTTCTCACGCAGGATGCGGGTGAGCTTGCGCGTATCGATGCCGGCAAGGGCGACGATACCGTGCTGCTTCAGGTAGGAGGACAAGTCACCCTCGCTGCGCCAGCTCGAAGCAACGCGCGGCAGATCACGAATAACCAGGCCGGCAGCGTAATTGGCGGCGGATTCAAAATCTTCTGCGTTGCACCCGGTGTTGCCGATGTGCGGATAGGTCAGCGTAACGATCTGGCGACAGTAGGAGGGATCGGTAAGAATCTCCTGATAACCGGACATGGCGGTGTTGAAAACCACTTCGCCGCTGGTGACACCATCTGCGCCGATGGATTGGCCCCTGAATACCGTTCCGTCGGCGAGGGCGAGAACGGCGGGTGTGAATGAGGGCAGCAGCGACACGTCGGCTCTCCAGTAACTTTTTTGTATGTTCATGTGCCAAGCGGGAAGGCTCGCGCCTCCCCGCTTGTGCTTTTTTAACCTTGCTATTTTAGCCGAGAAGACCCTTTTCAGGCAAATTCAAGGGATTACGCGCGTGTCCACGAACTGCTGGAGAAGCGGCTTGATGCGCTCCATTTCGCCTTGCAGCACCGCAAAAACCTGTTCCGACTTTCGCCAGTCCATGGCGGCGGGATCCATGGCCGCCGCCTCCAGCGCCATCGCCTGTCGGCGCCCGGCCTCGGCATGGAACATGGCAAGCAGGCTCTTCAGGGTATGGGCGTGCATGCGCAGGTCACGGGCATCGCCATCGTCCAGCGCCTTGCTCACCCGCGCCAGGTGGTCATCCCATTCGGCCAGCAGCATGCCGACCATGGTCGCAAACAGATCCACATCCCCTATGTCGCGCAGGGCGGCGCCCAGGTCGAGCCCGGGCGCCGCGGATTCGACCTGTCGGCGATCAACTGCCGGCTCGGCAACATCCCCGCTGCAGGCTCGGGCCAGCGCCGCTTCCAGTTCGGCGGGTCGCAAGGGCTTGGCCAGATAATCGTTCATCCCGGCCTCGCGGCAACGTTGGCGATCACTGGCCATGACGTTGGCCGTCATGGCGACGATATACACCGGGCGAAAATTCTCCGAAATCACCCAACTGCGCCGCATTTCACGGGAACGGATGGTTTCCGTCGCCTCCAGCCCACCCATGACCGGCATCTGCATGTCCATGAGAATCACGTCAAAGTGGCGACTGTCAAATTGCTCCAGAGCCTCCACGCCATTGTTGGCGACGGTCACGCGGTGAGCATGGCGCTCGAGCAGACGCCTGGCCAACTCCTGGTTCACCGGATTGTCCTCAACCAGCAGGATCTCCATCACCTTGCTCTCCCCAGCCTCAACTTCCACCAGGTCAAACGGCGCCAGCCCGACTTCGCCGCCGCTTTCGGCCAGTGCCAGGGCATCTGCCAGATCTCCTGCGCCGACCGGTTTGACCAGGTGTGTATTAACCTCGAGCCGACGCAGGCGTTCTATATCCTGCCGCTGGTTTTCGGTACTGAGCATGGTCAGCAAGCGCTCTTTGGCGCCACTGGGCCGCCAGTTTTCGACCAAGGCAAAACCGGCCGGCGCCGGCATGTGTGCATCGAGGACGATGTAATCGTAGGGAAAGCCAACATCCCGAGTGCGCTCGACCGCCGCCTGTCCAGCCACGGGATCGCCGACCAGCGTCGCCTGGATGCCGGCACGGGCAAGCAATTCGACCATGCATTCACCGGCCCGTGCATTGTCTTCGATGACAATGGCCCGTCGGCCGCGATAGCTGCGACTCTCAAGCGGCGACTGACGGGCCGGTTCAGCATCGAGGCCAAAACGGGCGGAGAACCAGAAGACGGAGCCGCAGTCCGGCGCGCTCTCCAGCCACAAACGTCCATCCATCATCTGCACCAGCCTGGCGCAGATGGCTAGACCAAGGCCCGTCCCTCCGAAGCGCCGGGTCGTGGATACGTCGGCCTGGGAAAAGGCATCGAAAATGGCCTTCTGCTTGTCCGCCGGTACACCAATGCCGGTATCGCGGACGACGAAGCGAAGATAGGCCGAGCGCTCACCGATTTCCTCGACATCGATCTCGATGGCCACTTCACCGTGCTCGGTAAACTTGATGGCGTTGCCGAGCAGATTGGTTACCACCTGACGTAAGCGGGTCGGATCGCCAACGACACGCTGCGGCACCGCCGGCCGGACATTGACGATCAGTTCCAGCCCCTTGCGATGGGCGTCAACCGCCAGCATGCGAGCGGTTTCCAGCACCATCTCGCCGACCGAGAAGGAAAGTGCCTCAAATTGCACTTTGCCGGCCTCGATCTTGGAAAAATCGAGAATGTCGTTAACGATGGTAAGCAGCGACTCGGCTGACGACTTGACAGTCTTCAGGTAATGCCGCTGTTCGGCATCAAGGTCGGTATCGAGCGCCAATTCGGTCATGCCGATGATGCCATTCATCGGCGTGCGAACTTCGTGGCTCATATTGGCTAGAAAGGCGCCACGCGCCAGATTCGCCGCCTCGGCCTGTTCCTTGGCAGCGATCAGGGCCGCCTCGGCATTCTTGACCTCGCTGATATCGCGCTGCAGCACGAGAAACCTGAGCGGTTCCCCGGCCGAATCGCGAGCAGCCACCGCACCACGCAGCAGGAACCAGCGCCATTGGGCATCGCGGGCACGCAGACGACATTCCAGATGGAAAAAGCGTTGTCCGTCCGCGCTCGCCTGCGCCGCCATGCGTTTCTGCAATTCAGCGAGGTCATCGGCATGCAGCAGGCGCTGCCACTGGGCGATGCTGTCGTCCAGTTCGTCGGGCGCATAACCGAGCATGCCCTTCCAGTGCCGCCCCGACTCGATTTTGCCGCTGCGCAGATTCCAGTCAGTCAGCGCATCGCCGGAAAGCACGGATTGCCATTTGCTAAGCCCGCCGTAGGCGGCATAGCCCTGATCCACCAAGCCGATGAGCTTATCCATTCCCTGCGCCAGATCGGTGTGGCCAGCGCTGCGCGCTGCCTCCAGCAACTGGCGGAAACGAACATCCGTGTCGCCGCCAAAGGACTCTTCAATCTGGCGAGCGAGCAACCTGGATTTCATCTGGATCAGCGTAAGCCGAGCACGTCCTGCATATCGAAAAGACCGTTTCGCCGGCCGGCGAGGAAACGCGCCGCGCGCAGGCTGCCCAGGGCGTAGGGCATGCGGCTGCTCGCCTTGTGGGTCACTTCGACCCGCTCACCCAGACCACAGAACATCACCGTATGGTCGCCGACGATATCGCCGCCACGCACCGTGGCAAAACCGATAGTCGACGGATCGCGCTCGCCGGTAACGCCCTCGCGACCATAAACGGCACATTCGGCGAGATCGCGCCCAAGCGCGCCGGCCACCACCTCACCCATGCGTAGCGCGGTACCCGACGGGGCATCGATCTTCAGGCGGTGATGCGCCTCGACGATTTCGATGTCGTAGCCCTGGTTGAGAATGCGCGCCGCGGTGTCGAGCAGCTTGAACACCAGGTTGACGCCAACTGCCATGTTCGGCGCAAAGACCACCGGAATATCATTGGCGGCCGCGGCAATCGCCGCCTTGCCCTCAGCTTCGAAGCCAGTCGTGCCGATGACGAGGGCGACGCCAGCCTGACGGCAAAGCTCCAGATGCACCAAGGTGCCTTGCGGACGGGTGAAGTCGATCAGACAGTCGACATTGACAAGGCCGGCGGCCACGTCGTCGCTGACGACGACGTCGCTGGGCAGACCGACCAGTTCGCCAGCCGTCTTGCCAACGAAGGGACTGCCCGGGCGTTCAAACAGCGCGCCGAGTGCCAGTTGTTCGTCCTTCAGGGTTGCTTCAATCAACATGCGGCCCATGCGGCCACCAGCACCCACAATACCGATACGTGTCCTGGTCATTTCAGAATCCGAACATGTTCATCATCCGGCTGAAGAAGCCGGGTTCCTGACGTGGCGGCAGCGGTGCCGCATCCGCGGGCAGCGTCCCGAGATCGACCAAACGGCTGCGCGCTGCCGGCATCGCCAGCTCGCTCGTATCAGCAACGGCCACATCACCGTCAACCCGCGCCAGGCGGCCTTCGCCATTGAAAAAGACGGCGAAGCGCCGCGACTCGACCTCACCGGTCTTGCCGCTCTGGAAGCGATAGACGTAATCCCAACGTTCCTGATGGAACATGTCGGCAATCAGCGGCGTGCCCAGCAGGAAACGCACCTGGTCGCGGGTCTGCCCGGGTTTCAACTGGGCGACCATGTCCTGGCCGAGCACATTGCCCTGCTGGACGTCGATCTTGTATTCGTTGATGAAGCTCGGCTTGGCCGAGCAGGCGCCCAAGGCGACACAGGAAGCTGCAATCAGCAGCGAACGGGAGCAGAGCATGCGGGTTTCCGGAGTTTCTCAATCGGCTTTGAAGCGGTATATCATACCCGAAATCCCCGACTGGCCTGCGCCGACACCCCCACTGGAATTATCACGATGAGCGACCCACAAAGTCTCAAGAACATGGGCCTGAAAGCCACCTTTCCGCGCCTGAAGATTCTTGAGCTTTTCGAGAAAAGCAGCCAACGCCACATGACGGCGGAGGACGTCTATCGCATGCTCATCACCGACCACATGGATATCGGCCTGGCCACCGTTTACCGCGTGTTGACGCAGTTCGAGCAGGCTGGTCTTCTCGAACGCCACTTCTTCGAATCCGGCAAGGCCGTCTTCGAGATCAACCGCGGCAAGCATCACGACCATCTGGTCTGCATCGACTGCGGTCGCGTCGAGGAGTTCTACGACGCGGAAATCGAGCGCCGGCAGAACGCCATTGCCAGCGAACGCGGCTTTGCCATCCAGGATCATGCACTCTATCTCTACGCCCAGTGCACGAAGGACACCTGTCCGCATCGCAACAAGCCGGACGACAAGTCCTGAACACCTGATTCCCGATGTCCGAGTTTGTGAGTACCGGGCTGGCTACCTGGCTGTCGTCGGCTGGCGCCACCTTTCTGCTGATTGCCTTGGCCGAATTCGGCGACAAGAGCCAGTTGGTCTGCATGACCCTGGCGGCCCGCCATCGCGGCCTGCCGGTGGTACTTGGCGCCGTCACCGCCTTCGCCATCCTCAACCTGCTTGCCGTCCTTTTCGGCGCCGCCGTTGCCGCCTGGCTGCCGGAATGGGTGGTGACCGCAGTCGTCGCCCTGCTCTTTGCCATCTTCGGCATCAGCGCCCTGCGCTACAGCGAAGAGGACGACGATGAGGAAATTGAGGAAAAGCCGGGCCACGGCATCTTCGCCACAACCTTTCTACTGATTTTCCTGGCCGAATTCGGCGACAAGACGCAGATCGCCGTCGCCGGCCTCGGTAGCACGACCGACACGGCTGCCGTCTGGGTGGGCGCCACGCTGGCCCTGGCCGTTACCTCGATGCTCGGTGTTTTCGCCGGACGCAAGTTCCTGCACCGGCTGCCGCTGCTCTGGATTCACCGCATCAGCGGTATTTTCTTCCTGGCACTGGCGCTCTACGCGCTCTCCCGCCTTTTTTAGGCGACCGCCGAGAAGCCGCCGCCGCCCTCGTTTGCCGCCGACACTTGGCGGTAGGCTGCAAGAGCGCTGTCGACCTGGCTATTGCCCGAGCGCTGCTCCTCACCCGCCTGCGCCAGTTCCTGGCGCGCCTGCATTTCCATCTGGCTGGCCGCTGCCGCCACCCGCCGGTCCTGTGTCGATGGATCGGCCGGCGCCAGGGCGGCGGCCCGTATCTGCTGCGCCTTGGCGATGGTTTCTGTAGGAGTACGACCGGGCGAGGTATCAATGGAGACTTCGCCGCCGACCGCGTAGCGCTTGTTGTCCGGCCCTGCCTGGTAGGAAAAGCTGCTACCGCGCACCAGTCCTGCCCCGGCAGCCATGTGCGCCTGCTCATGCGAGCGCACCTTGCGATCTGTCTGCTTCAGCGCCGCGACCTGGCGCTGCTGCTCCGGCGTGAGTTCGCCTCCGCGTCCAGCAAAACGGCTGGCGGCAGCAGAGGACGAAGCAGAGAAGCTGGCTACGGCACCAATCATGGGTACTCGACGATCAGGTCACGCTTTTACTATAGCGCCTGCGGCGCCAAATTTCAGGCGGCCTGCCGGGCAGCGCGACTGGCGAGCAATTCGCTGGCGTGCTGGCGGGTGATCTCGGTGATGTCGACGCCGCCCAGCATGCGGGCGATTTCCTGCACCCGGCCGGCCGGATCGAGAGACTGGATGGCGCTCAGGGTTACGCCGTCGCGCGTCGCTTTGCTGACCTGCCACTGCCAGTCGGCCTGGGCGGCGACCTGCGGCAAGTGGGTGACGCACAAGACCTGCCGCTCGGCGCCCAGTTCGTGTAGCAGACGGCCGACAATCTCGGCGACGCCGCCACCGATACCGACATCGACCTCGTCGAAAATCAGGGTCGGCACGCTGGCCGAGCGCGAAGTCAGTACTTGAATGGCCAGACTGATGCGCGACAGTTCGCCGCCGGACGCCACCTTGGCCAAGGGTCGGGCTTCGTTGCCGGCCAAGCCGGCGATGCGGAATTCAACCTGCTCCAGGCCGTAGGCAGCGCCGTCGATAGGCAGCAGAGCAACCTCGAACCGACCGGCGGAGAGGGCCAACTGGCGCATCACTTCGCTCACTGCCTGACTCATTTCAGCAGCGACCCGGCGCCGACCGGCGCTCAATTGCTGCGCACCGGCCTGGTAGGCCGCTTGGGTGCGAGTGACTTCGGCAGTCAGCGCCTGCAGGTCACTCGCTGCCGCCAGCGAGGCCAGGCGTTGCTGCCAGCCGGCCAGCAGGGCCGGCAGTTCTTCCGGCTGCACCCGATATTTGCGCGCGGCCGCCAGCACTGCGTCGAGGCGGCGCTCGACTTCGGCCAGACGGGCCGGATCGAGATCGACGCGGTCGACGTAGCGGCGCAGCGTGGACACGGCATCGGACAGTTCGGCCTGTACCGACTGAACCAGCGCCGCCACTTCACCGAGCGCCGGATCGTATTCGGCCAGCGCCGACAGACGGCCGGCGACGCTATCGACCTGACGTTCGCAGGCGGCATCGTCATCGGCCAGCACGGCCAGGGCGAACTGCGCCCCATCGAGCAGACTGGCTGCATGACCCAACCGGCGATGTTCGACCTCCAGCTCGCTCCATTCAGCTGCCGAGAAGGCCAGGGATTCCAGGTCGCGCACCTGCCATTCGAGCTGTTCGCGTTCGCGTAGCAGCGCTTCGGCGCCGGCACCGGCTTCATTCAACGCCTGCTCGGCCGTCCGCCAGGCGCGAAAGCTGGCGGCCACTTCGGCGGCCAGCGGCAGCAGGCCAGCATGGGCGTCGAGCAGCGTGCGCTGGGCGTCGGCGCGCAACAGCGATTGATGAGCGTGCTGGCCATGAATGTCGACCAGCCAGTCGCTGACTTCGCGCAACTGCTGGACGGTCGCCGGCGAGCCGTTGATCCAGGCGCGCGAACGACCACCGGCATCGACGACGCGGCGCAGCAGCAGTTCGTCGTCGGCGTCGAGATCGGCTTCGGCCAGCCAGGCACGCACTTGCGGCACAGCAGCGATGTCGAAGACGGCGGTGACTTCCGCCTTATCGCAGCTGGAGCGGACGACGCCGGCATCGGCACGTTCGCCGATGGCCAGTGCCAGGGCATCGATGAGGATGGATTTGCCGGCCCCGGTTTCGCCGGTCAGGGTGCCGAAACCGCTGGAAAAATCGAGTTCCAGACGGTCGACGATGACGAAATCGCGAATCGACAGATGACGCAGCATGCGCTTACGGCCCCTTCGGCCTTTCGCTCCACTGCAGTTTCTGGCGCAGCATGGCGAAGTAGCGGTAGCCGGGCGGATGCAGGAAGCAGATGGTGTGTTCCGAACGACGCAGGCGGACGCTGTCGCCGCGCAGCAGATCTAGGGTTACCTGGCCGTCGAAGTGCACGCGCGGATCGTCGGCGTGGGTGATGCGCAATTCGATGTCGGCCTGGTCGTTGACGATGATCGGCCGGTTGGTCAGGGCATGCGGACAAAGCGGCACGAGGGCGATACCGGTCAGCGTCGGATGCAGGATCGGGCCACCAGCGGACATCGAGTAGGCGGTGGAACCGGTCGGCGTGGACACGATCAGACCGTCGGCGCGCAAGTTGTAGATGAATTCGCCGTCGATGAACAGTTCGAACTCGATCATCCGGCCGATCGCCCCCTTGTCCAGCACGACGTCGTTGAGCGCCATATTGGAGGCCACTTCGCGGCCATCGCGGACCACCTCGGCGGCCAGCAGCATACGGTTTTCGGGGTTGAAGCGGCCGTCGAGCAGATCATCCATGCAGGTCAGCAGATCCTCACGGGCGATGTCGGTCATGAAACCGAGCCGTCCCTGGTTGACCCCGACCAGCGGCACGCAGTAGCGGGCCAGGCGGCGCGCCGCATTGAGCATGGTGCCGTCGCCACCGAGGACGATGGCGAGGTCGGCATGGGCGCCGATGTCATTGAAGCCGCAGGTGACCCAGCGCGCCAGATCGACCTGGCGACCGACATGCTCGGAAGTCTCGCGTTCAATGAACACTGAAACACCGCGCTCATGCAGGTATTCGGCGAGACGACGCAGCGACTCGGCAATTTCCATACTGTGGTATTTGCCGACCAGGGCGATGGTCCGGGGTGCGCTCAGGGAAGCGAAGCTGCGATTCATGGCGCGAATTCTTGCACAAAAAACGGTCGCCGCGCCGTTCGCGGATTTTTGTACAATCGAGAGCCATGCTGGACGAACGCTCGCGCACCCTTCTCAAGGCCCTGGTCGAACATTACATTGCCGACGGGCAACCGGTCGGCTCGCGCGCGCTATCGAAATTTTCCGGCCTCGACCTGTCGCCGGCAACCATCCGCAACGTCATGGCCGACCTCGAAGAAGCCGGCTTTGTCGCCAGCCCGCACACCTCGGCCGGGCGTATCCCGACGGCCCGCGGCTACCGCCTGTTCGTGGACAGCCTGCTCACCGTCCAGCCGCTCGAAGTGCGCCAGATGGGGGTGATGGAGGAAGCGCTGCAGGGCCGGCCGTCGAACCAGATGATCGCCAGCGCCTCGCAACTGCTCTCCAGCCTGACCCATTTCGCCGGCGTCGTCATCGCCCCGCGGCGCAAGAGCAGCCGCATCCGGCAAATCGAATTCCTCAGCCTGTCGGAGCGCCGCATCCTGCTGATCATCGTCACCACCGACGGTGACGTGCAGAACCGCATCCTCAATACGGAACGCGCCTATTCGCCGAGCGAACTGGTCAGCGCCGCCAACTACCTGACGCAGAACTTCGCCGGCCTCGATTTCGAGCAGATACGCCACCGCCTGGCCAGCGAGATCCAGCAACTGCGCGAAGACATCAAGCCGCTGATGAACCAGGCCCTCGATGCCGGCGATGCAGCGCTGGCGGAAAGCGCCACCCCCTATTTCATCTCCGGCGAGCGCAACTTGCTCGACGTTGAAGAACTGTCTTCCAACATGAAACGCCTGCGCGAATTGTTCGACCTGTTCGAACAACGCTCCAGCTTGATGCGCCTGCTCGACGTTTCGAACCGGGCCGAAGGCGTGCAGATTTTCATCGGCGGCGAATCGGGCATCGCTTCGCTCGACGAATGCAGCGTCATCACCGCCCCCTATGCGGTCGACGGTCAGGTGGTCGGCTCGGTCGGCGTCATCGGCCCGACCCGCATGGCCTACGAACGGGTCATCCCGATCGTCGACATCACCGCCCGCCTGCTCTCCAGCGCCCTTTCCAGCAAAGAAGAATAACCATGCCCCGCTTCACCTCCGAACCGTCCTACCGGCACGGCACTGCCCCCGCCACGGCGGTCGTCCTGGTCAACCTCGGCACCCCCGAGGCGCCGACGGCGCCGGCCCTGCGCCGCTACCTGAAGGAATTTCTTTCCGATCCGCGCGTTGTTGAAATCCCCAAACCAGTCTGGTGGCTGATCCTCAACGGCATCATCCTCAATATCCGACCGAAGAAATCGGCAGCCAAGTACGCCAGCGTCTGGATGGAAGAAGGTTCGCCGCTACGCGTCCACACCGAACGCCAAACCAAGATGCTCAAGGGCTTTCTCGGTGAGCGCGGCCACCGGGTGACCGTCACCTCGGCGATGCGCTACGGCCAGCCGTCGATCCGCGGCGTGCTCGACCAGCTCAAGGCCGACGGTGCCAGCCGCATTCTGCTCGTGCCGATGTACCCGCAATACGCCGCCAGCACCACGGCCACCGTCGTCGACGAGGCCTGCAAGTGGCTGCTGCGGCAGCGCAACCAGCCGGAAATGCGCTTCGTCCGCAATTTCCACGACCGCGAAGGCTATCTCGCAGCCCTCGAACAGTCAGTACGCAAGCACTGGCAGACCCATGGCGGACTGGGTGAAAAGGACCGCTTGCTCATCAGCTTCCACGGCCTGCCCAAGCGCAGCCTGGAACTCGGCGACCCCTACTTCTGCGAATGTCAGAAAACCGGCCGCCTGCTGGCCGAGCGCCTGAACCTGCTGCCCGACCAATTCCGTATCTGCTTCCAGTCGCGCTTCGGCAAGGCTGAATGGCTACAGCCCTACACCGCACCGACGCTGCACGAATGGGGCCAGCATGGCGTCCGCCGCGTCGACGTGATCTGCCCCGGCTTCGTTGCCGACTGCCTGGAAACCCTCGAAGAAATCGCCCAGGAAGGACGCGACGACTTCCTTGGTGCCGGCGGCAAGGAATACCACTACATTCCGGCGCTCAACGAGAACAACGACTGGCTGCTGGCCTTGACCGACCTTGTCGAAAGCCATCTGGCCGGCTGGCCGACCACCATTCCCGTCGATCCAAAAGCCCTCGACCTGAGCGCCCGCGAAGCGCTGAAATGGGGCGCCCGGACTTGAAATAGGGAGGCCACGGCCCAATATCAGTCCAATCTGATATTGGAGCCCAGCATGAGTGATTCCCTGCATGTCGTCTGCCCGCACTGCGCGGCAGTCAACCGTCTGCCCGCCGAACGGCTGGCACAGAACCCGAACTGCGGCCAGTGCAAACAGCCGTTGTTCGATGGTGAACCAGCCGAACTGAATGCCGGCAATTTCGATCGGCACATCGGCCGCAGCGACCTGCCGGTGGTCGTGGACTTCTGGGCGCCGTGGTGCGGCCCCTGCCGGATGATGGCGCCGAATTTCCATCAGGCGGCCATCGATCTTGAACCGCGTGCCCGTCTGGTCAAGGTCGATACGGAAGCGGAACAGCAACTGGCCGCCCGCTTCAACATTCGCAGCATTCCGACCCTGGCGATCTTCAAGGGCGGTCGCGAAGTCGCCCGACAGAGCGGCGCGCTTGACCTAGGCAACCTGAAGCGCTGGATCGAAGCGCATCTGCAGAATCCTTAACTTTCGTGATAAGTGGCCGTTAACGAATCCTAGCCACAGGATTTGCGGAGGTCGCCATGAAAATTGCCAGTGCCAGTCTGCAGATGGCCTCGACGCATGCCCGCGAGCAGCGTCACGAAGTCAAGGAATCGCTGAAGATGTGGGTCGGCGAACGGCGGCCGGTGTTCGCCGACGAAGCGCCCCGCCGTGCGCCGCCAGCCGAACTGGTGTCCTTGTCGGAAGCCGGCAAGGCCGCCCAGTCGGCGGATGCCGTCAATGAACGGCAGGAAGCGGCGGTCGAGGGTAATCCGAAACTGATCCTCATTCGCCAGATGCTGGAACTTTGGCTCGGCCATGCGGTAAAGGTGTTCGATGCCAATGACTTGCAGGCACGGATCAAGGGCGCCGAACAGGCCACCGCGTCGGCGGCACCAGCAGCGCCGCCGGCCGGGCAAGCTGCATCCGCCGGGTTCGGCATCGAATACGATCGCCATGAGCGTTACAGTGAGGTCGAACAGACCCAATTCGCTGCCAGCGGCACGGTGAAGACTGCCGATGGCCGCGAAATCAGCTTCCAGCTCGAACTCTCCATGCAGCGCAGCTATTACGAGGAAAGCAACGTCAGCATCCGCCTCGGCGATGCAGCGCGCAAGGTCGATCCGTTGGTCATCAACTTCTCCGGCAACGCCGCCCAGCTGACCAATCAGCGCTTTGCCTTCGATCTCGACGCCGATGGCAAGACGGAGCAGATCAACTTCGTCGCCCCCGGCAGTGGTTTCCTGGTCTTCGACCGTAACCAGGACGGCAAGGTCAATGACGGCCGCGAACTGTTCGGACCGACGACCGACGACGGCTTTGCCGAACTGGCGGCACTTGATGACGACGGCAATGGCTGGATCGACGAAAGCGATGCGGCTTACGAAAAATTGCAGATATGGAGCCGCGACGGCGCCGGTAACGATCAGCTGCAATCACTGGCTGCCGCTGGCGTTGGCGCCGTTGCCCTGAGCCACGTCACCAGCCCCTTCGACATCAAGAACAATGCCAATGAACTACTTGGCCAAGTCCGTAGCACGGGGATTTTTTTGCAGGAAGATGGCGTGGCTGGCACAATTCAACAGATAGACCTAACCGCCTGACCGGGACGGGGGCTGCAACCAAGGGGAGAATATGCCGCGGATCGCTGATTTGAAAATTTGGGTGCGCCTGACTGCCGCCATCTGGTTGATTCTGGCCATCATCTGGGCTGGCGCTATCGTCTGGACTACCCAAGTCAATCGCGACACGGCCATCCGTCAGGCCCAGGACTTTTCAAAGAGCATCCACGAAATGACCATGGCCGGCCTGACCGGCATGATGATCACCGGTACCGTCGGCCAGCGTGAGGTCTTCCTCGACCAGATCAAGCAACTGTCCATCATCAAGGACCTGCATGTCGCCCGTAGCGAAGCGGTGAGCAAGCTCTACGGCCCCGATACCAAATCGAACCGCACGCTGGACCCGATCGAACTGAAGGTGATGCAGACTGGCGTCCCGTACATGGCGGTCGAATCGAACGACAAGGGTTCTTTCCTGCACGTGATCAACCCGACCAAGGCCTCCAAAAACTACCTCGGCAAGGACTGCATCATCTGCCACCAGGTCCCCGAGGAGACGGTACTCGGCGTCGTCGCCATGAAGGTTTCGCTGGACTCTGTCGAAGCGGAAGTCGCCGCTTTCCGCCTGAAGATCGGTGGCGTCGCCATCGCTGCCCTGGGCGCCCTGCTGGTCATCATCTATCTACTCACCCACCATTTCGTAACCGCCCCGCTTGAGGAACTGCGCAAGGGTCTGCGTGACATTGCCAGTGGTGAAGGCGACCTGACGCGCCGCCTGCCGGTCAAGGGTCAGGATGAGGTCGGCCAGTCGGCGCAGGTGTTCAATGAAATGATGGAGAACTTCAATCAACTGGTCCGCCAGGTCCGCGACTCGGCCAGCCAGGTATCGGCCCGCGTCTCGGCGCTCTCCGACAGCGCCGACCGGGTATCGCAAAGCTCCCACCTGCAGAACGAAAAATCCCGCGAAGCGGCCGATGCCGTTGAACAACTGGTGGCCAGCATCTCCTCCATCGCCCAGAGCGCCGCGCATGTGCAGAATCAGTCGCAGGAAAGTCTGTCCCGCGCCAACGAGGGCAACCGCAATCTGCAGGTGCTGCTCGGCGAAATGAATGTCGTCGAACGGGCGGTCAAGGAAATGGCCGAATCGGTCAATAACTTCGTCCGTAACACCGAGGCCATCACCCAGATGACCCGCGAGGTCAAGGACATCGCCGAACAGACCAACCTGCTGGCACTGAACGCCGCCATCGAGGCGGCCCGCGCGGGCGAACAGGGCCGCGGCTTCGCCGTCGTTGCCGACGAGGTGCGCAAGCTGGCCGAGAAATCCTCGCGCTCGGCGAGCGAAATCGACGCCATTACCGCCAACCTCAGCGCCCAGTCGGTGGCCGTCCGGCGCAGCATCGAAGCTGGCATGGCTCACCTGGAAAGCAGCCAGGCGGCAGTGGCCACGGTCTCGGATGTCTTGCTCGCCACCAATGGCTCGGTGACCGAAGTCGATCACGGTCTGGACAGCATCGCCTCGGCCACCGACCAGCAGCGCCGTTTCTCCGGCAATGTCGAGGCCAGCATCGAGGCCATCGCTGGCATGGCTCGCGACAACACCGGCACCGTCGAACAGACGGCCGGCGCCGCCCATGACCTCAAGCGCCTGGCCGATGGCCTGGCGGCCATGGTGGGCCGCTTCAAGGTCTAAAGAAACCCTGCTGCCAATCGAGAACGGCCTCCGCGGAGGCCGTTCTTACATCGGCGTCAGTTCCAGATCGAGGCCGCCCCCCGGACGCGAACGCGGTGCTCCGGTCAACGAACCCGTACCGGCCTGCGTCGCTGGTTGCCCCTTGGCCGCGGCAATTTTATTGACTTCACGCAGCCGATTGATCATGCGCGCCAGCAGGGTATTGCGCATGCGCTCCAGCAGTTCTTCCGATGACAATGCCAGGGCGGCCGCGTTGATTTCGAGGAACAGCGTCGGCTCCAGCGTGACGGCGGTGGCGTGGCGCTGGTCGCTGGCCGGATGCAGAAAGGCGACCTCGCCGACCGGCTCGCCCGGACTCAGCCGGCAGAGAACGCGCCCATCGAGGGAAATTTCGACACAACCGCTGATGATGATGCCGAAAAGGCGATTGCGCTCACCCTCGCGGATGATCGCCACATTGGGCGCCAGTTGCCGCCAGACCGAGACGCGCAGCACTTCCCATATCTCGATGTTCTCGAACTCGGTGAAGAAGGCCAACTTGCGCAGGGTTTCGAAATGCCGGGTGTCCTGCGCCGTCTCGTCGTCCTCGAGAATCTGGTAACGCACCGCCGAAAGGTCCTTGGCCATTTCGGCGCCGTTGCGGTAGCGACTGTACAGATCCTTTTCCAGCGCCCGCTTGAGGATGGCATTGAGCCCTTCCGGCAGGTTGGGATTGAGCGCCGTCACCGCCGGCGCATCGGTATTGACGATGCGATAGACCAGGGTCGCCTGGTTGGTCGCGCGGAAGGGCAAACGGCCGGTCAGTAGCTGGAAGAGCACAACGCCGAGCGAATAGATGTCGGTCTTCTGGTTGAGCGGATAGCCCTTGATCTGTTCCGGCGACATGTAGGCCGGCGAACCGACGCCCATGATGAAGGTCGAGTCGCGATCGAGATCCTTGTTCATGTTGAGCGCCAGGCCGAAGTCGGCAATCTTGGCCTCGTCGTTGGCGGCGACCATGATGTTGGCCGGCTTGATGTCCCGGTGGATGATGCCCTGGCGGTAGGCGGCATCGAGCGCCATGCAGCACTTGAAGATGATGCCGATGACGCGGTGCATGGGCAGCAGCTTGTCGATGCGGCAGTGCTGCTCGAGGCTGAACCCGTCGACATATTCCATGGCCAGGTAGGCGAACTCGTCTTCGACGATGGCATCGAAGACGCGCACGATGTTTGGATGATCGAGGCGCGTGGCCACCATGCCCTCGTTCCTGAACAATTTGCGCATGCGCCGCGACATGGCGGCGCAGTCCTGGCCGAAGCTGATGACCTTGACCGCCACCTGACGGTCGGCATCGGGATCATCGCAAAGGTAGACGGTGGCCGTCGCTCCTTTGCCAAGTTCGCGCACAACCCGGTATTTTCCTATTGTTTCCATGCTCGGCGTATCTGGATGAGTCTGGAGAAATATCGTAGCACGGGCATCCGGCCACCCAAGCGGTTCCTGCGCCAGGAAATTTTTGCCTCCCCCCTTGAAAGCACAGTATCCGGCCTCATTTAGGTCCCAGTTTTTTTGGAGAGATGCGCATGACCAACCCCGAGAACACGCAGCAAAGCCTGCCGGACAACGAGCCCGTCAGCCAGGACGTAACGCCTGAAACCCCTGCTGCTGAAAGCCATATCGATACGCTACCGAGCGTCGATGAACAGTTCCGCGCCCTAGAACTGAAGGCAGCCGAACACTACGATGCCTGGCTGCGTGCCAAGGCCGAAGGCGAAAACATCCGCCGCCGGGCTCAGGAAGACATTTCCAAGGCGCACAAGTTCGCCGTCGAGAAATTCGCCGGCGAGTTGCTGGCCGTCAAGGACAGCCTGGAAGCCGCACTGGCCGTGCCGGAACAGACCGTGGACAGCTTCAAGTCGGGTGTCGAACTGACGCTGAAGCAACTGGTGTCCGCCTTCGAGAAGAACGCCCTGGTCGAAGTCAATCCGCTGGGCGAGAAGTTCGATCCGCACAAGCACCAGGCCATCGGCATGGTCGATTCGGAACAGGAAGCCAATACCGTCGTCAGCGTGCTGCAAAAAGGCTATCTGATCGCCGAGCGCACGCTGCGCCCGGCGCTGGTCATGGTCGCCAAGCCGAAGTCTTGAAATCCGGGGCCTCGCCCCCAACTCCAGAACATCACAAATTAACCCGCATTCAGTAAAGGAAATAACATGGGCAAGATCATTGGTATTGACCTCGGCACCACCAACAGCTGCGTCGCCATCATGGAAGGCGGCACGCCAAAGGTTATCGAGAACTCCGAAGGTGCACGCACCACGCCGTCCGTCATCGGCTACGCCGAAGATGGCGAGATTCTTTCCGGCGCCCCGGCCAAGCGTCAGGCCGTGACCAACCCGATGAACACGCTGTATGCCGTCAAGCGTCTGATCGGTCGCCGTTTCGAAGAGAAGGAAGTACAGAAGGACATCGCCCTGATGCCCTACAAGATCGTCAAGGCCGACAACGGCGACGCCTGGGTACAGGTGCGCGACAAGAAAATCGCCCCGCCGCAGGTTTCCGCCGAAGTGCTGCGCAAGATGAAGAAGACCGCCGAAGACTACCTCGGCGAAGAAGTCACCGAAGCCGTCATCACCGTGCCCGCCTACTTCAACGACAGCCAGCGCCAGGCGACCAAGGACGCCGGCCGCATCGCCGGTCTGGAAGTCAAGCGCATCATCAACGAGCCGACCGCGGCTGCCCTGGCTTTCGGCATGGATAAGGCCCCGGGCAAGGACCGCAAGATTGCCGTTTATGACCTCGGCGGCGGCACCTTCGACATCTCGATCATCGAAATCGCCGATGTCGATGGCGAAAAGCAGTTCGAAGTGCTGGCCACCAACGGCGACACCTTCCTCGGCGGTGAAGACTTCGACCAGCGTCTGATCGACTACATCATCGACGAGTTCAAGAAGGAATCCGGCGTCAACCTGAAGGCCGACGTGCTCGCCCTGCAGCGCCTCAAGGAAGCCGCCGAAAAGGCCAAGATCGAGCTATCCTCCGGCCAGCAGACGGAAATCAACCTGCCCTACATCACTGCCGATGCCTCCGGTCCGAAGCATCTGGCGCTGAAGGTCACCCGCGCCAAGTTCGAGTCGCTGGTCGACGAGCTGATCGAACGCACCATGGCTCCCTGCATCACCGCGCTCAAGGATGCCGGCTGCAAGATCGGCGATATCGACGACATCATCCTGGTCGGCGGTCAGTCGCGTATGCCGAAGGTGCAGGAGAAGGTCAAGGAAATCTTCGGTAAGGAGCCGCGCAAGGACGTCAATCCGGATGAAGCCGTCGCTGTCGGCGCTGCTATTCAGGGCGGCGTGCTGCAAGGCGAAGTCAAGGATGTGCTGCTGCTCGACGTGACCCCGCTCTCCCTCGGTATCGAAACCCTGGGCGGCATCATGACCAAGCTGATCCAGAAGAACACGACGATCCCGACCAAGGCTTCGCAAGTCTTCTCGACCGCCGACGACAACCAGTCCGCCGTCACCATCCACGTCCTGCAGGGTGAGCGCGAAGTCGCTTCCGGCAACAAGAGCCTCGGCCAGTTCAACCTGGAAGGCATCCCGCCGTCGCCGCGCGGTATGCCGCAGATCGAAGTCATCTTCGATATCGACGCCAACGGCATCATGCACGTGACGGCCAAGGACAAGGCCACCGGCAAGGAAAACAAGATCACCATCAAGGCCAACTCCGGTCTGTCCGAAGCCGAGATCCAGGCCATGGTCAAGGATGCCGAGCTGCACGCCGAAGACGACAAGAAGGTGCACGAACTGGCCGATGCCCGCAACCAGGCCGACGGCATGGTGCACATGGTCAAGAAGTCGCTGACCGAATATGGCGACAAGCTCGATGCGGCGGAAAAGGCCACCATCGAAGCCGCCATCAAGGATGTCGAGGATGTGCTGCGCGACGGTGACAAGGAAGTCATCACCGCCAAGACCGAAGCGCTGGCTGCCGCCGCCCAGAAACTGGGCGAGAAGATGTACGCCCAGCAGCAGACCGAAGGCGCGGCTGGAGCCACCGATGCAGGCGCCCAGGCACAAGGCGAAAAGACGGTCGACGGTGACGTGGTCGACGCCGAGTTCACCGAGGTGAATAAGGACAAGAAAGCTTAAGACGGACACCAACGTGCCGTTTTAAGTGGCCGGATCGAAGCGGACGCCCCGGCGCCGCTTGATCCGGCCTTTGTGCAGCATCTGTCGGAAACAGCCATGTCAAAACGCGACTTTTACGAAATTCTCGGCGTCAATCGTGACGCCTCCGATGACGAAATCAAGAAGGCCTATCGCAAGTTGGCCATGAAACATCACCCCGACCGCAACCCGGACAATCCGGCGGCCGAGGAGAAGTTCAAGGAAGCCAAGGAAGCCTACGAGATTCTCGCGGACAGCCAGAAGCGCGCCGCCTACGACCAGTACGGCCATGCCGGCATCGATCCGCAAGCCGGCATGGGTGGCGGCTTCGGCGGTGGCGGTGGTGCCGGTTTCGCCGATGCCTTCGGCGGCATCTTCGACGAAATCTTCGGCGGCCGGGGTGGCGGTGGTGGTGGTGGCGGTCGATCGAACATCTACCGTGGCGCCGACCTGCGTTATAACCTCGAGATCTCGCTCGAACAGGCCGCCCACGGCACGGAAACCAAGATCCGTATTCCGACCATGGAGGTCTGCGAGCCCTGCCACGGCTCCGGCGCCAAACCCGGCACCCAGCCGAAGACCTGCCCGACCTGTGGCGGCTCCGGTCAGGTTCGCCTGCAGCAGGGCTTTTTCTCCATCCAGCAGACCTGCCACAAGTGCCACGGCACCGGCCGCTTCATTGCTGATCCTTGCAAGAGCTGTGGCGGCGCCGGACGTATCAAGCAGCACAAGACACTGGCGGTGAAGATCCCGGCCGGCGTGGACGAGGGCGATCGCATACGGCTCGCCGGCGAAGGCGAGCACGGCGTCAACGGTGGCCCGCCGGGCGACCTCTACGTGCAGATCCACCTCAAGGCGCACGCCGTGTTCACCCGCGACCACAACGACCTGCATTGCGAGATGCCGATTTCCTTCACTACGGCAGCGCTGGGTGGCGAGATCGAAATCCCGACGCTGGACGGCGCCGCCGGCATCAAGATTCCGCCGGAAACCCAGTCCGGCCGCATCTTCCGCCTGCGTGGCAAGGGCATCAAGGGCGTCCGCAGCCACACCCACGGCGACCTGATGTGCCATGTCATCGTCGAAACCCCGGTCAACCTGACCGACCGCCAGAAGGAACTGCTGCGCGAACTCGAAGAATCCAGCCGCGACAGCGGCGCCAAGCACAACCCCCGCGCCAAGTCGTGGATGGACAAAGTGAAGGAATTCTTTGGAGAATAATTCCTTCACTTTGCAGCGCAGGCTAACCGGCATCGCCGGTTAAGGCACGAAGTGCCGGCCGGAGCTACAAGGTCAAGGAGTTTTTTGGTGAATGATGCTTGGCCTTGCAGCGAAGGCTAACTTGCGCAGCAAGTTAAGGGATGTAGTCCCGGCCGGAACTACAAAGTGAAAGGCGTTCTTCGGGGAATAAGGCATTCCTCCTGCTGAACGCACAACTCACACCGAATCGCCCTGAACAGGAGCCATGCCCAGCATGGCTCCTTCATTTTTTTGTGAAGCGCCCGCATTCGGGTGGCTGCTGCTAGAATTTCCCTGCTTGCCAAAGGGGGAGACAAACATGCGAGTTCTGAAGCAGCTGGCGGCAGCCGGCGCCATTGCCTTTACCGCACTAACCTGCAACGCCGAACCCGGCGTTACTGACACCAGCATCACCATCGGCATGTCGGCCCCGTTCACCGGGCCGAACGCCGCCTACGGCCTGGACATGCGACAGACCATTCAGGCCTATTTCGACCAGTTGAACAAGAGCGGCGGCGTCAACGGCCGCAAGCTGGAACTGGTTACCCTCGACGACGGTTACGAAACCGAACGGACGGTGGCCAACACCAAGACACTGATCGGTGAAAAGAATGCCTTTGCGCTGCTCTCCTATTACGGCTCCAGCCCGACCACCGAAGCCATGAACAAGGTCTTCGGGCCGGCCAAGGTACCGCTGGTCGGCACCATCTCCGGCGCCACCAGCTTGCGCGAGCCGGTCGGCAGCAATCCGAACAGCCGCTACATGTTCAATGTGCGCGCCAGCTATGCCGACGAAACCGAGGCCATCGTCAATCAGCTGATTTCCTTTGGTCTGAAGAGCATCGCCGTCTTCTACCAGAACGACGGTTTCGGCCAGTCCGGCCTCGATGGCGTGACCGCTGCCCTGAAGAAGCACAACCTGGCGCCAACGGCGGTCGGCACCGTCGAGCGCAACTCGCTGGACGTCAGCAAGGCGGTCGACGCCATTGCCAAGGCCAACCCGCAAGCCGTGATCATGGTCACCCTGTACAAACCGACTGCAGCCTTTGTCCTGGCCATGAAGAAGGCCAGCCGGAATCCGATGTTCATGACCCTGTCGCCGGTGGGTACCGAGCAGCTGGCTCAGGAACTGGGCGCCGCTTCGCGCGGCATCGGCGTCTCGCAAGTCGTTCCCTATCCCTGGAACGATACCGCCCCGGTGGTCCGCGAATACCAGAAACTGGTCGCCAAGCCGGGAAGCTACTCCTACTACGGCATGGAAGGCTACCTGATGGCAAAAACGCTGGTCGAGGGACTGCGTCGTGCCGGCAGGGACCTGTCCCGCGAAAAGCTGCAGAACGCCTTGGAAGGCATGAGTCCCGCCGACCTGGGCGGCTATCGCATCAATTACACGACGAACGGCCGCCACGGATCACGTTTCGTCGAACTGACGGTGATCGGTTCCGGCGGCCGCGTGTTGCGCTGAGTTCCTGGAACCCATGAAAAACGGCCCGCATGCGGGCCGTTTCTGTTGGTGGACGCAGATCAGGCGCGGCGCCAGGTAGTCCCTTGGGCACTGTCGTCGAGGACGATGCCGGCTTCCTTGAGTTCGTTGCGGAGGCGATCGGCTTCGGCAAAATTCTTCGCCTTCTTGGCGGCCGCGCGATCGGCGATCAATTGCTCGATGGCCGCTTCGTTCAGGCCACCGGCCTCGCCATTGCCTTGCAGATAAGCCATCGGCTCGCGTTCGAGCAGGCCGATGACAGCCGCCAGGGACTTGAGCAACCCGGACAATTCGGCGCTACGCTGGCGATTGACTTCACCGGCCAGTTCGAACAGAACGGCGATCGCCCCGTGCGAGTCGAAATCCTCATTCAGCGCGGCGGCAAAACGGGCGGCGTAATCATTCTGCCAGTCGACGTCAACAGTGACCGGCGGCACGTCACGCAGCGCGAAATACAGGCTGTCGAGACTGCGCTTGGCATCGTCGAGGTGGGCATCGGAATAGTTCAGCGGGCTGCGGTAATGGGCGCGCAGGATGAAGAAGCGCACCACCTCGGCGTCGTAGCGCCCGAGCACTTCGCGGATGGTGAAGAAGTTGCCTAGCGACTTCGACATCTTCTCGTTGTCGACGCGGACGAAACCGTTGTGCATCCAGTAATTGACAAATGAGCAGCAATTGGCGCCCTCGGACTGGGCAATCTCATTTTCGTGATGCGGAAACTGCAGATCCTGGCCGCCGCCGTGGATGTCGAAATGCTGACCGAGGAGTTTGGAACTCATCGCCGAACACTCGATATGCCAGCCCGGCCGGCCCTCGCCCCATGGCGATTGCCAAGCCGGCTCGCCCGGCTTGGCGTGTTTCCAGAGGACGAAGTCGAGCGGATCCTGCTTGGCCGAATCGACCTCGACCCGCTCACCGGCGCGCAGGTCGTCGAGCGATTTGCCGGACAGCTTGCCATAGCCGGGGAACTTGCGCACCGCGTAATTGACGTCGCCGTCGCTCGCCTGATAGGCCAGACCATTGCGTTCGAGCTTGTCGATCAGGTCGAGCATCTCGGGGACGTATTCGGTCGCCCGCGGTTCGTGATCCGGGCGCAGCACGCCCAGCGCATCGGCATCTTCATGCATGAAGGCGATGAAGCGGTCGGTGAGCTGCTGGATCGTCTCGCCATTCTCGATGGCGCGCTTGATGATCTTGTCGTCGATGTCGGTGATGTTGCGGACGTAGGTGACGTCGAAACCCGATGTCTTCAGCCAGCGGTACACCATGTCGAACACCACCATGACCCGCGCGTGCCCGAGATGACAATAGTCATAGACCGTCATCCCGCAGACGTACATGCGAACCTTGTTGGCGTCGATCGGGACAAAAAGCTGCTTTTCGCGCTTGAGGGAATTATGGATCTTGAGCATGCCGGTGTGCATCCGTGGCCGCGCCGGGATGCGTAAACCTATGGAATCACCGGCGTTTTTGATAGAATCGAAAGATTGTAAAACCGTGAAATTATAGCATAGCGATGACCATCACTTCCTTGGCCCAGAACCGTTTCCAGCAGCTCAAGACGCTGCGCGCACTGACGATCGGCCTGGCCATCGGCTTTGCCGCTCCGGTCTTTGCCGACAACCTGCCGGATGTCCAGCGCCTGATCAAACAGGGGCAGTATCCGCAAGCCATGGACAAGGTCGACGCCTACCTGAGCAGCCGCCCCAAGGATGCCCAGGGCCGCTTCCTCAAGGGGCTGATCTACACGGAAATGAACAAGCCGACCGAGGCCATCGCGATTTTCACGCGCCTCTCCGAGGATTACCCGGAACTGCCCGAGCCCTATAACAACCTGGCCGTCCTCTACGCCCAGCAGCGCCAGTACGACAAGGCGCGCACGGCGCTGGAGATGGCGATAAGGACGCATCCGTCTTACGCCATCGCTTACGAGAATCTCGGCGATGTCTATGCCAAGCTGGCCAGCCAGGCCTATGACAAGGCCTTGCAACTCGACAGCGCGAACGCTGCGACGCAGAACAAGCTGGCACTGATCCGCGACCTGATCACGACTTCTGGCAAGGCCAATGTCAAGCCAGCAGCAACGGTTGTCACAGCCCCGGCCGCCATTGCCGTCCCGGCTCCGGTCGCTGCAGCTCCAGTGAAGCCTGCCGTCGCCCCCACCGCCAGCGTCGTCACGACGACGCCGGGCGCTGCCGCCCAGCCGACACCGGCCCCCGCGCCGGTGCCGGTGCCGCCGAAGCTGGTGGAAGCTAAGCCCACCCCCGAACCCACCCCGGCGCCGACGGCCAAGGTGAATGCCGCCAGCGACGACGTACTAAAGGCGGTCAACGCTTGGGCCAATGCCTGGGAACGCAAGGACATGAAGGCCTACCTTGGCGCCTACGCTGCCGACTTCAAAACGCCAAAGGGCATGCCGCGCAAGGAATGGGAAGCCGAGCGCACCAAACGCATCGCTGGCAAGGGTGGCAAGATCAGCGTGCAGGTCGACGGACCGGAAGTCACCATGAATGGTGACAGCGCCACCGTCAAGTTCCGCCAGCACTACAAGGCACCTGGCCTGAGCAGTTCGGCCAGCAAGACCATGCTTCTGGTCCGCTCGGGTAACCGGTGGCTGATCAAGGAAGAAACCGCGCGCTGATGCCCAGCCGCAAATCCCTGGTCCTCGGTCTGGTCTTCTGCCTGGCCGGCGCCCCCCTGGTTTACCGCGTGTTCGCTCCGGCCGTTGATGACAAGCTGGCGCGGTCCGCTGCCACGACCGGCGACGAGCGCTCGTCAACGGCCAGTGGCTTGCCGGGTACCGTCTCGGATTCCGGGCCGGAAACTCAGTTGCTGGGCATTTTCACGGCCATCGAAGCAAACCGGCTCGGCGATGCCCTGTCGCTGACCGAAGCCCTGCTCCGCCAGCACCCCAACTACCGGCTGGCCCATCTGATCAAGGGCGATCTGCTGCTCGCCCGCGCCCGTCCGATCGATTCCTTCGGCGCCGCCAGTGACGCGCCCGCCGACAAGGTAGCCGATCTGCGCGCCGAGGCCATTGTCCGCCTGAAGGCCTACCGCGAGCGACCGGAAGATAATTTCGTGCCGCGCTACCTGCTGCAGATGCAGCCCGACCAACGTTTTGCCGTCGTCGTCGACACGCAGCGCTCGCGCCTCTATCTGTACGAGAACGATGTCGCCAACGGCGGCCGGCCGCGCTTCGTCGCCGACTATTACGTGACCCAGGGCAAACTTGGTTCCGACAAGTATGTCGAAGGCGACAAGAAGACGCCGATCGGCGTCTATCACGTTACCGCCAACCTGCCCCGGCAGAACCTGGCCGATCTCTACGGCAGCGGCGCCTTCCCGATCAATTATCCAAACGAGTGGGATCGTCAGCGCGGACGCGGCGGCAGCGGCATCTGGCTGCACGGCACGCCCTCCGACACCTTCGCCCGCCCGCCCAAGGCTTCCGATGGCTGCGTCGTGCTGACCAACCAGGATCTCGACGCCATCGCCAAGAACCTGCAGGTCGGCTTGACGCCGGTGATCATCAGCCCTTCGGTCGAATGGCTGTCACTCGACGACTGGGCCAAGGAGCGCGACGAACTGAATGCCAGCATTGACAATTGGCGCCAGGACTGGGAAAGCCGCGACACCGATCGCTATCTGAAGCATTATTCGCCGCGCTTCAAGGCCGGCGGTCAGGATTTTGCCGCCTTCGCCGCGCAGAAGCGCCAGGTCAATGCCGGCAAGGAGTGGATCAAGGTGAAGACTGACAACCTGTCGGTGTTCCGCAATCCGGGTGCGGAAGAAGTGGTGGTCGTCACCTTCGACCAGAACTACAGCAGCAGCAATCTGACCAACCGGATGAAGAAACGCCAGTACTGGCAACGTGAAAACGGCAAATGGAAAATCATTTACGAAGGGAGTGCCTGATGCTCAAGAAAGTCTCCGCCCTGGCCGCTGGCCTGCTCGCCTCGCTGGCCGTCTGGGCCGCGCCAACCGTGGAAATGACCACCAACCTCGGCAAGTTCACGCTGGAACTGTATCCGGAGAAGGCCCCAAAGACGGTCGAATTTTTCCTCTACAACGCCAAGCACGGCTTCTACGAAGCCACCATCTTCCACCGCGTGATCAATGGTTTCATGATCCAGGGCGGTGGTTTCAGCAAGGCCATGGAGGAGAAGAAGACGCTGACCCCGGCCCTGCAGAACGAGGCAACCAACGGTTTGACCAACGAGCGCGGCACCGTCGCCATGGCCCGCACGCAGGACCCGCATTCGGCCCGCGTGCAGTTCTTCATCAACCTGAAGGACAACGACTTCCTCAACCACCGTACCACCGGCGATCCGCGCGGCTGGGGCTATGCCGTGTTCGGCAAAGTCGTCCAGGGCATGGACGTGGTGGACAAGATTGCCAAGGTGCCGACCGGCAACGCTGGCTACTATCAGGACGTTCCGACGACCCCCGTGGTCATCCAGAGCGTCAAAATCATCTCCGAAAAGTAAGGATCCCCAATGATCAAGCTGACCACCAACCACGGCGTCATCACCCTCGAACTGAACGCCGAGAAGGCGCCGAAGACTGTTGCCAACTTCCTCGCCTACGTCGAAGCCGGCCATTACGACAACACGGTTTTCCACCGCGTGATCAAGAATTTCATGATCCAGGGCGGCGGCATGGAGCCGGGCATGAAGCAAAAGGATTGCCAGGCGCCGATCGAGAACGAGGCCGCCAACGGTCTGAAGAACAAGCGCGGCACTGTCGCCATGGCCCGCACCAACGACCCGCACTCGGCCACCGCCCAGTTCTTCATCAATACCGTCGACAACGACTTCCTCGACTTCAAGGCGCCGTCCGGCCAGGGCTGGGGCTACTGCGTGTTTGGCGAAGTGGTCGAAGGCATGGACGTGGTCGACAAGATCCGTTCGGTGAAGACTGGCAACAAGGGCTTCCACCAGGATGTGCCGGCTGAAGACGTGATCATCGAAAAAGCCGAAATCGTTTGATCCTCTTCATCTCCGATCTGCATCTGTCGCCCCGGTCGCCCGGGGCGACTGCTTTGTTCCTCGACTTTCTTGCCGGTCGCGCCCGCCAGACCGACGAGCTGTACATCCTCGGCGACCTGTTCGAAGCCTGGATCGGCGATGACGACATCAGCGAACCGTACAACGCCAGCATCGTCGCTGCCCTGCGTGCGGCCAGCGACAGCGGCCTGCGCATCAGCCTGCTGCATGGCAACCGCGACTTTTTGCTCGGCGCCGGCTTCGCCGCGGCTGCCGGCCTCCGCCTGATCGACGACCCGACGCTCGTCTCCACCGCAGAATGGCAGTTCGTGCTCGCCCATGGCGACGCCCTGTGCCTCGACGACACCGCCTACATGGCCTTCCGCGCCCAGGTACGTGATCCGCAGTGGCAGGCCGCCCTGCTCGCCAAGCCGCTGGCCGAACGCCGCGCCATCGCCGCCAACATGCGCGAAGTCAGCGAAACCAGCCAGCGCGCCAAGACCAATCCGTATACCGACCTGCAACCGGCGGCGACTGAAGATTTCCTGCGCGCCCACGGTTACGCCACCTTCATCCACGGCCATACGCACCAACCGGCAACGCACGACCACATCGTCGACGGCATCCATGTCGAACGCTGGGTGCTCGCCGACTGGCATGAAGACCGCGGCGAATGCCTGGTCTGGGACGGCGAAGCCTTGCGCCGCGAAACCATCCTGCCGGCAGCCTGATCCCGTGACTGCTGCCAGCAATGCCCTGACCATCCTGCGCGAGGTCTTCGGCTACCCCGCCTTCCGTGGCGCCCAGGCCGAGATCATCGGTCACGTCGGTAACGGCGGCGACGCCCTGGTGCTGATGCCGACCGGCGGCGGCAAGAGCCTCTGCTACCAGATTCCCGCCCTGCTCCGCCCCGGCTGTGCCGTCGTCGTCTCGCCACTGATCGCGCTGATGCAGGACCAGGTCGACGCCCTGACCCAACTCGGCGTCAAGGCTGCCGTCCTCAACTCGACGCTTGACTGGCGCGAAGCCCAGGCCGTCGAACAGGCCATCTTCAGCGGCAACCTCGACCTGGTCTACATCGCCCCCGAGCGCCTGCTGCTCGAGCGCACACTGGCCATGCTCGACGCGCTGTCCGAAGCCGGCAAGCTGGCCCTGTTCGCCATCGACGAAGCGCACTGCGTGTCGCAATGGGGCCATGACTTCCGCCCGGAATACCTGCAGCTGTCGACGTTGCACGAGCGCTATCCGCGGGTGCCGCGCATCGCCCTGACCGCCACCGCCGACCAGGCGACGCGCAACGAAATGCTGGCCCGCCTCGGCCTGACCGAGGCCCGCGTCTTCCTGTCCAGCTTCGACCGGCCGAACATCCGCTACACCGTCGTCGAAAAGGACAACGCGAAGAAGCAACTGCTCACTTTTCTGGCTGGCCGCCAGGGCCAGGCCGGCATCGTCTATTGCCTGTCACGCAAAAAGGTGGAGGAAACCGCCGAATGGTTGAGCCAGCAAGGCTATCCCGCCCTGCCCTACCACGCCGGACTGCCGGCCCCGGAACGCGCCGCCAACCAGCGCCGCTTCCTGCGTGAGGAAGGCCTGATCATGTGCGCGACGATCGCCTTCGGCATGGGCATCGACAAGCCGGACGTGCGTTTCGTCGCCCACCTCGATCTGCCCAAGAGCATTGAGGCCTACTATCAGGAAACCGGCCGCGCCGGCCGTGACGGCGAGCCGGCCGAAGCCTGGATGGCCTACGGCATGCAGGACGTCGCGCTGCAGCACGCACGCATCGCCGAATCGGGTGCCGGCGAGGGGCAGAAGATTCTCGAATCGCAACGCCTGACCTCGCTGCTCGCCTATTGCGAAGCACCGCGCTGCCGCCGCCAGGTACTGCTCAATTATTTCGGCGAGGAACGTCAGCCCTGCGGTAATTGCGACGTCTGCGCCGAACCGCCGGAACTGTGGGACGGCACCCAGGCAGCACAGAAGGCGCTGTCGGCCATCTTCCGCACCGGCATGCGCTTCGGCGTCGCGCATCTGACCGACATCCTGCGCGGCAAGGCAACCGACAAGATCCGCCAGTGGAACCACGACCAGCTGCCGACCTTCGGCGTCGGTGGCGATCTCGACGAGCATGCATGGAAAAGCGTCTTCCGCCAGTTGGCGGCGGCCGGTCTGGTGCATGTGGACATGGCCGAGCACGGCGCGCTGCAATTGACCGAAACGGCGCGCGAAGTGCTCAAGGGCCGGCGCCAGGTGCAGTTGCGCCGGCCGGCCAAACGAAAATCGACGTCGTCGCGCAGCAGCACAACGGTGGTCAGCGACCTGGCACCGGCCGACGAGGCGCTGTTCCAGCTACTGCGCAAATGGCGCGCCGACACGGCCAAGGAACAGGGTGTGCCGGCCTACGTCATCCTGCACGATAAGACCCTGCGCGAACTGGCTGAGGAACGACCGGTCAGCCACGGCCTGCTGACCGGCATCACCGGCATGGGCAGCGCCAAGATCGAACACTACGGCGAGGAACTGCTGCAGCTGATCCGCAGCGAAGCCTGAAGCGGTCTGCCGGCCGCTACCCTTACATCCCCAGGGATTTGAGGAAATCGTCTTGTTCGCTGCTACTGGCCGGCGGCGCAGCTTTCGCCGGCGCCGCACCAGCGGCATTGACCTGGGCCAGCAGTTCGTCCGGGTCCGGTGCCTCATGCTGCTCGAAATCATTGAGCTTGATGAACTCGGTGCGGTCGATCGCCAGTTCGAGATAGAAGATGTTGTTGCGGCCGGTGAAGAAAGTCACCCGGCGCGCCTCCGGCTTGTCCAGGTTGGTGTCGACGCTAAGCATCACCTGCTTGTTCAGCGCCAGCATCTTCGGCTGGTTCTGCGTGATGTGCGTCTGCAACTCGCGCGCCACCTTGCCGGTGAAGTCGCCGACGATCTGGTTCATCAGCTCGCCCATGACGTTGCTCACCTCGTCCGAAGTATGGGAACTGGCCAGATCACTCTTCGCCATGCCCATATTCACCATGTAGCTCTCGTACAGTTCCATCGCCGCCTGTGAAGAGAAGTTGATGACCACCAGCCCGGAGAAACCGCCGTCGAACAGCACAAAGCAGCCGATATCCGGCTTCAGGCAGGTCTTGGTGATGCGCTGGACCATGCCGGAATAACGGATATCACCCTGGGTGGCGATGCTCAGCACCTTGGTCACCGAGTCGCACAGGCTGCGCAGGATATCTTCGGTGCCGAAAACGACGATTTCTTCTTTTTGGCTCATGGCTTGGCTGTGTTTCAACTGGCTGAGGAAAGTGTCTAGGATAACCGCGGAAGGCCGCGCCGGCTACCGTCTCGCGGCTCCCGCACTTTCGGGCAGACAGTCGATGGCGAAACTTGCTGTCGATCATTTTCGCCGGCCGCCTTTTTGCCTAAGCTGGCGCCATGAATCCGATCCGCCGCCAGCTGTTGCTTGGCACCGCCGCCGCCCTCTGCGCGCCGCAAACCCTCGCCACCGCGGCCCGCCCGCGCGTCGTCGTCATCGGCGGTGGCTGGGGTGGCCTGGCCGCCGCCCGCGCCCTG
>PHCE01000025.1:0-50484 GCA_002840765.1 Betaproteobacteria bacterium HGW-Betaproteobacteria-7
CCATCTGGTCATGCACGGCTCCTCCAGCGTGCCGCAGGAATGGCTGGCGGTGATCCGCCAGTACGGCGGCGCGATGAAGGAAACCTACGGCGTGCCGGTTGAGGAAATCGTCGAAGGCATCCGCCACGGCGTGCGCAAGGTCAATATCGACACCGATATCCGCCTCGCCATGACCGGCGCCATGCGCAAGGCGATGGCCGAAAAGCCCGAGGAATTCGATCCGCGGGCCTTCCTGAAAGCCGCCGTGGCAGCCGCCCGCGACATCTGCCGCCAGCGCTTCGAAGCCTTCGGCGCGGCCGGCCAGGCCAGCCGCATCAAGCCCCTGCCACTGGAACAAATGATTTCCCGCTACCGCTGAAGCGGCGCGGCCACCGAGCAACTCTGCGCGACTTGCGTCGTTTTGGGCCCCGCATGTCGGGGCCCCTTTTTTAACGAGGATCACAGCATGCCTGCCAACGACTACATCATTGCCCCGAGCATCCTCTCGGCCAATTTCTCCTGTCTCGGCGACGAGGTGGCCAATGTCATCGCCTCCGGCGCCGACTGGATTCACTTCGACGTGATGGACAACCACTACGTCCCCAACCTGACCATCGGCCCGCTGGTCTGCGAAGCCATCCGCCCGTGCACCGAGGCGCCGATTGACGTGCACCTGATGGTCAAGCCGGTCGACCGCATCATTCCCGACTTCGTTAAGGCCGGCGCCAACATCATCACCTTCCACCCGGAAGCCTCCGAGCACGTCGACCGCAGCCTGTCGCTGATCCGCGATGCCGGTTGCCAGGCCGGCCTGGTGTTCAACCCGGCGACGCCGCTCGACTACATGGATTACGTCATGGACAAGATCGACGTCATCCTGCTGATGAGCGTCAACCCCGGCTTCGGCGGCCAGAAGTTCATCCCCGGCACGCTGGCCAAAGCCCGTGCCGCCCGCGCCAAACTCGATGCCTACGAGAAAGAAAGCGGCCGCCGTATCCGCCTGGAAATCGACGGCGGCGTGAACACCGCCAACATCGCCGAAATCGCCCGCGCCGGCGTTGACGCCTTCGTCGCCGGCTCGGCTGTCTACAGCGCCGGCAAAGCCGAAGATGCGCATCGCTACGATTCGATCATCGGCGCGCTGCGCAGCGAACTGGCCAAGGCCTGACATGCATTTCCAGTCCGTCACCTTCGATCTCGACGGTACGTTGCTCGACACGGTCGGCGACCTGGCCGAAGCCAGCAACCGCATGCTGCGCGAACTCGGCCTGCCGACCTATGGTGAAGACGAGATTCGCCTGTTCATCGGGCGCGGCATCAATGTGCTCGTGGAACGCTGCCTGACCCGTCCCGAGCCGCCCGCGGCGGAACAACTCGATCGAGCCATCGCCGCCTTCAAGCGCCATTACGCCGAGGTCAACGGCCAGTTCACCGACCTCTATCCCGGTGTGCTGGAAGGCTTGCAGGCCTGGCAGGCGACCGGCCTGCCCATGGCCGTGATCACCAACAAGGCCGCCGCCTTCACCGAGCCGCTACTCGAACGCAAGGGCCTGCGCGGATTCTTCTCGGTCGTCGTCTCCGGCGACACGACGGCGCACAAGAAACCCCATCCCGAACCCGTCTTCCATGCCTGTCGGGTGATGGGCTGCACGCCGGAGCGCAACCTGCATATTGGCGATTCGATCCACGACATCCATGCGGCGAAAGCCGCCGGCAGTGCGGCCTATTGCGTGCCCTACGGCTATAACGAAGGGCAGGCGGTCAGTGCCGCCGATTGCGATGCGCTGGTCGGCGACCTCGGCGAGGCGCTGCGGCTGGCCCGTACTTGCTGATCCAGCCGAAACCTCGCAGCTAGCTCTCCTTGATGCTAGGGAAGGAGAGCAGCCAGTAGGTGATGCCCAAGGCGATGACGATGGCGGCGATGGCGTACAGGTAGGACGGTTCGAGAATCGACAGATCGAGCACGATGACCTTGCGGGCAATTGCCATCAGCGCCGTCGCCACCACCAGCTTGACGTGGATCACGTCATCGCGCAGGTAGAGGGTGATGTTGGCGAAGATTTCGATGGCGATTAGAACGGCGAGAAAAGCCGCGAACACCTGGAAGATGTCGCTCATGTCGAGCAGGAAAACCGGCGGCTCGCTCAGCTTTTCATAAAGCACGAGCAGGACGTCGGCGACACTCCAGAAAATGACCGCCGTCATCAGCACCGCCAGGATGCGGATGGCAAAGCGGATCATCTTGTGTAGCAGTGCGATCAGCGGATCGTCATCGTTTTCGTCGAGGTGCTTGTGTTCGTCCATATCTTGCCGGCTTCCTCAGGCAGCGCGATCCGCCAGGCGCCGCCGGGGCATGTTTGCGGGTAGTGGCTGGTGGCCGATGCCCACGTCGCTCGTCCATTGCACCAAGGCTTCGCGGATCAGGCGCGCTTCGCCGGAACTCAGCTGTTCGTTGGCGACGGCGACACGCATCATCGCCAGTAGCAGTGCCTGCTGGTGGCCGATATCGGTCACCTCGCCGACCAGTTGGGAGAGATCGCCGGCTGTCAGGCGCTGATCGAGCGTGCGCGTCATTGAAGTGCCGAGATCCATGTCCTGGTAGAGCTCGTGCAGCACGCTGTCCAGCCGCTCGCGGCTGATGCCGAGCGCGCCGAGGACGCCGCTGCGTTCGAGCAGTTCGTATTCCACGTCCTCAGCCATGCCGTCGATCAGCATGGCGAGAGCGAGCAGGCGGGCGAGGGCTTGGGGGCTATTGGTTTCGTAGTGGCGCATGGTGGTCTCCCTTCACGAGTTGTTGATGGCGGCTGTCGTGGTAATGAGTTTGGTGAATGACAGACAGGTCGTCGGTTAGTTGGGCGTCGGTGGGGACAAGTTCCCAAACCTGGCGCAGCCTGTTCTCGTTGCCGCTGCTTGAGAACCGGGAAGCGGCGTCATATGCACGGGATGCTTTGGTCATGAATTGGTGCCTGGTCGTGGTCATGAAAAAGCCCGTGAAACCCCTAGCCACCGGTCACGAGCAGATTGAGCGCATCGATCGGGTCGTCGGGGAAGGAGTGGTAAATGTTCGTTTTGGCGAAATTTCCGGCGCTGTTACTTCGAAAAAAACTGCCTAATTCATCGCTGCAACAGGAAGGAAACCCGGTGAAGCGGCAGCGTTTAGGGCGTGCGTGCTTCGCTGGGGGGCGCGCCGAACAAACCTGCGAGTACGGTCTCTGCCTTTGGCTGGCGCCCTTCCGGGACATCGATCCAGATAAAGCGCCCGGGCGGGGTGTTGGCAGTGGCGGACTGGGCGGAGGGCAGGTCAGTGCCGGCGTTGGTCAGCAGGACGACGCGGCTGAGTCCGGGGGCGCTGGCGAGGACGCCGAGTTCGTGTTTGCAGCCGGCGTTGCGGTCCTTGAAGTTGCGCAGGTCCATCAGGACCACGTCGCTGGCGGCGACCAGGCGGTCGAGCGCTTGCTGCCAGGTGCTGTCGTGGCAGTAGCATTCATTGACGCGGTGGCGGCCTTCGACGTCGGTCTGCCATTCGAAGGCGGCGAGGCTGGCGTCGAGGTCGCCGGGGTGCTGGATGAAGCGCTCGCCGAGGCGGCCGTCGATGAAGGTGAAGATGTCTTCGGCATCAATGGTGCGGTCGGCGAGGTCGGTGCCGGCGATGAGGACGGTGTTGCCGCTCAGGCGCCAGCGTTCGATGACGCGGTCGAACAGGGCCTGGACGTTGGCGTCCTGGCGGAAGACGCGGAGCACCAGCAGGGTCGGTGGGCGGCCGGGGGCGGGGTGGGCGAGGAACTGCATCACCGCGGCGCCGGCCGGTATCCAGAGCAGCGGAGCGAAAACGATCAGGGCTCCCCAGCCGAGGTCGGCGATGGCGCCAAGGGCCGGACCGGCGAGGGTGATGACCCAGACGGCGGTGAATAGATAGAACAGCTCGGATACCCGGCGTCGCGTGTACAGCCCGGCCAGCCAGCGGCCGAGGGCGCGCGCCGGCCACCAGGCAACCAGCCACGGGAGCAGGAAGGCGGCGAGCAGGGCGCCGATAGCGCCGAGCTGGCCGACGATGCCGCGGGCGATGGCGCTATCGGCATTGACGGCAGCGGCAAGCAGATCGATACCGGCTTGCGAGGCCCAGAGCAGCAGCACGAACAGCGGCGCCAGCCAGGGGGCGATGGCGCGGCTGGTGCCGCCGAGGCAGAGCAGGGTGACGACGACCAGCGGCAGGCCGATGTCGAAGGACATCCACTGCAGCACCTGGAGGAAGCTGACTGCCTCGGTGGTGCGCCAGGTGAGCAGGGCGACGGCGGTGATAAACCAGAGCAGCATGGTGCCGACGAAGCGCCAGCGCGACCAGCGGCCGATAACGGCGAGCACCGGCAGCACCGGCCAAGCGTAGGCGGCGCCTAGGGTGGCAACGGTCTTGATGGTGATCGGCCCGTCGGCGATCCACTGGGTGATGATCGTCCGGCTGAGGGCGATGAGCAGGGTCAGGGCGGTGAAGCCGAGGAGCAGGCGCCAGTGGGCGCGTCGGTTGTCGGCAAGGCTGACGGCGGTGGCCGGCGGTTTTTCATGGACCACCGTGCCAGTCGTGGGAACAGCCGTCGGCGCGGCGCCGACCGGTGCCTGCATCAGGCGCTGCATGGCTGCCCGGTAGCGCCAGCCGACAAGCCAGGCGCCGAGGCTGGCAAATGCCGTGGCCAGGATCAGGATGGTGAAGATCTTGCCGGGCAGCATGCCGTTTCCTGCTTGTCACCTAGGCGCTTGCCTGCAGGCCGCTGACGTAGGCCAGGCGGCCACTGCCCGGATCGACGACGTAGCTCAGGCATTGCCGCCGGTTCGGCCCGCTGCCCGGCAGCTTCAGCGAAATGTGCACCCAGCCCGAGTTAGGGCCTTGGCGCGGGTCGTAGCACTCGCAGATGATCTGGTCGAAATCAGCCAGGTGGTCGCGCGCCCAGGTCGCCAATTCAAGCGTCGGCATGCCGACGATCTCAATGTCGCAGGCCTCGCCGCGGGCGTGCTGGCTGGTGCTGAGCCACGTTGCCGGCTTGTTCTTCAGCGCCCGCTCCAGCGCCTGGCTGCGATAGACGCTGTTCGGCGTGAATGAGCCCAAGGCGTCGCGCACCGGTTGCAGCACTTGGCGGGCGAGGTGGACGGCGGCGCGCAGATGGACCTCGCTTTCGAAGTCGTTGGCGATGTTACGCCGGCAGGCCAGATCGGAGCGGGTCAGCTCGTAGGCGCGGAAATTTGGGGCGATCAGGGCGCGCGGCGGCAATTCGGCCAGGATCAGCCGGTCGAGCGGCTGGGCGGTGAGGTCGGGAGCATCGGCCGTGGCCACCGGGCTGCGGGCGGTGCTGCGCGTTGCCGCCATTGCCGGGGCAGCCTTGGCCGCGGGTTTGCTCTGGCTGGTCTGGCGCGGGCTCATTGCAGTGTCTCCCGGATCTGGTCAAGGATGCGGCGCGTGGTCTTGTCGCCAGACGGCCAGAGATCGAGCAGGAACTCGATGTGCTCGGCCAGCGAACTGCGCTCACGCGGACTGGCGGCGCGGCTGACGACTTCGCGATAGGCGGTGACGAGGGCGGCGGCCGGGTCGCTGCCACCGCGTCGTCGCGGCGGAGTGTCGGCGCCGGCCAGCCAGCGGATCAGGCCGAGGTCAGCGAGGGTGGCGCCATCCCAGAAGTTGGGATCCTCATGGTTGCGGCGGCAGACTTCGCGTTCCAGTTTGTCGATCTCCGGCAGCATGTTGGTCAGTGCCGCTTCTGCCGGCAGCGTGCCGCGCTGGCCGGCGAGCAGGCTGGCCGCCGCCCAGTTGGTGAAGGCGTAGGCGTCGCGCCGGCGGGCGAAGGCGAGTTGGTGGTGATGGGCCATGTTGACCAGCGCCTCGAACTGGCGGTCGGCGCTTTCCTCGACGATGGCCAGACGCTTGTAGGCGCCGCCGAGCAGGTTCAGGCGTTCGACGGTGGGCGCCCGTCGGCAGAGGGTGTCGAGATCGAGAATGGCGGCCTCGATGCATTCCACCTGCTGGCTACGTGCCGCGCTGCGCTTCGCCGGGCCGAGCCGGCGGCTGTCGCGCCAGAGGTCGGCGGCCAGACGGATGCGGAAATTGGCGTACTGCTCCAGGGCGCGCATCGAGCATTCGCCGCGTTCGGCGGTCAGCGCCTGTTCCAGCCAGCGGATGGCTTCCGGCCAGTTGCGCGTTTCGCCCCAGGCGAGGCCGAGGGCGGCACCGACATCGGCCCGCTGCAACCAGCCTTCCATCTGTGTCGGCGGTATGCGGGCCAGCCGGCGGGCGATGCGTTCGCCGCCGGCATCCTTGGTGCCGGCGCGCAGGTCGGCTGACAGGTTGTCGAGTTCGGCGACCAGCTCGCTGGGGGTGGCGAAGGGCGGGTAGATGTTTTGCCGGGCACTGCCGTCGCGGTGGAAGCGGAAATCGGGATCGCCGTAGCACTGGTAGGCGCCCCAGGTGTTGACGTCGGGGAAGCGTGACCAGACATCCTCGCGGGCCAGCCGCACCGCTTCGCCGAGCGCTTCGCCGGCGAGCATGGCGCGGTAGAAGGTGGCGGCGAAGGCGAGACCGGCGCGGTCGTCCACCGCCCAGCCGGCGGCGATCACGGCGCGCACGCCCATGCGGATGAACTCCTCGCCGAGGTTGGCGGCCAGGCCGAGGCGGTCGAGCTCGCGGCCGCCGTCGACGCGGCCGAGGTGGCAGCAATTGACGAAGACGACTTCGGGGACGAAACGCATCTGGGCGATGTCGCCCGGCGTCAGGTAGCTGTCGGGGCCGATCACCATGCCGGAAACCGGCTTCGCGCCCTTGCCCGGCTGATGTTCATGGACGCCGTGGCCGGCCAGGTGGAGGATGCGCCAGCTGTCCTTGTGCAGGGCCTCCATGATCGGCGTTGGCCCCTGGTCGATGCTGTCGATTACTGCGTAGCCGGCGGCCGCCAGTTGTTCGGCGACCTGGCGGGCTTCCTCGCGGGCGCCGGGCAGGTCGCAGAATTCCACCGAGCAGCTGAGATCAGGATTGCCGACGACCAGCGCCGTGTGCGCCAAGCCATGCACCGGGCGCTGCCGGTAATCGACGGTACGGAACTGGCGGATGCAGCCGGCGGCCACGGCTGGCGGGCGCTCGCCGCCGGACCAGCGGTTCTCCAGCAGTTCCCAGGGGTAGCGGGCCGAGCGGCGGTCCACCATGATCACCAGGTTGCCCTGCTGCGGCGCCAGTTCGCGCAGGCGCAGCGGCAGCAGCATCTCGAACAGGGTCTTGGCCGCCTCGACGTTCTGCCCGGTATCGCGGCTGGCCATCTGGACGAAACGGTCGGCCAGGGTCAGCTGGCCGGTGGCCAGGGTTTCCTCGGCGCGGGCGCGGTCGGTGGGGAAGACGAAGCGCAGGCGGCCGTCGTCCTCGATGATCTCCAGGCGCTGATACCACTCCGGCGCCTGCTCGAAGCGCACCCGGCGCCGGCCACCCTGGCCGGGTTCGACGGCGCGTGCCGGCCAGCGCACGGCGCGCGCCAGTGCTTCGTTCTGCAGTACGCGGGCGAGTGCTTCGGCGGCGCCGATGGTCACGTCCTCGTAGATTTCGAGGAATTCCAGGCGGTCGATAATGACCCGGCCGTCGAGTTCCTCGGCGGCCAGCCGGCGGTTGGTGCAGACGGCGGCCCGGAGGATGGCTTCAAGGGCATCGCCGACCGGCAGCCCGCCGGCGCCGGTGCCGACCAACAGGCAGGTGACAGCAGCCGAGCGGGGCCGGGCTTCGTCGCCGAAGCGATGGTCCGGCCAGTGGGCGGCCTTCAGGGCGAAATCGAGCAGGGCGGCGCGCACCGATTCTTCGAGCAGGCCGGGGCTCAGTCCGCCAACCTGGCCGAGGCCGACGACGATGGCACCACCGGGCTTGGCGGTCGGCGAGTCGTTGAGGAAGATGGTGTTGCTGCCGAGCGGACCGGGGTAGATGCCGAGGTCGAGACGACGCGTCAGGGCGCCGGCGAGCTGGCGGTCAAGCACCGCTTCGGCGCTGACCACGGTATCGCCCTGGTAATGGCCGACCAGTACCGGGTGGCGGGCGTAGGTCAGGTTGCCGTGACGGACGGCCACCTCGATGACCGGCAATGCCCGTTCGGCCGCTGCCTCGACTGCCGGGGCAGTGCCCGAAAAGCTGAAGCCGCCGATTTCGGCGGCGCCGGGGATGCTGTCGACCGGCGGCAGCTCGGGGAAGGGGAACAGTCCGCCACCGGCACCGTCACGGGCGGTGGCCGGCGGGGTGGCGGGGAGCAGCGTGGTCGCGCCGTTGACCAGGATGTCGAGATAGCCGGGGAAGGCCTTGGGCTGGGCGCACATGGCATCGTGGGCAGTGTTCTCGACATACCAGACGGGTACGCCGGGCAGGTAGCCGGATTGCCAGGTGACGGTACCGTCGCCTTCATGGGTGGCGAGAAATTCCAGGCGCTGGCGCTCGCGGGCCCACCAGCGGCTGTCGTCGACCAGGCGGTAATCGGCCACGGTGGCTGGCTGACAGCCAGCGACGTAGGTCATGAAGCGCGGATCGGGCGCCGCCGCGCGCAGCAGTTTCCAGGTGTCCGCCGCTTCCTGCAGGGTGGCCGCTTCGGCCGTCGGCCACTTGGCGGCAGTCATCCGGCGCAGGTTCTCCCAGCGGGCCGCTTCAGCGAAATCGGGATCGCTCGGGGCAAAGGGCAGCAGTTCGAGCAGGCCCGGATAGCGGCTGACCAGGCCGATGATCTCGTCGGTGCTCTGGGTGATGTCGAGCAGGGCCAGCTTGCCCTGCGTCGGATTGCTGCCGATCAACCAGCGCACGGCTTCGTAGGAGCCGAGATTGGGCGTGCCGAGCATCAGCAAGCGGCTGCCCGGCAGGCGGGTGATGCGCTGCCAGATGGCGCTGCCGCGACCGCCATCGGCGATCATGGCGCGCACCACGAGGCCGCCCATCGAATGCGCCACCAGACGCAGCGGCTGTTGCTCGCGCTCGGCCTGGGTGACCAGCGGTTCCAGCATCTCGGCCAGGCGGGCGGCGGCCTGGCGCACCGAGTAGCGCCAGTCGTAGGGGAAGATGTCCACCTGGTGGCTGCGCGCGAGGAATTCGACCAGCGGGCCGTAGAACTGGTCGACCAGGCCAATCGGGGCGATGCCCTGGCGGCCCATGTCGAGCCGCTTCAGGCCGCCCTTGAGCAGGGCCCAGTATTCGAGCCAGACGGTATCGTCGTCGACGCGCAACTGGCTGCCCATGGTGCCCGGGAGTACAACGGCGATTGGCCGCGGCTTGCCGCCGCTGCGGCTGCGGGCGACGGCTTCCTGGCAGCGGCGGCCTGGTTCGGCGGCGCCGACAATCGGCAGGAAGCCGGCGCTTTCGCCCTCGGCGCGGCCCAGACCGGCGGCCAGCCAGCGCACGCTCTGCTCGTTGGTGAAATAGCGGAAGTGATTGACCCGCGCCCCCTGGTCGCGGCGGAAACGGCCCTGGCCTAGGGCGCGCGGCAGGCCGCCGGTCATCGAGGCGGTGTCGACGACGAGATCGTGTTCGTTGCGGTAGAACCAGTCGCTGGCCAGCACCTTGAGGGTGTTCCACAGGCCGTCGCCGGCCTCGATGTCGCCGGCGATGACGCTCAGGTCGGCGCTGCTGACCAGCTCCGGCGTGTTGTTGAGCAGGCGGGTGAGGGCCGAGCCGGGCATCATCGCCTCGAGGCCGGGCAGGGTGCGCGGATCGGTGCGTTCACGGACCACGGCGATGAGGAAATCGAGGCCGCCGGCTAGCAGCCCGACACCGGTGGCGGCGCTGACCAGGAAATCGAGGGTGGACAGCCAGCGGTCGAGCCGCCCGGAGGCCAGCGTCGTGCCGCGTGCCGGGCAGGCAACGCGGACGAAGCGGCTGAGGCGCAGTTGTTTGCTTTCGATCAGGCTGACCAGCTCGGCCAGGTTGGCGCGGTCGCGCTCGTAGGCCTCGTCGCGTTGCTTGGCGGCAGGCGCCTTGAGCGGGCCGAGGCCGAGTTGTGTGGCCAGCGTCCGGTCGGCGGCGTAAAGATTGCGGATGCGCTCGTCGGTGAGGATGGCGGAAAGCCCGGCGCAGCCGCTGAGGGCGACCAGCTCGCCAACCAGGCCGCCGCGCGAATGGCTGACCAGATGGACGTCGGCGCCGGTCGGCAGGCGGCGGACCAGGGCCAGGGCGTTGTCGAGCGGGCTCTCGGTCAGCGTCCGGTGTTCGAGGGCGAATACCCGCTTGCCGTAGGTTGGGGCGAGCGCCTGGCGCAGCCGGGCGCCTTCGCCATTGCCAGCCTCCCACAGCTTGCCAAAGCTGCCTTCGGTGCTGGAGGCTGTACCGTGCAGGAAGACCAGCAGCGGTCCGCTATCAGCGGCGAGGGATTCGTTGTCGGCCAGCGCCTGCAGATGGAAGGCGCTGTCCAGATCAAGGCGATACAAGCCCGGCCCCTGCTTGCCGAGCAGCTTGAGCTCGAAATGAATGGCCAGATCGCGGGCGGCTTTTTCCACCGGCTTGATGCCGAAGAAATCGAGCACCCGGATGGCCAGCCCGGCCAGACCGCGCTCGCTACTGCCCGCCCGGCGCGGCCGTAGCTGCGCGAATTCCCAGGCACCGTCGGTTGCGCCACGGGCGGCGACCGGCGCTGTGCCGTATTCATTGGCCAGATCGTCGACCCGGCTCCACAGCACAAAACCGTTGGCCAGTTCGACGCGAACGACGCCGTCGCCGGGCACCTCGACAACATCGCCGGCCCCGTCGCGGGCCGAGCCGGGATACAGGCGCAGGACACCAGCCTGGCCACCGCGGGATTCGGCACGGGTGCCGCGAATCTTGAACAGCTGTTGTTCCGACATGGGGAATTCCTCCGTTGGCTGCGCGGTAGCGGTCGCTTATTCGAAAACCTTGCCCTGACGCGCGCCGCTACTGCCCACCATTTGTGGCGCCTGCGGGTAGCTGGCTGAGGGCAGGTACTTGACGATGGCTTTGTGCCACTCGGCGTAGGTGGCGCCAGGCTTCATGCGGGCCAGCGCCTTCAGCGCGTAATGGGTGAAGGCACCGGTGAAGCGGCCGTTGATACGGGCGTCGTAGCTGAAGTTGTTCGGCCCCTCCTTGCAGCCGGAGAGCAGCAGGTCGCCCAGCTTGTTCGAGTAGGCGGCAAACAGCGGCGACGGGCCGAGCGCCCCGATCATCGTCGTCGCTACGCGGCCGGAACGATCCTTCGGCAGCAGCCGGGTGGGCAGCCAGTTGCCCATGGGCATGAAGCGCGGCCGCGTGTCGGCGTCCTTTTCGGCGGGGGCGGCGCGGGTGACGGTGCCGGAATGGCAGCTGTCAGCGATCAGCACGATGCGCACGCCGGATTTGCGGACGGCGAAGAGGCTGCGGATTTCGTCGTCGGTCAGCGCTTCGCCGGCAGTTTGCAGATCGTAGGGGCAGAGCGCTTCGTCCAGACCGTCGGCTTCGTCGCCATCGGTGTCCGGCTGGTAGGTGCCATGGCCGGAAAAGGTGATGACCAGGGTATCCCCCTTGGCTGCCTTGCCGACCAGATTGCTCATGGCCGCCATCATGGCCGTCTTGGTTGCCTCCTGGTCGAGCAGCATGGCGACCTTGAAACCGCGTCCAGACAGGACACCCGCCCAGTCGTTGGCGTCATTGACGCAGCCGCGCAGGTCCATGCCGGTACCGGGATAGTTGTTGATGCCGATGCACAGTGCTTTCTTCGCCATTTGATGTCTCCTGATCGTTGTTTGGGGCGTTGCAGGCTGTTGCGTGGCGGTCGGGTCAGAGCTGGCGGCTGTCGATCCAGTCGATCCGACCGCCCCGTCGTCGGACCTCCTCAATCATGTCGGCCGTGCCGCCGTCGCCATCGCCGTTTGATCCATCCCACAGGCAGATGAAATGCAGGCGCTCCGCGCCCCAGGCCAGGGCGTGCTGGAGCAGCCACTGGTTGCCACGGACATAGGGATTGCCGTCGTCTGCCGCGAGGACGGCGGGCGGACCGTGCAGCCTCTGGCAGACGGACCGATAGCGCTGCTGCCAATTTGCGCCGTCGGCGCTGGGCAGTATGGAAGCGGCGATGAATTCCTTTTCCGGCAGGGGCAGCAGCAGGTGCAGGTCGACGCCGCGCGCCAGGCAGGCCTCGGCGAACAGCAAGTCGCCACCGGCGGCCCCCTGGGTGAAGGCGATATCACCCGGTCCGCTGGCCAGGCTGGCGAGCAGCTCAGCAATGCGCCGCGCGGCGACGGCGACCTTATCAGCAGGAAAGCGGGGCTGCGGACGGTCGGGACGGTCGACCATGTGGCCGGAGAAGAGCAGTACCCTTTCCGGGATGCCACTGCTTACGGTGGTGTCCAACGCGCCCCTGCCCATGCCCGCCCCCCGCTCTGGCAATTCATCAGTGGCACGGGTGGATTGCCGGTCTCAGCGCAATTCAGGATGGCTGACGGCTAAGTGCGTGTCGGTGATGCTGCCTGTTGTCGTGCTGTCGAATAAATGAACGGCATAAATGATGCCGATGACAAATTCTAGCCACTGTGACCAATCTGTTCGCAAGTAGTTGCAAAAATGTGTTTGAGGTAGGCCGTCCACTGGGCCGGTCGCGGCAGTCGCCGGAGATCGGGGTGTCACTGGGTTTTTCTACAGCGCCCCAGGCGCCGCAGGCTTGGGTGTCCGTTGGCCTGGCGCTCGGCCACCCGACATGAGCCAGCGAAGAAGCTTCACCCACGGCGACCACGGGCGAACTACAGGAACAGCACCGACGGAGGCTTGGGCGAACGCCAGTGCATCCTCCAACAGTGCGTCATGAAGAGGGCGAATGAACAGTGGCCACGACAGCAACGCCGGTCCTTCGGCACGCATGCCAATTGTGTGGCGCAGAAGCACGCTGGCTTCACCTTTCGGCAGAACCTCAAACCAGTGATACCCGTTGAAGCCGAGCGGCCCGATAAAGCGGAACTTCACCATCTGCCCAGGGCGGAATTCTTCGACAACATAGGGAATCGGACCGTGCCCTCCAACAGCGCCGACGCTCAGAGGCCGGTCGAAGCGCATGGGTGGCCAGAATGCTTTGGGCCAAAGAGCATCGTTGTCGGAAGCCAGAGAGTCAATTAGCTTCCCGACTTCAGCCGCTTCAGCAAAAATTTCGCGCTCGTGAATGTTCAGTACGTGCATAGAGGATCGTCCAAGACGTTTCTTTGCTCATCTGCTGGGAATGCCAAGAGTCGCACCCCGGCGACGAGCGCTAGCCGAACGCCCACTCGCTCATTGCTGCCTGATAGTGCGGTTAAGCATGTCAAGCTGAGTATGTAGTTCGCAAAGATGCTCTTTAAGCTTCGGACTTTGGTCTCTTTCGGTCTCTGGTAGATGGTTTGCAATTTCGGACACAGTACTCATGACCGTGCGCATCTGATTATTTACTTGCTGCACAAAGTCCTGATTGACGGCACCGCTGAGAGGGAAGTGGAATACTGGATTCCACCAAATGAATAGGCTTGGATACATAGCGACTCCTCTACACGGGAAAAAAGCTAAAGGGAAAATGTCTCACTCTTCCACTTACGTAGGCGGAAGGTTGGGTACGGCTACACCCAGCCCTGCTCAACAAGTTCGTCGATTGAATACACGCGGTTTTCGAGTTCGCGAGAGGACAGTGCAGATACGATCTTGGTAACGCCGTCGGCATATGGTGATGCTCCGTACACTCTTGTTTCGAGTGAGATGCGGCAAGCCGCGTCCTCAACAACAATGGCGTGCACGGCGTGACGGCCTAAGTGTTCCGCTGGAATATGATAAGTTTTCAGCTGTTCTTCTGGATCTCGTACTGAAACTACGTCGTTGGCGGAAAGCCCCAATGATTGCGCAATGGCAATTGCCGTGCCAGGAGCAGAGCGTTTTTCGGCCTGATGGGATTCGGTGACTTCAATGTGGTAACTCTTGAACAGCTTCCCGCTTTTCGCCAGCATATTCATGAATTTGAGCATGAGGAGGTTGGTGTTCGGGCACAAGACGACGGGAAATGTCGGCGACGAGATTTCCAGTTTCGAACCGGTAGCTAGCTCGATCAAGACGGAGCGGGTTTCGTGGCAATAGGCAATTACATCGTCAAGTTCCCTGCCGGAGCCAGCGTGAACGACCACAGCGGAACACAGGGTTGTGGAACCATGGGACCAACGGCGAACCATTAGCGAAGCGTCAAGCGAGAACTCGTTTAGCAGTTCCGTTGCCAGTTTCCCCGAGCCAACTATTAGAACTTCCATCATGCTGTTAACCTTGAGATGTGACGGTTAGAAAATACCCAACGAGCAAGTAAGGGAATCGCGCCAAGCCGCGCTTCCCAGCGGCTGAAGGGAGTTCCTCGGCCATTGTTAGAGCCCATTCGGTTTGCTTCTTTTTTCGTGCGAGTTGAAAGCCATGCTTCCGTAATGGCGCCAGCAGCATTCACCACTACCCACCAACCGCCCTCCGGAAACGTGATTGATTCATGCATGAACGCATACGTGGCGCTGCCAAGCAGTGGTGCAGCAACGGCATGAACATACGGAGCTTGATGGGCAAGAAGGCCTGCCAGGAATCCTGCAAGCAAGGGAAATGCAACGTATGACGACAAGATCAACACGGAAAGGACGGGGGGCGGGAATGAAGGGTAAGTAATCATACTGCATGAATCCACAGTGATTTTTAACCGATGTTCGCCCTGATGCAGCTATCCCAGATACGTATGCGCTGCCTTTTCAATGAATGATGCAAATCGGCAGCAGCTTCTCTGTGCATTTGGAACAGTCCAAATGCATATTCATGTGCGGCTCCGCACAGAATTACAGCCGTCTCACTTTCAACGGCCGCAAAGCGTCAGCGGACGGGCCGATCAAGACTTTCCCGCTGCGCGGCATCAAGGACTCGCCCCCCTACTTGCACGATAACCGCCTGCTGACCCTGGAGGACACTGTGGAATTCTTCAACCTGGTGCTGGAATTGAAGCTCAGCCCCGAGGAGAAGAGGGATCTGGTGGCCTTCATGCGAGTCTTGTAGGCGTTGTCGCCTTGGCTGGAGCCAGACGAGCCATCAGGCTTGCTGGCGCTCGGCCGAGGTTCACGGCTTGGGAATGCGCAGCCGGCTGATCATCAGCGAGCCGGAGAGGGCGAAGACGAGGACCAGTGGATGGATGGTGAAGCCGGCCAGCGTCAGTTCGCCGAACCACAGGGTGTCTCTCACGGCGCCGGTCCAGGCGGCAGCAAACAGCAGGCCGACAATTGCTAGCGATGTCGGTATCGGCGTGCCTTCGAAGTACTTGACCTTGTCGCCACCATCGGAGAGTTCTTCCGCCGTCACGTTGTAACGGGCCAACCGGGAGACGCCGCAGGCGACGAAGTAGCAGAGGATGATGCGGTCGTAGAGGCCTTGCATGCCCAGGGCGTAGCCCATGATGGCCGGGGCGACGCCGAAGGAGATGACGTCGGCGAGGGAGTCGAGTTCGCGGCCCATCGCCGAAGTCTTTTGCCGCCAGCGGGCGATCCGGCCATCCAGCACATCGAAGATCAGGGCCGCCAGCAGCAGGCCACAGGCGAAGTAGATGTGCCGGATATCGCCGAACTGCAGGTAACTCATCGTCGAAAACAGCGCGCCGACGCCACTGATGGCGTTGCCAAGCGTGAACCAGTCGGCCAGATGGAATTCGCGAATCATTGAAAAAGGCTTTGGTTTGCCAGGGGTGGTCATTGGTGGGCCTCGATGAAGATTTCTGCGGACTTCCGGGATGTTCGGCGCCGGAAAGCGAAAGTCTTCCGCGGGTGGCTATCGTCATTCGGCGCTGACTAGAGCTTACTTGACGATCCGGCTCAATGCGCCCTCGCCATAGCGATCTGCCATTTTTTTTCGGGTGACTCGGCGAGATCCGGCTGGCGCTGCCGAAGGCACGAAGCGGGCCTGACAGATTCTTTTGGCGGCTTCACGGACCGGTTTCAAGTGGCCCCACGGGGAGGGGACGATATTTGCAGGTTGCCCAACTTGGTTTCGTATATTAGAGTATTCTAAATTACCAATGGAATAATTGATTCACTACACAACCCGTTTTTACCGCTGGTTGAGAGGGAGACAAACATGTTGAAGATCTCAGGTGGTTTCTTGCTGGGCGTTATGGCAGCGCTGCTCCTTGTCTGGAGCAGTATTGGTGGCCTGATGTTTTCCGAACGCTTGAGTCCATACACGGTTGAGGAAACGACGGCCCGAATCCAGCAGAACATCCAGGCGGCAGGCAATGGCTGGAGCATTTCGGGTTTGCGTAATCCGGCCAAGCCGATCGAGGCGGAGGGCGGCAATGTGCTGCCGGTGCTCTTGATCGAAGCCTGCAGTGCTCAGTATTCCGGCCCAATTCTCAAGGATGACGGGGTGCGTTTCCTGTCGTTGCTGATGCCCTGCAAGATTTCCGTCTACAAGAAAAGCGATGGCAAGGTCTATATCGGCTACCTCAACGCCGGCATGATCGGGAGTCTGTTCGGACCGCTGGTCGGCGACATCATGGCCAAGGTGGTGGTTGATCAGCAGGGCTTTCTTGTGATGGATCCAAGCAAGCCGGCACCGGCGCTGATCATCCCGAAAACCGGCGGCGAGAGCGGCGGAGCATCCGGCGCCGAGGCGGGGTGCTGAGCGTGGTGGCCCGGAGGATAAAAGCATGAGCCAGACAAAACTATTGTTTGCGGCCAGCCTGCTCGGGGCGGTATTGGCCTGGAGCACGGCCTGGGGCGAGGTGCCAGGCGCTGCCAGGCCGGCAAACCTGGCGGTGCCGTCAGGTAGCGCCATACCGCTTGGCGAGAGCACGGTTGACCACAGCAAACTCAAGGAATTGCAGAAGAACTTTGCCTCAGGGCCGGAGGTCACAAAAGCCTGCCTTAGTTGTCACACCGAAGCGGCCAAACAGGTGCAGCACACCAAGCACTGGACCTGGGAATACACCGATCCCAAGTCGGGCCAAAAGCTCGGCAAGAAAAACATCATCAACAACTTCTGCACGACCAGCATCTCCAACGAGAAAGACTGCATGGCCTGTCATGCCGGCTATGGCTGGAAGGACGCGAACTTTGACTTTACGGCCGAAGCGAATGTCGACTGCCTGATCTGCCACGACAGTACCGCGACCTATCGCAAGTTGCCGGGCGACGCCGGACATCCGGTCTATGAGCGGCGCGAATTTCCTCACGGTTCCGGCAAGTTCGTCGAGGCGGTCGATCTGCAGAAGGTCGCCCAGAGCGTCGCTTTGCCCAGTCGCAGCAATTGCGGCTCCTGCCACTTCTACGGAGCGGGCGGCGATGGCACCAAGCACGGCGATCTGGATAGTGCCCTGAAGAAACCCGGCAAGTACCTCGATGTGCACATGGACGCCAAGGGCCTGAACTTCACCTGCTCGACCTGTCACGCCACGGCAGGTCATAAGGTGTCGGGCAGCCGTTACGAGATGGCGGCGGCGTTGACCGGGCCGGCCGAAACGCGCGGCAAGGCGGCGGCCTCACCGGCTGCGTGCCAGTCTTGCCACGGTGACAAACCGCACAAGGAAAGCATCCTGCACGCCGAACGCCTGAATACCCACAGCAACAAATTGGCCTGCCAGACCTGCCATATTCCCCAGTACGCGCGCGACAGCATCGGCACGGAGATCTCCTGGGATTGGTCGACGGCAACCCGGATGGGGACGGATGGTAAGCCGTTTCTCGTCAAGGACAGTGCCGGTCGGCGAGCCTTCGATTCAAAAAAGGGCAATTTCGTCTGGGACTCCTATGTGGTGCCCGAGTATCGCTGGTTCAACGGTCACGTCAGTTATAAGACCAAGGGCGAACGGATCGATCCGGGCCAGATCGTTGAAATCAATCGTCCCGAGGGCGAAGCGGGCCAAGCCGATTCCCGCATCTGGCCGTTCAAGATTCATCGCGGCAAGCAGGCCTACGACAGCGAGAACAACTATCTGGTGGTTGTTCATACCGCCGGTGAAGACGATACCGCGCTATGGGCAAATTTCGACTGGCAGAAAGCCATTGGCGCTGGCATGCAGACGGCCGGCATGCGGTACAGCGGCAAGTTCGGCTTCGTCAGCACGGAAATGAGCTGGCCTATCACCCACATGGTGGCGCCGAAGAACGATGCCCTGGGCTGCGCCCAATGCCACCGCGAGAACGGGCGGCTGGAGGGCATTACGGGCATCTATCTGCCCGGCCGTGACCACAGCTACCTGCTCGACAACATCGGCTGGATGGTGGTCCTGCTCAGTCTGCTCGGTGTGCTGATTCACGGCGGCACGCGGGCTTACCTACACTTCAAGCACAAGGGTTAGGCTCATGAACGCTTCCACCCGCATTTACCTCTATCGCCGCTATGAGCGTTTCTGGCATTGGTCGCAGGCCGTGCTGGTTATTTTCATGCTCGTCACCGGCTTTGAAATCCACGGCGTGTACAAGAATTTCGGCTTTCAGCGGGCGGTCGAATATCACACGCTGACCGCCTGGGCCCTGCTGACGCTGTGGGCCTTCACGATTTTCTGGCAATTCACGACCGGTGAGTGGCGGCAGTACATTCCGACCCTGCATCGGGTACTCGCCATGGTCCGTTATTACGCTTATGGGATCTTCGTCAATGCGCCGCATCCCTTTCACAAAACGCCCAACAAGAAGCACAACCCGCTGCAGCGCCTTGCCTACGTGGCGCTGCTGGCCATGGTTTCACCGCTTATCTGGGGCTCGGGCTTCTTCTACCTGTTCTACGCCTACTGGCAGGACCTTGGGCTGGAAGGGGCGATTCCCCTGGCCTGGGTGGCCATGGCGCACACCGCCGGGGCTTTCATGATGCTGACCTTTTTCATCGTGCACGTCTATTTGACGACGACCGGTCATACCCCGCTGGCCCATATCAAGACGATGCTGACCGGCTGGGAGGAGGTCGAAGACGAGGTGCCTGCCAACAAGGCCTCTGCCGGCTAGTCGCTGCCGGCCTACTTGCCGGAACGGCTGGCCGCATCGCGCAGGAAAGGCGCGTATTCGGACCAGGCATGGACAGGGCCGACATGGGAAAAGATCACCAGGCCGTGTTTGTCCAGCACGTAGGTTGTCGGAAAGCTGCGGGCGATCTGCCGATCGGGAATGGTCCCGCCGCTCGCCAGATGCAGCAGGGGATCGTCTTCCCCTTGGCTGCCCGAGTCGGCAAGCGGTATTTTCAGCGCATTGTCGGCGGCCCACTGGCGGGCGACAGCATGCGTTTCGCGGACCTGCAACGGGATGAAGATGATGTCCTTTCGGTCGGCCAGGTCTGAATGCAGCTTTGCCAGTTCCGGCATCTCCTTGCGGCAAGGCGGGCACCAGGAAGCCCAAAAATGCAGCAGCACGACTTTGCCGCGCAGGCTGCTCAATTTGAGCGACTTGCCTTGCGCGTTGCGATAGGCGATATCGGGAAAGCGCTGGCCGGGTTGCGTGCCGCTGCCGGCCTTGTTGGCCTGCTGAGCGGTGGCATAGGGCCCCCACGCACCGGGCCATGATTTTTCTGCAAATACCAGCCGCTCGTCGCTGGCGTAGAGCAGGCATTTCTGCGGTGATGCGGCTCGGCAGGCGGCGATTGCCTTGTCTTCAGCCTGATCAGACGAGTCTTCGCCGGATACCCAACCCCAGGCGCCGCCTGGAGCAATGGCGAAGGCGCGATGGTGGGGGGCGCGTTGATATTCGCGATAGGCCGCTCCGCCCGCTGGCGGCAAGCCGGGAGGCTCGTTGGCCATGGCCGGCAGGACGGTAAACGACAAAAGGGCGAAACATCTCGCCCTTTTGTTCGTTGTGCCAGTACAGCACATCGGCGGGTACTTACTTGACGATCTGGTTCAACTCGCCCTTGGCGTAACGCTCGGCCATCTTTTCCAGCGGCATCGGCTTGATCTGGCTGGCGCGGCCGGCGCAACCGAAGGCTTCAAAGCGGGCCAGGCAGATTTTCTTGGCGGCTTCGCGGGCTGGCTTCAGATAGTCGCGCGGGTCGAACTTGCCCGGGTTCTCGAACAGGTAGCGACGGACGGCGCCAGTCATGGCGAGGCGGATGTCGGTGTCGATGTTGACCTTGCGCACGCCGTGGGCGATGCCCTTGACGATTTCCTCGACCGGCACGCCGTAGGTTTCCTTCATGTCGCCGCCGAATTCACGGATCTCTGCCAGCAGTTCCTGCGGCACCGACGACGAACCGTGCATCACCAGATGGGTGTTGGGGATGCGGGCGTGGATTTCCTTGATGCGATCAATGGCCAGGATGTCGCCGGTCGGCCGCTTGGTGAACTTGTAGGCGCCGTGGCTGGTGCCGATGGCGATGGCCAGTGCGTCGCAGTTGGTCTGCTTGACGAAGTCGGCGGCCTGGTCGGGATCGGTCAGCAATTGTTCGCGGGTCATGTGGCCGTCGGCGCCGTGACCGTCTTCCTTGTCGCCCTTCATCGTTTCCAGCGAGCCGAGGACACCCAGTTCAGCTTCGACCGAAACGCCGATGGCGTGGGCAAACTTGACCGTTTCCTTGGAGACGGCAACGTTGTATTCATAGGAAGAGGTGGTCTTGCCGTCGGCTTCCAGCGAGCCGTCCATCATCACCGAGGTGAAGCCGGAGCGGATGGCGCCCATGCACACCGCCGGACTCTGGCCGTGGTCCTGGTGCATGACGATGGGCAGCTGCGGGTAGGCTTCGAGCGCAGCGAGGATCTGGTGGCGCAGGAAGGGTTCGCCGGCGTATTTACGGGCGCCGGCCGAGGCCTGCATGATGACCGGGGCGTCGATCTGGCTGGCGGCTTCGCAGATGGCCCAGACCTGTTCCATATTGTTGACGTTGAAGGCGGGCAGGCCGTAGCCGTTTTCGGCGGCGTGGTCGAGCAGTTGGCGCATGGAGACGAGCGGCATGGGGAACTCCTGTTCGGTATCTGGATTGACAATTGATTCTAGTTGATTTGATGATCGCCGACGCGGACGATCTTCAACGTATTGGTACCGCCGGTGGAGCCGATCGGCTCGCCGATGGTCAGGGCGATGAGATCGCCCTTTTCGACGACGCCGCGGTCGATCAACAACTGTTCGGCTTCGGCCAGCAGCAGGTCGCGGTCGGTGTGCTGCTGCTTCATCGGCAACGGGCAGACGCCACGGTAGAGGGCCATGCGGCCGACCGATTCGGCATCCGGCGTCAGGGCGTAGATGGGCACGCCGCAGTTCAGGCGGCTCATCCACAGGGCCGTCGAGCCGGTCTGGGTCAGCGCGGCGATGGCCTTGACCTTGAGGTGGCTGGAGGTCCAGATGGCGGCCATGGCGATCGACTGGTCGATGCGGGTGAATACGCGGTCGAGGAATTCGCGGTCAAGCACCGCGTCCGCCGAGCGCTCGGCCTCGATGCAGATGCGCGCCATCGATTCGACGGTTTCCACCGGGTAGTGGCCGGCGGCCGTTTCGGCCGAGAGCATCACGGCGTCGGTGCCGTCGAGCACGGCGTTGGCCACGTCGGAGACTTCGGCGCGGGTCGGTATCGGCGACAGGATCATCGATTCCATCATCTGCGTGGCGGTAATGGTCAGCTTGTTCATGTCGCGAGCCATGCGGATCATCTTCTTCTGCAGTGCCGGCACCGAAGCGTCGCCAACTTCGACCGCCAGGTCGCCGCGGGCCACCATGACGCCGTCCGAGGCATCGAGGATCTCGGCCATGTTGGTCACCGCCTCGACGCGCTCGATCTTGGCGATGAGCACGGCGCTGCTGCCGGCAGCGCGCAGTAGCTGGCGGGCCATGTACATGTCAGCGGCGCTCTTGGGAAAGGAGACGGCGACGAAATCGACGCCGATCAGCGCCGCCGTGCGGATGTCGTCCATGTCCTTGGCGGTCAGCGCCGGTGCGGTCAGGCCGCCGCCCTGGCGATTGATCCCCTTGTTGTTGGAGAGCACACCGCCGACCAGCACGCGGGTATGGATCTCATGGCCGCGCACGGCGAGTACTTCGAGCTTTAGCCGACCGTCGTCGAGCAGCAGGATGTCGCCATTGACGACGTCCCTGGGCAGATCCTTGTAGTCGAGGCCGACGCGTTCCTGGTTGCCGAGGGGGCATTGGGCGTCGAGGATGAAGTTGCTGCCGACGACCAGCGTGATCTTGCCTTCCGCGAACTTGCCGACACGGATCTTCGGTCCCTGCAGGTCGCCGAGGATGCCGACGGTCCGGCCAACCTTGGCGGCGGCGGCGCGAATGCCCTCGGCGCGGGCCTTATGGTCTTCGGCCGTGCCGTGCGAAAAATTCATTCGCACGACATCGACGCCAGCCCGCACCAGGCGCTCCAGCACCTCCGGCGAGGACGAGGAGGGGCCCAGCGTGGCAACAATCTTGGTATGGCGCAACATCTTGTCTCTTCCTTGTTGTTGATTGGTGTGGCAGGCCGCGCGATAGCGGCCTGCCGGTGCCACTTACTTGCTGGCGCGTTCTTCAAGTACGGCGATCGCCGGCAGCGTCTTGCCTTCGAGGAATTCGAGGAAGGCGCCGCCGCCGGTCGAGATGTAGCCGACGTCGTCATGGATGTGGAACTTGGCGATGGCGGCCAGCGTATCGCCGCCGCCGGCGATGGAGAAGGCTTCCGAGTGGGCGATGGCCGAGGCCATCATCTTGGTGCCACCGGCGAACTGCGGCAGTTCGAAGACGCCGACCGGGCCGTTCCAGACGATGGTGCCGGCGTTGGCGATGATTTCCGACAGCTTGGCGGCGCTCTTCGGGCCGATGTCGAGAATGCGGTCGTTGGTGTGCACGTCGTCGACCGAAATCTTGTTGGCGCGGGCCAGGGCCGAGACTTCGTCGGCGACGACGACATCGGTCGGCAGCGGCACTTCGGCGCCGCGTTCCTTCATGATGTCCATGATCACGTGCGCTTCCTTGACCAGGTCCGGTTCGGCCAGCGAGTGGCCGATGCGCTTGCCGTCGGCGAGCAGGAAAGTGTTGGCGATGCCGCCGCCGACGATCAGCTGGTCGACCTTGCTCGCCAGCGACTTGAGGATGGTCAGCTTGGACGACACCTTGGAGCCGCCGACGATGGCCACCAGCGGCCGCTTCGGATTGAGCAGGGCCTTGGTCAGGGCGTCGATCTCGGCGCCCATCAGCATGCCGGCGCAGGCCACCGGGGCGTACTTGGCGATGCCGTGGGTGGTCGCCTCGGCGCGGTGGGCGGTGCCGAAGGCGTCATTGACATAGACGTCGCAGAGCTTGGCCATCTTCTGCGCCAGCTCATCGTTGTTCTTCTTTTCGCCCTTGTTGACGCGGCAGTTCTCGAGCAGCACGACTTCGCCCGGCTTGACTTCGAAACCGCCATCGACCCAGTCGGGAATCAGGCGCACCGGCACGTGCAGCATCTGGCCGAGGCGCACGGCGACCGGCGTCAGGCTGTCTTCGTGGCGCAGTTCGCCTTCGGTCGGGCGGCCGAGGTGCGAGGTGACCATCACCGCCGCGCCTTTTTCCAGGCAGTACTTGATCGACGGCAGCGAGGCGCGGATGCGGGTGTCCTCGGTGATGTTGCCGGCTTCGTCCTGCGGCACGTTCAAGTCGGCGCGGATGAAGACGCGCTTGCCGGAGACATCGAGATCGGTGAGTTTGATGACGTTCATGGGTTCCTCCTGAGGATTGGTTAATGAGTGGATTCTTGCGTCCAGCGTTGTGACCAGTAGTCGGCCACTTCTAACATGCGATTGGCGAAACCCCACTCGTTGTCGAACCAGACGAACAGGTTCACCAGGTGGGTGCCGGCGGTCCGCGTCTGGCTGCCATCGACAATGGCCGAGTGCGGATCGTGATTGAAATCGATCGAGGCGTGCGCCTCGGCGGAATAGGCGATGCGCTTCCTCAGCGGGCCGGCGGCGGCCTCGGCGAGCAGCTTGTTGAGACTGTGGGCAGAGACCGGGCGGGCGGTGCTGATGGTCAGGTCGATGGCCGAGACATTCAGCGTCGGCACGCGGATGGCTTTGGCCTGGACGCGGCCGGTCAGTTGCGGCAATAGCCGTTCAACGCCGCGGGCGAGGCCGGTGGATACCGGGATGATCGACTGCATCGCCGAGCGCGTGCGGCGTAGATCGTCGTGGTGATAGCCGTCGATCAGCGGCTGGTCGTTCATCACCGAATGCAGCGTCGTCAGCAGGGCTTGCTCAATGCCGACTTCGCGGTCGAGCAGGGCGAGCAGCGGAACCACGGCATTGGTCGTGCAGGACGCGGCGGAAACCAGTCGCTCACTGCCATTCAGCGAGCCTTCGTTGATGCCGGCGACGATGGTCGCGTCGACGTCGTCGCCGCTGTGGCCGGGATGCGACAGCAGCAGGTGCGGGCAGCCGGCGTCGAGGAAACGCTGCAGTTCGTCACGCCGGCCGTAAACCCCCGAGCATTCAACCAGCAGGTCGATGCCGGCGGCCCGCCAGTCCACGGTTTCCGGTTCGCGGGCATGGCTGACAGCGATCGGGCGGCCATCGATCAGCAGGCTGCCGTCACCGATCTCGACCTGACCGGCGAAACGGCCGTGTGTCGAATCGAAACGGGTCAGATAAGCCATGCTCTCCAGGTTGGCCGGCTCGTTGATGGTAACGACCTGCAGGCGATGTGCCGCCGGGGCCTCCATCAGCGCCCGCAGGAAACAGCGGCCGATACGACCGTAACCGTTGATGGCAAGACGAAAGGCGGGGCTGGAGTTGGGCACGCGGGCCAAGTGAAGGAAAAGGAAAGCTGGCATTTTACCGCGTTGGTGCCTGAAATCAGCGTCCCGGAGGCATTGCCGGCTGTATGTCGGCGGCAAGAATTGCCGCTCCAGCATCCTGGATGGCATCAGCGAGGGCAGAAATCCGTCGAGTTGAATTGGTACGCGAATTGCATGGTCGCCCAGGGTGACTTAATGGGAGAGGGTGATGAGAGTCGATATGGATTATTCCGCCGCGGCCGCAAGCGTCGGCAGGGCCAATTCCGCAGCCGGCGCCGGGGACTTTGCCGCGGCCCTGGCGCAGGCCTCGGCGGACGGCGAGGCACAGGCCCGGGAGGTGCAAAAGCGGCAGCCGACGCCCGAGGAGCGCGCGGCTGAAGTGCGCCAGGCCAATGCCACCTTGGGCAAGGAGTTGCAGGAGTACTTGGACAAACCCCTGGCGGTGCATATCCGGGAGGCCGTGATGAAGGAAATGGGGCTTAGCGAGGAGGATCTGGCGAAGATGTCCCCGGAAAAGCGCCAGGCCGCCGAGGCCGAGATCAACCGCCGGGTGCGCGAGCGTTTGCTGGGGCAGAAATCGGATGGCGAGCAATCGCCCCTGGATGCGCGGCACCAACCTGTCGATCCAGGACCGGCGTCGGCGTCGCCGCTATTGGGCGGCAGTGCGGCGCTGGATGCGCTGATTGCCCGGATGGCCGGCAACGGCGCGGCTTTCTGAAGCCACCAGGCGATCAGCCAATAAAAAACGCCGGCCACCCAATCGGGGGCCGGCGTTGCTGATGGTGCTGCCGTTGCTTACTTGGCGGCCATCCAGGCGCGGGCGGCGTCGAGCATGCGGCAGGAGTAGCCCCACTCGTTGTCGTACCAGGCCAGGACCTTGACCAGCGTGCTGCCATCCTCGGCCTGGATGACGCGCGTCTGCGTCGCGTCAAAGGTCGAGGAAACGGTGGTGTGGTTGAAATCGGAGGAGACCAGCGGGTCGTTGTTGACGTCGAGCACGCCCTTCAGCGGGCCGCGGGCGGCGGCCGTCATCAGATCGTTGATCTCTTCCTTGGTCGTGTTGCGACCGGCGGTGAAGGTCAGGTCGACCAGCGAGACGTTGATGGTCGGCACGCGCAGCGCGAAACCGTCGACCTTGCCCTTGAGTTCCGGCAGCACCAGGCCGACGGCTTTGGCAGCACCGGTCTTGGTCGGGATGATGTTGGCGGCAGCAGCGCGGGCCCGGCGCAGATCCTTGTGGCGGACGTCGACGGTGACCTGGTCGTTGGTGTAGGCGTGGATGGTGGTCATCAGGCCCTGTTTGATGCCGATGGCGTCGGACAGGATCTTGGCCACCGGAGCCAGGCAGTTGGTCGTGCAGGAAGCGTTGGAGACAACGGTCATCTCGGCGTTCAGGGCGCCTTCGTTGACGCCGACGACGATCGTGGTGTCGACATCGTCGCCGCCCGGGGCGGAGATCAGCACGCGCTTGGCGCCCTGTTCGAGCAGCGCACCGGCCTTGGCCTTGGAGGTGTAGGCACCGGTGCATTCGAGCAGAATGTCGACGCCGTGGTCGGCCCAGTTGATGTCCTTCGGATTCTTGGTCGAGTAGAAGGCGATCTTCTTGCCGTCGACGATGATGCAGTTTTCACCTTCGGTTTCGACGCTGGTGCGGAAACGGCCGTGCGTCGTGTCGTACTTCAGCAAGTGGGCATTGGTCTTCAAGTCGCCGGCGGCGTTGATGGCGACGACATCGAATTCATTCTGCAGGCCCTGCTCGTAAATCGCGCGCAGCGTGCAGCGACCGATACGACCGAAACCGTTGATTGCAACCTTGATAGCCATTTGAAGCTTTCTCCTCTTTCAAAAATCAGGACAGCAGCGCTTTCGCCGTGGCGACGACGTTGGCGACAGTGAAACCGAACAGGTCGAACAGCTGGCCGGCCGGGGCCGACTCGCCGAAGCGGTCGATGCCGACGACGGCGCCGTGCAGGCCGACGTATTTGCGCCAGAAGTCCGGATGGGCGGCTTCGATGGCGATGCGCTTCTTGCAGCCGCCGAGGACGGCGGCCTTGTATTCGGCACTCTGCCGGTCGAAGACATTGGTGCTGGGCATGGAGACGACGCGCGCCTTGATGCCTTCGCCGGCCAGTGCGGCCTGGGCGTCGAGCGCCAGCTTGATTTCGGAGCCGGTGGCAATCAGGGTGATCTGGGCTTCGCCATCGGCCTCGGCGAGGACGTAGCCGCCCTTGGCGATATCGGCGTCGGCGATCTTTTGCGTCACGGTTGGCAGGTTCTGCCGCGACAGGGCGAGCAGGCTCGGGCCGTCGGTGCGTTCGATGGCGGCGGTCCAGGCGACGGCCGTCTCGGTCGCGTCGGCCGGGCGCCAGACATCCAGGTTGGGGATGATGCGCAGGCTGGGAATGTGCTCGACCGGCTGGTGCGTCGGGCCATCCTCGCCGAGGCCAATCGAGTCGTGGGTATAGACCATGATCTGCCGTTGCTTCATCAGCGCCGCCATGCGGATGGCGTTGCGGGCGTAGTCGGAGAAGACCAGGAAGGTGGCCGTGTAGGGAATCAGGCCGCCGTGTAGCGCCAGGCCGTTGGCGACGGCGGTCATGGCAAATTCGCGCACGCCGTAGTAGCAGTAATTGCCGCCTTCGGTGCGGGTGACGCCCTTGCTGCCCTTGACGAAGGTCAGGTTGGAGCCGGCCAGGTCGGCCGAGCCGCCGAAGATTTCCGGAACTGCCGGGACCAGCGCGGCGATGGCGTTCTGCGAAGCCTTGCGGGTGGCGATGTTCTCGGCCTTGTCGCGGCAGGCGGTGAGGTAGGCGGCCTTGGTTGCGGCCCAGGTCGTCGGCAGTTCGCCCTTGATGACGCGGCGCTCGAATTCGGCGGCTTCGGCCGGGAAGGCGGCGCGGTAGGTGGCGAAGCGCTTATCCCAGTTCTCCTGGAAGACGGCGCCGGCCGGCTTGCGGTTCCAGGCGGAGTAGACGTCGTCGGGAATCTCGAAGGGGGCGTGCGGCCAGCCGATGTATTCGCGGGCGGCAGCGATTTCGTCCTTGCCCAGCGGGGCGCCGTGGCAGTCGTGCGAACCCTGCTTGTTGGGCGAGCCCATGCCGATGGTCGTCTTGCAGCAGATCAGGGTCGGCTTGTCGGTGACCGACTTGGCTTCGAGCAGGGCCTTTTCGACAGCATCGGCATTGTGGCCGTTGACGTCGGCGATGACGTGCCAGCCGTAGGCTTCAAAGCGTTTCGGCGTGTCGTCGGTGAACCAGCCATCGACGTGGCCGTCGATGGAAATGCCGTTGTCGTCCCAGAAGGCGATCAGCTTGCCCAGGCCGAGCGTGCCGGCGAGCGAGCAGGCTTCGTGCGAGACGCCTTCCATCAGGCAGCCGTCGCCGAGGAAGACGAAGGTGTGGTGATTGACGATCTGGTGGCCGGGGCGGTTGAATTCGGCGGCGAGAACCTTCTCGGCCAGCGCGAAACCGACGGCGTTGGTGATGCCCTGACCGAGCGGCCCGGTGGTGGTCTCGACGCCGGGCGTGTAGCCGAACTCCGGATGGCCCGGGGTCTTGGCGTGCAGCTGGCGGAAATTCTTCAGGTCATCGATGGAGACGTCATAGCCGGAGAGGTGGAGCAGGGCATAGACGAGCATTGAACCGTGACCGTTCGACATGACGAAACGGTCGCGGTCGGGCCAGTGCGGGTTGGCGGGGTTGTGACGCAGGTGACGGCGCCACAGCACTTCGGCGATTTCCGCCATGCCCATCGGGGCGCCCGGATGACCGGAATTGGCCTGCTGCACGGCATCCATGGCCAGGGCGCGGATGGCGCCGGTCAGGGGGGAAAACTTGGGGGGAGTGCTGACGCTCATGATCCGGAAATCCAGCCTGCGAAAAAGCTGAAATTATCCGGGAAATGGCCTCTTTTGGGTAGGGTTGTCTGCATTTCCGGCAGGTAAAGGCCTGCCGGAAATGGGTTTTTACTGCTTGGTATCGTAGTTGATCATCATCAGCACACCGCGACCACCACCCCAGCTACCACCGGTGTAGGAAACGCTACCCTGGCCCGGGTAGCGGACTTCGTAACGGGTGCGGTCAGTGCCGTAATAGAACGGAATCCAGGCTTTGGCTGTCGGGTAGGCGTGCACGTTGTGGCTGACGCCAAGCAGTTTCTCGACCTCCGGTTGTTCCATGCCGATGCGCAGGCGTGCCCATTTGCTGCCCGCCGGGATGTTGCCGTAAACCTCGCCGTCGAAGCTGCCGTCGCGCGATTTGACGACACAGGGGTTGCAGCTCTTGCCAATGGCGCTGTCGGCGCTGCCGACGCCGGCAGCGGCAGCCGGGGCGGCGGCCTGCGTGGCTGGTGGAGCGCTGGCCGTCTTCGGCTTGGCCGGTTCGCAGTCGGGCGGCGCCAGCGGCTTGGCTTCCTTCTTGGTTGTTTTCTTGGTGCTCTTCTTTTTGCTCGGCGCTGGTTCCGGCGGGCATTCCGGTTTGGCCGGCGCGGCGGCCACCGGTTCTGGTGCGGGCGCGGCGCTGGCTTTCTCGGGAGCCGGCTGGTCCGGCTTGGTTTCGGTGCCGACGCAGCCGGCAGCAAGGGCGGCGGCGACGATCAGGGCAAGGGCGCGTGGGTGCATGGGCAATACCTCCGGACGGTTTAGGGGCAGTCTAGGTGAATTTACGTGGCATGGTAGGCGGTGGCTTGCTCGACCTCATTCCTCGAGCCCATTATGACCGGCACCCGCTGGTGAAGCTTATCCGGAACGATGTCGAGGATGCGTCGGCGGCCGGTGCTGGCGGCACCGCCGGCCTGCTCGACGAGGAAAGCCATCGGATTGGCTTCGTACATCAGGCGCAGCTTGCCGCCCTGTTCCTGCATCTTGCTGTCGAGCGGATACATGAAGATGCCGCCGCGGGTCATGATGCGATGCACGTCGGCCACCATCGAGGCCACCCAGCGCATGTTGTAGTCCTTGCCGCGCGGGCCTTCGCGGCCGGCCAGCAGTTCGTCGATGTAACGCCGGACCGGTGCTTCCCAGAAGCGCTGGTTGGCCATGTTGATGGCGAATTCCTTGGTTTCGGCGGGAATCTGCAGGCGCTCCTGGGTGAGTACGAAATGCCCGTGCTCCCGGTCGAGTGTGAAGGCGGCAACGCCGTCGCCGACGGTGAGGACGAGCAGCGTGGTCGGCCCGTAGACGGCATAGCCGGCGGCGACCTGGGCGGTACCCGGCTGCAGGAAGGCGGCTTCGGCAGCGGCCGGCGTGCTCAGGTCGGCACCTTCCGGGCATTTCAGCACCGAGAAGATGGTGCCGATGGAGACATTGACGTCGATGTTGGAGGAGCCATCGAGCGGGTCGAAGGTGAGCAGGTATTCGCCCTTGGGGAACCGATGAGGAACGAGGTGCGGCAGATCCATTTCCTCGGAGGCCATGGCGGCGAGATGGCCTCCCCATTCATTGGCATCGAGCAGGATGTCATTGGACAGCACATCGAGCTTTTTCTGCGCCTCGCCCTGGATGTTGTCGCTGCCGGCTTCGCCGAGGACGCCGCCTTCGCCGCCCAGGGCGCCCTTGCCGACGGCGACGGAGATGGCCTGGCAGGCACGGGCGACGACTTCGAGCAGGAGCTTGAGGTCGCCGGTGATGATGCCCTTGTCGCGCTGTTCCTCGATCAGGTAACGCGCCAGCGTGCGCTGTGCCATGAAGTTTCCCCGCTAAGTCGAAAGGCAGGAATTTTAACCTGCCCGGCAGCGGGCGTGCAGGAAGGCAAAGGCGGCGGCGCCGCTCAGCGGTTTGCTGAACAGGTACCCCTGAACTTCGTCGCAGCCGTTGCTGCGCAGCAGTTCAAGCTGGTCGTCGGTCTCGACGCCTTCGGCGATGACGTTGAGTCCGAGCGAGTGCGCCAGGGCAATGGTGCCGAAGGCGATGGCCCGGTCGTTGAGGTCGTGTTCGATGTCGCGGACGAAAGAACGGTCGATCTTCAGGTGATCGATGGGGAACAGCTTCAGATAGGCGAGCGAGGAGTAGCCGGTGCCGAAATCGTCGATGGCCAGCGTGACGCCCATGCGGCCGAGGCTTTCGAGAATGACGATGGCTTCCTGCGGATTTTCCATCACCGAGCTTTCAGTGATTTCCAGTTCCAGCAATTCTGGCGGCAGGCCGGATTCGGCCAGCACGCCGGCCACTGCCTCGCAGAAATCGCGGCGGCGCAGCTGGCGGGCCGAGACGTTGACCGCCACGCGTAGGGGCGGCAAACCGGCATCGATCCAGCGCTTCATCTCGCGGCAGGCGTTGAGCAGTACCCATTCGCCGATTTCGACAATGATGCCGGTTTCCTCGGCCACCGGGATGAAACGGTCGGGCGGGATCATGCCGTCGGTCGGGTGCAGCCAGCGCACCAGGGCCTCGACGCCGGTCGGTCGCGTGCCGTTGGCGGCGAACTGCGGCTGGAAGCACAGCGTCAGCTCGTTGCGGGCAATGGCGTGACGCAGCTTGCGCTCGATGTCGAGGCGTTCGCTGGTCACCCGGTTCATCTCGGCGGCGAAGAACTGGAAGTTGTTCCGGCCGGCGGCTTTGGCGTGGTACATCGCCGTGTCGGCGTTCTTCAGGATGGTGTCGCCGTCGGGGCCGTCGTCGGGGAAGATGCTGATGCCGATCGACGGGCTGGTATGCAGTTCGTGGCCGTCGACCTGGATCGGCGACGACAGCGCGGCGATGATCTTGTTGGCGACGATGGCCGCGTCGGCCGGCATGGCAATGGCTGGCAGGATGATGACAAACTCGTCACCACCGAGGCGGGCCACATAATCGGTTTCGCGGACGACGGCGGAAAGGCGGCAGGCGACCTCGCGCAGCAGTTCGTCGCCGACCTGGTGGCCAAGGGTGTCGTTGATGATCTTGAAGCGGTCGAGGTCGATGAACATGACCCCAAGCAGCCATTGATGGCGACGGGCTTCCGGCAGCAACTGGGCGAGGCGGATGAGCAGCGCCAGGCGGTTGGGCAGGCCGGTCAGCGCGTCATGCTGGGCAATGTGGCGCATACGTTCCTCGGCCTGACGGCGCTCCGTGATGTCGGCGAGGATCCAGATGTAATTGGCGGTGGCGCCACTGTGCGGATCGTCCACGCGCGTCACCCGGACGCCGACCGGAATGCTCTCCCCGGTCTTGCGGGCGATCTCCAGTTCGCTACTCCAGTTGCCCCGCTCGGCGATCAGTTGCTGCAAGCTTTCCGGGGTCTGCTGCTTTTCCAGATTGATGAGGGCGAAAACGGTGTGGCCGATCAGCTCGAAGGGCTCGTAACCGGTGATCTGCGAGGTCGCCGGGTTGATCGAGACGATGCGGTGCGCCTCGTCGGTGAGGATGATGCCGGCTGGCGTATGGATGAACACCTTCTGTGCCAGCTGGTCGCGCTCGGCACTGCTGCGCCGCTCGCTGATGTCGGTGTAGATGGTGACGAAGCCGCCGTCGGTCAGTGGCACGCCGCGGATGTCGAGGGTCTTGCCATTCGGCCGGGTGCGTTCGAGGTGATGGTGGCTCGGCGTGCGCGCCCGTTCGACCATCGGGGCGATGATGGCCTCCGCGTCGCCCGGCCCGTATTCACCGCGCTGGGCATTGAAGCGCAGGATGTCTTCCAGATTGCACGGCTGCTTGGCCAGCAGTTCGGCCGGCAGGTCGAGCAGGCGTTGCACTTCCTGGTTGTGGAGGACCAGGTCGAGGTTGGTATCGAACAGACTGACGCCGCTGGGAATGCTCTCGATCACCTTGTGCAGCAGGTCGTGCTGGCGGCGCAGTTTCTCTTCGGCGGACTTGCGCTCGGTGATGTCGGTGTAAGTGGTGATGAAGCCGGTCAACTCGCCGTCGACGAACAATGGTTCGCCCTGCACCAGGTGGGTACGGCCGGTCGGTCGGGTGCGCTCGAAGCAGTGGGCCTCGAACTTGAGCGCCAGGTCGGTGATCCGCCGGACATGCTCTTCCGGGTCGCCGCTTCCGTATTCGCCACGCGTCGCCGTGACCCGGATCAGGTCGGCAAAAGGTACGCCCTCATAGACGGTGTCGGGCGGCAGTTGCAAAACGTCGATGAAACCCTGGTTCCACACGCGCAGATAGAGGTTTTCGTCAAAGACACTGATGCCCTGCGGCATGCTGGCCACGACGGCCTGCAGATAGGCATGGCGGCGATTGGCTTCGGTGCCATTCGACGGGAGGGCGTCAATGGGTTGCAAGCTTGCGGCTCAAGGGTTTGCACATTGTTAAATGATAGCCGAAGCCTCTCTTGCAAACATGAGCTGGATCATCCTTTTTGCCATCCTGTTCTCTGGCTCAGTCCTTCCATTTGATCGAGCAGCCGATCGAGGCAACTTGTTCGGCCGGGCCGCAGCCGCTGGCGGCAATCCCGACCATGGCCTCGAACAGTTCGCGGCGGGCGTCGGGAGCCGCCGGAGCGCGGCCCGAAGCGTCGAGGCGGCCGCGGTACTGCAACTTCAGTTCGCGGTTGTAGCCGAAGAAGTCGGGCGTGCACGCCGCACCATAGGCGCGGCCGACCTGCTGGCTCTCGTCGTAAAGATAAGGGAAGGGAAAGTCCAGTTCGCTTGCCCACTGCCGCATCCGCTCCGGCGAGTCATCCGGGTAATTCGCCACATTGTTGCTCATGATGGCAACGCAGCCGATGCCGTGGCCGGCGAGTTCCCGGCAGTCGCGGAGCAGGCGGTCGATGATTGCCTTGACGTAGGGGCAGTGGTTGCAAATGAACATGATCAGCAGGCCGTTCGGCCCGCGGCAATTCGCCAGGGTATGGATGCGGCCGTCGGTGCCGGGCAGGGCGAAGTCGGGGGCGGGCTGGCCGAAATCACACACGGGAGGGTTCAGGGCGGCCATGTTTGTGCACTCCAAAAGGCATTTCACCCATAATAGCAGCGATGAATCTGCCTCGTTTTTACTGCCGAGAAGCCCTTTCCCCGGGGGCTCACGTCGAACTTCCCGAGCCCGTCGCCCGTCATGCCGTGCGCGTCCTGCGTCTGCCGCCCGGCGCCCCGATGGTGCTTTTTGACGGGCGCGGTGGCGAATATCTGGCCCACATCGAGCGCATCGAGCGCGATCGCGTGTTCGCCGAACTGGCCGACTGGCGCGATATCGAGCGTGAGTCACCACTGGCGATCACGCTGGTGCAGGCGCTGCAGGCCGGGGAAAAGATGGATTTCACCATCCAGAAGGCGGTCGAACTGGGTGTTCGCGACATCGTGCCGGTGGAGAGTCGGCGCAGCGTCATGCGTCTGACTGGCGACCGTGCCGGCAAGCGGGTGGCGCACTGGCAGGGCGTTGCCGCCGCGGCCTGTGAGCAGTGCGGGCGCAACCAGGTGCCGCTGGTGGCGCCGCTGGAAAAGCTGGAAAACTGGCTGGCGCGGCCGGCCGACGGGGTGCTGCGATTGATGCTGGCGCCCGATGGCGCTCAGTCGTTGGCCGATCTGCCGCCGGCGCAAAATATTCAGCTGCTGATCGGGGCCGAAGGGGGGCTCGATCCGCAGGAAGTGATCGCCGCCGCTCAGGTCGGCTTCCAGGCGGTGCGCCTGGGGCCGCGCGTGTTGCGCACGGAAACGGCGGGATTGGCGGCGTTGGCGCTGATCCAGGGAATTTGGGGTGATTTCAGGGGGTAGGCAATGTTCGAATCAGCAGAACTCGGCCACAAGGTCGACAAGGAAACGTTCAAGAAGGAAGTGCCGAAGTTGCGTGCTGAACTGCTCGATGCGCAGTACGACATGCTGGAGAAAAAGGAATTTCCGGTCGTCATCCTGATCAGCGGTGTCGATGGCAGCGGCAAGGGAGAGACCATCAACCTGCTGTATTCCTGGATGGATCCGCGGCACATCTCAACCCTGGCCTTCTCGGCACCGACCGACGAGGAAGCGGCGCGTCCCTACATGTGGCGTTACTGGCGCGCCCTGCCACCCAAGGGCAAGGTCGGCATTTTCGCCGGTTCCTGGTATTCGCAACCGATCACCGATCGCATCACCGGGACGATGCGCCGCTCGGAGCTGGACGAGCGACTCGACGACATCAACCGTTTCGAGGCGATGCTGGTCAACGAGGGCGCGCTGGTCCTCAAGTTCTGGTTCCACCTGTCCAAGGACAGCCAGAAAACGCGCCTGAAGGCCCTGGAAAAGAACCCGAACACCGCCTGGCGGGTGACCAAGGAAAGCTACGAACGGCTGAAGACCTATGACAAGCTGCAGGAAGTCGCCGGCCACGTGCTGCGTGTCACCAACACCGCCAAGGCGCCGTGGATCATCGTCGAAGGCACCGATGACGCGTACCGCTCGCTGACCGTCGGCCGTATTGTGCTCGACGCCATGCAGCGCCGTCTGAAACAGGAAGGCCGGCAGCCGGTGCCGGTGGCGCCGCCGATCATCCATCCGATCGACAAGAAGAGCGTGCTCAGCGAACTCGACCTGACGCAGAGTCTGGCCAAGAAGGAGTACGAAAGCCAGCTCGCCAGATACCAGGCTCGGCTCTCCGAACTGGCGCGCGACCCGCGTTTCACCAAGCGCTCGCTGGTACTGGTCTTTGAAGGCTCGGACGCCGCCGGCAAGGGCGGCAACATCCGCCGTATAGGTGCGGCGCTCGATGCCCGCCAATATCAGATCGTGCCGATTGCCGCGCCGACCGAGGAAGAGCGCGCCCAGCCCTACCTGTGGCGTTTCTGGCGGCATCTGCCGCGGACCGGGCGGGCGGCCATCTTCGACCGCTCCTGGTATGGCCGCGTGCTCGTCGAGCGGGTCGAGGGCTTCTGTGCCGAGGAGGACTGGCTGCGTGCCTACGCCGAGATCAACGATTTCGAGCACCAACTGGTCGAATCGGGCGCCGTGGTCATCAAGTTCTGGCTGCAGATCAGCGCCGAAGAGCAGTTGCGTCGCTTCAAGGAGCGCCAGGACACCGAGTTCAAACGCTTCAAGATCACCGACGAGGACTGGCGCAACCGCGAAAAATGGGATGAATATGTTGCGGCGGTTTGCGACATGGTGGATCGCACGTCAACCGGACTGGCACCGTGGACGTTGGTAGAGGCCAACGACAAGAATTTTGCCCGGGTCAAGGTGCTGAAAACGGTCTGTGAGCGACTGGAGCTGGCACTCAAGGACGGCGACGGAAAATACACGAAAAAATGAGCGATTCATCCTACGACGAGCATTTCGTCTCCTGGTTTCGGGCTGTCACGCCGTACATCAATGCCTTCCGCGGCAAGACCTTCGTCATTGCCTTCGGTGGCAAGGCTGTGGCCAGCGAGTTCGCCAAGACGCTGGCCTACGACGTCAATCTGCTGGTCAGCCTGGGCATCCGTCTGGTGCTGGTGCACGGCGCCCGGCCGCAGATCGAGGAAGAGCTGCTCGAGAAGAACCTGGAGTCGGTCTACCACCGCGGCTACCGGGTAACCGACGCGGCGGCGCTCGACTGCGTGCTCGACGCGGTGGGCAGCGTTTATCTTGAAATCGAAGCGATGCTGTCGCAGGGCCTGCCCAACACGCCGATGGCCAACAGCCGCATCCGTGTCATCGGCGGCAACTTCATCACCGGCATGCCGATTGGCGTGCTTGACGGTATCGACATGCAGTACGCCGGCAAGGTGCGCAAGATTGACGCCGAAGGTATCAATGCCCAGCTCGGCCTGGGCAACATCGTGCTGCTCAACTGCGAAGGGCCGTCGCCGACCGGCGAGATCTTCAACCTGCAGATGGAAGAGGCGGCCGAAGCCGTCGCCGTGGCGGTTCGCGCCGACAAGCTGGTTTACCTGACTGACAGCCGCGGTGTCACCGACAAGGACGGCCAACTGCTCGACGCCATGACCGCCGACGAAGTGGCCGAGTTGCTCAGTGGCGGTGATTGGCTGTCGCCGGACATCCGCCGCTACCTGCCGTGCTCGGTGCGGGCCACGCGCGCCGGCGTCGGCCGCGTGCACCTGATCAGCTTCGAGCAGGATGGTGCCCTGCTGCGCGAATTGTTTACCCACGACGGCGTCGGCACCGTGGTCACCCGCGAGTCGCTGGAGAATATCCGCGAGGCCAAGCCCGACGACATCGCCGCGCTGATCGCCCTGATCGAGCCGATGGAAGAGGAGGGCATCCTCGTGCACCGGCCGCGCGAACTGCTCGAACGGGAAATCGAGCAGTTCTCCATCATGCTGCACGACGGCATCATCGTTGGTTGCGCGGCGCTCTATCCGCACTCCGAGGAAGAAGCCGAGCTGGCCTGTCTGGCCGTCAGTCACGAACACCGCGAGTGGGGTTACGGCGAACAGCTGATGAAGCGTATCGAGAAACGGGCGCGCAAGGCCGGCATCAAGCGCCTGTTCGTGCTGACCACGCGCACCGAGCACTGGTTCGTCGAGCGTGGTTTCAAGCTCGGCAAAGTTGACGACCTGCCGGCCAACAAGCGCGACATGTACAACTACCAGCGGCGTTCGAAGGTGCTGTTCAAAAGCCTCTGAGCCGGCGCTGGCGCCGGCTCCAGAATCGACCGGTCTGCGGGATGCTGGCGGGATCAAGGTATCATCCTGCTTCGCCGTTTTCGTCGCAGGATTCCCGCATGAAGTTGACTATTCCCGGCCCCTCTTTCTGCCGTATGGCCGCCGCCCTGGTGCTGGTCATCCCGTTTCTTGCCGGTTGTGGTGACGAAGGTGGCTCTGCCACACCGCCGGCAGCCAAACCGGCGCTGACGGTCAGCCTGGTCGCGCCTGAACAGAGCGAATGGCCGGCCGTGCTGGCCGCCAATGGCAACGTCGTCGCCTGGCAGGAGGCGGTGATCGGTGCCGAAGTAGCCAATTTCCGTATCGCCGAAGTGCGTGTCCAGGTCGGCGACGTGGTGCGGCGCGGTGACGTACTGGCGCGCATTGCCGGCGACACCGTCGCCAGCGAGCTGGCCGAGGCGGCGGCAGCTGCCGCCGAGGCCGAGGCCGCCGCCGCCGAAGCGGCGGGCAATGCCGAGCGGGCGCGCGAACTGCGGGCCAAGGGTTTCTACAGCACGCAACTGAATGCCCAGTACCAGACCGCCGAGCGCATGGCGACGGCGCGGGCCAATGCGGCGCGCGCCCGGCAGCGAGCGGCGCAGTTGAAAATGGACAAGACGGCGGTGCTGGCGCCCGACGACGGCATCATTTCGGCCAGGCGGGCGACCGTCGGTTCGCTGACCCAGAGCGGCGAGGAGCTGTTCCGGCTGATCCGCGGCGGCCGCCTCGAATGGCGCGCCGAAGTGCCGTCGGCCGATTTGCTGCGAGTGCCGGTCGGGACCCCGGCCCAACTGACCGGGCCGAATGGCGGCACGGTCAGCGGCACGGTGCGGGCGGTGGCGCCGAGCGTCGATGCGCAGACGCGCAACGGCCTGATTTATGTCGACCTGCCGCCGACCGAAGCCGTGCGCGCTGGCATGTTTGCCCGCGGCGAGTTCGAGCTCGGGCGCACGCCGGCGCTGTCGCTGCCGCAGACGGCGGTGGTGCTGCGCGAAGGTTTTGCCTATGTCTTCCGCCTGGAAGGCGAGGACCGCGTGGCGCAGACCAAGGTCGAACTGGGCCGCCGTTACGGCGAACGGGTCGAGATTCTCGGTGGCCTGACAGCGACGGCGCGGGTCGTTGAAAACGGCGCCGGGTTCCTCGCCGACGGCGATGTGGTTCGCGTGGTTGACGGTAAAGCGCAGTGATCAACGTTTCCTCCTGGTCGATCCGCAATCCGACGCCAGCCATCCTGCTCTTCGTGATGTTGACGCTGGCTGGCCTGATGGCCTTCTCGGCGATGAAGATCCAGCAGTTCATGGATGTCGACCTGCCGACCGTCACCGTCACCGCCAGCCTGCCAGGGGCGGCGCCGGGGCAGATGGAAACCGAGGTGGCGCGCAAGATCGAAAACGCGGTGGCGACGCTGCAGGGGGTCAAGCACATCTACACCAAGGTGCAGGACGGCACGGCCGTCGTCACCATCGAGTTCCGCCTGGAGAAAGCGACGCAGGAGGCGGTGGACGATGTGCGCGATGCCCTGTCGCGCATTCGCGCCGACCTGCCGGGCGATCTCAAAGACCCGGTGATCAGCCGGGTCGACGTCGCCGGCTCGCCGATCCTGACCTATACCGTCGCCTCGTCGCGGATGGATGACGAGGCGCTGTCGTGGTTCGTCGACAACACGGTGACCAAATCCATCCTCAGCGTCAATGGCGTCGGTGCCGTCGCCCGCGTCGGCGGCGTCAGTCGCGAGATCCGCATCGAGCTGGATCCGGCCCGACTGCTGGCGCTCAACGCCACCGCCGCCGAGATTTCCCGGCAATTGCGCCAGACCCAGCAGGAAGCTTCGGGCGGTCGCGCCGATATCGGCGGCATCGAGCAGTCGGTGCGCACCATCGGCACCGTCCAGTCGGCGACTGAACTGGCGGCCATGGACATCGTGCTGGCCGACGGCCGGCGCCTGCGCCTCGATCAGCTGGCGACGGTCAGCGACACCGTCGGCGAGCGGCGCTCGGCAGCCCTGCTCGACGGCCAGCCGGTGGTCGGTTTCGAGATCACCCGCAGCCGTGGTGCCGGCGAGGTTGAACTGGCCGACGCCGTGCGCGCCCGCCTGGCCAAACTGCAGGCCGAGTATCCCGACATCGCCATCACCGAAGCCTTCAATTTCGTCGATCCGGTGCAGGAAAATTTTGACGGTTCGATGACCCTGCTGATCGAGGGCGCCATCCTCGCCGTGCTCGTCGTCTGGCTCTTCCTGCGCGATGGCCGGGCGACCTTGATCGCCGCCACGGCGTTGCCGCTGTCGATCATCCCGGCCTTTGCCGTGATGCACCTGATGGGTTTCACCTTGAACGTCGTCACCCTGCTCTCGATGTCGCTGGTGGTCGGCATATTGGTGGATGACGCCATCGTCGAAATCGAGAACATCATGCGCCACCTGCGTCAGGGCAAGACGCCGTACCAGGCAGCCATGGAGGCGGCCGACGAGATCGGTCTGGCGGTCATTGCCACCACCTTCACGCTGATCGCCGTGTTCCTGCCGACCGCCTTCATGGGTGGCGTCGCCGGCAAGTTCTTCGTTCAGTTCGGGTGGACGGCAGCGATCGCCGTCTTCTTCTCGCTGGTCGTCGCCCGCATGCTGACGCCGATGATGGCTGCCTACCTGCTCAAGCCGCCGAAGAAGGAGCATCCAGAACCGCGATGGCTGGAGCGCTATCTCGGCTGGGCAGCCTGGTGCCTGAAGCACCGCGTGCTGACACTGCTCGCCGCCGGTGCTTTCTTTTTCGGCTCCTTCGCCCTGGTGCCGCTGCTGCCGACCGGCTTCCTGCCGCCGGACGACCTGTCGCAGACGCAGGTCTACCTGTCGCTGGCGCCCGGCAGCACCTTCGAGGAAAGCCTGGCCAGCGCCGAGCGGGCGCGCGCCATCGTCGAGCAGAATCCGCACGTGCGCATGGTCTATACCGCCATCGGCGGCGGCGCCGCCGGCAGCGATCCGTTCGCCCCGCGCGGTGCGGCCGAGGTGCGCAAGGCGACGCTGACGCTCAATCTGACGTCGCGGGCTGAGCGCGGCGGCATCTCCAAACAGGACGTCGAGCGCGAGCTGCGTGAGAGCCTGGCGGCGCTGCCCGGCGTCCAGGTCAAGGTCGGCTTCGGCGGTTCCAACGAAAAATATGTCTTGGTGCTGGCCAGCGAGAACGGTTCGCTGCTCGCCAGTCATGCCCGCCAGGTCGAGCGCGAACTGCGTAGCATTCCCGGCATTGGCGCCGTCACCAGCACCGCCAGTCTGGTTCGCCCGGAGCTGGTGGTGACGCCCGATTTCGCCCGCATGGCCGATCTCGGCGTGACCTCGGCGGCGATTGCCGACACGCTGCGCATCGCCACCGCCGGCGATTATGACCAGAGTCTGGCCAAGCTCAACCTGGCGCAGCGCCAGGTGCCCATCGTCGTCAAGCTGCCGCCGGCCGCCCGCCAGGACCTCGGCCTGCTCGAACGCCTGACCGTCCCCGGCAAGAACGGCCCGGTGATGATCGCCAGCGTCGCCGATCTGGCCATCGCCGGCGGACCGGCCGAGATCGATCGCTACGACCGCCTGCGCAACATCAATTTCGAGATCGAACTGAATGGCCAGGCGCTCGGCGAAGTCGAGAATCAGGCCCTGGCCCTGCCCAGCCTGCAGAACCTGCCGCCCGGCGTGATCCAGGCGACCATCGGCGACGCCGAGGCGATGGGCGAACTGTTCGCCAGTTTCGGCCTGGCCATGGCTACCGGCGTGCTCTGCATCTACATCGTGCTGGTCCTGCTGTTCAAGGACTTCGTCCAGCCGGTGACCATCCTGGCGGCGCTGGTGCTGTCAGTGCCGGGCGCCTTCCTGGCGCTGTTCATCACCCAGCAGGCGCTGTCGATGCCGTCGATGATCGGCCTGATCATGCTGATGGGCATCGCCACCAAGAACTCGATCCTGCTCATCGACTACGTGATTCTTGCCCGCCGCGATCACGGCCTCGACCGCTGGCACGCGCTGCTCGATGCCTGTCGCAAGCGGGCGCGGCCGATCATCATGACCACCATCGCCATGGGCGCTGGCATGATGCCGATCGCCTTGGGCATCGGTAGCGCCGATCCGAGCTTCCGGGCGCCGATGGCGATCGTCGTCATCGGCGGCCTGATCACCTCGACTTTCTTGAGCCTGCTAGTGATCCCTGTGGTGTTCACCTACGTGGACGATGCCCTCGCCTGGTTGCGGCGCCGATTGCACCGTGCGTCGCCGGGTGCCGCCTGAGTCGACGCTGCTCCGGTTCCGCTGAGGCTGCTCGGCGGGCTTAGCCGACGTTCGTCGGGCTGGCGACTTGCGGAAGCTTGTCCGGCGAGGCCGAGCAGACGCGGTTGCGGCCGCTGCGCTTGGCCGAATACAGCGCCTGGTCGGCCGCCGCCAGCAGACTTTCAGGGGGGCTGTCGGGGGTCGGGAGGGTCGCGACGACACCGACGCTGATCGTGATGCAGGCGGCGATCTGGCTGCCGGCATGGGGCAGGGCAGCGAGTTCGATGTTGGCGCGGATGCGCTCGGCAACTTCGCAGGCGCCGTCAATGCTGGTGTTGGGCAGGATGACGGCGAATTCCTCGCCGCCGTAGCGGGCGCTCAGGTCGCCGGCGCGAAAAGCCTGGCGTTGCAGGATGGCGCATACCGCCTTGAGGCACTCGTCGCCCCCCTGGTGACCGTAGATGTCGTTGTACTGCTTGAAATAGTCAACGTCGAGCATGATCAGCGCCAGCGAATCGCCCTGGCGACGGGCGCGATTCCACTCACTCTGAAGTTTCTCGTCGAAGCTGCGGCGGTTGGCGAGGCCGGTCAGAGCATCGAGGGTGGCCAGCTGCTGCAGGGTGATCTGCGCATTCTTGTGTTCGGTCATGTCGCGCAGCGTTTCGACGACAGCGATCAGCCGGCCGTCCTCGGCGTAGATCGGACCGGCGTCGATGGCCAGGTACAGCCGCTTGCCGACGCGCGGCATGACGCACCAGTTTTCGGCACGAACGCCAAGACCGAGTGCCGAGGGTTCGGTGTGGAAGGGGTAGAGGGTCGCCAGGTCGTCTCCCCGCCCCTGGGCGAGGACATCGGCGAGGCACAGGCGCGGTTCGGAGTAGAAGGCCTGCCAGTGGTTGCGGGTGCCGATCACATCGCCGGCCGCGACGCCAGTCAGCCGCTCGCAGGCGCGGTTCCAGACCATGACCCGGCACTCATGGTCGAGGACGAAAGTCGGCACGACCAGATGTTCCATCAATTTGACGGCAAAACTGCGGTCCTGCGGCTGGCCGCCGCCGGTAAATTCTTCCATGAAAAGCTCCCTTGTATTTGCCGACGGGTGGTTCGTTTGCCACCGTGATTCACTATTGTGCCAGCGATTGCGCAATAGTTGATCATATGCCTCTACCGCGGCGCGTGGTTGCCGGAGGCGTTTCTAATCGTTGTTTGGTGGTGGTGGCCGCCGGATCTCCTTGGCGCGGCCGAAGGCCAGCGTGTAGAAGATATCCAGCGCATTGTCGCTGCCGGCACGGCCGACAATCGACACTTGGCGATTGAGGTTCACCGTCAGCTTGACGACGCCTTCGGCCCGTCCGAGGGCTTGTTCATAGGAAAGCAGGGCGTTGCTGCTCAGGCGTTTGCCAATGCTGAGGATCTGGTTGCCGGTGCTGGCGGTCGTGTCCATGCTCCCGCCGGCGATGCGGCTGCCTGCCTGGCGACCGCCGGCACTGCCCAGATCGCCCTGGCGGACGCCGAATTCGTCGATGCCGAAGGTCGTTTTCAACTGCTGGATGACGCCGCCCGAATTGTTGCCGAGCAGCCCGCCAGCCGCCGACAGCAGGATCGTCGCATCGCCGGCGCCCATGGTTTCCGGGCCATGGCCAAGCACCAGCCAGGCGAGTTTTTCGGCGTCCGGCAGTTCCGGGTCGGAAACCAGGCGGATCACCGGCCGTTGGGCTGTCCCGCTGATCTGCACGCCGGGTTCGACGGCCAGTCCTTGGCGGACGGCAAGCACGTCGAGCGCCGGATTGTCGAGCAGGCCCTGGAAGGTGAGGATGCCGCGGCTGATCGCCAGGCGCTGGCCGTAGGCGTCGAAGCGGCCTTCGCGCAGGCGGATGCTGCCGGTCGCCCGCGGCAGGTCGCGGCCGCTGGCCCGCAGGCGGAGATCGCCGCTCAGACGGCTGTTCAGGCCGGCGCCGGAAAACAGGAAATGGCGGCCGAGATTGGTGCTGACGTCGAGCTCCAGTGGCGGGCGCAGGGGCGGCGGGGGAACATCGTCGGTACGGCGGACGACGACGTCCTCGGATAGCCGCGGAATGCCGCCGGGCGCCAGTTGCCAGTAGCCGGCATCGACGGCCAGCTGCCCGCTGGCGCCGAAGCCGTCGCCGCTCCAGGTCAGGCGGCCGGTGCCGGACAGCGCCACCCACTGTTCGGGCAGTTGGAAAATGCCGACGCGCTCCATGCGGACGTCGAGGGCCGCCTGCTCGCCGCTTGTCGCCCCGGCGATACGCATTTCGCCGGTGACGTCGAGGCGTCCGGGCCGCCGGGTGAGCTCGGCCAGTTGGGCGCCGGCATTCAGGCGCAGCGCCCGCGGCAGGGGCTGTAACTGGCTGGCGAAACTGAGGCGGCGGATGCGCAGCAGATTGGCCTGCAGATCGGCGGCCAGTTCGCCATCGATCAGCGCCAGGGCTTGTGCCGGCTGGCGCAGGGCCAGGCGTTCGCCGGCGAACTGGCCGTTGCTCGACGGCTGCGCCGGGGTGCCGGCGAGGTTCAGCGTGGCGGTGAAGCGCCCGGCGCTTTGCCAGCCGTCGCCAATCAGTTCGCCGAGCCAGGAAAGGTCGTTGATGTCGGCCGCCAGCTTGCCTTGCCAGGGCGCTTGCCGGTCGAGCTGCCAGGCATCGTGCAGGGCCGCGCTGAACTGCCCGTCGACGCGGCCGATGCGCGAGCCGTGAGCGCTCAGGCTGGCCTGCAGGCGGCGGCCGTCGGCATCCGCGTGCACGGTGGCACGCCAGTCGAGCGGGTCGCCGGCCAGTTGCAGCGGGCCGACCGACCAGGCGCTACGGCCGAGGCGCAGATCGCCGGGGGCGCTCAGTCTGACGTTGCGCGAGGGGGCGCTGCCGGCCAGGCGCGCTTCGAGCAGGCGGCCGCGCCAGAGCGGGCCGTTGTCGGAGAATTCCAGGCCGCCGGCGGCAGCCAGCGTCAGGCGGCTGCCGTCCGCCAGTTCACCGCTGGCCTGCCAGGCATGCTGGCGATTGCTGCCGCTGGCCGTGAAGCGCAACTCGCGGACGGCGGCCGTCTGCTCGCCGAGGCTCAGCTGGCCGATGCGCAGATCAACGTTTACTGGCGCCTCGGCCGTGCTGCCGGTAGCTGCCTGCAAGGACAACTGGCGTACGGCAGCAACATCGGGCAGAGCAAAGTAAGCGGCTTGCAGGTCGGCGTTGATGGTCGGTTGGGCAAGGCTGCCGCGCAGTTCCAGGCGGCCCTTGAGACCGCCTTCCAGGCCATAGGGGTCGAGCGCCGGGGCGTCGATGACCACGTTCAGCACATCCCCAGGCTGGCCGAAGGCGCCCTGCGCCTGCAAGTGGTTGGCGCCAGCCTGCAGGCGGATGTCGGCACGCGGGATGCGTGGCCAGTCCACGTTAAGCTGTCCCTCGCCGTTCAGCGGCTGGTCGGCAAGACGGCTGTCGGCCAGGCGGAAGCTGGCGTCCACGATGGGTCGTGGCGCCAGGCGGCCGTTGCCGGTGAAGTGGCCGTTGATCTGTGCAGCTGGCAAGTTGCCGAAGCGGCTCGGGTCGAAGCGCTGGAATTCGCCGCGGGCCTCGAAAAGCTGATCGCCAGCCAGGGCCAGTTGGCCGGCGAGTGACAGCCGGGCCTCGCCGGCGCGCACTTCGAGTCGGGGGATGGCGATTTGCCCGGGCGTGTGCCGGGCTTCGGCGATCACGATGAAACGGGCATCCTGGAGATTGAGGTTGAGGCTTTGCTCGTCGCCAGCCAGAGCGGCGACGAGCGTGCCGTTGAGGCGGGTGCGCTGCAGCCGGGAGACGATTTGCCCAGCATCGATCTGGCGCAGCGCCAGTTCGAGGTCGAGGCGGCCGTTTTGCCAGCGCCCGCTGCCGGTGGCCCGGCCGGAACCGGCGAGCTCGCCACGCAGATCGCGCAGTTCGGCGGTTGCCGCCAGCCAATCGACACGGCCACTCAGGCGGCTGAGCGGCAGGCGTTGCCGGTCGAGTGTTCCCGGCTCGGCATTGATCAGGGAAAATTGGCCGGCGATGCCGTCACCCTGCGGCACCAGATCGGCCTCCAGACTCAGCCGGGCGCCCGGGGCGGCTGCCAGCCAGGCGGCCGGGTCGATGTTGGCCAGCGCCACGTGGGCACTGGCGAAGGGGGCGGCAGCGAAGGGCGTGAGGATGGCCTCGGCCGTGCCGTCGATGCCCTGGCGGGCGACCAGGTTCAGGGTTATTTCGGGCAGCCGGCCAGCAGCCTGCAGTTCAAGGGCGAGCGGCCGTTCCTCTACCTGGCCGCTGATCGCAGCCTGGGCCTCGATCGCCAGCGTGGCGCCACCATCGAGACGGGCCGAGCCGCTGATTGCGATATCGCCGATGGCGGAGCGCAGCACCTGCAGCGCATGGTGTTGCCCATCGCTGGCGAGGTGGGCAGCCAGATCGTTGATGGCGATGGCGTCGCCGTAGCGTACTTGGCCGACGGTGATTTGCTCGATCTCGATGGCCAGCGGCAGCAGGATGTTCTCCGGCGCCGGGGTCGGTTCGGCGCTGGCAACGGTGACAATCTGCAGCTCGTCGGCGGTCAGCAAGTCGATGTGCAGACGGCCGGCAAACAGGGCGGATGGCGTCCATTCCAGGCGCAGGCCGCTGGCGTCGATCTGCAGTTCGTCGGTCTGCCAGCGCAGTTTGCCGATGTGCAGCGGGCCGAGCAGGCTGCCACCGGCGGCTTCACTCTGCAGGCGGCCGCCGCTGAGGTTACCGGCCAGTTGCAGGGCACTGCGCAGGCCGCCCTCGCTGCCCACCAGCCAGCCGGCAGCACCGACCAGTGCGGCAACAATGATGGCGAAGGCGGTCAGGGCGCGGCGCATGTCAGAAGGGAATGGCCAGGGAGAAATGCAGGTGCACTTCGCGGCTGCGCTCACCGTAGGCGAGATCGATGCCGATTGGTCCGGCCGGGCTGCGCCAGCGGGCGCCGAGGCCATAGCCGGCGGCCAGGCGAACGTCGGTCAGGCTGTCGACGGCGTCGCCAGCATCGACGAAGGCGGCGATGCCCCAATCGTCGTTCAGCCAGTGGGTGAATTCGGCGCTGACCACGGCCAGGTAGCGGCCGCCAACGGTTGCCAGGCCTTCCTTGATACCCAGACTCTGGTAGCCGTAACCGCGCACGGAGCCGGTGCCGCCAGTGCGGAACAGGTAATCCTGCGGGATGCGCAGGCGGGAGTCGGCGAAGGTGCGGCCAAGTTCGCCGCGCAGGGTCAGCCGGTTGTTGATGCCAAGACTGATGAACTGCTGCCAGCGGCCGTGCAGGCGGACGAAATCCTGGTCGGAGAGGGCGGCCTTGGCTCCGCCACCGACCTGGAATTGCAGGACGATGCCGTCGCTGGGATCGAGCAGGTTGTCGACCTTGCGCCAGGTCCACATGACGTTGGGCACCAGGGCGCGGCTGGTCACCGCCAGGGCGCCGGTCGGCTCGCGCCGCTCTTGCTGCCAGCTCAGCGACAGGCGCTGTTCGATGCTGCCGCGCTGCTGCACGCTCTGCACGCCGAAGGCAAAGCGATCCGTCTTCAAGTCTTCGATGTCGGTGCGCTCGCTCATGGCGCCGAAGCTGTGCCGGCGGTTGCCGGCGTCCGGCGGCAGGAAGACATCGGTGAACAGTGTCTGCTTCTTCTGCTCCAGGCGCAGGCCGCTCTCCAGCGACCAGGCGCGGCCGAGCAGGTTGGGCGTCTGGTAGTTGGCCTCGACGCGGGCGCCGGTGTTGGAACTGAAGCCGGCGCCGAAACTGATGCGGTGCGGCTGGCGCTCGCGCAGGCGGACGACGACCGGCGTGCTGATGCTGCCGTCAGCGTTTTCACTGGCCATCTCGTGATCGGGAGTCAGGCGTACCGAGCTGAAGTAGGGCGTTGCCTGCAGGGTCGCCTGGAGGGCGCTCAGGTCAGCCTCGCGATACGGTTCGCCGGGACGTACATGGCGGTTGTAGCGGGTGACCAATTGTTGGTCGTAGCGTTCCAGGCCGTCGACGCGCAATTCACCGAAGACATGGCGCGGGCCGCTGTCGTAATGGACGCTGAGGGCGGCGCGCCGGGTTTCCGGATCGATGTCGGCCAGGCTGTTGAGCAGGCGGGCGGCCGGGTACTCCTCTTCGAGCAAATGACCGAGAGCCTGCTGTTTGGCCGTATTCCAGTCTTCCTGGCGGAACGGCTGGCCGACCGGCAGACGCCAGTCGGCGACGATGAGCTCGCGGCGGTCGGCGGTGAGCCCGCCATCGAGGGCGATATTGACCTCGCTGATCACTGTGCGCGGGCCGGGATCGATCTTCAGGTGCAGCGAATTTTCGTCACCGGAGGGCTCGACGGTCGGTGAGAAATAGCCTTCGGTGGCGAGCACCTCGCGGAAATCGGCGACCATCTTCGGCGTCGCGCTGGCATAGGCGGCAAGGTAGGGGGAAAGCAGGCGGACGATCGGCGGCGGCGCTGTCAGCGTGACTTGCGCCTGACCGACTGCCGGCGCCAGGAGGCCGAGCAGCAGAACCAGGCGACGGCCGCCCTGGATCAACTGGCACCCTCGCCGGCCGCTGGCGCGGCGCGCGGCGGCAACAGGAAACTGCGCGGTTGCTGGCGCAGGCGGCGGCCGATGGCGCGCAGCACCGGTCCCCAATGTTCGAAGTTGATGCGGCGGGCGCCCATGGCGGTGCGCATGGCGAGGGCAAAACTGACAGTCAGGTTGGTGAGGCCGATGGCGGCGACGCCGAGTGCCGCCCAGAGGACGGCCTGCCAGGGCAGGGCGAACTGGAAGCCGATCAGCGAATAACCGAGATTGGCGCTGGCGAAGGCGATGTGCCGGATGTCCAGGGGCAGGCCGAGAATGGTGCCGATGACACCGGTCGAGCCGAGCATGCAGCCGAACAGGAAATTTCCCATGATGCCGCCGAGGCGGTTTTCAATATAGCTGCCGATGCGTTCGGCACGGCTGTTGCCGGCAAGGCTCTGTAGCCAGCTCAGGCGCCCGATGCGGCGGCCGATCTCGGCATAGGCAGCGCGGTTGTCGAAATAGCCGGAAATCAGTCCGGAGAGGAACAGGTAGAAGCCGGCGATGGCCGCATGCGGGATGGCCCAGCTTAGCGGATCGAGGTCGGCGATCAGGTGGCCGCCTTTTTCGGCGTCAATGATCGGTGTGCCGTGCAACCAGCTGAGCAGGATGCCGACGCCTATGGCGACCGGCAGGGCGACCATGACGTTGCCGGCAATCGCCGCCAATTGACTGCGGCTGACGGCGGCGGTGACGTCGACCAGGCGTTCGAGGTCGGCGCTGCGCGTCGGCTTCAGGTCACCGAGCAGGCTCGCCAGCGTCTGCGCCGTCATCGCCGGCTGTTTGCTGGCGACGGTCATGCCGAGCAGGAAGATGGCGACGAAGCCGAGGCCGTAGATCATGCTGAACAGGAAAGCTTCGACGAACAGCGGGGCATGCAGATCGCCGGCGAAGATCTTGAGCAGTGCCATGATGCCGATGAGGGCGCCGGCGCCAGCGGCCGAGCGCCACATCCGGCTGTAGTCGGACGGCGTCACGCAGATATAGTGCTCGCCGGAGCGGGCGGCATTTTCCGTGACGCGGACGGCGAGCAGGCGCGACAGCTGGGTCATGTAGAAACCCAGGCTGTTGCGCCGGTTCTCGGCAAGGAAGGTCTCGTGAGCGAAAGCCGTCCAGTTGGCGATGGCTTCCTGGCTGACAGCCGGTTCGCGGCTGCCCGCCAGGATGGAAACCAGTTCGTGCAAGCGCGCCAGGCTTTGTTCGCTGCGCGTCAGAATGTAGGACAGATGCAGGCTGGTGCCGACCGTCAGGGCGCGCCGGCGAATGCGCTGCAGCGTTTCCCGGCACTGGTCGGCGATCACCAGCAACTGGTTGCCGTCGTCGGCCGGCCGTTCTGGGTCGTCAAGCGCCCGGCGCAAGCTGGTGGCGAATTCCAGGGCCTCGGCAGAGAGGGCGATGAAGCGCGGCGTGTCGTCGTCGAAATTCGGTGAAGCGCGCATCAGCTCGCCTTCGACGCCGAGGCCGCTGACCCGGTGGGCGAGCAGCAGCACGGCGTCGAGCATCTGCTCCTGGATGACGCGCCAGTCGATGCCGTGCTCTTCGGCGGCGGGTGCGATGATCGTCCACAGACGGCGGCCCTGTTCGGCCGAGGCGGCCTCCAACCAGCGCCAGTCGTCGGCGCGGTCGAAGATGACATGCAGGCAGTCCTTCAGGCGTCGCTCGTCAGGCGCCTCGGGCAAGAGGTGGTTGCCGATGATGCGCCACCATTCGGAGAAAAAACCGGTGCCGGGGAGAATGCCGCTGTCGGTGAAGAAGGTGACCAGTCGCCGCGAGGCGAGGAAATGCAGGACGTGACGGCGAAAGGCAGCGCGCAGTTCGGGGTCGGCGTCGAGAAAATTCAGCATCCGGGCATAGCGTTCGCCGCTGTTGGTGTCACGTCTGTTGCGCGGACGCAACAGTGCCACCAGGCCACGAATCAGCTGAAGCGTGTCGGCTTCGGGCCAACGGAAGCGCTCGAGGGCGTTCTCGATTGCCCCTTCTTCGGGTTTGCGTCGGCCGAGGAGCCGGCGCAGCGAGTCAAGGATGCCTGCCATCAATACTTTCGCAAAATGCAACAGCCGCCATGATAAATGAGCGTCGCCGAATGGCCGGGCTTTCCTTTTCCGCGCCCGTGACCCACAATTGTGAAGTTGCAATAAAAACAAAGCAGTCCCGCTGCCTCCGTCAGTATTAAATTCAGAAAAGGAAGTTCGTCATATGAAGATCATCAAGAACGCACTGGTTGTCGCCCTGCTGGCTGGTATCGGTTTCTCCGCCACCGCTCAGGAACGTGTTTACGTCATCGACTCCCGCGACGTCGTCGCCAAGAGCGGTACTGGCCTGTGCTGGCGTACCGGTTACTGGACCCCGGCCGCTGCCGCTGCTGACAAGGCCGGCTGCGAATGCGACAAGGACCTGCTGCCGAAGGAAGCCTGTGCGCCGAAGCTGGCTGATGCCACCACGCCGGCTGCCCCGGTTGCTGGCCCGAAGCCGACTGGCGAAAAGGTAACCGTTGCTGCTGACGCCCTGTTCGACTTCAACAAGGCTGTCCTGCGTCCGGAAGGCAAGGCCAAGCTCGACGAACTAGTCTCCAAG
>PHCE01000025.1:50528-52497 GCA_002840765.1 Betaproteobacteria bacterium HGW-Betaproteobacteria-7
ACCGGCGACAAGTGCAAGGGCAATGCCAAGACCAAGGCCCTGATCGACTGCCTGCAGCCGGATCGTCGCGTCGACATCGAAGTCATCGGCACCAAGTAATTCGCCGCTGCCGGAATCGAAAGCCCTGCTTCGGCAGGGCTTTTTTTCGTCCAGGATTCCGGAGCGACAGGGGGCGAACTGCCCGTCCGGCCCGGGCGGATGGCATACTGATCGGCGCCTTTCCCCCTTGCTAGCGGAGCTTTCCATGAACCTGCGCCTTTCCTCTTTGCTGACTGCCTGCCTGTTGTGGGCCGGGCAGGCCGTTGCCGCCGTCGATATCAATACGGCCACCCGTGCTCAGCTCGACGGGCTGAAAGGCATCGGGCCGACCAAGGCTCAGGCCATCCTCGATTACCGTCGCCAGCACGGGCCGTTCCGGTCTATCGACGATTTGCAGCAGGTGCCGGGTGTCGGGCCGGCAATCCTGGACGACATTCGCCGCGACATCACTGTCGGCAAGCCGCGGGGCAGTGCGCCGCGCGCCCTGCCGGCACCGAAGGCTGAGGCAGCTTCGGGTGTCCGATCCGCTGAGACTGGGGCGCCACGACCGGCTGCTCCGGCGAGTGCTGCTGCGAAGTCGGCACCGGCGGTTCCGGCAGGTGCTGCCAGGCCGGCAGCGCCGGCTATTCCTGGAACGTCTGCCGGGATGGCGAAACCGGTCGCGCCAGCAGCTCCTGCAACGGCTGCTCCCGCCACGCCTGGTGCGGCCCCCGCCAAACCGGCCATGCCGGCCCGACCGGTCGCCGCGGCAGCCAAGCCGGCGCCGGCAACGCCAATGGCCACACCGGCAGTTCCGGCGCGACCCGCGTCGCCGGCCATGGGCAAACCTGCCGCCCCGGCGAAACCCGCCGCACCAGCCATAGTGCCGGCCAGCCCCACCATCCGTCCGGCTGCCCCGGTACCCGCGGCCCCGGCCCGACCGGCGGCTCCGGCCAAACCGGCTGCCGCCTACTGATGCGCGGCTGAGGCGGGCTTGAGCCAAACCCTGCATCTCTGCGCCACCAGCCGTCTGGCCCAGACGCTGCGCGTGGCGCCGGCCGCCGGCAAGGTCTGGCGCACGCCACAGGCGCTGACCGTCGGCCAGTGGCTTGGCACGCTGGCTGAGGAAGCGCTGCTTGTCGGTGGCGCCGATTTGCCGGTGGCGCTCGACCCCTTCGCCGAAAGCCTGCTCTGGGAAAAGATCGTCGCCGCCTCGCTGAGCGCCGGCGCGCCGCTGTTCGACATTCAGGGCATGGCCGCGGCGGCGGCCGAGGCGCACGCCCTGACGCGGATCTGGAACCTGCGTCCGGCGATTGGCGCGCTGTCCGACGAGGCCCGGTTGTTCACTGGCTGGCAGGCCGAGTTCGAGGGGCGCTGCCAGAAGGCCGGCTGGATCGATGCCGCCGGCCTGCAGCGGCGCCTGATCGAACTGATCGCCGGCGGCCATTTCGCGCTGCCGGGCCGCGTCGAAGTGCATGGTTTCGACCGCCGCACGCCGCTGGAAAACGATCTGCTGGCAGCGCTGGCCAGTCGTGGCGTCGACGTCGTCGCCGAGCCTGCGCCAGTCGCGCCGGGTCGGGCCCGCCGCCTGGCCTGTGCCGACCTTGGCGAAGAATGCGCTGCCGCCGTCGCCTGGGCGCACCGCCATCTGGCGGCCGATCCCGATTGCCGGCTGGCCATCGTCGCACCGGACTTGGCCGGCGTCCGCGACCGGCTGGAATTCCTGCTCGACGACGTGCTGCATCCGGCGGCGATCCGCCCCGACGCCGCCGAATCGCCGCGCTGCTTCAATTTTTCGCTCGGTCGGCCGCTGGCCGAACTGCCGCTGGTGAGGAGCGCCCTCGAACTGCTGCAACTGGGCGGCGGCCGGGCCAAGGTCGAGCAGGCGCGGCTGTCGGCGCTGCTGCTCGCCGGCGGCTGGTCGGCAGCGACGGCCGAGGCCGACGGCCGG
>PHCE01000026.1 GCA_002840765.1 Betaproteobacteria bacterium HGW-Betaproteobacteria-7
ATCCACACCGGCCAGGCCATTGGGTTGGTCGCCGGCGCCATCGAACCCGGCGACGGCAACTGCGGCATCAGCCTGATCGCCGCCAAGGACGATGTCGACTTGCAGGCGCAGAGCGATGAGATGAAGTTTCAGGCGAAGCAGGAACTGAAACTGGTCAGCGTCAGCGCGAACATCGACTTCGCGGCGGCGAAGAAGATTCATCTGGCGGTGGAGGGCGGGGCGAGCATCACCATTGACGGAGGGATTACGGTGCAGTGTCCGGGGATTATTACGACGCATGCGAGCAAGAAGAAGTTTAGTGGGCCGACCAGTCTCAGTTACGAATTCAAGCAGAACCCGACGACCGATTTCGATGAGGGGTTCATTGTCGTCGACGCACTGACCGGCAAACCGATACCCGACTTCAGTTACCGAATACGCACTGCAGGCGGGCAGTGCGTCACCGGCAAGACTGTCGCTGACGGGGCGACGCAGGTTGTCAATGCTTCAGCCCTTGAGCAACTCCGCATCGATCCCGAACCCGCTCCCCTGAACCGCCCTGTCACGCCGAAGGCTTAAATCCATGCCACCAATCCGAACCAAAGATACCTCTATACCCTGGGGAAGTTCTCACGCCAGTCCGACCAGTTACAAACAGCGCAAGTTCGTTCACGCACAGCCCGCCATGCCCGGCATCATCATCTTCGTGCATGGCGTCAATAGCGAAGGGGAGTGGTACGCGGATGCTGAACAGCACCTGCTCGCTGGGCTGAACAACCGGCTGGGGCGGGACGATTTGCAGCCGCGATCTTTTGACGACGACAACAAAAGACCCAATCTCGATAGCAGCGCAACCTCCCCCATCATCCATTTCTTCTGGGGCTATCGCGCGCCGGATGGTCAGGAACGGAAATGGAAGGTGCCGTTGCGCGATAACAGCGAAGAGCGCGAATCGGCCTGGAAAAAGGACTACACCCCGAAGCCTCCCCTCTACTGGGGCGGCGGTGCCTTCCAGAACGGTTGCAACAGCCTGCCTCTGCTGTGGTCCGAACGGGGTTTCAGTCGCCGGGTGTGGGCGGCCTTCTTGCCGGTCGACGTGCAGGGGATGAACCCGGAAGTCGACCGCCAGTTGCAGGATGCACCGCCTCGTACCTATTACGCCCACGCCGCGGGCAGGCTGGCCGACCTAGTGCGCAGGATTCGCGGCAAGTACCCGTCAGACACCATCACCCTGATCGGGCACAGTCAAGGCACACAAATCGTGCTCGGTACGTTGGCCCTGTTGGAACCCGATAACCAGCCGGATTGCGTCATGCTGTTGAACGGTCCCTATGCGCTGGAGACGAAGATGACAGACAGTCTGGCGCAGGGAAACGATGCACCAACCGAGAAAGCGCGGCGTAATACCTTCGAAAACATCGTCCGGCATTTCATGAAGGGTTACCGGCAGATGACCGACGATCTGATCGCGAAACTGCGGGTCGGCAGTACGCCGGAGAAGGAATACTGGACGCCGAAACTCCCTGGCGAGCGGGATAACACCGGGCGCATCTACGTCTATTTCAATCCGCACGACCGGGTCATGGGCAGCACGGCCATGCAAAGCATAGGCTGGCAAGGTCTGCCTGACAGTGTCCTCAACAAGTTTCCGGGCACTCTTTTCCAGCGCATGCTGGCCCGCACGACGCCATGCGGCGGCAAACCCGGCAAGGCTTACCTGTGGCCAAGGGATCTGGACGGCAAGCGCAGTCCGTTCTGGAACAAAATGAAGAAGACCAAGGGGATTATTCGCACCGATGTGTGGACCACGCCCGATACGGAGCGGCAGGTGACCATCAATGCTGAGGCGGTGCCGGAGCCGATTGCGGCGGAGGAGATGGTGGGATTTGATATGCAGTCCCATGAACAAAAGAAATGGGAAGATCTTGAGGACTATCCCTTCTACCGGGACATCTACGACCGGGAAGAATGGGTCAGGGAAGACAATCCTTACGACGCTCAACCGAGTTACCGGCTGGAAACACAGAAAGAACTGGAGCAGCGGATTGGCAACTATATTCCCGAGCCGACGGATCACAGTACGCTGCCAACTAACCACAAATTTCTGAGTCGCGTCGTCGCCTATGATCTGCCCATCGGTTTCTGCGCGAGCCATCAGGACAAGGCGTTCTGGAAGGAACTGAACCAGTTCGCCGACTGGCGGATTGGCGCATCCGATGCCTATTTCTGGACAGGTGCCCTGAACATCCCGCCGATACCGGCGTTGATTGAGACGGAAACCTTTGGTGACCTGCAAAAGCAGCGTGAACAAACGGCTGCATTGTGGAATGCCACAAGCAACAAGGATACGGTTCTCGTATGACCAAGATCATTCTCACCTGCCTCGCCTTGCTGCTTGCCGGCTGCAGTTCCATCGCGTCAATCGGCGCGGGGGTTGGTGCCATGCCGGTCTCTCAACGCCCGACCTACGACAGCCCACAGCAGGTGATCTACCGGATCGATGAGCATCGCTACATCACGCTGGAGAACTATGAGGACTGCCGGGTCGGCGGCATCATGAAATGGCACGATGCCCGGAAAGATTTGCATGTGGTGATGAGCCGCTACAAGGACGGGGGTAGAGGTTTCTGGCCCGGCAAATTCAGCATTGAGCCCGGTGATGAGCGGTTTGCGGTGCCGTCTTTTGGTTGCGGTGATAAAGCCTGTTATTTGACTATCGCATTTACCAACGACGCAGGTAATACATGGGATACCTTTGTCGGCGGACAATATTCGCTCTACGCATACAAGGAGGCCGGCTCAAGACAAGCCGTCATTGATACCGATGTGCGCGTGACCAAGGAGGGACATATCTACGTTATTCCGTGGCACAGACACATGTACTCCCGCTACCGTTTGGATGGGACGAAAGATCAAAATCCAAAAGGTACTGCAATAAGGGATGAACGCTGCGCACCGGAGAATACAGATACGATGAGTTCTTTTGATCGGCAAGCACTGGAAGAAAAATGTAACGATAGCCGTACAAAAAAGCCACCTTTCCCGCCTTTACCTCCCGGCAGATATGACGAATACGATTTTGCCTCCGTCCCTAGGATCAAGACCACTTCCGGCCAGGAACGCTTCACCTGCGATCCATCCTTGAACCCCGTCATCAACGATGATGACTAGGGCTACACCCCGACCAATCCTCATTACTGGGGTGACGGCGCCTTCGAGAATGGCTGCAACAGCCTGCCCCCGCTTGGTCCGAAAGGGGTTTCAGCCGCCGTGTGTGGGCGGCCTTCTTGCCGGTCGACGTGCAGGGGATGAACCCGGAAGTTGACCGCCAGTTGCAGGATGCGCCGCCCCGTACCTATTACGCCCACGCCGCCGGCAGGTTGATCGACCTAGTGCGCAGGATTCGCGGGAAGTACCCGACATACACCATTAGCCTCAAGTCATTGCTGACGGCCAGCCTGCTGGTGATTGTCGCCTCACTATCCCACGCCGGAACAGGATTGTTCATGAAAAACTCTCTTCAACTGCCGACGATGCGCACCCACTGTATTGGCCGCTACCTGATCGACCTGCCGGAAGAGTACGAGTTGACACCCGGCAGCGAACTGACCCTGTATTACGGGTTGGACAAGGATTTTGAGAGCGTTCGCGTCATGTTGCCAAGGCAAAAAGGCAATCAACCTCAATTCATGCAACTGCTGAATAAAGAGGTTGGTGCCTTGAAATCTGGTCATCACTTTAAATCGGCCAATAAAAACATGCTTGCCTCCGTTCAAGAAATCGACAAGCAAATGGCACTCGTACAGTCGTACAGTAGCTCACGCCAGATGGAATCCTTACGACTGCACCTCTATACAGAGAAAGAGGGTGCGATTGTCCGTCTGGAGGATTTCAAATACTCTCAAGACCCCCGCACCGCTGAGCACGTCGAAAACCAGCTAATCCGCATCGCCCAGAACACCCGCTTCGCCCCTACCCCCGAAAAGGCCGGACCAGGAACCTGTCTCGGCACAGCGGTAATCGACGCCAAGCAGGACGGGGAGGTTTTCATACTGGCCTTCAAGAGCGAACGGCACCCGGACGCGATCATCAGCATTGATATGAGTTCCCTGCCCGAGAAAGGCGATGGTGGCTTGCTGCAGCGGGTGGCGGGCAAGGCGGGCTTGCTGCGGATGCTTGATTTCTCCTCGACGACCTTACGCAAAGGCAAACGCCAGATTGCTGGCCGAGCGGGCGAGGAGTTGCTGGATGCGGGCAAGGAGGGCGGCAAGGTGCAGCGGCATTTCGTTGCCGAAACCTTGGTGACCGAACCTTCCAGCATGAATCGTCCGGTCATCGCCATCAGCCTGTCTATGGGCGGACTGAAAGACAAGAATACCGACTATCTCGATCCCTCCTTGTCCGAGAAGGAAAGCCTGGCCTGGTGGGATGCCATCGTGGGCAGCATTCGGGCTCGTTGACGAGTGCCCCCATCAACCGGACACCCGCCCGCTAGCGCCGCCGGTCATGTAATCAAGGTCTTCTGCGTCCGCCAGACCGTCGTTTCAGACCTTGAGCCGCTCCATCAACTCCGTCTCCAGGCGGATGCGGCTGACGCTTTCGCGCAGGTCGCCGCCGCTGATCAGGAAGACGTCTTCGGCGCGCTCGCCGAGCGTGGTGATCTTGGCGGTCTGCAGGTTGGCGCGATGGTGGGCGAGGATGTCGGCGACCGTGTACAGCAGGCCAGGACGGTCAGCGGCGACCAGTGAGAGGACGAAGTTGCCACCGCGTTCGTCCTCAACGATGGCGGCTTCCGGCTTGATCGGGAAGTGCTTGACCTGACGCGACAACCGGCCGGCGGATGGTACTTCCGGCGGCAATTGCTGTATCAGGCGCTGCTCCAGCTCATGCTCGATGTAGGTGACCATCTCGCGATTGTTGTCGCGCTCCATGATGTCGAGCACGACGAAGCTGTCGAGCGCGTAGCCGTGCGCGGTGGTGTGGATCTTGGCGTCGACGATGCTGTAGCCGTTGCGGGCGAAGAAGCCGACGATGCGGGCGAACAGGTCGGGCTGGTCCTGGGTGTAGACCATCACCTGCAGGCTGTCGCCATCCTGATGCAGGCGGGCGCGGACGACCGGCTGGTTGTTGTAGATGCGGTAATGCAGCGAGCGCGTGTGCCAGGCGATTTCCTCGGCCGAGTGGCGCAGGAAATAGACCGTGTCGAGCTGCTTCCACAGCCGCTCATGGACCGTATCGGAGAGGGCGAAGTAGCGCAGCAGGCGCATCGCTTCAGCCTGACGCTCGGCAATGACGCCGTGCGCCGCCGGCGTTTCACCCTGATGCAGGTAATGCAGCGTCTGGAAGTAGAGATCGGCCAGCAGCTTGCCTTTCCACTGGTTCCAGACCTTCGGGCTGGTGCCGCGGATGTCGGCATGAGTCAGCAGGTAGAGGGCGGCCAGGTGACGACCATCGCCGACCAGGCGGGCGAAGGCGCCGATGACCTCGGGATCGCCGAGGTCTTCCTTCTGAGCGACCTGCGACATGACCAGATGATTCTTGACCAACCAGACGACCAGTTCGGTATCTTCCGCGTCCAGCCCGTGCTGCTCACAGAACTCGCGGGCATCGACGGTGCCAAGCTCGGAGTGATCGCCACCGCGCCCCTTGGCAATATCGTGGAAGAGGGCGGCGATGTAGAGCAGCCAGGGCCGATCCAGCTCGCTGATGATGCGCGAGCACAGCGGATATTCGTGGGCGAACTCGCTCATCGTGAATCGGCGCAGATTGCGTAGTACCTGCAGGATGTGCTGGTCGACGGTATAGACGTGGAACAGGTCGTGCTGCATCTGGCCGACAATGCGGCCGAAATTCGGCAGGTAGGCGCCGAGGATGTCGAGCTGGTTCATGCGGCGGAATTCGTGTACCACGCCACGCGGGCTCTGGAACAACTGCAGGAAAGCGGCGCGTTGCGCCGGGTCGCTCTGAAAATCCGGGGTGATCTGGTCGCGCGCCCGCCACAGGGCGCGCAGCGTACGTGCCGTCATGCCATGCAGTTCGTGGCTTTCCTGCATCACCAGGAAGCTGTCGAGAATGGCTCCGGGCTGGCGCTCGAACAGCGTTTCATCGCGCAGGTCGAGCAGGTTGCCGACCGTCTGGAAGTTGTCGTCGAGAACCTGCGGTATCTGCTGGCTTTCCGGCGACAGCGCCGCCTCCATGTTCTGCAGCAGGATGGTGTTGAGCAGGGTGATCGCCTTGGCGTTGCGGTAATAGCCCTGCATCAGCTGTTCCGAGGCGCGCCGCGCCGGGGTCGTGGTAAAGCCGAACTCGAGGGCGAGCAGGTTCTGATAATCGAACAGCAGCCGGTCTTCGCGCCGTCCGGATATGTAGTGCAGGCGGATGCGCAGGTGGCGCAGGTATTCCTCGCATTGGCCGGCGTGTTCCATTTCCTCACGGGTCAGGAAACCGTTGCGTTCGAGATCGGCCCAGGTGGTGCCATAGCCGGCCGCCTGGGCGATCCAGAAGATGACCTGGAGATCGCGCAGGCCGCCAGGCGAATCCTTGCAGTTCGGCTCCAGGCTATACGGCGTTTCGTTAAAGCGCAGGTAGCGTTCCTGCTGCTCCAGGCGCTTGGCCTCGAAGAAATCGAGCGGATCGAGGTGGCCGCGCAGGCGTCGCTCAAAGGTGGCAAACAGTTTGGCGTTACCGGTCAGCAGACGGGCTTCGAGCAGCGCCGTCTGCACCGTGATGTCGCGCTCGGCTTCTTCCACGCATTCGGAGACGGTGCGCACGCTGTGGCCGATTTCCAGGCCGATGTCCCAGAAATGGCCGACCAGACGTTCGAGTTTTTCTTGCAGTGCTGCGCTGACCTGGCGTGGCAGCAGGATCAGCAAGTCGATGTCGGAAGCCGGGTAGAGCTCGCCACGGCCATAGCCGCCAACCGCCGCCAGCGTTGCCGAGGCCGGCATCTCGAGGCCTTCCCACAGGCGGCGAAGGATGCCGTCTACACGGGCGCAGCGCTGGCGGAGCAGTTCACTGGCATCGTTGGTTTCTTCGTAGCGCTGGCGCAGCGCGGCCTGATCAGCCTTGACTTCGGCACGCAGCGCCGCGACATCGACGGCCATTACTTGATCCAGTCGGGTTTGGGACGGCTGCCGGCAGAGAGGGTCATCACTTCATGCCCAGTTTCAGTTACCAGGATGGTGTGTTCCCACTGCGCCGACAGGCTGCGGTCCTTGGTGACAATGGTCCAGCCGTCGGCCATCTCGCGGATGGCGGCCTTGCCAGCATTGATCATCGGCTCGATGGTGAACATCATGCCCGGCTCCAGGCGCGGGCCGGTGCCGGCCTTGCCGTAGTGCAGCACTTGCGGGTCTTCATGGAACTTGGCACCAATGCCGTGGCCGCAGAATTCGCGGACCACCGAGTAGCCGTTCTTCTCGGCGTATTTCTGGATCACCGCACCAATGTCGCCCAGGTAGGCGCCGGCACGCACCACCGAAATACCCAGCCACATGCATTCGAAAGTGATCTCGCACAGGCGCTTGGCCTGGATCGAGCCTTCGCCGACGATGAACATGCGACTGGTATCGCCGTGGTAACCGTCCTTGATCGTCGTGATGTCGAGGTTGATGATGTCGCCGGTCTTCAGCACGCGATCGCCCGGCACGCCGTGGCACACCTGCTGGTTGACCGAGGTACAGATCGACTTCGGATAGGGGTTGTAGCCCGATGGTGCGTAATTCAGCGGGGCAGGGATGCAGCCCTGCACATCGACCATGTAGTCGTGGCAGAGGCGGTCGAGCTCTTCCGTGGTGACGCCCACTTTGACAAAGGGCTCGATGTAGTCGAGAACCTCGCTGGCGAGGCGTCCGGCGACGCGCATTTTTTCGATTTCTTCGGGCGTCTTGATGGTGATGCTCATGGCTGTCCGGTAAGGCGTGGGGGATGGGCAAGGATAAAGGATGGGTACCGTTTCGCAAAGCGCCGCCGGGAAACTGGCATACTTCCCGCCTTTTCCGCGGGACTTCTGACGATGACGATTCTTCTGCTCGGCAAGGACGGCCAGGTCGGCTGGCAATTGCAACGCTCCCTGGCGCCGCATGGTCCGCTGGTGGCCTTTGGGCGGGCCGAGTGCGATCTCGGCGATCTTGATCAGCTGCGCCGCGTACTGCGTGAGGTGCAACCGTCCGTGATCGTCAATGCTGCCGCTTATACGGCGGTCGACAAGGCCGAAGCCGAGCCCGAACTGGCGCAGCGTATCAATGCTGAGGCGCCAGGCATTCTGGCTGCCGAAGCGGCCGCCAGCGGCGCGCTGCTGGTGCATTATTCAACTGACTATGTCTACGACGGCAGCAAGGCGACGCCCTGGGTGGAAAGCGACCCGACCGGCCCGGTCAGCGTTTACGGGCGCAGCAAACTGGCCGGTGAAGAGGCGATCCGCGCTGCTGGCTGCCGTTCGCTGATTTTCCGCACCAGTTGGGTGTTCGGCGCGCGCGGTGGCAATTTCGTCAAGACCATTCTCCGTCTGGCGCGGGAGAAGGAGGCCTTGAGCGTGGTCGATGACCAGGTCGGCTCGCCGACACCGGCGGCGCTGATTGCCACAGTCACCGGGGTTGCGCTGGCCATGCTGCAACGCGGCGCATTGCTCGAAGTAGGCGAGAACCGGCTCTACCATCTGGCGGCGGCGCGTCCGGTCAGCTGGTGCACCTTCGCCCGGACCATCGTCGAGCTGGCTGGCGCCATGCCTGGCTTCGATCTGCGCCTGACGTCGGAAGCCATTCGGGCCATCGGCACTGCCGACTATCCGACGCCGGCACAGCGCCCGGCCAATTCCCGTCTCGATTGCAGTCATCTGGAAAACGACTTCGGCCTGCAAATGCCGGACTGGCAGCCCTATCTCGAACGGATGCTGCAGTTGCTGGCGCTCAAGCAGAATGGTTATTGAGCTTCCGGTAGCGCCGGGCTGCTGCTATAATCGCCGGGTTTTTCCGTCCGCACTGGGCGGGAAGATAGTTGCCGGCACGGTGTCGGCAGCAAAATCCACACATTCGCCGATTAAGGGTGCGCGCCAAAATACAACAATGGCGGGCGTTTCCGGCGGGTGGAGGTCCAACCCTTAAGGAGTTTTACATGTCCGTTACCATGCGTGAAATGCTGGAGGCCGGTGTCCACTTCGGTCACCAGACCCGTTTCTGGTCCCCCAAGATGGCCCCGTACATCTTCGGCGCCCGCAACAAGATTCACATCGTCAATCTCGAAAAGACCCTGGCCAAGTACAACGAAGCCATGACTTTCGTGAAGAAGCTGTCCTCCAATCGCGGCAATATCCTGTTCGTCGGCACCAAGCGCCAGGCGCGCGAACTGATCGCCCAGGAAGCCCAGCGCGCCAATGCTCCCTTCGTCGACCAGCGCTGGCTGGGCGGCATGCTGACCAACTTCAAGACGGTCAGGACCTCGATCAAGCGTCTGAAGGACATGGAAATCGCCGTCGAAGCCGGTGAGCTGGAAAAGATGCCGAAGAAGGAAGCGCTGACCTTCCGTCGCGAACTGGAAAAGCTGCAGAAGTCCATCGGTGGCATCAAGGACATGGGCGGCCTGCCGGACGCCATCTTCGTCATCGACGTTGGTTACCACAAAATTGCCATCACCGAAGCCGAGAAGCTCGGCATTCCGGTCATCGGCGTGGTCGATACCAACCATTCCCCGGACGGCGTTGCCTACGTGATCCCGGGTAACGATGACTCTTCCCGCGCCATTCAGCTGTACGCCCGTGGCGTCGCCGACGCCATCCTCGAAGGCCGCAGCCAGGTCGTCCAGGAAATCGTCGCTGCCGGCGGCGACGACGAGTTCGTCGAAGTCCAGGAAGAATCCGCACAGTAAGGTCTTAGCGGCGGGGCCTGCGGGCCTCGCCGGTTTTACAAGCTCAGGAGAATAAGTATGGCGGCAATTACCGCAGGCATGGTGGCAGAACTGCGCGGCAAGACCGACGCACCCATGATGGAATGCAAGAAGGCGCTGACCGAGGCTGATGGCGACATGGCCAAGGCCGAGGAAATCCTCCGCGTCAAGCTCGGCAACAAGGCGACCAAGGCCGCTACCCGTATCGCTGCCGAAGGTATCGTGGCGGTCAGCATCGCCGCCGATGGCAAGCTGGGCGCCATCATCGAAGTCAACAGCGAGACCGACTTCGTTGCCAAGAACGACGAATTCATCGCCCTGGCCAACGGCTGCGCCGAATTGGTCGCTGGCAAGAATCCGGCTGATGTTGCCACGCTGTCGGCCCTGCCGATGGGCGAAGGCACCGTCGAGTCGACCCGTTCTGCCCTGGTTGGCAAGATCGGCGAAAACATGAGCATCCGCCGCTTCGTCCGTTTCGAAGCCAAGGGCAAGCTGGTTTCCTACATCCACGGCGGCGCCAAGGTTGGTGTCATGGTCGATGTGATCGGTGGCGACGAGCAACTGGGCAAGGATCTGGCCATGCACATCGCCGCCTCCAAGCCGAAGTCGCTGGATGCCTCCGGTGTTCCCGCCGAACTGCTCGACACCGAGCGTCGCGTTGCCATCGAGAAGGCCCGTGAAGCCGGCAAGCCGGATGCAATGCTGGAAAAGATCGCCGAAGGCACCGTCCAGAAGTATCTGAAGGACGTCACGCTGCTCGGTCAGGTCTTCGTCAAGGCTGCCGACGGCAAGCAGACGATCGAACAACTGCTGAAGGAAAAGGGCGCTTCCGTCGCCGGCTTCGCGCTGTTCATCGTCGGCGAAGGCATCGAGAAGAAGGTTGACGATTTCGCTGCTGAAGTCGCTGCCCAGGCTGCTGCTGCCGCCGCTAAGAAGTAATCAGCAAGGAAACGCCGATGACCACACCCAAATACAAGCGCATTCTCCTGAAACTCTCCGGCGAGGCCCTGATGGGCACCGACGCCTACGGCATCAACCCGCAGACCATCGCGGCGATTTGCGGAGAGATCAAGGCGGTCGCTGATATGGGTGTGGAAATCGGTGTCGTTATCGGTGGTGGCAACATCTTCCGTGGCATGGCCGGTACGGCCACCGGGATGGATCGCGCCACCGCGGATTACATGGGCATGCTGGCCACGGTGATGAATGCCATGGCGCTGTCCGATGCGATGCGTCAATGCGGGCTGAATGCCCGCGTGCAGTCGGCGCTCAATATTGAGCAGGTGATTGAGCCGTACATCCGCGGCAAGGCCATCCGCTATCTCGAAGAAGGCAAGGTGGTGATTTTCGGTGCTGGCACCGGCAACCCCTTCTTCACGACCGATACCGCTGCGGCTCTGCGCGGTTCGGAAATTGGTGCCGAGATCGTCCTCAAGGCGACCAAGGTAGACGGCATCTACACGGCCGATCCGAAAAAAGATCCGACGGCGACGCGCTACGACAAGATCAGCTTCAACGATGCGATCTCACAAAACCTTGCGGTCATGGATGCCACCGCTTTTGCTTTGTGCCGCGACCAGAAACTTCCCATCAACGTGTTCTCGATTTTCAAGTCCGGCGCGCTCAAGCGCGTGGTCTGCGGTGAAGACGAAGGCACGCTGGTCTATTGCTGAGGGAGAGATTGATGATTGCCGAAATCAGAAAAAACGCCGAACACAAGATGGTCCGGACGCTTGAGACACTCAAGAACGACCTGCAGAAAATCCGTACTGGCCGCGCCCATACCGGCCTCCTTGATCACGTTCAGGTCGACTATTACGGCTCGCCGGTGCCGGTTAACCAGGTGGCCAACATCACCTTGGTCGATGCCCGTACCCTCGGCGTCCAGCCCTGGGAAAAGAACATGGTCGGCAAGGTCGAAAAGGCCATTCGCGACTGCGACCTCGGTCTCAATCCGGCGACGCAGGGCGAATTGATCCGCGTGCCGATGCCGGCGCTGACCGAAGAGCGTCGCCGCGAAATGAACAAGGTCGTCAAGAACGAAGGCGAGGCCGCCAAGGTGGCGATCCGCAACCTGCGCCGCGATGCCATCGCCCACCTCAAGGATGCGCTGAAGAAGGGCGAAATTCCCGAGGACGACGAACGGCGTGCCCAGGACGACGTGCAAAAACTGACCGACAAACACATCGCCGAAGTCGACAAGATGCTCGCCCAAAAAGAGGCCGAGCTGATGCAGGTTTGATCGCCGTACGCCGCTGATCTCCTGCCGAATGGCAATTTTCTCCAGTTCGACGCGACAGGTTCCTGATTCCGCCGCCATCCCGCGCCATGTGGCGGTGATCATGGATGGCAACGGGCGCTGGGCGAAAAAACGACTGTTGCCGCGGGTTGCCGGGCACGTCAAGGGCGTCGAGCTGGTGCGCGAGATGGTGCGTGCCTGCCTGGAACGCGGTATTGCCTACCTGACATTGTTCGCCTTCTCGTCGGAGAACTGGCGGCGGCCGCAGGAAGAGGTATCCCTGCTGATGCAGCTCTTCGTCAAGGCGCTTGAACAGGAAGTCGAAAAGCTCGGGCGCAATGGTGTGCGCCTGCGTATCGTCGGCGATCTCTCGCGTTTCGACCCGCATCTGCAGGAACTGATTCGCCGTGCCGAAGAGAAGACGGCGACCAACGACCGTCTGGTGCTGACCGTTGCCGCCAATTACGGCGGGCGCTGGGACATCATGCAGGCAGTCAACCGCCTGGCTGGCGCCGAGCCCGATCGGGCAGGGAACTGGGCTGAGGCCGATATCGAGCCTTACCTGGCGATGAGTTACGCGCCGGAGCCCGATCTTTTCATCCGTACGGGCGGCGAGGAACGGATCAGCAATTTCCTGCTCTGGCAATTGGCCTATACCGAACTCCATTTCACGCCGACCCTCTGGCCGGATTTCAATAAGGCCGAATTCGACAAGGCCATCGCTTCCTTCCAGAAGCGCGAGCGGCGTTTTGGCCGAACCAGCGAACAGCTGACGGAAACGCCGAATGCTTAAGACGCGCGTCATCACGGCGCTGGCCCTGATGGCATTGCTGCTGCCCAGCCTGTTCTGGTTGCCGCAGTCCGGCTGGGCCCTGGTCATTGCCTTGTTCATCGGCGTCGCCGCCTGGGAATGGGGTGCCTTGCTGGGTTGGGGCAAGACCGGCCGTCTGCTGCTCGGTGGAGCGACGGCCATCATCTGCGCTGCGCTGTCGCTGGCCGATCCGGCGGCTATTGGCGCCGACGGCTTTGCGCCGGAGCAGATGTGGGTCAAGGCGCTCTATCTCGCCTCGGCGATTTTCTGGTTCCTGGTCATTCCACTCTGGCTGCGCGGCAAATGGGCGCTCGGTGGTGTCTCCGGTCTGCTGGTCGGCGCGGTGGTCCTGTTACCGACCTGGTTGGCCATGGTCCAGTTGCGGGCGCTTGGGCCGGGCGTCTTGCTGGCTGTTTTCGCCGTCGTCTGGATGGCTGACATTGCTGCTTACTTCGCTGGACGCCGTTTCGGCAAGAACAAGCTGGCACCATCGATCAGTCCGGGCAAGACCCGCGAAGGCGCTTACGGAGCTGCCGTCGGTGTTCTCATCTATGGCCTGATCATCGGCCACTTCTTCTTTGCCACCCTGATGCCGCTGCCGTTGTGGATTGCGGCCTTGCTCGTGGTGACCGTGGTGAGCATCATCGGCGACCTGTTTGAGTCCCTGCTCAAACGCAAGGCCGGCATCAAGGACAGCAGCAACGTCCTGCCCGGGCACGGTGGCGTGCTCGACCGCATCGATAGCTTGACCTCGACCTTGCCGATTGTTGCCGGCTTCTGGCTGTTCTTCCTCTACGCCAAGCCATGAGTCGGCAAAACATCACCGTTCTCGGTTCGACCGGCTCCATCGGCGTCAGCACGCTGGATGTGATCCGCAGCCACCCCGACCGTTACCGGGCTTTCGCCCTGTGCGCCCATAGCCAGGTGGACAAGCTTTTCGAGCAGTGCCTGGAATTCCGGCCGGCCTTCGCCGTGCTTCGCGATGCGCCGCTGGCAGCTGATCTGGCCGCGCGCTGCCGGGCTGCCGGCTTGCCGACTGAAATCCGTCATGGTCTCGATGCGTTGATCGAATTGTCGGCCGCAAGTGAGGTTGATGCGGTGATGGCGGCCATCGTCGGCGCCGCCGGCCTGGAGCCGACGCTGGCGGCCGCCCGGGCCGGCAAGAAGGTCATGCTGGCCAACAAGGAAGTGCTGGTCATGGCCGGCGAGCTGTTCATGCATGCTGTCCGCCAGCATGGCGCCAGACTGCTGCCGGTCGATAGCGAGCACAACGCGATCTTCCAGTCCCTGCCGGTCGACTTCGACCGCGGACTGGCCGCTTGCGGTGTCAGCCGCATCCTGCTGACCGCTTCCGGCGGCCCCTTCCGCAACACGCCGCTGGCTGAACTGCAGGGCGTCACGCCCGAGCAGGCTTGTGCTCATCCAAATTGGGTCATGGGGCGCAAGATCTCCGTCGATTCGGCGACGATGATGAACAAGGGTCTCGAGGTCATCGAGGCTCGCTGGATCTTCGACGCGCCTCCAGCAATGATACAGGTGGTGGTGCACCCGCAGAGCGTCGTGCACTCTGCTGTGCAATATGTTGATGGCTCCGTCCTGGCGCAGTTGGGCAACCCCGATATGCGCACGCCGATTGCCTATGCAATGGCTTGGCCGGAGCGTATTGACGCCGGTGTCGCGCCGCTCGACTTGTTCGCCATCGGCCGCCTCGATTTTCAGGCTCCCGATCCGGTGCGTTTCCGCTGTCTGCAACTGGCCTACGACGTCCTTAACGAAGGCGGCACGGCCCCGGCCATCCTCAATGCGGCCAACGAAATCGCCGTCGCGGCATTTCTCGAGCAGCGCCTGTCTTTCCTTGGCATCGCCCAACTCAATGAGGCTGTTCTCGATGCTTTGCCGGCAGTGCCGGAAAGCAGCCTGGGCGACGTACTGGCGATGGACGCCGACGCTCGCCGGATAGCTCAGCAGATGATCACAGAGCGGCGTTTCGCGTGAGCGAACTGCCGTTTTACCTGGCCGCCTTCGCGGTTGTCATCGGTGTCCTGATCATCTTTCATGAATATGGCCACTATGCGGTGGCTCGCCTTTGCGGCGTCAAGGTCCTGCGCTTTTCCATCGGGTTCGGCCATGTTCTGTGGCAGAGGCGCTTTGGACGCGATGGTACCGAGTGGGCGATCAGCGCCTTCCCGCTCGGCGGTTACGTCAAGATGCTCGACGAAAGAGAAGGCGACGTGGCGCCGGAGGAAGCACATCGTGCCTTCAACCGGCAGTCGGTCGGTCGCCGCAGCTTGATCGTCGCCGCCGGACCGGCGGCCAATTTCCTGCTGGCCATCCTCCTTTATTGGGGGATTTTCATGTACGGCAGCAATGAGTTGCAGCCAATTCTTGGGACGCCGCCAGATGGTTCGCCGGCGGCCATGGCCGCGATCACCAATGGTGAGCAGGTGCGTAGCGTCGATCGGCAGCCGGTGGCGACCTGGGACGATTTTCGCTGGCTGCTGCTGCAGAAGGCTGTCGGCCAGGAGAGCGCCGACCTCGAAGTGATCAACGAACACGGAGAAATTGCCGTACGCCGCCTGTTCCTCGCCGCGGCGGGAGAGCAGGGCTGGGAAGGTGATGCGCTGGAAAGGTTGGGCATCGCCTTTTATCGCCCCCAGTTGCCGGCGGTGATCGGCCGTCTGGTGGCCGGCGGTGCTGCCGAACGTGCCGGCATGCAGGCAGGTGATCGGGTGTTGGCTCTCGACAGTCAGGCGATCAGCCTGTGGCATGAACTGGTGATTCATGTCCGCGAAGCGGCTGGACGGCCGATCCGGGTAGACTTCGAGCGGGCCGGCCTGCCGATGACGGTGGAGGTGATGCCGGAAACCGTTACCGAGCGCGGACGGGAGGTCGGCAAGATTGGTGTCGCCGTCGCCGAAACAGGTGAAATCCGCCGCGATATCCGTGTCTTTGTCAGTTACGGTATCTTCGATGCTGGTGCCAAGGCGCTGGCTGAAACCTGGGAAAAATCCGTATTCTCGCTCGTCATGCTTGGCAAGATGCTGACCGGTGACGTTTCCTGGAAAAATCTGTCGGGTCCGGTGACCATTGCCGACTATGCCGGACAGTCAGCGCGCCTGGGGCTGGACTACTACATCAAGTTCATGGCCCTCGTCAGCATCAGCCTCGGCGTCCTCAACCTGCTGCCCATCCCGGTGCTGGACGGTGGGCATTTGATGTATCATATGATCGAAGTCGTCAGGCGTCGGCCGCTCTCCGAGCGTGCCATGGGAATCGCCCAGCAGATCGGCCTTTCCCTGTTGTTCGCCCTGATGGCTTTCGCCTTTTTTAACGACTTCAACCGCCTGTTTTCGGGCTGAACAATGAATCGATCCCTGCTGTCTGTCCTGGTTGCCAGCCTATTCGCCATGCCGGCGCTGGCCTTCGAACCCTTTGCCGTCAAGGACATTCGTGTCGAGGGCATCCAGCGAACTGAGGCCGGAACGGTCTTCAGCTATCTGCCAGTCAAGGTTGGCGACACACTGACACCGGAAAAGTCGGCGCAGTCGATCAAGGCCCTGTTCGCTACCGGTTTCTTCCGTGACGTCCGTATTGAGGTGGACAAGGACGTCATGGTTGTCGTCGTCCAGGAACGCCCGGCCATTGCCCGCATCGATTTCACTGGCATGAAGGAGTTCGAGAAGGACACCATTCTCAAGGCCTTGAAAGACACCGGGATCGCCGACGGACGTATCTTCGATCGCGCCCTGCTCGACAAGGCCGAGCAGGAACTCAAGCGCCAGTACCTGGCGCGCGGCAGGTACGCAGCCAACGTGACAACGACCGTGACGCCGCTTGAGCGTAATCGGGTCGGCATCAGCTTCAATATCGAGGAAGGTGCGGCGGCCAAGATCAGGCAGATCAGCATCATCGGCAACAAGTCTTTCTCCGAGAAAAACCTGCTTGGTCTGTTCGAATTGACCACGCCGGGCTGGCTGACCTGGTACACCAAGAACGATCAATATTCCCGGCAGAAGCTGGCGGCGGATATCGAGAAACTGCGCTCGTTCTACATGAATCAGGGCTACCTGGAATTCAATATCGAATCGACGCAGGTTTCCATTTCGCCCGACAAGCAGGATGTGTTCATCACCATCAACGTCAGTGAAGGTGAGCCCTATCAGGTTTCCTCAGTCAAGCTGGCCGGTGAGTTTGCACTGCCCGAGGACGAACTGAAGAAGCTGGTCAAGATCAAGGCGGGCGATATCTTTTCCCGCGAGCGCCTGAATGAGACGACCAAGGCGATCGGCGACCGCCTGGGTAACGAGGGTTACGCCTTTGCCAACGTCAATGCGGCGCCTGAACTGGACAAGACCAAGCGCCAGGTAGCCTTCACCATTTTCATCGATCCGGGCAAGCGGGTATATGTGCGTCGCGTCAACGTGACCGGCAATACCAAGACCCGTGATGAAGTCGTTCGCCGTGAAGTGCGCCAGATGGAAGGTGGCTGGTACGATGCCGCACGGGTTACGACTTCCAAGGAGCGGGTTGATCGCCTTGGCTATTTCACCGAGGTGGCGGTCGAAACCCCGGCGGTGCAGGGAACGGCGGACCAGGTCGATGTCAATCTGAACGTGACCGAGAAGCCGACCGGCAACCTGATGCTGGGCGTGGGCACCTCCAGTACGGACCGTGTCATTCTCTCTGCCTCGATTTCGCAAAACAACTTCATGGGCAGTGGCAACAATGTTGGCATCCAGGTGAATTCGGCGAAGTCGCAGCGCACATACGCGCTGTCCTACACCAATCCTTACTTCACCATCGATGGGGTTAGCCAGGGATTCGACGTTTATCACCGTACCGTGGATACCAGTTCGACAGAACTGGCCTATTACAAGTCCTCGTCAACCGGTGCCGGCATCCGTTTCGGCTTCCCGATCAGCGAGAAGGAGTCCCTGGGTATAGGGCTTGGGGTCGATTCGACCGATATCTCGGTTTTTGATACCAGTCCAAATTATTACAAGCGTTACGTCCAGAGCTTCGGCAATCGCAATCTTTCCCTGCCGGTATCGTTGAACTGGTCGAGCGACGGTCGGGACAGTTTCTTCTTCCCGACCAAAGGTTCTTACCAGAAGGCAGGCATCGAGGTCGCGTTGCCCGGCGGCGACTTGCAGTACTACCGTGCCACCTACCAGTTGCAGCACTATGTTCCGCTGAACCAGAAATTCACGCTGATGCTCAATGGCGAACTGGGGTATGCCAACAACTACGGCAGCACCAACGATCTGCCGTTTTTCAAGAACTTTTATGCCGGTGGTGTCAATTCCGTTCGGGGTTACAAGGCATCCAGCCTTGGCCCTTACGAAATCAATGGCGGAGACGAAGAGCGCCTGGGTGGCAACCGCCGCGTCGTCGCCAATGCCGAATTGATGTGGGCTTTGCCCGGAATGGAAAAGTCTTTCCGTGTCGGCATGTTCTTCGATGCTGGTCAGGTTTATGGCAAGGGCGAAAAACTCGATCTGGGTGATCTCAGGTATTCAACCGGTATTTCCGCGGCCTGGATTTCGCCCATCGGGCCGCTCAAGTTCAGTTATGGTGTTCCGCTCAACAAGGAAGACGGTGATAAGACCGAATCCTTCCAGTTCCAGTTGGGCACCACTTTTTGATTCAGGAGTGTCATCTTGAAAGTTAAGTCTCTCGTTCTCGCGGTCCTTACGTCCACCCTACTCGCCACCGGAGCCACGGCGGCCGAGTTGAAGGTCGGCTATGTCAATACGCAGCGCATTTTCCGCGATGCGCCGGCGGCCCAGAAGGCCGCCAAGAAGCTGGAAAGCGAGTTTTCCAAGCGCGATCAGGATCTGCAGCGCATGGCCAAGCAACTGCAGGGACTTCAGGAAAACCTGGAGAAGAACTCGGTGACCATGGCAGAGACTGAGCGCCGGGCCAAGGAGAAGGAGTTCGGCGAGTTGTCGCGTGAATTCCAGCGCCGCCAGCGCGAGTTCCGCGAAGACCTCAATCTGCGGCAGAACGAGGAAAATGCCGCCGTGATCGAGAAGGCCAACCGCGCCATCAAGCAGATCGCGGAAGCCGACAAATTCGACCTGATCCTGCAGGACGTGGTCTGGGTCAGTCCGCGTCTGGATATCACCGAGCGGGTGATCAAGGCTCTCGCCGAAGGCAAGTAATGCCTGATCCGGCGGGTGTAGTTCTCTCGCTGGCCGACATCGCCGCCCGCCTGGGCGGCGATGTGCTTGGTGACGCGCAAACGCGCATTCATCAGGTGGCAACCCTGGCCTCGGCCGGCGAGGGCGAGATTGGCTTTCTCACCAACCTGAAATATCGCGGCCAACTGCAGACGACGCGGGCCTCGGCGGTCATCCTGGCGCCGGAGTTTGCCGACGCGGTGAGTTTGCCGCGCATCGTCTGCAAGAATCCCTACGCCTATTACGCGCGTCTGGCGACCTTGCTCAATCCGACGGCCGCTGTCAGGCCGGGTATGCATCGTTCGGCAACCAGCGCCTCGGCGGTGCCGGCCAGCGCCAGCATTGGCGCTCATGTCAGCGTCGGCGAAGGGGTTGCGATAGGTGAGGGCGTGGTGATTCATTCCGGCTGCTCGGTAGGCGATGGGGTCACGATTGGCGACGGCAGCGTGCTGTATCCGAATGTCACCATCTATACCGGTTGCCGAATTGGCCAACGGTCCATTTTGCATTCCGGTGCCGTGATCGGCGCCGATGGTTTCGGTTTTGCCCCGGATCAGGGGCAGTGGGTGAAGATTCCACAGATCGGCCGCGTGATCATCGGTGACGACGTGGAGATCGGTGCCAACACCACCATTGATCGTGGTGCGCTTGACGACACGCAGATCGGCGACGGCTGCAAGATCGACAACCAGATTCAGATCGGCCACAACTGCGTGATCGGCAGGCATTGCGTGATCGCCGCCTGCGCGGCAATCGCCGGCAGCGTCACTCTGCGGGACAACGTGATCGTCGGCGGGGCGGCGATGATCGCCGGGCATGTGATCGTCGCTTCAGGGGTCGTCATTTCGGGTGGTTCGCTGGTGATGAAAAACATTACCAAGCCGGGCCAGTACACCAGCGTCTTTCCGCTCGAGGAACACAGCCACTGGCTGCACAACGCGGCTCAGATCCGGCATCTGGCCAAGCTCGCCGAGCGCGTGTCCGAACTTGAGAAAACACTTAAAAATACAAATACAAAGGATTGATTAAATGGATATTCATGAAATTCTTGAGCACTTGCCGCACCGCTACCCCTTCCTCCTTGTGGATCGGGTTCTGGCGGTCGAGCCGGGCAAGTCCATCCATGCCTACAAGAACATCACGATGAACGAGCCGTACTTCGTCGGCCACTTTCCGCATCACCCGGTGATGCCTGGCGTGCTGATCATGGAAGCTCTGGCCCAGGCAGCCGGCATCCTGTCGTTCAAGACCATGGAATCCAAGCCGGATCCCAATTCGGTGTTCTACTTCGTCGGCATCGACGACTGCCGTTTCAAGAAGCCGGTCATGCCGGGTGACCAGTTGCACCTGCATGTCGATATCCTGCGCCAGATGCGCGGCATCTGGAAATTCAAGGCGGAAGCCCGCGTGGACGGCCAGCTCGTTGCCGAAGCGACGCTGATGTGCGCCAAGCGGGATATCTGACATGATCCATCCGACTGCCCTTGTCGATCCGGCTGCCCGGATCGCCGCCAACGTTGAAATCGGCGCCTATTCCATCGTCGGTCCGGATGTCGAGATCGGCGAAAACACCGTCATCGGGCCGCATGTGGTCATCAAGGGCCACACACGCATTGGTCGCGACAACCGCATCTTCCAGTTCTGTTCGTTGGGTGAAGCGCCGCAGGACAAGAAGTACGCCGGTGAGCCGACCCGCCTGGAGATTGGCGACCGCAACACCATCCGCGAATTCTGTACCTTCAACCTGGGCACCGTCCAGGATGCCGGCGTCACCCGCATCGGTGACGACAACTGGATCATGGCCTACGTTCATATTGCCCATGATTGCCAGGTCGGCAACAAGACGACCTTTGCCAACAATTCGCAGCTGGCCGGCCATGTCGTGGTCGAGGATTGGGCCATACTCGGCGGTTTCACCGGAGTGCATCAGTTCTGCCGCATCGGCGCCCACGTCATGACGGCGGTCAGCACGGTGATCCTGCAGGATGTGCCGCCTTACCTGATGGCGGCCGGCAACACGGCAACGCCTTATGGCATCAATGTCGAAGGGCTGAAGCGCCGCGGTTTCACCGCTGACTCCATCACGGCGCTGAAGCGCGCCTATCGCACGCTTTACAAGTCCGGCTTGCTGCTCGAGGAAGCCAAACAGAAACTGGCCGAGGAGGCCAAGACGCAGCCGGATGTCCAGCGCTTCGTCGATTTCCTCGAGGTTTCGCGGCGCGGCATCATTCGCTGACATGGGCAAAGCGGTACGGATTGCCATGGTGGCGGGGGAAGCCTCTGGCGACCTGCTGGCCAGCCACCTGATCGCCGCCCTCAAGCAGCGGCTGCCGGATGCCGTGTTCTTCGGCATCGGCGGCCCGAAGATGCAGGCTCAAGGGTTCGATACATGGTGGCCACTGGAAAAACTGGCGGTCATGGGCTACGTCGACGCGTTGAGGAATTACCGTGAGATCGCCGGCATCCGCCGGCGCCTGAAAAAGCGCCTGCTCGATTTGCGCCCGGACATCTTCATCGGCGTCGATGCGCCCGATTTCAATCTCGGCCTGGAAACTGACCTGAAGGCCGCCGGCATCAAGACCATCCATTACGTCAGCCCGTCGATCTGGGCCTGGCGCGGCGGGCGGATCAAGAAGATTGGGCGGGCGGTGAACCGGGTACTGGCGCTGTTCCCGATGGAGCCGCCGCTGTACGAAAAGGCCGGAATTCCGGTGACCTACGTCGGCCATCCGCTGGCCGACATCATCCCGCTGGAGACCAGCAAGCCGGCTGTGCGTGAGGCCTTGTGCATCGCCAAGGAGATACCGGTCTTCGCGCTGCTGCCGGGCAGCCGTCAGGGCGAGGTGGGGATGCTGGCCGATACGTACGTGCAGACCGCCAAACTGATTCGCGAGCACTTGCCCGACGCGCTGTTCGTCGTGCCGCTGGCGACGCGCGAGACGCGTCTGCAGTTCGAATCGGCAATCTATCGCCAGCAGGCCGCCGACCTGCCGTTTCGCCTGCTCTTCGGCCACGCCCAGGATGCCCTCGGTGCCGCTGACGTATCGCTGGTCGCCAGCGGCACGGCGACACTTGAGGCGGCGCTGATCAAGCGGCCGATGGTGATTACCTACAAAATCGCCAATGCCTCGTACTGGATCATGAAGCGTATGGCCTACCAGCCCTTCGTCGGCCTGCCCAACATCCTGGCCGGGCGCGAGGTGGTTCCGGAGATCCTGCAGGACAGTGCCACGCCGGAAAACCTGGCGGAAGCCCTGATCAAGCTCTACGAGGACAAGGAGAACGCCCGCGCCGTGGCTGAAGCGTTCACCGATATTCACTTGCAATTGCGTCAGAACACGGCGGAAAAGGCCGCCAATGCGGTCATCGCATGCCTGAACTGATCATCCCGCCCGGTCTCGTCTGTGGCATCGACGAGGCCGGGCGTGGGCCGCTGGCCGGGCCTGTGGTGGCAGCGGCGGTGATTCTCGATCCGGCGCGACCGATTCCCGGGCTCAACGACTCCAAGAAACTCAGCGAGAAGAAACGCGACCAACTGGCCGTGCTGATCCGCGAGCGGGCCGTGGCCTGGGCGGTCGCCGAAGCCAGCGTCGAGGAAATCGACCGGCTGAACATCCTGCACGCGACGATGCTGGCCATGCAGCGGGCGGTAGCCGGTCTGGCGGTGGCCGCGGAGCGCGCCATGGTTGATGGCAACCGTTGCCCGCAACTGCTGATTCCCGCCGAGGCCGTAGTCAAGGGCGACGGCAAGATCGCTTCGATCGCCGCCGCCTCGATCCTCGCCAAGACCGTGCGTGACGCCGGCATGCTGGCGTTGCATGGGCAATACCCGATGTATGGCTTTGACCGCCACATGGGTTACCCGACGGCGGCGCATTTCGCCGCGCTCGACGCCCATGGGGCCTCGCCGGTACACCGGCGTAGCTTCGCACCGGTGGCGCAGCAGCTGTCGCTGTTATGAAACTGATCCAGTCGCGCGACAACCCGTTTTTCAAGAGCCTGAAACGCCTCGCCGAATCGGGGCGGGAGCGGCGCAAGACGGGTCTGACGCTGCTCGATGGCGTGCATCTGCTCGAAGCCTACGAAGCCGTGCATGGGCCGGTCGAGACGCTGGTGGTCGCCGAGTCGGCGCAGCATGGTGGCGAGATCGCCGCGCATGTTGCCGGTCGCGACGTCGTTGTATTGGCTGATGCGCTGATGCGCGATCTGGGCCTGGTCGATACGCCGAGTGGCCTGCTCGCGGTGGCGGCAATTCCTTCCGGTCCGACCTTGGCCGATAGCGGCGTCGATGCGGTGCTGCTTGATGGTGTCCAGGATCCGGGCAACGTTGGCACGCTGCTGCGTACCGCGGCTGCGGCCGGCGTCAAACAGGTGCTGTTGTCGCCGGGCTGCGCGGCGGCCTGGTCACCCAAGGTGTTGCGCGCTGGGCAGGGTGCCCACTTTGTCCTGAGTATCCACGAGGAGGTCGATCTGGCGGCCTTCATCACCAGCTATCGCGGCGTCACCGCCGTCACCTGCCTGGAACAATCCACCTCGCTTTACGAGGCGTGTTGGGACGGACCGCTAGCCTGGGTGTTCGGTGCCGAAGGGCAGGGCGTCCGGCGCGAACTGATCGATCTGGCCGGGCTGCGCATTCGCATTCCCATGCCCGGTGCGGTTGAATCGCTCAATGTCGCCGCCGCTGCGGCGGTCTGCCTGTTCGAGGCACTGCGCCGCAAGCTGGCAAGCTAGCGCAGCTTCAGTTCCTGCAGGATGGTGGTCGAGATTTCCTCGATCGACTTGGTGGACGAATCCAGCCAGCGGATGCCTTCGCGCCGCATCATCTTCTCGGCCTCGGCAACCTCGTAGCGGCAGTTGGCCAGCGAGGCGTACTTGCTGTCGGCGCGACGTTCCTCGCGAATTTGGTGCAGGCGGTCGGGCTGGATGGTCAGACCGAACAGCTTGGAGCGGTGTTTTTCCAGCGTACCAGGCAGGCGACCGCGATCGAAGTCTTCCGGAATCAACGGAAAATTGGCGGCTTTCAGGCCGAACTGCATGGCCAGGTACAACGAAGTCGGCGTCTTGCCGCAGCGGGATACGGCGACCAGAATCACATCTGCCTGCGCGAGGTCGCGGTCGGTGATGCCGTCGTCGTGGGCCAGCGTGTAGTTGATTGCCTCGATGCGATTCTTGTAGTCCGAGCTGTCGGCCGTCCCGTGCGAGCGGCCGACGGTGTGGCTGGACTTGATGCCCAGCTCGGCTTCCAGCGGTGCCAGGAAGGTCTCGAAATAGGACAGACAGAAGGCATCGGCCTGATGCACGATGGCCGCCAGCGCTTGGTTGACCAGCGTGGTGAACACGATCGGCCGCATGCCGTCGGCTTCGCCCTGGGCATTGATGCGGGCCACCGCGCCCTGGGCATGCTCGACGCTGTCGAGGAAGGGAATGCGGATCTGCTTGAACTCGACATGCTCGAACTGCGTCAGCAGGCTGTGGCCGAGCGCTTCGGCGGTCAGGCCGGTGCCATCGGAGATGAAAAAGACGGTGCGCTTGAGCGGAGTCGGCATGATCGAGGCTGGCTGGAGAATGAGGCGCCGATTCTAACCGCTGTTGCGCAGGCCCGAGGCGATACCGTTGATCGCCAGATGGATGCCGCGGGCCACGCGTTCGTCGGTTTCGCCCCCACGATAGCGCTTGAGCAATTCGACCTGCAGGTGGTTGAGCGGATCCATGTAGGGCGAGCGCAACTGCAGCGAACGCTTGAGCATCGGGTTTTCGGCGAGGAAGTCATCCTGTTCTAGGATGCTCAGCAGGTGCCGGCGGGTCAGCTGCCATTCGCCGCGGATCTGGCTGAAGATGCGTTCGCGCAGCTCGCTGTCGCTGACCAGTTCGGCATAGCGCGAGGCGATAGCGAGATCGGATTTGGCCAGCACCATGTCCATGTTCGACAGCAGGCTCTGGAAGAAGGGCCAGGATTTGACCATGCGGCGCAGCGTGGCGAGGCCGTCAGCGTGATTCTGCAGGTAGCCGTCGACGGCCGAACCGAAGCCGTACCAGCCGGGCAGCATCAGCCGGCATTGCGCCCAGGAGAAGACCCAGGGAATGGCGCGCAGATCCTCGATGCGCTCGGACGGCTTGCGCGAGGCCGGGCGGCTGCCGATGTTCAGCGTCGCAATTTCGGAGACCACCGTGGACTGGCGAAAATAGGTGGTGAAGCCCGGCGTCTCATAGACCAGGCCGCGGTAGGCGTTGAAGGCACGCGCCGACAGGTCGTCCATCACGGCGTGGAACTGCTCGGCCGGCTCGACCTTGTTCTCATGGTCGGTCAAGCTGGCTTCCAGCGTCGCCGCCAGCAGCACTTCCAGGTTGCGCCGGCCGGTGTCGGGATTGCCGTACTTGGTCGAGATCACTTCACCCTGTTCGGTCAGGCGGATCTGCCCGGAAACGGCGCCGACCGGCTGGGCCAGGATGGCGTGGTAGGACGGACCACCGCCGCGGCCAACCGAGCCGCCGCGGCCGTGGAACAGGCGCAGGCGGACGCCGTGCTCGCGGCAGACGCGGGTGAGAGCGATCTCGGCCTTGTACAGCTCCCAGCCTGAGGTCAGGAAGCCGCCGTCCTTGTTGCTGTCGGAGTAGCCGAGCATGACTTCCTGTTCGTCACGGCGGCCGGTGATCAGCTGACGGTAGGCGGGTAGCGCGAAGATGCCATCCATCGTCGCGGCACTCTTCTGCAAGTCCTCGATGGTTTCGAACAGCGGAATGATATTGACGTCGAGTTGCGGGGCAGGGCCGGGGCGCAGCAGGCCGGCTTCCTTTAGCAGCAGGGCCAGTTCGAGCAGATCGGAAACGCCGTCGGTTTTTGAGATGATGCAGTTGGGCAGAGCGGCATCGCCGTAGCGCTGGCGCAATTCGCGGGCGGCGAAGAAGATCGCCAGTTCGCCCCGGGTTTCTTCCGAATACTCGAGGTAGGGCGAATACAGCGGGCGCGGCGTGGCGATTTCGGCGACCAGCAGCTTGATCCGCTCGGCTTCGGGCAGCGCCTCGTAATCGGGGCAGCGGCCAGCGCCGGCGAGTAGTTCGGCGACGCTGCGGGCATGGACTTCCGAGTTCTGGCGCAGGTCGATTGGCGCCAGATGAAAGCCGAACACCTGCACGGCGCGCAGCAGCCGGCGCAGGCGGCCACCAGCCAGGCGGGCGCTGCCGTTGAGCTTCAGCGAATTGGCCAGCACCTTGAGCTCGGCGCGCAAGGCGTCCGGCGTCTCGTACGGGGCGGCGTGGCCGATTTCGTGGCGGACCGGCTCGAAATGATCCAGCGCCCGGGCCGTCGCCGCCAGCCGGGCATAGATGCCGGACAGTGCGCGACGATAGGGTTCATCGGCACGCTGGGGCGACTGGTCGGTCGAATGTATGGCCAGTTCGTTCAGTTCCGGCGTTGTCTTGACCAGCAGGTCGGACAGCGGTAGCTCGGCGCCCAGTTCGTGGACTTCATCGAGATAGTGGTTGAGCGCCGCGGCCGATTGCAGGCGTAGCGTCTCGCGCAGGATCTCGGCGGTGACGAAGGGGTTGCCGTCACGGTCGCCGCCGATCCAGGAGCCGACGCGGTAGAACGGCGGCAATGCCCAGAAGGTATCCGGATAGCGCTTCTGCAATTGCTGCGTGACCTGGATGTAGAGCCGCGGTAGTTCGGTGAAGAAGGTTTCCTTGAAATAGCTGATGCCGTTCTTGACCTCGTCGAGCACCTTCAGGCGCACCGGACGCAGCATGCGCGACTGCCACAGGGTGAGGATGGCGGTGGCCAGCGCGAGATCGTTCTCGGCTTCCTCGTCCGGCGTCATCTGCAGGCGCTCGCGCTGGTCAAGCAGGCGGGCAAGGTCGCGGTGATTGCGGATCAGGCTCTGGCGCTGGACTTCGGTCGGATGGGCGGTGAGTACCGGGGCAACCAGGGCGTTAGCGAAGAAATCGGCCACGGCTTCGGGCGCCACGTCGCTGGCGGCGAGCTGGTCGAGGGCATGGATCAGGCTGCCTTCGCGCGGCGGCGAACCGACCAGGTCGTGCGCGCGGCGGCGGCGAATGTGATGCTCGTCCTCGGCGATGTTGGCCAGTTGCAGGAAGTAGCTGAAGGCGCGGACCACGGCCTGGGTGGTGTCGCGCGGCAGCGGGTCGAGCAGGGCAGCCAGTTCGGCACGGGCGGCCGGGTCGCCGTTGCGGGCAAAGCTGACGGCAGTCTGGCGGACGCGTTCGATCAGATCAAAGACGGCTTCACCTTCCTGTTCGCGCACGGTATCGCCGAGCAGGCGGCCGAGCAGGCGGATGTCGTCGCGCAGGGGTTCGTCCTTGTTACTGTCGAGCATCGATTGGGGCATCGGAAGCATTCCGGTGGGGCCGCGGCCTCCGTGCGGGAGGCTCGGACGGGATTGGTCGGGCGAGCGGGCAGCGGACCTGCCACTGCCGCCGGATTTTGCCGGATTCCCGCCGGAGCGGGAATTCAATTTTTCTTGCTGCTCGGTTCAGGCTTAGTGCTGGCGAACCAGCAGCACCGAGGCAGTGGCGATCTTGGCCAGTTGCTCGGCGACCGAGCCGAGGATCAGCGTGGCCAGGCCACGGCGGCCGTGGCGGCCGATGACGATCAGGTCCACGCCCAATTCGCCGGCCTTGTCGGCGATAGTTTCCGAGACACGGCGGTTGCGCGCTTCCAGCAGCACGGTCTGGGCATCGATGCCACTTGCCGATTGCATGGCTTCGTCGAGCAGCTTCTGGCCGGCATCGGCAATGGCCTTGATGGCATTGTCGATATTCAGCGAGGTCGAAAAGGTGCGGCCCTGCATGCCCATCAGCGTCTCATCGGCGACGTGGCAGATGTACAGCCGGGCATTGCTGGTCCGGGCGATGTGCAGGGCTTCGTTGAGGGCGCAGCGCGAGGTTTCGCTGTCGTCGATGGCAACCAGGATGTTCTTGTACATGGGTGTTCTCCGAAAAATCGTCAATGGGCGGAACCTTAGCAATTCGCTCGGGTTTCGGCAGTTAGGGAAATCCTCAACAGGTTTCCGGCGGGCGGCTGCATTGCTCCAGCAAATAAGCGATCGACTGGTAGTTGCGGCCGGTCTCGGCGGTCAGGCCGATCTCGCAGGTACGGTTGGTGGATACGCCGCAGGCACAGGTCGCCGGCAGTTCGTCATGGATTTTGCGCAGGGCATGCTGGTTCAATTCCGGTACCACGAAGCCACGATCGCCGGCAAAGCCGCAGCAGGTGACACCGGCCGGTTCGACGATTTCGTCGACACAGGCGGCGAGCAACTGGCGCAGCTTGCCGTCGGAGCCGTTCTTGCGCACGCTGCAGTTGATGTGCAGCGCCACCGGGCCTGCTTGCTTGTGCAGCATCAGGCGCGGCAGCAGCGCATCGACGGCGAACTCGTGGAAGTCGTAGAGTTTCAGCCGGCCGGCCAGATGTTTCTGCATGCGGACTGAACAGGTGCTGGCATCCATGATCACCGGGTACTTGCCGTTGGCTGAAGCCTTCAGCAGGGCGGCTTCCAGCGTTCGCGACATGCCGTCGGCTTCCTCGGCCATGCCCTTGCTGGCCAGCATCTGGCCACAGCACAGCTGGTCGAAACCATCCGGGAGGATCGGGGCGTAGCCGGCGCGGATCAGCAGTTCGCTGATGACGTCGCCGAGTTGCTTTTCGCCGGCGCTGGACGGCCCGAAGATGCGACCGCCGCAAGTCGGGAAATAGACCACCGGGTCACCCTGAACGGCCCGCGCCTGCGGGCTGCGGCCCGGTTGCGGCATGGCCTCCTTCCAGGCGCCGCCGGAGAGCTTGCCAAGCAGGTTGTCGCCAACGACGCTAGCGGCCAGGTGTCCGACCTTGAGGCCGAGACGTGAAGCGCCGGCCAGGGTGCCGAAATGCTCGCCGGTCCAGGCATTGACGGCGCGTGCCGTGCTGCCGAGGCGGCGACCGCGCAGGCGGCGGGTCAGATCGCCGGTATCGATGCCGACCGGGCAGGCGGTCGAGCACAGGCCACAGCCGGCACAGGTGTCGAGGCCCATGTAGGCGTAATCCTCGCCGAGGCGGCCGGCCGATTCACCGGCAGCGGCGCGGCGGGCCAGTTCGCGGACGCTGACGATGCGCTGGCGCGGGCTGAGCGTCAGTCGGTGCGACGGGCACAGCGGCTCGCAGAAGCCACATTCGATGCAGCGGTCGACGATGTCCTCGGCGGCCGGCATCGGCTTCAGGTTCTCGAGGTGGGCGTGCGGATTGTCGTTGAGGATGACGCCGGGGTTGAGCAGGGTGTCCGGATCGAACAGCGCCTTGATCTTGCGCATCAGATCGGCGGCTTCCTTGCCCCATTCGAGCTCGACGAAGGGCGCCATGTTGCGGCCGGTACCGTGCTCGGCCTTCAGCGAACCGTCGTACTTGTCGACCACCAGGTGGCAGACGTCATCCATGAAGCGGGCGTAGCGGTCGACTTCGGCCGGGTCGCCGAAATCCTGGGTGAACACGAAATGCAGGTTGCCTTCCAGGGCGTGGCCGAAAATGATCGCCTCGTGGTAGCCGTGATGGCGCAGCAGGGCCTGCAGATCGAGCGTGGCGTCGGCCAGCGACGCGATCGGGAAGGCGACGTCCTCGATTAGCACCGTGGTGCCGGTGCGGCGCATGGCACCAACCGAGGGGAAAGTGCCCTTGCGCACTTTCCAGTACATCTCGCAGGTGGCTGGGTCGGTTGAGAACTGCATCGGCTCGACGGTGGCGACGCCATCCATCGCCGCATGCACGGCGGCGATCTTGTCGGCGATGCCGTCGGCCGTGGCGGCACGGACCTCGATCAACAGCGCCGCGGCCTCCTCACCCAGTTCACGCATGATCGCCGGCAGGCCGGGCTTGTTCTCGACCGAATGCAGGGCTGGGCGGTCGAGCAGTTCGACGGCAGAGACCGGCTGCGGCTTGAGGCGGATGACCGCCTCGCAGGCGGTGCGGATATCGGGGAAGAAAACCAGCGCACTGGCCTTGAATGGGTCTTCGACGACGGTCCGGTAGGTGATGCGCGAAATGAAGCCGAGCGTACCTTCGGAGCCGATCATCAGATGCGCCAGGATGTCGATCGGGTGTTCGTAATCGACCAGGGCGTTGAGGCTGTAGCCGGTGGTGTTCTTGATCTTGAACTTGTGGCGGATGCGCTCGGCAAGGCGGACGTTGTCGCGCGTATCGCGGCCGAGGCGCTCCAGTTCGCCGAGCAGAACGGCATGGCTCTTGGTGAAGGCATCGACGCTGAGCGGATCCTCGGTGTCGAGCACCGTGCCGTCGGCCAGCATGACGCGCAGCCCAGCCAGCGTCCGGTAGCTGTTCTGCGCCGTGCCGCAGCACATGCCGGAAGCGTTGTTGGCGGCGATGCCGCCGATCTTGCAGGCGTTGATTGACGCCGGATCGGGGCCGATTTTCTTGCCGAACGGCGCCAGCCGGCGATTGACATCGCCGCCGATCATGCCGGGGCCGACCTTGACCTTGCTGGCGTCGGCATTCAGTTCGTAGGTGGCAAAGCCTTCGCCGATCAGCGCCAGCACGCCGTCGGTGATGGCCTGGCCGGAGAGGCTGGTGCCGGCGGCGCGGAAAGTGACCGGGGTGTTGTTTCGGCGGGCGATGGCCAGCACCGTTCTGGCATCGTTCTCCGATTCGATGACGGCTATCACTTGCGGGATCAGGCGGTAAAAGCTGGCGTCGGTGCCGTAGGCGAGGCGGCGCAGGTCATCGGTAATAACTTGGTTTTCCGGCAGGTGCTGGCGGAGGTGCTGGATTAGTTCGGACATGGTTTGGTTTGTCTCGTTTTGTTTTTGGATTAATTGCTGAGGTTGTTGGTTGATTCGAAGGTTGGGTTCCGCCCTTGCGGGGCGGGCGTACTTTCTTTTTGGTGGCAAAAAGAAAGTAGCCAAAGAAAAAGCCACCCCTGGGTCGGCGCCCCGCTACGCGGGGTCCCCTGCGCTACTCGCCGTCGGCGGGGGCTGCGGAACTCGGCCCTGCGGGCCTCAGACAGTCCTCGCCCTTTTTCCGCCAACGGCTGCGTTGCTCGGCACCTCCCAAGGGGCCCGGCAAACCCTCCGCAGCGCGACCGGAATGGCAGATTCAAGCAGAGGTGGTTGCGCACGGTTGGTTTTTGGGGTCCCCCTGGAAGGCGCTGAGCAACGCAGGCAGGCCGGGGGCCTTCGGCTGGCGTTGTCCGAGCCGCAGGCGAGTTTAGCCAGCCGCCCGGCAAAGAAAGTACGCCCGCCAGCAAGGCGGAACCCCAAGCCCGAACCAGGTGAACATCAGCCCCGTTCCTTCAACATATCCCGCAACCGCTTCGGCGCCGGCTTCAGCGGCGTCCGAACTGTGGTCCACGGCCCCTGACTCGACGGCATCAGCCACGAGAACCGACTTCCCGCCCAGGTCGCAAGCCCATAGAGCATCGGCGACCGATAGACTGTAGCCCAGGCCCGCCAGACAAACGAAACCAGTCCGTTGTACCCAGCCCCCTGCCCACGCATGGCCGGATTGGGATGTGGCGCGGAGAAGGACTCCTCGCGCAAACGCATCAGCAGTTCCGGGATCGGGATTTTCACCGGACAGACTTCGCCGCAGGCACCGCACAGCGACGAGGCAGTGGCCATCGTCGCCGTCGCTTCCAGGCCGAGCATGTGCGGCGAGATGATCTTGCCGATCGGGCCGGGGTAGGTGGTGCCGTAGGCGTGGCCGCCGATGCGGGTATAGACCGGGCAGTGGTTCATGCAGGCGCCGCAGCGGATGCACTGCAGGGTCTTGCGCAATTGTTCGTCGGCATAGGCCTGGCTGCGGCCGTTGTCGAGCAGCACCAGATGGACTTCCTCGGGGCCGTCCTTCTCGCCGGGTTTTCTTGGCGAGGAGATCATGTTGAAGTAGGTCGAGATGTTCTGGCCGGTCGCCGAGCGGGTGAGCAGCGAGAGCAGGGGCGGGACGTGGGACAGTTGCTCGACGATCTTCTCGATGCCGGTAATGGCAACGTGGATGGGCGGGGTCGTGGTGCACATCCGGCCATTGCCTTCGTTCTCGACCAGGCAAAGCGTGCCAGTCTCGGCAATGGCGAAATTGACGCCGGAGAGGCCGATATCGGCTTCGAGGAATTTCTCGCGCAGGACCTTGCGGCCGATCTGGATCAGCGCATCGACGTTGTCGGTGTATTCAACACCCGGCACTTTCTCGTGGAAGAGCTTGGCGATCTCTTCCTTGGTCTTGTGGATGGCCGGCATGATGATGTGCGATGGCTTTTCCCCGGCGAGCTGGACGATGTACTCGCCCATGTCCGACTCCAGCGCGCCGATGCCGGCGGCCTCGGCGGCGTGGTTCAGCTCGATTTCCTCGCTGACCATGGACTTGCCCTTGACCATCAGCTTGGCATCAACTCTCTTGCAGATGCCGAGGATGATCTCGTTGGCTTCGTCCGGCGTCTCAGCCCAATGGACCTGGATGCCGTTCCTGGTCAGGTTTTCCTCCAGACGAACCAGCAACTCGGGCAGCTTGCCGAGGTTGTACTGGCGGATTTGCTCGCCCAGGGTGCGCAGGCTTTCCAGCTCTTCGACGTCGGGGAACTGGCCGGCGCGCTTGCTCATCAGGAAATCCATGGCACCGCGGAAGCTCTGGCGCAGGAAGGGATTGTCGACGACGGCCTTGGCCCGGTCGCGGAAACCTTCCGAGGGCTTGAAGTGGATGGGCTGGGCGTTCATTGTTCGTCTCCCATCAACAGCACGATCAGTTCCTTCGGGCCGTGGGCGCCGTAGGCCAGGGTGACCTGGATGTCGGCGGTTTTAGATGGGCCGGAAATGAGCAGGGCGTTGGTCGGCAGGCTGTCTTTCCAGCCCTCGGCCTGGGTCGCCTCGTAGAACGTGTTGTAGATCTTGGCGCTGTCGAGCAGCACTATATGCACCGGCGGCACCAGCGACATCAGGCGCGGTTCCTTGGCGTCGGGCCAGAGGATCAACGTGCCGGTCTCGGCGATGGCGGCGCGGGCGGCGGTCAGGCTGGCCGGGGTGGCGTGGAACATCTCGGTTTTCCAGGCCTCGATCGGCATGTCGTAAGTCGAGCATTCGATGCCCTGGGGTGGTAGTTCGTCCAGTGCGGCGTTGCCATGCGGTGTTTCCTCGGCAACGAGCAGTTTGTCGATCTGGCGCGCGGCCAGCACTTCCCGCAACTTGGGTAACCACGTGATTGCTGTCACCGCATGCACTTCGGCATGGGCGAATTCAATGCACTTACGGAAACGAGCCACTTTGTCGGCGGTGTTCTCCACCGGGCGATGGCCGGCAAACCAAGCGGCAACATCGGGCTCCGGCTTAGGCAGGTTCGGGGCGGCCTTCAATTTGGCCAGGATGCGATCACGAGCGCTCATCGGGCGGTCCTCCGCAGCAGGAAACTGGCGATGTGCTCACCGGGCAGACTCGGTTGGGCACGGCCTTCCTGCGCATCCTTCCAGGCGGCATGGCCAAGGATGTTCATCAGGCAGCCGCAATCGGCGCTGACGACGCGCTCGGCACCGGTCGCCTTCAAGGCCTTGACCTTGTCCTCGACCATGGCGCCGGAGATTTCCGGTTGCTTGATCGAGAAAGTGCCGCCGAAGCCGCAGCATTCGGATTCGTGATCCTGCTGCGCGACAGTGACTTTGCCGAGACCGCCAAGCAGCTTTCGACCGGTCAGATGAACGCCCATCTCGCGGCGGGCCGAGCATGAGGTGTGCAGCACGACCGTGCACTCGCCACCGGTGTCTTGCGGCTGCCAGTCGAGCAGGTTGACCAGGAAATCGGTGAGTTCGTAAATGCGGGCGGAGAGGGCTTCTGCCTGGGCCCTACGCGCTGGGTCGGCGGCAAACAGTGTCGGGTAATGGTGCTTCATCATGCCGGCGCAGGAGCCGGAGGGTACGACCACCGGCCAGTCATTGGGAAACAGCGTCAACTGGTGCGCCGCGACCTTGCGCGCTTCATCGGGAAAACCGCTGGTGTACGCAGGTTGGCCGCAGCAGGTCTGCTCTTCCGGGAAGTGCACGCGGATGCCCAGGCGTTCGAGCAGCGTGATGGCATCCATGCCGGCGCCGGGGAAGAACTGGTCGACGACGCAGGTGGCAAAGAAATAGATGTCGGTGGGATGGGGTGTTGCCGGTTGGACGCTGCTCATGTTGTCTCCGTTGTTAATTATTTAACGGTACATTGGTAAGACCAATAATTCGTGAGGTGAAAATTTACGTGAATACCTGTACTTAGTCAATAAACCAAGGGAAATCCCGAGGCTTGCAGTTCACCAAAACGCTGATTACAATTGCGTGGTCTTACCAATCAATGTGGTCATACCAATGCCGAACAAGGTGCAGGTCCCCCGTATCTCCGATGCCGTCGCCTCGACCCTCGAGCGCCGTATCCTCGAGGGCTCGCTGAAACCGGGCGATCGCCTGCCGCCGGAACGCGAACTGGCGCTGGAACTTGGCGTCTCCCGGCCGAGCCTGCGCGAGGCAATCCAGAAGCTGGCGTCGAAGGGCATGGTGCAGAGTCGTCAGGGTGGTGGCACCTATGTTACGGCAGCGCTCGAGTCCAGTTTCTTCGATCCCTGGCAGGAGATGATGGGTTCTTACCCGAACCTGCGTGATGACATGCTGGAGTTCCGCCGCATGATCGAAGGGCAGGCTGCCGAGTGGGCCGCCGAGCGGGCGACCGATGCCGACCTGCTGCGTCTCGACCAGGCTTTCCAGCTGCTGACCGGGTCGTTCGAAAACGACGATACCGAAAAGCGCTCGGCTGCTGACATTGCCTTCCACCAGGCCATTGGCGACGCCTCGCACAATGTCCTGATTGGCCACCTGTCGGCGGCGCTGCTGCGCCTGATGCACGACAACATCCGCCTCAACCTCGGCGAACTGAAGACGGTGCCGGCGGCCAGCAAGCTGCTGATGACCCAGCATGCGGCGATTCATGGCGCCATCGTCGACAGAAAACCGCAGGCTGCCCGCGCCGCTGCCGAAACGCACATCGATTTCGTCCGCGAAACGCTGGCCCAGACACTGCGCTCCGTCGCCCGCCGGGAAACGGCCGAGCGGCGCTTGAGTACCGATTTCTCAACCTCCTGATTTTAAATCTTTAATTTCGTTCCCGAAAGGACTGCAATGGAAGCCCTGGTAATCCCGTTTGAAAAACTGCGCATGAACGACGTCGACCAGGTCGGCGGCAAGAATTCCTCGCTCGGTGAAATGATTTCGCAACTCGCCGATACCGGCGTCCGTGTGCCCGGCGGCTTTGCCACTACAGCGCATGCCTACCGCGTCTTCCTGTCGCAGTCCGGCCTCGACGCAAAGATCAACGCAGCCCTCGACGCGCTCGATGTCGAAGACGTCAACGCCCTGGTCAAGTGCGGAGCCGAGATTCGCCAGTGGGTGCTCGACACGCCGTTCCCGATGGAACTGACCATCGCCATCACCGAGCAGTACCAGCGCCTAGTCGCCGAGTCCAATGCCGACATGTCTTTCGCCGTGCGTTCTTCCGCTACCGCCGAAGATCTGCCGGACGCTTCCTTCGCCGGCCAGCAGGAAACCTTCCTCAACATCGTCGGCCTGGAAAACATCATGCACGCGATCAAGGAAGTGTTCGCGTCGCTGTACAACGACCGCGCCATCTCCTACCGCGTGCACAAGGGCTTCCTGCATGCCGACGTCGCGCTGTCCGCTGGCATCCAGCGCATGGTCCGCTCCGACAAGGGCGCCGCTGGCGTGATGTTTACCCTCGATACCGAATCCGGTTTCCGCGATGCCGTCTTCGTCACCTCCAGCTATGGCCTGGGTGAGACGGTGGTGCAGGGTGCCGTCAATCCGGACGAGTTCTATGTGCACAAGCCGATGCTGGAACTGGGCAAGAAGGCCGTGATCCGCCGCAACCTCGGCTCGAAGATGATCAAGATGACCTTTGCTACCGAGAAGGTCGCCGGCAAGTCGACGATCACCGAGGAAGTCGAAGAATCGCTGCGTCACCAGTTCTCGATCAATGACGAAGAAGTCATGGAACTGGCCCGCTACGCCCAGATCATCGAAAAGCACTACGGTCGTCCGATGGACATCGAGTGGGGCAAGGACGGCGTCGACGGCAAGCTCTATATCCTCCAGGCGCGTCCGGAAACCGTGCAGTCGCAAGCGGCTGCCGGCAAGCAGGAAAAGTTCAAGCTGAAGTCCTTCTCCAAGGTGCTGGCCTCCGGCCGTGCCATCGGCCAGAAGATCGGCGTCGGCCCGGTGCGTATCGTCAAGGACCCGAAGGAAATGGACCAGGTCAAGCCAGGTGACGTGCTCGTTGCCGACATGACCGATCCGAACTGGGAACCGGTGATGAAGCGCGCTTCCGCCATCGTCACCAACCGGGGCGGCCGCACCTGCCACGCGGCGATCATCGCTCGCGAACTGGGTATCCCGGCCATCGTCGGCTGCGGTGACGCGACCGAGACGCTGAACGAAGGCGACATCGTCACCGTCAGTTGCACCGAAGGCGACACCGGCCACGTCTATCGCGGCAGCCTCGACTTCGAAATCACCACCCGCGACATCTCGGCCATGCCGGACGTCCCGGTCAAGGTCATGATGAACGTCGGCAATCCGGAACTGGCTTTCGAATTTGCCCAACTGCCGAATGCCGGCGTTGGCCTGGCCCGCGTCGAGTTCATCATCAACAACGTCATCGGCATCCACCCGAAGGCCATCCTCGACGTCGAACGTCTGCCGTCCTCGAAGCGCGAGGAAATCAAGCGCCGCGCCCGTGGCTATGCCTCGCCGAAGGACTTCTTCGTCGAGAAGCTGGTCGAAGGCGTCTCCACCATCGCCGCCGCCTTCTGGCCGAACCCGGTGATCGTCCGCCTGTCCGACTTCAAGTCCAACGAATACCGCAAGCTGCTCGGCGGCGACCTGTACGAGCCGGAAGAAGAAAACCCGATGCTCGGCTTCCGCGGTGCCTCGCGTTACGTCGCCCAGTCCTTCCGCGACTGTTTCGAGATGGAATGCCGCGCCATGAAGCGCGTGCGCGAAGAAATGGGCCTGACCAACGTGCAGTTGATGGTCCCGTTCGTCCGTACCGTCGGCGAAGGCCAGGCCGTTGTCGACCTGCTGGCCGAACACGGTCTGAAGCAGGGCGAACACGACCTGAAGCTGATTATGATGTGCGAAATCCCGTCCAACGCACTGCTGGCCGACGATTTCCTGAAGATCTTCGACGGCTTCTCAATCGGCTCCAACGACCTGACCCAGCTGACCCTCGGCCTCGACCGCGACTCCGGCCTGGTCGCCAACCTCTTCGACGAACGCGACCCGGCCGTCAAGATGCTGCTGGCGATGGCCATCTCCGCCGCGAACAAGGCCGGCAAGTACATCGGCATCTGCGGCCAGGGCCCGTCGGACCACCCGGATCTGGCTGAATGGCTGATGGATCAGGGGATCTCGTCGATCTCGCTGAACCCGGACACCGTCGTCGATACCTGGACGCGCCTGGCGACGCACAAGAAGGGCTGATTACACGTAACGCCAGCCAATGTGCGAAAGGCCGGGGGTGACCCCGGCCTTTTTCGTATTGCCGCTGCCGCGGAGTGCGCGGCTCAGGGTGTCGGCGAGGCCAGGACGTTCGGTGTTGGCTGGCGGTCAATCAAGGCATTGGCCAAGCCAGCCCCGGCCCACATGCCGATCAGCGCCAGCCAGGCGGTGAGGGCGAAGACGGCGGCGCCGGAGACGCCGGCACCGACGGCACAGCCACCGGCCAGCATGCCGCCGAAACCCATGAAGACGGCGCCGGCGATATAGCGGCGCATGCTGTGGCCGTCCTTGAAGCCTTCCAGCTTCAACTCGCGATGCCAGGCTGCGGCGAGGAAGGAGCCGAGCACGACACCGGGTACCAGGCCGATGTTGAAATCCCACGGCTGACCGGGCGGTGACAGGACCAGCATAAGGACGTCGGCCGAAGGGCCGGTGAAGCTGAGGCTCTGTACCGGTACGATTTCGAAGGACTGGCTACCGATCTGGAAGGTCATCAGCCAGGCCAGGGCGACGCTCAGGCCGACGCCGACGGAGGCCAGTGCCACCCTGACGGCCAGTCCGGCCCGGCGGGCGAAGTGGATGGCAGCGGCCAGCCAGACGGCACCGAACAGCAGCCCGCCGAAATGCCCGAGATGAAGTGCAACGAGCAGGTCACGGCCACTGCCACCGTCGATGGTCCACCAGCCGGATATCCATGTGCGCAACGGCGAGAGCAATCCGCTGAGCGAGGCCTGGGCGACGACGGCAAAGATCAGGCCGGTGAGCAGCGCCCGAAGGTTGCCGTTGGCCGAAAGAACGAGCATGCGGCTGGAGCAACCGCGTGCGAGGATCATGCCGATGCCGAACAGCAGACCGCCGACCAGGGCGCCGGAGAGGCTGCCGGTCGCCGACAGCTGACGGGATTGGGCGACGTCCAGCCAGCCAGCGAGGATGGCCAGTTGGGTGGCGATGATGGCGGCGGAGAAAGCGAACAGCCAGACGGCCAGTTTGGCCGTACCGTCGCGATTCCAGAATTCGACCACGGCCGAGCGCAGACAGAAGCGCGAGCGCTGGGCAAAGATGCCGAACAGCACGCCAATGCTCAGGCCGGTGAGGACAATCAACGTCTTTTCGCCCAGTAGTTCGCTCAGCGGTGAAAGATCCATCTGTACGCTTCCTGAAGGAGCAAGGGCTAAAGGTATTTGCCGATGATGGCAATGGCGACGGTGGCCGTGCCCAGGGCAAGGTTGGTCGCTACCAGCAAACGGATACTGTTGAGGGCGGCAGCTGCCAGCGGCCAGTCACCGGTGGCGACAGCAGCACGCAGACGCGGATAGTGACGCAGATAGATGACGGCGAAGATGAAAGTCATCAGCAGGCCGCTGGCCAGCATCAGGTGCCAGGACATCGGCGCTTGCGCCATGCCCACCGGCAGCAGCATGGCCAGGCCGGATAGCAGGATGACGATGACCGCCAGGGCGACAGCGGCAAAAAAGCGCCCGAGCACCGCGCTCATCAACGGCAGGCGTTGCGGTGGCGGCAATTGCGTCACGACAACCGGACGCAGGCAGAAGTGGGCGAAGAACATGCCGCCGATCCAGAGAATGACGGCGGTGAGGTGCAGAAAATGCAGGATGGCGTTCATGGTCGGGGGCAGGGGGGGCAGACGGCTAAGTATAGTCCCGCCGCCGGCTCAGGCCACGCCAGCAGTAGCCGCCTGTCCGACGTTGGCATCCCGGCCGGCTTGGTCGTTGAACTGCATTGAATGCAGGCGCGCGTAATGGCCGTTGAGCGGCAACAGTTCAGCATGGGTGCCGCGCTCGACGATGCGCCCCTGTTCCATGACCAGGATCAGGTCGGCCTTCTCGATGGTGGACAGGCGGTGGGCGATGACCAGGGTCGTCCGGTTGACGGTGGCGCTTTCCAGGGCGCCCTGGATGTGGCGCTCCGATTCCGTGTCGAGTGCTGAAGTGGCTTCGTCGAGAATCAGCAGTGGTGCATCCTTGAGGATGGCACGGGCAAGGGCCAGACGCTGGCGCTGGCCGCCGGAGAGCAGCACGCCGTTTTCGCCAACCATGGTGTCGTAGCCCTGCGGCAGGCGGTCGATGAATTCCGCCGCATAGGCAGCCCGGGCAGCCTCTTCGACACGCTCGCGCGGCAGGCCGGCGAGGTCGCCATAGGCGATGTTGTTGGCGATGGTGTCGTTGAACAGCGAGACCTGCTGGGTGACCAGGGCGATGTGCCGGCGCAGGTTGCGCAGCGTGTACTCCTCGACATCGACGCCATCGAGCAGGATCTGTCCCTGTTCGTGGTGGTAGAAACGGGGAATCAGGTTGGCCAGCGTGGATTTGCCGCTGCCCGAGCGGCCGACCAGCGCAATCATCTGTCCCGGTTCGGCAGTGAAGTTGATGTCCTGCAACACCGGCTGCTCGGTACCTGGGTAGCTGAAGCTCAGGTTGCGCACTTCCAGGCGGCCGCTGATGGTGTCGCGCTCGACACTGCCGCGGTTGCTTTCCGGCGCTTCGTCGAGCTGGGCGAAGATGCTTTCGGCGCCAGCCAGGCCCTTCTGAATGGTGGCGCTGACTTCCGACAATTGACGAATCGGTTTCGGCAGCATGCCGGCGGCAGTGATGTAGGCGACCAGGTCACCGACGGTGGCCTCGCCACGCAGTAGGAGCACCAGAAAAAGGATCACCGACATGCTGGAAAAGGTGACTAACTGCAGTGCTGGCGTGAAGGTGGCGCCCGTCTTGACCATGCGCAGCTGCTTGGCGGTATTTTCCTCGCTGGCCTGTCGGAAGCGGGCGGATTCGTAATCTTCGCCGCCAAAGCTGCGGACGACGCGGTAACCCTGGATGGTCTCCGAGGCAATGTGGGTCAGGTCGCCCATCGCCACCTGAATCTTCTTCGCCTGCCGGCGGAAGCGGCGGCTGGCATGGTTCACCATGAAGGCAATGACCGGCAGGATGCAGACAATGACCAGCGTCAGCTTCCAGTTCATCCACAGCAGGTAGCCGAACAGGAATATCACCGTCAGCCCTTCGCGGATCACCACCTTGATCGCATCGGTGGCGGCCCCAGTGACCATGGTCACGTTGTAGGTGATGCGCGAAATCAGATGGCCGGAATTGTTTTCGTCGAAATAGCGGTTGGGCAGCTTGAGCAGGCTGTCGAACAGGGCGCGCCGCAGGTCGTGGATCAGGCCGAGCGAAACGCGCGCCAGATAGTAATTGCCGAAAAAGGAGCCGATGCCCTGCCAGGTAATGATCAGAATCAGCAGGATCGGCACGCCATACATCAGTTCGATGCTGCCGATCAGCGGAAACGCATGCTGGGTGACGCCGGCCGGAGCGGTCAGGCCATCGACGAAGTACTTGAGGATGACCGCCATCATCGGCTGGGCCGAGGCGAAGATCACATAGCCGACCAGGCTGATGGCGAAGAGGCCGATGAAGGGCCGGAGATAGCGCAGCAGCCGGAAATAGATTTTCAGCGACGAATCCTGGGAGGTGCTGGCTTGCTGCATGGTGGCTTTCGAATGCTGCCGGAAATCGGGACGCGAGAGTTTAGCATGGCGATTTCCTCATGCCGGCTCGGTCACAAAACGGTAAAATCCGCGCTTTTATCGTGGCCCAGGCATTGAAGACGCTGACCCAGCAGGATTATCTCGCCATGCGCGAAGGCGCCGTCGTGCTGGAGCTTGACTGCTTCGGCGACAAGGTCCTCCGGCTGAGCGATGGCAGCATGCTCAAGCTGTTCCGCCGCAAGCGGCGGCTGACCTCGGCAGCGCTCTTTCCCTATGCCCGACGTTTCGCGCGCAATGCCCTGACCCTGGCCCGCCTTGGTATTCCTGTGCCGCAAGTCGTGGCCGTCGGGCGCATTCCGGAATTGGCCCGCGACTTCGTCCACTATCGGCCGCTGGCCGGCAGCACTTTGCGCGAACTGGCCGGCTCGGGCCTGGATGAGGACAGGCTGCAACAACTGCGCGACCAGTTGACGACTTTCATCATCCACCTGCATGACCTGGGCGTGTACTTCCGCTCGCTGCACATTGGCAATGTTGTGGTCACTCCCGACGGGCGTTTCGGCCTGATCGACTTTTCCGATCTGCGCATCTATCCCTGGTCGCTGGGCCGCTACCTGCGCCGGCGCAACATGCGGCGCATGCTCGGCATAGCCGATGAGTTGGCATGGGTCGACTTGCCGGCCATCGTTGCCGGTCAGGCGCCGGGCGGAGTGCGGTAATGCGGGAGCGGCATCCGGCGGGCAGTCCGGCATTGCAGATAGGTGTGGCCGTGGCCCGCTACACGCTGACCGGCGGTTTTTCGCGGCCGGGTACCCATCTGCCGTCGCGCGGTCATGTCGTGCCGGTTGATTTTATCGGCGTCGGCATTGCCGCCAGCGAGGATCCGGCGGTTGATGCCTGGCTGATCGCTTGCCTGCGGGAAAACGGCATTGGCAATGTCCGTCTCGACTTTACCTATGGCGATGCCGAGGGAGCAGCCGGGCGCTTGCTCGACGCACTGCTCGACGCCGGCTTCCGTGTTGTCCTGCACCTGCTGCAGCCCCTCGTCGCTGCCCGCCAGATGCCGTCACGGCCGGCGGCCGGCGCCTGGCGGGAGTTCGTCGTCGCCACCCTGGAACGCTACGGTGCGCGGGTGGCGATGGTCGAAATCTGCTCGACGGTCAATCGCAAACGCTGGGCCGGCTACACGCTGAAGGGCTTCCTGCAACTGTGGGAGATCGCCTGGCAGGAAACCCGCGCCCGCCAGCTGACCCTGGCCGGGCCCAGCGTCACCGATTTCGAGCCGCCGTGGAACGTCGGCTACCTGGCGCTACTGCAGCAACGTGGGCAATTGCCGGACATCCATACCGACAATCTGTTTTCCGAGCGCTGCACCGAGCCCGAGCGCTACGACCACAAGATCCTCGGCCATCGCCTGGCTGGCTTGCACAAGTTCAACCTGCTGAAGAAAGCCGCGCTGCTGCAGCGCATCGGTGCTGATTTTGGCGTGCCGCGGCTGTTCTCGCCGGCGGCCTTCTGGACGCTGCCGCGTATCGAACGCTTGCTGCCTTACGGCGAGCAGAAGCAGGCCGATTACCTGAGCCGCTACATGGTTTTGTGCGCCGCATCCGGCGCGCTCGAAGGTGCCTGGTGGGGGCCGCTGGTCTGTCACCGCGAAGGTCTGGTCGACGATGGCGTGCGGCCTTATCCGGCGCTCGAGCGGATTACACATTACGCCGCTGTTACCGGCAAGCTCGCCGATTTCCGCGCCCGGCCGGCGCTCGCCGCGCTGGCCGCTGTTGCCCGGCTACTGCCCGGCACTCGCTATGAAGGGCGTCTGAACCAGGGGCAGGGGCTGGAGGTGCATGCCTTCCGTTCGGCCGAAGGTCTGGTGCACGCGGCATGGACGATCAACGGACGGGCTGCCGCCCTGGTCGATCTTTACGCTGCCGACGATCTCGCTGCCGCCACCTATCTTGATCGCGACGGCGCCGTCATGACCGAAGCGCCGACGCTGGCCAGCGAAGCCCCCCTTTGGCTGTGCTGGGATGCGAACCGTCAGGTCGCTCTGGCCGCCGGTGCCGCTCTGCTCAAGGGCGTGGTCATTGACCGCCATGTGCCGGGCAAGACCCATCATTTCATTCGCGAAAACGGCTGGCAGGGCATCGTCCTTGCCGCTGACCGTAGCGAAGCCGACTGCCTGCTGACGGCCGTCCATCCGGAAAAACTCGGCACGCCGCCACGTGAATCGCTGCTGCGCAAGGCGCGCAATGCCATCTGGACCATTGCCGATCCGCGGCATGAAGGCAATCACCTGGTCGTCAAGCAACCGGTCAAAATGCATCTGCACAAGCAGTTCCTCGACCGCTTCAAGCCGTCGAAGGCGCTGCGCAGCTGGAGCGGCAGCAGCGACCTGTTGCGCCGCGGCCTCGGAGCGGCACCGCCGGTGGCTTATTGGGAGAAGATCGGCGACCGCAGCCTGAAGCAGAACTACTACCTGTGCGAGTATGTCGCCGCCGAGTTTTCCGCGCGCGAACTGCTTTCCGCCTTCGCCGCCGGTGAAACGGCCTACGCCGGCATCGGCGAGAGCGAAGCCTATCGCTTGCTCGGCGATTTCCTGCTGCGCCTGCACGGCCGGGGCATCTATTTCCGCGATCTTTCCGGCGGCAACATCCTGATCCGTCAGGACGCCGATGGCACGCCGCAGTTTCTGCTGATCGACACCGGCCGCATCCATTCCTACGATTGGCCTTTATCGCTCGATCAGCGCATTTCCGATCTGGTCCGTATCTGCAACAAGTTGCACTGGGCCGGTCGCGAACAACTGCTCGGCCGCTATCTGGCGGCAGTGCACCGCCGCCTAGACTGGCGTCTGCGCTTGCACTTCCACATTTACGACTGGAAGGTCACGCTCAAGCGCAAGATTGGCCGCAAGGCCATCAAGCGCTTGTTCGGGCGATAGAGAAAGCTGGCGCCGGCCTCAGCGTTTCTTGAACGTCTTGTGGCAGTCCTGGCAGGTTTCGTAGGCGGCCTTGTAAGGCGCTTCCAGCTGTTTGCTGTCCTTCGTCTGCGCCGCCATCAGCAGCGTGTCGGTGGCGGCAATGAAGGCCAGGCGGGCCTGCTCGAATTTTTCCGGTTGCTGCCAGACCTCGGCGGTTGCCTTGGTCGGCGGGTAATTGGTGTCCGCCCCGAAATGCCCCCAGGGCGCGTCGCGCTTGGCGACCACGTCCGTGGCCAGTGCGAGGAACTTGTCGGCATTGTAGCTATTGGTACGCAGCATGACACCCATCGGCTCGAAGCTGCGGAGGATCTCCTTGAAGGCAGTCTGCCGGGTCTTCACCGGCTGGCCGGGGCGGGTGTCTTCCACCTCGCCTGAACAGGCACCGAGTACAGCGGTCATCAGGAGCAGCGAAACGAGTTGGGACGGACGCATGGTTTCTCGGTAGGGAAGGCAGGGAGGCGCATTATACGGGCCCGGCCAGTTGCCCGGGCCGCCGCCTCAAGTCGAGCCTGCGAGCAACCGGGCCAGCCACTCGCCGGCCTCGCTGAACGGCCGGCTGGAGCGTTCGGCGCGACAGCGGATGTAAGCCCCCTCGATGGCGGTCAGCACCAGGCCGGCGAACGAGGCGCCCTCGACCGGGTCGGCCAGCGCTAGCTGGCCGGCGATCAGTTCCCGCCAGTCGGCAAAGGTGGCGGCCAGCACCTGGCGCAGATTCTCCAGGTCGTTGTCGAGATCGAGGCTGACCGTGCCGGCGGCGCAACTGGCGGCAAAATCACCATCCTCGACGCGCCGGGCGAAAGCGGCGAACAGGGCGCGTAACTTGTCGGGGGGACGCCTCTCGCTGGCCAGCGCCTGCTCGATGAAGGCGGCGACGCGGCCGGCATAGACTGCCAGCGCCTCGCCGACGATCTGCTGCTTGCCATCCGGGAAGAAGTGATAGACCGAGCCTTTCGGCGCCCCGCTGTGGCGGACGATTTCGTTGATGCCGGCGCCCGCGAGGCCGCGCTGGCGCATCAGGGCGATGGTGCTTTCCAGCATGCGCTGGCGGCTGCCGCTATCGTTTTCGGAATTCTTCACGTTGAATAGTTAACTAGACCAGTCTATATAAAAGTATAGGCGCTTTTTGTCTGAGTGGAGAACCATCATGAGCGAACGAATCGACAACCCACCCCACGCCTGCAGCGACGCCGAATGGCAGCAGCGCGTCGATCTGGCGGCCTGTTACCGGCTGGTGGCGCTGTTTGGCTGGGACGACCTGATCTTCACCCACATCTCGGCCCGCCTGCCGGGGCCGGAGCATCATTTCCTGATCAATCCCTACGGCTGGATGTTTGACGAGATCACCGCCTCCAGCCTGGTCAAGGTCGACCTGCACGGGCAGAAGGTCGAAGCCAGCCCGGACGAGGTCAATCCCGCCGGCTTCACCATTCACAGCGCCATCCATGCGGCGCGGCAGGATGCGCACTGTGTGCTGCACGTGCATAGCGTCAACGGCGTCGCCGTTTCGGCCCAGCACGAAGGGCTGTTGGCGCTGTCGCAGCATTCAATGTTCGTCACCTCGTCGCTCGGTTATCACGACTACGAGGGCGTCGCCCTCGAGGCTGACGAGAAGCCGCGCCTGGTGCGCGACCTCGGTGCCAACCGCTACCTGATGCTGCGCAATCACGGTCTGCTGACTGTCGGTCGCTCGGTGGCCGAAGCGTTCGTCGCCATGTACTTCTTCGAAACCGCCTGCATGATCCAGGTGCGGGCGATGAGCGGCGGGGCGCCGTTACGGCGAATACCGCAAGGCATCGTCGATGGCGCCCCGGTCCAGTGGGACAAGGTCACCCGTGGCGCTGGCGGCGGCTTGGCCTGGCCGGCGCTGCTGCGCAAGCTCGACCGGGTCAATCCCGGCTATCGCAGCTAGACCGGGCAGGGCGTGACCGGGCAGCCCTTGGCGAAATACTCCTCGACCGTGCCGACCGGTAGCGGCCGGGCAAACAGGAAGCCCTGGGCGTAGCGACAGCCGTTGGCCAGCAGGGCCTGCCGCTGTTCTTCGGTTTCGACCCCTTCGGCCATCACCTCCATGCCCATCACATCGGCCATGGCGATGATGGTGCGGGCGATTGCCCGATCGTTGGCATCGTCGGCAATGCCATCGACAAAGCTGCGGTCGATCTTGATTTCATTGATCGGGTAGCGCTTCAGGTAGCTCAGCGACGAATAGCCGGTGCCGAAATCGTCCACCGCCAGATGCACCCCGAGCTGCTTCAATTCGCTGAGCATCTGCAAGGTGTAGTCGGTGTCGTCCATCAGCGCGTGCTCGGTCAGTTCGACGGTCAGGCAGCGCGGCTCGATGCCGTGTTTGGCCAGGGTCTGGGCGATCAGGCTCGGCACATGCGCCTTGCGGAACTGCTTCGGCGACAGGTTGATCGCCACTTTCGGCGGCTGCAGGCCGGCCTTGCGCCAGGCGACGATCTGGGCGCAGACGGCATGCAGCACCCATTCGCCGATGGCGCCGATCAGGCCGATTTCCTCGGCCAGCGGGATGAACTTGTCCGGCGGTACCAGGCCGCGTTCGGCATGGTCCCAGCGCAGCAGCGCCTCGAGCCCGGTCAGGTCGCCGGTCTGCATGTCGAGCTGCGGCTGGTACACCAGATGGAAGGCGTCGCCGGCCAGCGCCTGGCGCAGGTCGTTGATCAGGTACATGCGGTCGTGCGAGAGGATTCGCAGTTCGCCGGTGAAGAACTGGAAATTGTTCTTGCCGCGTTCCTTGGCCCGATACATCGCGATGTCGGCGTTCTTCAGCAGGGTCTGGCAGTCGATGCCGTCCTCCGGATAGAGGCTGATACCGATACTGGCCGTGGTGAACACCTGCTTGCCGTCGAGCAGATGCGGCTGCGACAGGGTGTCGACGATGCGCTGGGCGGCAATGACGACTTCGCTGGCGCCCTCGGTCTCGCAGATGATGGTGAACTCGTCACCGCCGAAGCGCGAAACGGTGTCGCCAGCACGGATGCAGACCTTCAGCGATTCAGCGACCTGCTTGATCAGGATGTCGCCGACGTCGTGCCCCATGGTGTCATTGATCAGCTTGAAATTATCGATGTCGACAAACAGCACGGCGAGCCGTGTCTGGTTGCGCTCGCTCTTGCTGATCGCCATCTTCAAGCGGTCGTTGAACAGCATGCGGTTGGGCAGGCCGGTCAGTTCGTCATGCGTGGCCAGGTACTCGATGCGTTTCTGCGATTGCTTGACGACGCTGATGTCGCTGAAGATGCCGACATAGTTGACGATGCTGCCCTCGGCATCCTTGACGCAGTTGATGGTCAGCCACTCGGGGTAGAGGTCGCCATTCTTGCGTCGGTTCCACACTTCGCCCTGCCACCAGCCGTTGCTGGCGATCGATTTCCACATTTCCTCGAAGAATTCGGTGCTGTGCTTGCCCGAACTGAGCATGGCCGGGGTCTGACCGATGGCCTCGCGCTCGCTGTAGCCGGTGACCCGCTTGAAGGCATCGTTGACCGTGAGAATCCGGACACTGGCGTCAGTGACCACGATGCCTTCGCCGGAGTGGTCGAAGACGCGGGCGGCGAGGCGCAACTGGTCCTCGGCGTGCTTGCGTTCGGTGACGTCGGTGGATTGGGTGCACACGGCATAGACCACGCCGTCATCGCCAAGCAGCGGAAAGCGCACCGAATGCAGAACGCGCTCGCCGTGAGCGGTCGGAGCCCGCTCCTCAATTTCCAGCGCCGCGTTGCTGCGCAACACCTCCAGATCGCGCTGGCGGAACTCGTCGCCGATACGGCCGCCGAAGACCTGGCGGTCGGTGCGGCCAAGGATGTCGGCGGAGCGTACGCCGAAGTGCCCCTCGAACTTTTCATTGACGAAGACGTAGCGACCGGCCATGTCCTTCAGGCTGGACAACGTCGGCGAGGCGTTCATGATCGCCGTCAGCTTTTGCTGGTTGGTGCGCAGGATCTGTTCCGAGGTATGCAGCTCGGTGTCGTCGATCAGCAGGATGATGGCGCCGCGGATGCCGCGCGGCGAGACGTTCGGCGCAATGTGCAGCGCATAGTGCCGGCTGATCGAGCTGAGCGCCTGTTCAACCGGTTGCCCGTCGACGATCACCTGGTGCACAAGATGGCTGAAATCCGGCATGCCGTGCGGCAGCTTGATCCGGTTCAGGGCCATGCCGACGGCTGGCGCGCCCAGCGAGAAGAGGCCGGCGGCGAGCTGGTTGAAACGTTCGATCTCGAGGCCGCGATTGACCGAGATGAGCGGGAAGCCGATGCAGCTCTGGATGCTTTCCAGGTCGTAGTTGAATTCCAGCAACTGCGCGCTCTTGATCTGCAGTTCCTCGTTGACCGTGGTCAGCTCTTCATTTGTTGCCTGCAATTCCTCGTTGGAGGCTTCCAGTTCCTCGTTCGACGACTGTAATTCCTCGTTGGCCGCCTGGACTTCCTCGTTCAGGGCCTGCATTTCCTCGTTCGAGGTTTCCAGTTCCTCGATCACGGCCTGCAGGTGTTCGCGCATGGCGATGATTTCATCTTCCAGTTCGCGCACCGTCGCGCCGGCTTCGCCAATGGACGCGCCGACGGCGCTGCGGCTCTTGGCAACAGGCTCGAAAACAACCAGGAACATGCCGCTGGCCGTGCTCGCCTCGAGTGCATGGATGACCATGCGCACCAAACGCTTGCCGTCGGCCAGCTTCAGCGTGCGCGGCCGGCCGTAGGCCGAACCCTTCTTGTGCCGTGCCTGATGCAACAGGGTCTGCAGATCGGCGGAGAACTCCTGGCGGATCAGGTGCGGCAGGTCGAAGCTCGGCCGTCCGTCGCCAACATTGAGGAAATCACCGACGTTACCCTGCAGGTGCAGGATGTCGAAATTGCCGCTGATCAGGATGCCGGGCGGCTGGTAGAAGCGGGCGGCGGATTCCTGGAACAGCGTCGCGGCACTTTTCTCGACGGTCTTTTCAACATCGGCCCCGGCCCGGTCGGTCGCCGACAGGATGAAGGCGCCGCCGGACAGGTTGGGGCGGGTCAGCACGTTCTCCCGGCGGAAGATTCGGGCATCCTTGTGCACCGGTCCGAACAGCGAGTCCTGCTGGTACACGTTCTCGGATTTGCCGAGGAACAGGAATCCCTCGGCGCGCAGCGCGTAGTGGAAAACCGACAGGATCCGCGCCTGCAACTCGGACTGGAAATAGATCAGCACATTGCGGCAGGTGATCAGGTCGAGGCGCAGGAAGGGCGGATCCTGCACCAGGTCCTGGCGGGCAAAAACGACCATTTCGCGCAGCGTCTTGGAGACCTCGTAGGCGTCGTTGCGCGGCACGAAATAGCGGGCAACCAGGTCCGGATCAAGGGTACCGACGGCGGCCGAGGAATAGACGCCCTTGCGTGCCAGCGCCATGGCGTTGAGATCGAGATCGGTGGCGAAGATCTGCACGCGCAGATTAGCCAGTGCGGCGCCGCCGCGTTCGCACAGCAGCATGGCAATCGAATAGGCTTCCTCGCCGGTGGCGCAGCCGGCGACCCAGATGCGCAACTCGTCGCCCGGGCGCTTCTCGCCGAGCAGGCCCTCGATCACGTTGCCCAGCGCCTCGAAGGCGGCGGCGTCGCGGAAGAAGGAGGTGACCGAGATCAGCACGTCCTTGTACAGCAGGTCCAGCTCGTCCGGCACGGCGTCGACATGGGCCAGGTATTCCTCCAGCGTCACCATGCGGTTGGCCGCCATGCGCCGCTCGATCCGCCGCCAGACGGTGTTTTCCTTGTAGCCGTTGAGATCGACCTTGGTGTGCTGACGTACCTTGAGCAGCAGCTTCTTCAGCGTCGAGGCGCTGCCGAGATTGTTCTCGGGCGGCGCCAGGTGCTCGCGCGAACGGGCGATGTCGGCGATGCGCTGAGCGATCTGCTCGGGCGGCAGCACCCAGTCGATGGTGCCGGTGTCGATGGCCGCCTGCGGCATGCCCGAATACTTGGCGCTGGCTGGTTCCTGGGCGAAGGTGAAGCCGCCGGCCGCCTTGATGCCGCCGATGGCCTGGGCGCCATCACTGCCGGTGCCGGAGAGGATGACACCGATCGCATCGTCGCCACGGGCTTCGGCCAGAGAGGCCAGGAAGACGTTGACTGACGGCTTGGGCGCCACCCGCGGCGGTGTTTCGGAGAGGGTGAAGGTATCGCCCTGAAGCGTCAGGTTGTGATTGGCCGGAGCGATGAAAATGGTATTGGCTTCGAGCAGTCCGCCATCCTCGGCTTCGCGCACCGCCATTTCGGTATCGCGGCCAAGCAACTGGGCCATCATGCTGCGATAAGTCGGCGACAAATGCTGGATCACCACGTAGCAGATGCCGAGATTGACCGGCAGGTGCGAAATGAGCGCTGTCAGGGCCTCAAGGCCGCCAGCCGAGGCGCCGATGCCGACCACATAGCGGGGCGAGGCCGGATCGCGCGGGCGGACAGTGCCGCTGTCCCGGTCTATTAGCGCGTTTACGGACAGCAGTTCACATTCATTTTCTTCAGACTTGCCCATGCCAACACCACCCTGTCAGACGCATAAAAAACCGTGGCTGGCAGGAAGTCCCGCGATCCACGGTGGCGGCACGCGGCACCTGATTCGGCGCCATTCATTACCTGGCGGCCATCCTACGTTGTTTCCACATCGTTCAAAAGGTTTTTCTTGGCTAATCGAGAAGGCGATTGGCCCATCGGATGCTGCCCGAATGACAGACTACAATCGCTTCGTCGGTGGCACTGCCGCCAACCCATGCGAGGCCCGATCATGAAACAGAGCATCAGCTTCATCACCCTCGGCGTCGCCGACCTGCAACGCAGCCGGGATTTCTATCGGCGACTGGGCTGGCGCGAATCATCGGCCAGCCAGGACGGCGTCGCCTTCTTCCAGGCCGGCTCGCTGGCCTTCGCCCTGTTCCCCCGGGCGAATCTGGCCGAAGATGCCAATGTGCCGGCCGCTGGCAGCGGTTTCCCCGGTTTCGCGCTGGCCCACAATGTCGCCTCGGAAGCTGCGGTGGAGGCGTTGCTCGACGAGGCGGTGGTCGCCGGCGCAACGCTGAAGCAGCCGGCTGGCAAAGTGTTCTGGGGCGGTTTTCGCGGCTATTTCGCCGACCCTGACAGCTTCCTCTGGGAGGTTTGTTACAACCCCTTCATCCAGCTCGACGCCGACGGTTTCATTCACCTTCCCTGATGGCGGTGCTAGGGGTGCGCGGCAGTTCGATCCGGAAGCAGGTACCGCGACCCGGCTCGCTGTCTACCTCAATCTTGCCGCCGTGTCGCCGAACAATGGCATAGACCAGCGACAGTCCTAGACCGGTTCCCTTGCCGATTGGCTTGGTGGTGAAGAAGGGGTCGAAAATTCTTGCCCGAACCTCGGGCGGGATGCCATTGCCGGTATCGGCCACCTCGATGCGGACGCTGTCTGCGTCGGCCCGGGTACGCAGGGTTATCGTGCCGCGCCCGTCGATGGCCTGGGCGGCATTCAACAGCAGGTTCATGAAGACCTGGTTGAGTTGTGAGCCCAGGCATTCGATCGGCGGAATGCCACCATAGTCCTTGACGATGTCGGCCTTGAGCTTGATTTCGTTGCAGACGAGGTTGAGCGTGCTGTCGAGTCCGTGTTCGATATTCGCCAGACTCCAGTCGAGGTCGTCAACGCGCGAGAAATCCTTCAAGTCCTGGACGATTTTCTTGACGCGCTTGATGCCTTCGCTGGACTCACCGATCAAGGCCTGAATGTCGTTGCGCAGGAAGGGCAGATCGGCTTTGGCCTTGATCCGCTCGATGTGCTCGCCGATCACCGGCCGCTCCTTCAGCAGCGGATCAGCGGCGGCATAGGCATCAAGCACCGTCAGCAAATCGGCGACGTAGTCCTCCAGGGTGCTCAGGTTGGAACTGACATAGCCGATCGGATTGTTGATCTCGTGGGCGACACCAGCCGCCAGCTGGCCGATGGAGGCCATTTTTTCCGCTTGCAGCAGTTGGTTGTGGGCCTCTGCGAGCTGACCATTGAGCAGCCGGACCTGAGCCAGGTTCGCCTGCAGCTCCACTTCCTGTCGCTTGCGTTCGCTCAGTTCGGCATCGAGCCGCTGGTTGGCCTCGCGTAGACTGGCTGTCCGGCTGGCCACTTGTTGCTCCAGCTTTTCCCCGTGCTCCTGCAGGGCCCGGTCGCGTGCCTGGACGTGATCGAGCATGGCGTTGAAATTACCGGCCAGTTCCGCGATCTCACTTGGCCCGTCGACCGGCACGCGCTGTGACAGTCCGGCCGGGTCGGCGGCAATTTTCCGCATGGTCTGCATGGTCGCCTGCAACGGCCGGGTAATGCCGCGGGCTATGGCCGCGGCGAGCAGCAGGAGAGTGCCACCGATGCCCAGCAGGATCAGCAGGTTCCACGTCACCTGCTGGTAGACGATGGCATCGATGTCGTCGATGTAGATGCCCGAGCCGACCGTCCAGCCCCAGCCATCGAAGCGCTTGACGTAGGAAAGCTTGGGCAGGGCAGGGCCGCCCGCTCCGTCAGGCTGCTGGTTGCGCTCCCACAAGTAAGTCACGTAACCGTGCCCCTGTTGCGCGGTGGCGGCGGCAAAAGCCTCGCCCAGATTGGTCCGGCCATCGGTACTGGTGAAGCTACCCGTCGCTCCCGCGCGTACACCGATCGCCCGGTTGTAGCGCTCGCCGAGCAAGGGCTGGCCCTCGAGGGCCGGTACGGCCGGGTGCATGAGCATGCGCGGCGGTACCTGATCATCGTTGATCCAGAAATAGTCGTCGCTGTTATAGCGCATCGCCCTGATCGTGCTCATTGCCGCCGTCTGGGCGGCGCTCCGGCTTAGCGTGCCGTTCTCCTCGAGCCTTGCGTAATGGGCGATCACCCCATGGGCGCTTTCCACCAATTGCCGGATCGCCACTTCCTTTTCCTGCTGCAAGGCGTTGCGCAGCATGACGACATCAACCACACCGGCGAGCAGGATGCTGCCGGTGAAGATCAGGACGATGCTGTGGATACGGGAACGCAGACTGAGGTGGCGCACGATGGCCATGAGAAAAAAGGCGGGGGTCTTGGGCAGAGACTATTACGAAAGTAGTATCCGCCTTTGCCCAACCATACGCAAATTGCCTGCCGTGGCTGGCACCGGTCAGTTCCCGGCGTTGCGGAGTTCCCCCTTTGCCAGTTCCTCGATGAAATCGAAGACCTCAGACTGAACACTCGATGCGTACTGCTTCCGGCGGTTTCTCGACACCACGCCGTCGGCCTGCAAGGCAGAAATGATCAGCACGTGCAGGTCGTTGTTGCGGACGTCGTATTCCGCGTTTACAGCTGCCTTGGCGGCGTCGTTAGGCCCGTTGAAGTTGCTGGCGTTCCAGGGAGAAAAATCTTCACGGAGTTGGGTTTTTCTTCAACGAGGCGCTTTTCTTTCAGTTTTTCTTCGCTCGCTGGGAAATTCGAACCGCCTCTTTTCCCCACGCCGTCCTGGCGAAATGGACGTCAAGAGCCCGCTTTAGGTAGCTTTCGGCCAGGAGCCGCCATAGGCCCTGGGAAAAAAGCGGGGCGCCCGAACGACCAGTATCGAAACCATCTCAAGCCAACGGTGATCTTCGAATTCCAGACCATTGCGGCTGTGAATTCAGATCGGAAACCGGATATCGAAAACCGTGATGCCGTTCTCCGAACGGACGCGAACCTCTCCGCCATGTGCGCAAGCGCACAGATTCATGATGGGCGCTAAAAGAGAATGGCAAAAACGCTGTCGTGCAGGCCATGACAACACGCAATTACCTCCGCTGCTCCGAATTTGAAGAGGTGTCCCTCGGATGAACCATGAAACCATCAGGCGAACGCTGGCGCAGCGAGCCGGGGGAGACGCTGATGCAAATGCGGTCGCCAAAGCTGCCATCAGTACCTGGCACGAAGCAAGTGCCAGGCTCTCACCGGTTATCGGTGGACAAGGAATTGACGTCCTCCTCCGTCGTTCGCTCCACGTCGCCGGCAAGACATTCCCCGCGCTGCCTGAACCAACCCATGAGGCTCGCAACAACGTACTCCTGGCAAACCTTCAGATGCGGCTCGCAGCTTGCGAAACGGCGCTTGCCGTTGAGGCCAGCAATGCCTTGCTGGTGACATTTACCGAACTGATGAGCAGTTTGATCGGCGAATCGTTAACTGAACATTTGCTAGCCCCAATCTGGGCTCCGTCGTTGCCGGCATCAGATCAGAAGGGAGCACCATGAACAACAAAGTGACTATCCACCAACTCGCTACCGGGGTGCCAGGACTCGACGCCATACTCGGCGGCGGCCTGCCTGAGTTTTCCTTCAATCTGATTGTCGGAACTCCGGGCTCCGGCAAGACAACCCTTGCGCACCAGATCATGTTTTCGCTGGCGACACCGGAGCGGCCTGCGCTGTTCTTCACGGTGCTCGGCGAGCCGCCGTTGAAGATGCTGCGTTACCAACAGCAGTTCTCCTTCTTTGACGCGGCCAAGATAAATTCCTCGATACGCTTCGTCAATTTGAGCGATGAGGTATCGATCGGCAATTTCCAACAAGTGCTGGCGCGTATTACTGCAGAAGTCGAGGAATACTCGCCGGCCCTGGTCTTTGTCGATTCCTTCCGTTCGGTCATGCTTGAGGCAGGACGCCATGAACAAGGCATGCTCAACCTGCAACAGTTCATCCAGCAACTTGGCGTTCACCTGACCGGCTGGCAAGCGACCACCTTCCTGATCGGCGAATATGTAACCGATAGCGAGCCCCCGCCCGTATACACCGTTGCCGATGGACTGCTCTCGCTGGAGCAGGCAGTCTCGCGCAATTCCATGGTGCGCAAGCTGCAAGTTCTAAAAATGCGGGGCCAGGAAACGCGCCCCGGCATGCATACATTCCGCATTACCGAGGATGGAATCGAAGTGTTTCCAGCCGCAATTGTTCACGACGATAGCAGCCGACCGCACGATGCTGCCGAACCCCGGATCAGCGAAGCGCGACTGAGCATGGGCGTGCCGGAACTCGACAAGATGCTGGGTGGAGGCTTGCCGACGGGCTATTCGATGCTGGTCGCCGGGCCCTCCGGATCGGGCAAGACCATTCTTGCCACGGCCTTCCTGGCCGAGGGCGTACGGCTCGGTGAACCGGGCATCATCGTTGCGTTCGAACAAACGCCGAGCCAGTCGCGCACGCGGACGATCGATGAACTGGTGCGTACTGGCCGCATAGGGCTGATCAATACGCGGGCGCTGGATTTGTCGATCGACGAAATTGTTCAACGCCTGGTCGACCTCATTGATGAGATGAAAGCGACCCGGGTGGTGATCGACTCCTTGTCCGGCTTCGAGCTGGCGGTGGCGCCCAGCTTTCGTGAGGACTTTCGCGAATCGCTGTTTCGCATGATTGCAGTACTCGCTGGACTCGGTGTGACCGTGCTGATGACCTCGGAACTGGAAGACCGCTACACCGATCTGCGCTTCTCTCCTTACGGCTCGGCCTTTCTCACTGACGCCATCATTGTTCAGCGCTACATCGAAATTGACAGTCGCCTGAAGCGCGTCATGGCCGTGGTCAAAGTACGCAGCAGTGCCCATTGTGACGAGATCAGGCAGTACGAGATCATCGACGGCGAGATTGTCATCGGCTGTCCTGTGGACGATTACGAGGGAATTCTCGGCGGTCGGCCGACCCAAACCGTAGCTCGGGACTTGATCAAATGAGAAAAATACCGATCCGCACCACAATTCGTCGGTCGAGGAAGGTCGCAGCCAGGAAGCCCCCGAAAGCGACGACACGCCAAGTGTCGCCAAACAAGGCTGTGCCAACGATTTTCGGTGAACGTGAGGCCATGCTCCTTGCCGGCGAGCATATTGCCGACCAGCGTGAAGAAAAAGCCGACCGCCGACAAGAAACCGCCGACCAACGCCAGGAAAATGCCGATCTGCGTCAAGAGGCTGCCGATCTCCGTCAGGAAGCAGCTGATCAAAGTGACAAGGCAGCACGGGCGAAGGCTGAGCTTGGCGCGATTACCGAGGCCCACCTGCGGGAAGCGAACGAGCGCCTGGTCATCGCTACGGTTCGAGCCCAGACAATGGCCGAGGCAGCGGAGACTGCCACCGCGCAAATGTCTTATATGGCTCACCATGATTTTCTCACCGGTTTGCCAAACCGAGCCCTGCTCACCGACCGCCTGGCTCAATCAATCGCCCTTGCGGAGCGGCATGGCAAGCGGGTTGCTCTGTTGTATCTCGATCTTGATCACTTCAAGCACATCAACGATTCGCTCGGGCATGCAATCGGCGATCAGCTCTTGCAGTCAGCGGCGAAGCGCCTGCAAGCCTGCCTCCCCCGCCACTCGGATACGGTCAGCCGCCAGGGTGGGGACGAATTTGTTGTGCTGCTGGCTGAGGTCCATGCGGCAGGAGACGCTGCTGCAGCCGCCGAAAAATTGATCAAAGCGATGGCCGAGCCCCATCTGATTGCGGGTCATCGCCTGCATGTCACCCTGAGCATCGGCATAAGTCTCTACCCTGACGATGGACTGGATGCCGAGACCGTGGTCAAGAATGCCGACACGGCGATGTATCACGCCAAAAAAGCTGGGCGCAACAACTACCGAATGTTCGCGTCGGATATGAATATTCACGCAATCGCACGAAGAACGGTCGAGGATGCTCTCCATCAAGCGCTCGAGGAGGGCGGACTGGTTCTGCATTACCAGCCGAAAGTGAATCTCGAGTCAGGCGCAATTACCGGGGCAGAGGCGTTGGTCAGGCTGCAGCAAGGCGATCGGCCGTTTGTTTCCCCGACCGAATTCATCGAAGTTGCCGAAAAATGTGGTCTGATCCTGCCGCTCGGCAAATGGGTACTCGGCGAAGCTTGCCGCCAGACGGCAGAGTGGTTGCAAGCCGGTCTCGATATCGGACGCATTGCCGTCAATGTATCGGCGGTCGAATTTCACGGTGGTGGGTTTCTTGCCGGTGTCCGTGCCATTCTGGTCGAAACCGGCCTTGATCCGAGCCGTCTCGAAATTGAAATGACCGAAAGCGGGCTCATGCAGGACTCGGCACCGAGCACGGAAATCCTGCGTGCACTCAAGGCACTCGGTGTGCAGATCGCGATCGACGACTTTGGCACGGGTTATTCCAGCCTGAGCTATCTGCGGCGTTTCCCGATCGACACGCTAAAAATTGACCAGTCGTTTGTTCGAGACATTGATGGCGAGAATGAAGAAGGTCCGCTCGTCAGCGCGATCATTGCCATGGGGAAGAGCCTCAAGCTTCACGTCATCGCCGAAGGCATTGAAACGGCGCAACAACTGGCCTTCCTTCAATCCCATCAATGCACCGAAGGCCAGGGCTATTACTTCAACCGCGCCTTGCCGGCCGAAGAGTTCGCCAAGTTGCTGAAGAAAAACCCAAATATGTGTCCCTGATAAAGTGCAGAGAATTAGGTGCGGGGTTACAAGTTGAAGGCAATCAAGAACGTTCGCTCGGTGAGTAGTGACTCACTGATGCTCGGCTTTGATTAAGCAAGCATCATCAAAATTGCCTCCTGAACGGCTGCTCCCTGATCAATAAACGGCCCAGGTACTTTTGTTTGTCATCAGGCAGCTTTGGGCACGTTCAAGCCTTTCAGTTCTGAGCAATTCGCCGATCAACTCCCCCGCATTTTCCCCATCGCCAGATTGGCCGCTGCTGTGCGGGTTTCGACCCCGAGCTTTTCGTAAACATGCTCCAGATGCTTGTTCACCGTGCGTGGGCTGCTGCCGAGAATGTCGCCGATGTCCTTGCTGGTCTTGCCCTGGACCACCCAGTAGAGCACTTCGGCTTCGCGCTGGGTCAGGCGGAAGGCGGCGATCAGGGATTCGACGGCTGAGGCGTCGTTTTCCTCGCGCAGGACGACCAGCCATTCGTCGTCGCCGGTCTGGTCGTGGAAAGAGGCGAGCAGGCGGCGCTGGCCTTCGGCGACGAGCAGCGCCGTCGGTTCGCGCTGCTCCTTGCGGGCGGCGTTGGCGGCGGCGATCCAGGCGAGCAGTTCCTCAGGGGCGACGTGTTCCGGGTTGGCGAAGTAGTCGTTGAGCAGCTTGCGGGCGAGCGGCGTTTGCCAGACGATCTTGCCGTCGACGGCACGGACGGCGACGGTGGCCTGGCCGAAGGCATCGAGCGCGCTGCGCGCCTGTTTCATCTGGCGGGCGTTCTGCATGTGGGCGGCGATGCGTGCCAGGACTTCGGCCGGGCGGATTGGCTTGGTCACGTAGTCGGCGCCGCCGGCCTGGAAGGCGGCGACGACGTGCTCGGTCTCGGTGAGGCCGGTCATGAAGACGATGGGAATGTGCTGCGTGCTGAAATCGGCCTTCAGCCGGCGGGCGACTTCGAAGCCGTCCATGCCGGGCATCAGCGCGTCGAGCAGGATGACGTCGGGCAGGCTCTGGCGGGCGCGTTGCAGCGCCGATTCGCCATTGGTCGCGACGAGTACGGTGTAGCCGGTTTCGTCCAGCGCATCGTGCAGCAGCGACAGATTTTCCGGGATGTCGTCCACGATCAGGACGATGTCGGAGATGGCGCGGTCAACTTGGTTCATGGGGGATTTGTTGCTGACTGCCGCGGGCGGGCTAGATTTTCTTGGCGTTGCGCTCGCGCACGATGGGCGGCACGTACTTGACGGAAAACTGCCAGCCGTCCGCTGTATCTTTCAGCAGCAACGATTTCGAGTTGGCGCCGGGCTCGAAAACCGGCTCCTCAGAGCGCAGTTCGACGGCGCCGATACCTTTTATGACGCAGGCGCCAGGGAGCGTGACGAAGGCCGACTCGGCGGCGACCAGAATGAACTGGCCGTCCTTGCTCTCGGAACAGGACAAGCCCTTCGGTACGCTTGCCGGATCGAGTTTCCAGGCGGCGCGCAGGGCGTCGAGGCCGTTGATCAGTTCGGCTGTGGTCTTGATCGCCAGACCGACTTCGATGGATTTCGTTTTCGCCATGCGCTTGCGTCTCCGTGGTGTCGCCGCGCCATTCTAATTGCCAGCGTCGATCACGGCACGGTTTCTAAGCTTTTCCAGCGAACCGTTCGATCTTGGGGGCGGCCAGGAATCCGAGGAAGGCCTTCAGACTGGTGAATGGGCGCTATCGCGCCCGCGACGGGCTTTTCCATTCAGATTCAGTTCATCTGTGTACGGCTAAATTGCCGACCCTTTGCCGCGCGCTTGCTGCGGACAGCCTCCTTTCACTTAGTCGAGTCTTTGCATGAACAAACCTTTTCCCCTGGCGATCGCCTTGTATCTGCTGGCTTGCGGCCTGGTCAGCGCCGCCACCAACCTGGATGTTTCGGAGAGTCAGCGCCAGGCATTGGGAATCGAAACCCAGGTTGCGGGAAGTGCTGCGACCGCGAATTCCCGCCTGCCGGCGCGTGTCGAAGTGCCGCCTGCGCAGATCCGCATCCTGGCCGCGCCGGTCGCTGGGCTGGTCGATATGCTGGCCGTCGTGCCCGGAGAGCAGGTACGCCGTGGCCAGGTACTGGCCCGCCTGAAGAGTCCGCAGGCGCTCGAGTTGCAGCGCGATGTCCTGCAGTCGGGGGCGCAAGCGACCTTGTGGCGGCAGAATCTGCAGCGTGACGAACAACTGTTCGCCGAAGGCCTGATCGCCGAATCCCGCCTGCAGGGCACGCGGGCGGCAGCGAGCCAGGCGTTCGCCCAACAGGCCGAGCGCAGCCGGGGCTTGCAGCTTGCCGGCGGCACGCCCGGCAAGCTCGGCGACTCTCTGGCGCTGGTGGCTACAATCGATGGCGTCGTGCTCGAGCAGAGCGCGCAACTCGGCCAGCGCGTCGAGGCGGCCATGCCGATCTACCGGCTGGCCAGCCTGTCACCGCTGTGGCTGGAAATTCAGGTGCCAATGTCTGTCGCCGCGACTTTGCGCAAGGGCATGTCGCTGAAAGTGGTCAATCCGGCATTGCCAGGCAAATTGGTGGCTATCGGTCGCTCCGTCGATCCGCTCAGCCAGAGTGTTCTGGTGCGCGGGGAGATCCACGCTGGCGCCGAACAGCTGATACCGGGCCAGTTGCTCGAAGTTGAGCTCGACAGTCAGGCCGGGCAGGGCGTCCAGTTGCCGTCTTCAGCCGTCGTCCGCCATGCCGGTGCCGCGCTGGTATTCGTCGCCGGTTCAGCCCCGGGGGCTTTCGCCGCCCGTACCGTCAGCATCGTCGGCCAGGGCGGCAATATGGTCCGGGTTGATGGCGTTCGGCCGGGAGAAACGGTCGTCATCAAGGGCGCCTCCGGACTGAAAGCCATGCTGGGCGAGAGTGGGGGCCAGTAATGCTGAGTGCACTGATCCGTTTTTCGCTGACCCAGCGCCTGCTCATCCTGGTGTTGACGGCGGTACTCGTCGGCGCCGGGATCGTGGCTTTTCGCGGGCTGTCGATCGATGCCTTCCCCGATGTGTCGACGACCCAGGTCAAGATCATTCTGAAAGCGCCGGGCATGACGCCCGAGGAGGTTGAGTCCCGCCTGGCCGTGCCGGTCGAGCAGGAGTTGCTCGGCATCCCTCGGCAACGCTTGCTGCGCTCGACATCGAAATACGCGCTGACCGACATCACGCTGGATTTCGAGGATGGAACCGATATCTACTGGGCGCGCCAGCAAGTCGGCGAACGCCTGGCCGCCGCCATGGGCAATCTGCCGCCCGGCGCGACCGGCGGCATGGCGCCGATCACCACGCCGCTCGGCGAGATGTTCATGTTCACCATCGAGGGCGATCTGCCGCTGGACGAAAAACGGGCCTTGCTCGACTGGGTGATTCGCCCGCAATTGCGAACATTGCCCGGCGTCGCCGAAGTCAATAGTTTGGGCGGCAAGGTACAGACCTACGAGGTGGTGCCCAATCCGCAGTTGCTGGCAGCGCGCGGCCTCGCCCTGGCGGATGTTGAAGCGGTGCTGGTGGCGAATAACCGTAACGATGGTGCCGGCCGTCTGACCGATGGCGAGGAATCGCTGCTGGTCCGGGCCGAAGGGGCCATCGTCACGCTCGATGACGTGCGGGCCATCGTCGTGAAAACCTCGGGTGGGCAGATTGTCCGCATCGGCGACATCGCCGATGTTCGCCTCGGCGCGCTGACCCGCTATGGCGCGGTGACGCGCAACGGCGAGGGCGAAGCGGTGCAGGGCCTGGTGCTCGGTTTGCGCGGCGCCAACGCCCAGGCCGTGGTTGACGGCGTCAAGCAGCGGCTGGCGGAAATCGCCCCCAGTTTGCCCGAGGGTATCCATATCGAAGCTTTTTATGACCGGGGAACGCTGGTCCAGCGGGCGGTTGGCACGGTGTCCAAGGCCTTGCTCGAGGCCATCGTGCTGGTCGTCATCCTGCTCCTCGCCTTTCTCGGCAACCTGCGGTCGGCCCTGGTTGTCGCCCTGATGCTGCCCTTGTCGGCGCTGGCGACCTTCATCCTGATGCGGCTCTTCGGCCTCTCGGCCAACCTGATGAGTCTGGGCGGCCTGGCCATCGCCATCGGCATGCTGGTCGATGCCGCCGTGGTCGTCGTCGAGAATGTCGAAAGCCAGCTGTCCGAGGCCCCCGAGAAGCTGCCGACCCTGCACCTGATTTTCCGCGCAGCCCGCGAGGTGGCCATGCCGGTCGCCTCGGGCATCGTCATCATCATCATCGTCTTTCTGCCGCTGCTGACCCTGCAGGGCCTGGAAGGCAAGATGTTCGGGCCGGTGGCACTGACCATTGTCTTCGCGCTGTCCTCGTCGCTGTTGCTGTCGCTGACCGTGGTGCCGGTGCTGGCTTCCTATCTGATTCGCCGCGGGATACATCACGATCCCTGGCTGGTCAGGAATATGGCCAAGGCCTACGACCGCGTCCTCGATTCCGCGTTCACGCATTCGCGCATCTACATCATTGCCGCCCTGGTCGCCTTGCTGGCTGCTGGTGGCGCCTTTCTGGCGCTGGGCAAAAGCTTCATGCCGACAATGGACGAGGGCGATCTGATCATGCAGCTGGAAAAGCTCCCGTCGATCGGTCTGGAGCAAACCATCGCCCTCGACCTGCGCGTCCAGCAAGCGATCCTGGCCAAGGTGCCGGAGGTCAAGGCCATCGTTGCCCGGGCCGGTGCCGACGAACTCGGTCTCGATCCGATGGGACTGAACCAGACGGACACCTTCATGGTGCTCAACCCCCGTTCCACCTGGCGCGAGCCGGACCCGGCCTGGCTGGCCGATCAGTTGCGCACGGTGATGAACGATTTCCCCGGCATCGGCTATTCCTTCACCCAGCCGATCGACATGCGGGTATCGGAAATGCTGACCGGCGTTCGCGGTGACCTGGCGATCAAGGTCTACGGTCCCGACCTGGGGCAACTGAATCGTCTGGCGGCTGAAATAGAAAAATCAGTCAGCAAGATTCGCGGCGCCGAGGATACCTTCACCCTGAAGAATGACGGTGTCCAGTACCTCAAATTGGTCATCGACCGCTTGGCCGCCGGTCGTGTCGGACTCAACGTCGATAGCATCCAGAATGATCTGAAAACCTTGCTGGAAGGCCGCAACGTCGGCACGGTGATCGACGCCGGACGGCGGATCCCGGTGGTCCTGCGCGGACCGGACAGCTTGCAAGTCTCGCCAGCCGATTTTGCCGACCTGCGCATTTCGCTGCCGGACGGCGGCAGCGTTCCGCTGGCCAGCGTTGCCCGCATCGAGCGCATCGATGGTCCGGTCAAGGTGGATCGCGAAAATGCCCAGCGTTACGTGGTCGTCCAGTCCAACGTCCGGGATCGCGACCTGGTCGGCTTCGTCGACGAGGCCAAGGCCAGCGTGGCCAGTGAGGTCACCCTGCCGCCCGGCTATCGCCTGGCCTGGGGTGGCCAGTTCGAGAACCAGCAACGGGCGGCGGCGCGCCTGATGGTCGTGGTGCCGGTGGCCCTGGCGCTGATTTTCTTCCTGCTGTTTTCCACCTTCGGCTCGGTGCGCCAGGCGCTTCTCGTCCTGTCGAACATACCGTTTGCCATGATCGGCGGCATCTTCGCCCTGCTGCTGACCGGCGAATACCTGTCGGTGCCGGCCTCGGTGGGTTTCATCGCGCTGCTCGGGATTGCCGTGCTCAATGGTGTCGTCATGGTTACCTATTTCAATCAGCTGTTGCTGCGCGGATTGCCGATTGCCGAGGTGGTGATCGAGGGGGCCAAACGTCGGCTGCGCCCGGTGATGATGACCGCTTCGATTGCCACCTTCGGCCTGGTGCCGATGCTGTTCGCCACCGGTCCGGGATCGGAGGTGCAACGGCCGTTGGCCATCGTCGTCATCGGCGGCCTGCTGACCTCGACCGCCCTGACGCTGGTGCTGCTGCCCATCTTCTTCCGCCGCTTCGGAGTCGCGCCGCACAACTCGTTGAATGAGGGAATTGCATGAGTAACGTATTGATGACCCTGGTCATGCCCAATGAATTGGCCCAGGAAATCGAGGACTTGCTGCTGTCGCGCCCCGATCTGGTCAAGGGCTTTACCGCTACCCAGGCCGAGGGGCACGGCGCGTCCGTGGAGCTGGTCGAGGCAGGCGAACTGGTTGCCGGCCATGTGCCGCGCACGGTGATCCGCTCCGCTGGCAGCGAAACCGACATGCGGGCCGTCATTGCCCTGATCAAGGCGGAACTGCCGCGCGCCAATCTCTATTTCTGGCTGGTGCCGGTGATTGAAATGGGGCGCCTATGAAACGCTTGTCATGGATGTCCCTGTTCCTGTGGACCAATGTCGCAGTAGCTGGGGCTTTGCCGGGGCTACCGCCGGACGAAGTCGTCCGCGAAACGCTACGGGCGCATCCCGATGCGCAGGCCGCCAGCAGCGAAATTCGCTACGAGACGGCCAATCGGGAACGGCTGGAAGCCGGTAGCTACGAATGGAACATGCGTCTGGGTGGCCAGCAACGGAAAAGCAGTCCGGCGATCGGCGAAAGAGAGCAGTTCAGCGAATGGAACGTTGCCCTGGAGCGCCCGTTGCGTCTGCCCGGCAAGGCCACCACCGATGCCGAAATCGGCACCGCCGGCGTGCTGCGGGCGGAAACGGCTCTCGCCCAGGTGATCCACGAGAGCAAGCGGGATCTGTTGCAGTCCTGGTTTGCCTGGCTCAAGGAAAATGCGGCTGCCAATCAGTGGGCCGCCCAGGTCGATTTGCTGGAGCGCCAACAACGGGCGGTCAAACGTCGTCAGGAACTGGGTGATGCGTCGCGGCTGGAAAGCATTCAGACGGAAGGCGCATTGGCCCTGGCCAATGCCGAAGCGTTGCAGGCCGTCGCGCGTCAGCAATCGGCCCGCGAGGTGCTGCTGCGGCGTTATCCCGGCCTGCCCGTCACCCAGCCGGTCAGTCTGGGCGAGCCGCCGGCAGAGATCGGCGATGCGGTGGAGTGGCAAGCGGCCGTAGCCGAGCACAGTTACGAGTTGGCCATGGCCCGTCAGCAGACTGGCCTGGCCATGCTGGCGGCCCGGCGCCAGCGTCAGGATCGCTTGCCCGATCCCAGCGTCGGCATCGCCTTTTCCCGCGAACGGGGCGGTGAAGAGCAGGTCGTCGGTGCCTACATCAGCATTCCGCTGGCCGGTGGCGGACGCCGGGCGGCGGAGACCGGCGCGGCGGCACTGGCCGATAGCGCTCGCTATCGTGAAGACGCCATCGCGCGAAGAGTTGCCCTGGAGGCGGCGACCGCCGTGCAATCGGCACGCGCCGCCTACGCCACCTGGTTGGCCAGCCGCACGGCAGCCGAGCGTCTGCAGGAGGCGGCAACCATGTCAGGCCGCGCTTATCAGCTGGGCGAAGGCAGCCTGGGTGATTGGCTGACCTCAATGCGCATTGCCAATGAGGCGCAGTTGGCGGCGCGTCACAGCCAACTGGATGCTTTGGAGAAACGCTATCGCCTGATGCTGGATGCCCGACGCCTCTGGCAAAGCGCCAGCGAGTAAGTGATCAATGCCGGTTCCCGATGATCTGTGAACAGCGGGTCATTGGGCTATGCGCAGGATTTCCTTCATCGCCTCGAACTGGAACTGCCGCGCCAGCTCGCGCAGCACGCGGACGAATTCGCCGTGGCGGGCATCGAGCTTCTCAATCTCCGCCAGTTTGTTGAGGATGCCGCGCAGGTAGCCGAGGTTGATCGCTTCTTCCAGCGCGCTGACGTATTCGGCGGCCGGCGCTACCAGCGGCAGCGGTTCGGCCGGCGCCGGGGCGGGCGGCGGCGTGTCGGCGGTGACCCATTCGAGGCCGAGTTTGCGACCCAGCCAGTCGAGCAGTTCATTGACCTTCAGCGGCTTGACGATGAAATCCTCGGGGCCGATGCCGACATCGTTGTCCAGCCCCTTGTCGAAGGCGTTGGCGGAGAGGATGGCGATATGGGCGTCGGTCAGCTGCTGCTGGCGGATGCGGCGGATGGTTTCCCAGCCGTCGATGCCGGGCATGCCGAGGTCCATGAAAACGAGGTGCGGCTTGCACCGGGGAATCGCCTGCAGCGCCTCGTAGCCGCTGGCCGCCTGGTCGACGACGAAGCCGAGCGGTTCGAGCACGCTCTGCAGCATGTCGCGGTCGACCTTTTCGTTGTCGACGACGAGGATGCGCTTGCGCACGCCGACGTAGCCGATGCGGTTGAGTTTCGGCAGTTCGCGCGCCGCCTGCGCCGAATGCACTTGCGGCAGGAACAGCCGGATGCGGAACAGGGTGCCGGCACCGGGCGTGCTCGACACCTGCATCTCGCCGCCCATCAGGTCGGTCAGCATGCGGGCGATGGTCAGGCCGACGCCGCTGCCGCCGGCCTGCACCGTGCTGCCGCGGACGAAGGGTTCGAAGATGCGTTCCATGTCCTCGGCCGGGATGCCGGGGCCGGAGTCGCGGATTTCGAAGACGGCCATCTCGCGCCGGCATTCGACCGTGAACTCGACGCCGCCTCGGACGGTGAACTTGACCGCGTTGCCGAGGATGTTGATCAGGATCTGGCGCAGCCGCTTCTCGTCGGCGCGCACCACCGCTGGCAGTTCGCCGGCTGGCCGATAGTTGAAACTCAGCCCCTTGTTGCGCGCCTGCAGTTCGAACATGCCGACGATCTGCTGCATGAAGTCGGGGAAGTCCATCGCCCGTACGTCGAGCGTCAGCTTGCCGCCTTCGATGCGGGCGATGTCGAGCGTACCTTCAATCACTGACAACAGATGGTCGCCTGACTTGCGGATGATGCTGACCGCCTGCTTGCGCTGGGGCGGCACGTCGGGGTCGGCGTCGAGAATCTGGGCGTAGCCGAGGATGCTGTTCAGCGGCGTCCGCAGTTCGTGGCTGATTGCCGTGATGTAGCGGCTCTTCGCCTGGTTGGCGGCGTCGGCCACTTGCTTGGCCTTCTGCAGCGCCTCGTCGGTGCGCTGGTGCGATGCGATTTCCTGCAGCAGCAACTGCGTCTGCCGGTTCGATTCCTCCTGGGCGACGCGCCGGCTTTCCTGGGTCAGCACCATCCACCAGGCGCCGACGCCGGAAAGCAGCAGCAGCGCGGCGAAGGTCTTGACGAAAGTTTCCTGCAGCGTCGCCACCATTTCCGGTCGCTCGACACCCAGCATCAGAACTTCGTGCGTGTACAGCACGCCCAGCACCAGCGCCAGGATGGGCACGATGCCGAGCATCAGCAGCAGGTAGTGGCCGAGCCCGGTTTCCAGATAGGGCAGGGCGGCCTTCGGCAGCAGGCGGGCGAGCAGGGCGTGCCATTGCGCGGCAAGGCTGGCCTGCGGCTTGCACAGATCGTGGCAGCGGGCATCGAGCGAGCAGCACAGCGAGCAGATCGGCCCCTGATAGGCCGGGCAGTGGGCCATGTCCTCACCTTCATACTCGCGTTCGCAAATGGCGCAGACATGGCTGGCGGCGGCGGGAAGATCGGCTGCCCGGGCGAGGTAGTAACGGCCGCCGGTCCACCAGGCGATCAGCGGCGAGATGACGAAAGCGGCGGCCATGGCGACGAAAGGCGCATAGGGTTGCAGGGTGCTGCCCAGCAGCCCGCTGAAGGTGGCGACGGAAAGCAGCGAGGCCACCCCCATGGCGCCGACGCCGACCGGGTTGATGTCGTAGAGATGGCTGCGCTTGAACTCCATGCCCTTGGGCGACAGGCCGAGCGGCTTGTTGATGACCAGATCGGCAACCACCGCCGCCATCCACGAAATGGCGATGTTCGAATAGAGGCCGAGCACCTGACCGAGCGCCTGGAAGACGTTGAGTTCCATCAGCAGCAGCGCAATCGCCGTGTTGAACACCACCCAGACGACGCGCCCCGGATGGCTGTGCGTCAGCCGGGCGAAGAAGTTCGACCAGGCGAGCGAACCGGCGTAGGCGTTGGTGACGTTGATCTTCAGCTGCGAGACGATGACGAAAATGGCGGTGACAGCGATGGCAATCGTGGTGTTATCGAAGACGTGCGAGAAGCCGATCAAATACATTTGATTGGGGTCCACCGCCTTGTCCGGGGCAAAGCCGTTGCGCAGCACCAGCCAGGCGAGCAGGGCGCCGCCGAGCATCTTCAGGATGCCGGGCACCACCCAGCCCGGCCCGCCGACGATGACGCCGAACCACCAGCGCTTGCGGTTGGCGGCCGTCTTCTCCGGCATGAAACGGAGGTAATCGACCTGCTCGCCCATCTGGGTGACCATGGCGATGCCGACGGTCAGGGCGGCGCCGAAAAGATGTGGATTGAAACTGCCGCCATCGCCGTTCTCGCCGGCATAGGCGAGCAGGCCGGCAAAGGCGTCGGGCTCCTCCAGTAAAACGAAGACGTAGGGCAACACCAGCAGGAAAATCCACAGCGGCTGCGTCCACGCCTGGAAACGGCTGATGGCCGTGACCCCGTGAGTAACCATCGGAATCACCACGACGGCGCAGACCAGATAGCCCCAGGCTGGTGGCAGGCCGAAAGCTAGCTCGAGCGCATAGGCCATGATCGCCGCTTCGAGGGCGAAGAAGATGAAGGTGAATGAGGCGTAAATCAGCGAGGTGATGGTCGAGCCGATGTAGCCGAAGCCGGCGCCGCGCGTCAGCAGGTCCATGTCCAGCCCGTGCTTGGCCGCGGTATGGCTGATTGGCAGGCCGATCAGGAAAATGATCAGGCCGGTTGCCAGGATCGCCCAGAAGGCGTTGATGAAACCGGCGTTGACCAGCATGGTCGCGCCGACCGCTTCGAGCACAAGAAACGAGGCGGCACCGAAGGCCGTGTTGGCCACACGCAACTCCGACCATTTGCGAAAGCTGTGCGGCGTGAAGCGCAGGGCGTAATCTTCCAGGGTCTCGTCGGCGACCCAGGTGTTGTAGTCGCGGCGGATCTTGATGATGCGTTGGGCAGGGGCGTTGGAACTCATCTCTGCAACAAAGCAGGTTCCATGCCCTGAAAAAGGGCATGAACTGGGCGAGACTGCGCACTGTTACGGTGCGCTTTCGGGCGAGCAGGCTGTCTTTCGGTGCATTCCCGATCTTCACCACGGCTACGGTTAAACTGCGCGCATCATCAGCCCCGCCCGCGACTCATGCCGCAAGACCCTCGCCATCCGCTCGATGACGGTCGGCCCACCTGCCGTCATTGCCAGCACTACTACATCACGCACGATCCGGTATTTCGTTACGGCTGCCGGGCGCTCGGCTTCAAGAGCCGTGCCCAGCCCTGCCTGGAGGTGATCTCGGCCTCCGGCGAACAGTGCCTGTACTACATGCCCAAGGCGAAGACCGCCGGAGGAAGCAATCGATGAAACGTCGTCATCTTGTTCAACTCATTGGCGCCGCTGCGCTGCTCGCCGCCTGCGGCAAGGAGCAGCGACTGACGCTGATGGCGCCGGGAGGTCGCGTGCTCGCTTTCGGCGACAGCGTCACCTATGGCACCGGCGCTGGTCGCGGCGAGGACTGGCCGACGCTGCTCGCCCAACGCACCGGCTGGCAGATTGCCAATGCCGGCATTCCCGGCGATACCGCCGAAGTAGCGAAGAGCCGGCTGCCGGCTGCCCTCGACGAGCACCGGCCGGCGCTCGTCATCATTGAACTCGGCGGCAACGACTTTCTCCGCCGGCGTTCGGGAAAAGCGGTCAAGGAGGATCTGCGGCAAATGCTCGGAATGGTCCGCCAGGCTGGAGCGCAGGCCGTGCTGGTCGCCGTCCCGGAATTCTCCCTACTTGGCGTCGTCGCCCGCCGCCCAGCCGATTCGCCGATCTACCGGGAGCTCGGCGATGAAGAACAGGTGCCGGTGATCGAGGATGTTTTCTCCGACATCCTCGGCCGCTCCGAGTTGTGCGCCGACCAGATTCATCCGAATGCCCAGGGGTACCAGGAAATGGCCGCCGGCATCCATGCCGCTTTGCAGAAATTCGGCCTGGCCGTTCCCGGCTGACCGGCGGCGCATCCTTATAATGGCCAGCCTCGCAGCCACTGAACCCGTCCGGACCACAGCATGAGAATGAACCTGAAGGTGCCTTTCGCCGAAAAGGACGAAGCCAAGAAGCTCGGCGCCCGCTGGGATGCCGCCCGCAAGCTCTGGTACGTGGACAGTAACGAGAAGATCGCCGCCTTCGCCCGCTGGACGCCCACGGCGCATGCGTCAGGTGAGGGCTCGGCGCCGGCCGTGGCTGCCCCCGCCCGACAGTCGGTCGGCAAAGTCGTCGTCGGTGCGGACTATGTGGCACAGGTGCCCGCCTGCGAGTGTCCGCCCTGGGAGCTGTGCGAGCGTTGCCGCCCATTGGCCCTGAATCCCTGAGGAATCTGATCATGACCCGCTTGCTCGACGAACTGCAGCGTCTTTATTTTCCAGCCCCCTGGTGCGGACGGGTCGGCGAAGGCAATGCCCTGCCGATCCTGGAACTGAGCGCGGCCGCACTGGCGCAGGGTCTGGCCGGCGAGGCGCCGGTGCAACTGGCGCTGGCCAGTGGCGATGGCAGCGTCCGTGGCATGGTCCTGCGTTTTACCCGCCGTGGCGACTGGCCGCGGGTGGCCGAGCTGTACCAGTCCTTGCAGGAAGACCTTGAGCTGCCGGCACCGGCCATCGCCGCCAGCGCCGACGATGGCTACCTGTTATGGCTGTCGCTGGCCGAGGCGACCCCGGTGCCGGTCGCCCGTGCGTTTCTCGTTGCCCTTTGTGCCAGATACCTGGCCGACCTGCCGCCGGCGGCGATCGCCACAGTGCCTGGAGCGGGTTCAGATACCGGGCTGGTGGGCCTGGTTCCGGCCCTACATGCGGCCAATGGCAAGTGGTCGGCCTTCATCGATCCGGGCATGGGCAGCATGTTCGTCGATGAGTCCGGCCTCGACATGGCGCCCAATCTCGATCGTCAGGCAGAGATGCTGGCCGGCCTGCGCAGCATCTCGCCGGCCGCCCTGCAGCGAGCGCAGCATCTTCTCGCCGCCGCGGCAGCGCCCAGTTTGCCGGGCGCGGCAGCATCAGGGGCGCTGTCCGGCACCTTCAGCGATGCGCAAAGCTTCCTGCTCGCCGTCATCAACGATCCGTCGGTCAGCCTGAGTCAGCGCATTGAAGCCGCCACCGCCCTCCTGCCTTACACGGCGAGGAAGTCCACCGGCTGATTTCCCGGCGCCCTATTTTGTCCGCGGGCGCCGCCAGAAGATGCTCATCAGCGGTTTGACGCTGGCACCGTGCATAAGCACCGAGAGAGTGATGACCACCAACGTCACCTGGATCAACTGCAGCGCCAGATGCTCGGGCAGGCCGTGCTGGATCACGTACATCAGGTAATACAGCGAGCCGATGCCGCGCACGCCGAACCAGCCGGTCAGTCCGCGCATGCGCCAGGAGGCGCCGCTGCCGGTCATGCCGAGCAGGACGCTGAGCGGCCGGGCAACGGCAAACAGGAAGAGGGCCAGGAAGACGGCCGGCCAGCTCCATGAATCGATGAACAGCATGCCGCCAACGAACAGGATGAGGACGACTTCCGACAGGCGTTCCAGATGTTCCTTGAAGACCAGCGAACCTTCGCTGACCAGCGGTGGTGCTACCGCTGTCTCCGCCTCGGCGGCCGGTTTCGCCGGATCTTCCAGCGGCCCGGCGGCCAATGCGGCCAGTTTCAGCTCAGTCTGATGCAGGGCGACGCCAGCAAAGAAGACGGTCAGGAAGCCCCAGGCATCGATCAGCACGGAAATGCCGTAGACCGTGCCGATCAGGCCGAGACCGAGGAAGTCGTCGAGTAGTTCGCGCTGCTGACTGGCGCCGCGAACCTTCCAGACCAGCCTGGCTAACAGATTGCCGCCGGCAATGCCGACGGCGATGCCGGCAACTGTCGCCCAGACCACGTCAAGCGCCAGCCAGCGCCAGCCCGATTCGCCGAGGTCGTGCAGGCCCAGCAGCCCCATGCCGAGCATGATGAAAGGAAAGGCGCTGCCGTCATTCATGCCGGCCTCGCAGGTCAGCGTGAAGCGCAGTTGGTCCTGGTCGCCGGGGTGGCGTATCTGCACGTCGGTGGCCAGCACCGGATCGGTCGGCGCCAGGATGGCGCCGAGGATGACGCAGGCGCCGAGCGGCAGAGCGAGAAAGTAATAGGCAAAACCGGCGACCATCGCCACCGTTACCGCCATCGATACCGTGGCCAGCAGCACCGGTGTTCGCCAGCGCTGCCAACTGATCGGCGCCGGCATCTTGACCCCGGCCGCGAACAGCGAGATCAGCACCGCCACCTCAGTGAGCACCTCAAGCAGTGCTGACTCTTTCAGCGGGTTGAAATGGAAGACCTTTAGCACGGTCGGCCCGAGGATCAGGCCGACCGCCAGGTAGATGATGGCCGAAGTGATCGGCAGCGCCTTGAGGCGGGAGGTGGTCAGCGCCATGAACAACAGCAGGCCGCCGACGAGCAGGAACCATACGGGGGTGGAAATCATCGGCGGATTTTAAATGCAAACATGCGCTCGTCTGTGCTCGTTTCGTAGCCGAGCGGGCATAATCCGTAACCCGCTCAAATGCCCGATGGAGAACTGATGGACCCGCGCAGCGCGCTCGATGGACGGGCAACCGGCATCATGACCATCCTCTGCCTGATCTGGGGGCTGCAACAGGTGGTCCTCAAGGCTGCTGCGCCGGACATCACCCCCTTGCTGCAGATTGCCCTGCGCTCCGGTGTAGCTGCGCTACTGGTCGGCTCGGTGATGCTCTGGCGGCGCGAGCGCTTCAACCTGACCGATGGCACCTGGCGGCCGGGCTTGCTGGTCGGCGGCCTGTTCGGCCTCGAATTCCTGCTGGTCGGCGAAGGTCTGCGCTTTACCTCGGCCTCGCACATGGTCGTGCTGCTGTACACCGCGCCGATCTTCGTTGCCCTCGGCCTGCATTGGAAACTTCCCGCCGAACGTCTGTCGCCGATCCAATGGCTGGGCATCGCAATGGCTTTCGCCGGCATTGCCGTGGCTTTTTTCGGGCGCGACCAGCCGGCGCCGGGCGGCGAGGCCCTGGACATCCTTTGGGGTGACGTGCTGGCGCTGCTCGCCGGGGCCGCCTGGGGGGCGACGACGGTCGTCGTTCGCCTGTCCTCGCTGTCCCGCGCACCGGCGACCCAGACCTTGCTCTATCAACTGGCCGGGGGTTTCGTGCTACTCATGCTGGCCGCCGTCGCTCTCGGCCAGACCAGTTTCAAGCCGACGCCACTGGCCTGGGGCAGCCTGATCTTCCAGTCGCTGGTCGTTTCCTTCGCCAGCTATCTGGTCTGGTTCTGGCTGCTCAAGTACTACCTGGCTTCTCGCCTTGGCGTGTTTTCTTTCCTGACGCCGCTGTTCGGCATGGTTTTCGGTGTCTGGCTGCTCAATGAACCGCTGGAATCAGGTTTCGTCGCCGGTACGGCGCTGGTCCTCTCCGGCGTCGTTCTGGTCAGCGGTTATGGCTGGTTGAAGCAGCGGCTGCTGGCGGCCAAGGGGCGCGTAAGCTCACCCTGATGCCGATGCTTATTCGAGCAGGGCGGCGCGCAGGCGCTGGTCGAGTGTCAGCCCGTTCCACCAGGCCTCCAACTGCTGCTCGATGGCCAGTCCGGCAGTCGACAGTCGGTAGGTGATGATGGCCTCGACCCAGTGCTTGTCACCGGGAATCACCCAGCCATTCTTGATCAGGATGTTGGCGAGCACCGGCTGCAGTATCGACTGGCCGAGGATGTAGAACTCCGAAAACTCCGTTCCGCCCATCTGATACAGCGTCACCTTGCGGCGCATGGGCTGCAGCGAGCGCAGCAGCGAATAACGCAGATGGCTGGCGGCAGAGGGCAGGGCAACAGGGCTGGCCAGCGGCGGCAGGGTATTGAACGATTGGCGCCAGACCTGGCGGATGGCGCCGACGAGCAGGCCCGCTAGCACGCGCCACCTCCTGTGGCAGCGCGGCTGCCAGATAGTGCTGCGCCAACAACGGTAACGAAAATCGTCGTCACTGGAGTTTCCTCGTCGATCCAAACCCCGTACTAAACGCGGGGGTTACTGAGCTGCTTGTTGGATCGGCACGCTACCGATTTGTTCCCGCTTCGCCGGTGAGCAAACGCCCCCGTTGGGCTCAGTGATCGCTGGCCTTGTTCAGGCGGACAGTCAGGGTGAAGGTACTGCCCACGCCCGGTTCACTGACCACCCCGATGTCGCCGTGCATCAACTGGGCCAGGCGCTTGCTGATGACCAGGCCGAGACCGGTACCACCATGCCGGCGGCTCGCTGAACCATCGGCTTGTTCAAAGAGTGAGAACAGTCGCTTGAGGTCATCGCTGGCAATGCCGATGCCACTATCCTGCACGTCGAAGCGCAACTGGAGGTCGTTCGCGCGCTGGTCAAGGATGCTGATGCGCAAGCCGATGCGGCCACGGTCAGTAAATTTGACGGCGTTATCGGTCAGGTTGAGAAGTATTTGCGCCAGTCGCAACGGATCGCCCTGAACCATCAGGTCCTTGGCCTCCGGTGCTGCCTCGACCAGCAGCTGCAGACCTTTCTCGAGCACCTTGTGGTGCAGGCTGCCGATCACCCGGTCGAGCGTGTCGCCCAGCCTGAAGTTGATGGACTCGAGTGTCAGGCGCTCGGCTTCGAGATGCGAGATGTCGAGAATGTCATTGATGACGTCAAGCAGATGATGCGAGGCCTTGTCGATCACCGTCAGCCGGTGCTCAAGGGCCGGGTCGGTCGCCCGACTCAGGGCGACCGAGGTCATCCCCATGATGGCGTTCATTGGCGTGCGCAATTCATGACTCATCGTGGCCAGGAAGGTGCTCTTGGCGCGATTGGCCGCCTCTGCCGCTTCCTTGGCGATCGACAAAGCGGCCGTACGGTGTTGCACTTCGGCTTCCAGATGGCTGCGGTGAGCGGCCAGTTGGTCGTTGGCCACCTTCAAGGCTTGCGTGCGCTCTTCGACCAGCGCTTCCAGTTCGCGAGTCCGCTCCTGCAGGCGTGTCATCGGGTAGACCTCGCCCTGTCCGGCAAGTCCAAAGGGGATTGAGATCCCGCTGTGGGCGATCATCCAGTCATTGCCTTCGCGCCGGAACACCAGCACCAAACGGGCCGTTTCCCGCGCCAGAATAGGCTCGGGCACCGGCAGATGAATGTGGAAAAAGGCGGTGACGGCAACGACATCGTCGGTGAGGTCCTGCAGCGCCAGATTCACCATTTCGATGCCGATGCGCTCGGGAACTTGCGCGAAATCCAGCCGGGTGATCTTGATCCACGTTTCCCTGTCGGTGACGAGCTGGTCGCTACTGCCGGCGTAACCGCTGAAATTCTCGCTGAAGCGCGTCGTCAGGCGATCGTCGCGCGCTGCGTACATTTCGATGTAGTCGTCGAACAATGAACGGATGAGGCGCTCGCGTTCCGGTTGCATCACGGGGTATCCACGGAAAATGAGAAGACTGGCAAAGAGAATACATGAGCAAAGCTGGACGCTGGGCAACAAAACGGCATTTGATAAAGTAAAAACCCCACACGGGAAGCGCAATCCAGTGTGGGTTATCCAGCCGCTGGCTGAATCAGGCCAGATCAAAGCGGTCGGCGTTCATGACCTTGGACCAGGCAGCGACGAAGTCGTGAACAAACTTCTCCTTGTTGTCATCCTGGGCGTAGACCTCGGCATAGGCGCGCAGCACCGAGTTCGAGCCGAAAACCAGATCGACCCGGGTGGCGGTCCATTGGGTCGCGCCGGTAGCACGGTTGCGGATTTCGTACAGGTTGCGCCCGGCCGGTTTCCACGTGTAAGCCATGTCCGTCAGGTTGACGAAGAAGTCGTTGCTCAGGGTGCCGACACGATCGGTGAACACCCCGTGGCGGGTGCCTCCGTGGTTGGTGCCAAGAACGCGCATGCCGCCGATCAGCACGGTCATTTCATGGGCGCTCAGGCCCAGCAACTGACTGCGGTCTAGCAACAATTCCTCAGCACTGACGACGAAGTCCTTCTTCAGCCAGTTGCGGAAACCGTCAGCAACGGGTTCCAGCACAGCGAAGGATTCAATATCGGTCATCGCCTGCGTGGCGTCGCCACGGCCTGGGGCGAACGGTACGACCACATCGAAACCGGCTGCCTTCGCTGCCTGCTCGATGCCGAGATTGCCGGCCAGAACGATGATATCGGCAACACTGACGCCGGTCTGCCCGGCAATGCCTTCGAGGATGGCCAGCACCTTGGCCAGGCGGGCCGGCTCGTTGCCTTCCCAATCTTTTTGCGGGGCCAGGCGGATGCGCGCGCCGTTGGCGCCGCCACGCTTGTCCGAGCCACGGAAGGTGCGGGCGCTGTCCCAGGCGGTTGCCACCATGTCGCTGATCGAGAGGCCGCTGGCCGCGATCCTCGCCTTGACTGCCGCGACGTCGTAATCGGTGTTGCCGGCCGGTACCGGGTCCTGCCAGATCAGGTCTTCCTGCGGCACGTCGGGACCGATGTAGCGCGCCTTCGGACCCATGTCGCGGTGAGTCAGCTTGAACCAGGCGCGGGCGAAGGTTTCCGAGAAGTAGGCCGGATCCTTGTGGAAGCGTTCGGCAATCTTGCGGTACTCGGGATCGAATTTCAGCGCCATGTCGGCATCGGTCATCATCGGCTGGCAGCGAATCGATGGATCCTCGACATCGACCGGCATGTCTTCTTCGCGGATGTTGATCGGCGCCCATTGGTGAGCACCGGCCGGCGATTTGGTCAGCCACCAGTCGTAACCGAAGAGCAGGTCGAAATAGCCGTTGTCCCATTGCGTCGGATGCGTCGTCCAGGCGCCTTCGATGCCGCTGGTCACGGCATTGCGGCCAATGCCTCGCGAGCTGTGGTTGTTCCAGCCCAGCCCCTGTTCTTCCACGTCAGCCGCCTCGGGCGCCGGGCCGAGATTGGCCGCGCTGCCATTGCCATGCGCCTTGCCGACCGTATGGCCGCCAGCGGTCAGGGCGACGGTTTCCTCGTCGTTCATCGCCATGCGGGCGAAGGTGACGCGCATGTCCCTGGCTGTCTTCAGCGGATCAGGCTGGCCGTCGACGCCTTCCGGATTGACGTAGATGAGGCCCATCATCACCGCCGCCAGCGGGTTTTCCAGATCGCGCTCGCCGGAATAGCGGCTGTTGGTGCCGCCACTGGGAGCCAGCCATTCCTTTTCCGCACCCCAGTAAATGTCCTTTTCCGGGTGCCAGATGTCTTCGCGACCGAAGGCGAAGCCGAAGGTCTTCAGGCCCATCGACTCATAGGCCATGTTGCCGGCGAGGATCATCAGGTCGGCCCAGCTGATCTTGTTGCCGTATTTTTTCTTGATCGGCCACAACAGGCGGCGCGCCTTGTCGAGGTTGCCGTTGTCGGGCCACGAGTTCAGCGGCGCAAAGCGCTGATTGCCGTGGCCGCCACCGCCCCGGCCGTCGGCGATGCGGTAGGTGCCGGCCGAGTGCCAGGCCAGGCGGATCATCAGCCCGCCGTAGTGGCCCCAGTCCGCCGGCCACCATTCCTGGCTGTCGGTCATCAGGGCCTTGATGTCGTTTTTCAGCGCCTCGACATCAAGCTTCTTCAGTTCTTCCCGATAGTTGAAGGAGGCACCCAGCGGATTGGTCTTGCTGTCGTGCTGGTGCAGGATATCCAGGCTCAATGCCTTGGGCCACCAATCCATGTTGGCCATGCCGGCCGACGTGGCGCCACCATGCATTACCGGGCATCGCCCGCCAGATTGCGTGTGCTTTTCATCCGTAGTCATTTTGTTCTCTCCTGATATAGGACGTTTTAAGAAACAACGTCCCTATATTAGGAAAACAAAGCTGCCGGGACTAATTGATAAATCCAAACTATCGGATAGAAATTGGCTATACGCCGCTCATCGAGCCGGAGGGTTCCGGCTCGAGAGCACTCGGTTTCGGGCTGCCGGCCCGTGATCTATTCAGTCGTTTTGCCGCTGAAGTGTTCAGCATCGCCCTCGGCGTCGGCCCGGCTCTCGTGAATGACGCCATCGCGATGATGGGGTGGGGCGTAGAGGGTATAAAGCTTCAACGGCACAGTGCCGGTATTGATGATGTTGTGATTGACGCCGGCCGGAACGAGTACGGCAAAGCCGGCTTGCAGCGCCGTCCTGGAGCCATTCAGCACCACCTCGCCAGTCCCCTCTTCGATACGGAAGAACTGGTCCACCTGGTGAATCTCGGCGCCAATGTCTTCCTCGGGTTTCAGCGACATCAGGACCAACTGCGAGTTCTTGGCGGTGTACAGCACCTGGCGAAACTTGTCATTGTCTACAGCGAGATCTTCAATATTCTGAACAAAACCCTTCATCACAACTCCTTTCGTGCGCCTCTCGGCACGTTGTCGCAGGCTAGGAAACGTCAAACGGTTATGCCAATTGTCCCCGCTGGAAAGGGCTGTTTCTGTGCGCTGGCGTACCGAGCGCGCTTTGCCGCTGGTGTATGTTTGACCCTACATCAGGCGTGACTTGCGCCGTGCCCTGGTAAGACTCCATCGAGAAAAAGGTATCCCAATGAATATTTCCCTCAGTCTGGCTCCCATCGTTTCGCTGATCGCGGGAATCCTCATTCTGGTCGTGCCGCGCTTGCTCAACTACATCGTCGCCGTCTACCTGATCGTGATCGGTCTGATCGGCCTCTTTGGCGCCGGGAACCTCCGGCTTTAAGCCAGCCGGCACCTATCGCGGCGTTGCATCGACGATCCGGAATCGGCCGAGTGACGGCCGGGGCTGGAACCCCGGCGGGATCCGCCGGGGCGTGATGATCAGTCAGCAGACGCCAAACTCCATCCCCCGCCAAGAGCCCGGACCAGATTTACCGTCGCCCGCGCCCGTTCGGCGTCAAGCTGCACGGCCACGCGTTGCTGCTGCAGCGCGCTGCGTTCGGCATCGATGACATTGAGGTGACTGACCGAACCTTCGCGGTACTGGATCTGCGATAGCCGGGTTGTGCGCCGGGCCGACTGCACCGCGTCGTCCTGGGCCTGGGTCTGGTCGCCGAGCAGGCGCAGGTGGGCGAGGTTGTCTTCGACTTCCTTGAAAGCTTTGAGCACCGTCTGCTGGTAGTTGGCGGCTTCTTCGGCGTAGGCGGCATGGGCCTGGTCGACGCCGGCCTGGCGGGCGCCGCCGTCGAAGATCGGCAGCGAGAGCAGGGTGCCGACCAGCGGCCCCATGACGAAGGCGCGGCTGCTCCACCTGAACAGATCGCCAAGTTCGGCCGATTCGTAGCCGAGCGCGCCGGTCAGGCTGAGACGCGGGAAAAAGGCGGCGCGGGCGACACCGATGCGGGCATTGGCGGCGGCCATGGCGCGCTCGGCGGCGGCGATGTCGGGACGTCGTTCGAGCAGGGCCGAGGGCAGGCCGGCCGGCACCTGCAGGGTGATCCGCCCGAGCGGCTGCGGCGACAGGGTGAAGGCGGCCGGCGCCTGGCCGAGCAGGATGGCCAGGCTGTGCTCGGCCACCGCCCGCTGGCGAGCGATGCCGAATGCCTCGGAGCGTGCTGAGGCGAGTTCGGTGCGCGCCGTGGCCAGTTCCAGCTCGCTGATGTCGCCTTCGTCGAAGCGCCGTTGAAACAGCTTGGTGCTCTGCTCGCGCAGGGCAACGGTTTCGGCGTACAGCGCGGCCAGCGCATCGAGTTCGCGCAGCGAGAAGTAGGCCTGGGCGACATCGGCCTGAATCGCCAGTTGCAGCGAGCGGAACAGGGCTTCGCGCTGCTCGGCGCTGGCACTGGCGGCGTCGACGCCGCTGCCGATGCGGCCGAACAGGTCGGCCTCGTAGGCTACCGTGCCCTGTGGTAATCCCCCCGGAAATTAGCGGCAGTTAAAAGTAGAATTTTCTCCACAGCAGCCCGAGGAAGTTTTACATGAAGACGTCACGCTTTTCAGACAGCC
>PHCE01000006.1 GCA_002840765.1 Betaproteobacteria bacterium HGW-Betaproteobacteria-7
CTGCGCGACCTGGTCAACGCCATTCCGCTGTACGCCATCAAGGCCGGCCTGCTGACCGTCGAGAAGAAGGGCAAGAAGAACGTCTTCTCCGGCCGCATCCTGGAAATTGAAGGCCTGCCGGATCTCAAGGTTGAGCAAGCTTTCGAGCTGTCCGATGCCGCCGCCGAGCGCTCCGCCGCCGCCTGTGCGATCGCCCTGAACAAGGAACCGATCGTCGAGTACATGACGTCGAACATCACGCTGATGAAGTGGATGATCGCCGAAGGCTACCAGGACGCCCGCACGCTGAAGCGCCGCATCGCCGCCATGGAAGACTGGATCGCCAACGGTACGCTGCTCAAGGCTGATGCCAACGCGCAGTACGCCGCGGTCATCGAAATCGACCTGGCTGAAGTCACCGAGCCGATCCTGGCCTGCCCGAACGATCCGGACGACGTCAAGATCCTGTCCGAAGTTGCCGGCGCCAAGATCGACGAAGTTTTCATCGGCTCGTGCATGACCAACATCGGCCACTTCCGTGCTGCCGCCAAGGTCCTCGAAGGCAAGTCCGACATCCCGACCCGTCTGTGGATCGCCCCGCCGACCAAGATGGACGCGCTGATCCTGACCGAAGAAGGCTACTACGGCGTCCTCGGCAAGTCTGGTGCGCGCATGGAAATGCCGGGCTGCTCGCTGTGCATGGGTAACCAGGCGCAGATCCGCAAAGGCTCGACGGCGATCTCCACCTCCACCCGCAACTTCCCGAACCGTCTCGGTATCGACACCCAGGTCTACCTCAGCTCCGCCGAACTGGCCGCCATGTGCGCCCTGGCCGGCCGGATCGTGACCGTTCCGGAATACATGGAGCAGATCAAGCTGGTGAACGCCAAGTACATGAACTTCGACCAGATTCCGGAGTTTGTGGAACAGGCTGCTACGGTCGAGATGTAATTCGCGAAAATCAGCCGGTTTGACCGGTCGAGCGTAGCAATCTGAAAAAGCCCCCGTCTGTAAAAGGCGGGGGCTTTTTACTGTGCGCTTCCCTATTATGAGTGTGTATTTAAGTACTTTTCACAGTACAAGTGCAGTTTGACCGAATGCCATGGCCAACGCTAAGACCGCGACACTGAGTTTTCGTATCAAACCGGAGTTGAAAGAGGCTCTGCGCGTAGCTGCTGACCAGGAACACCGCAGCATCGCCAATATGATTGAAGTGACGATTCTGCAGTATTGCCGACAGAACGCTGTAGCAATCGTCGATGAGCGCACTCCATCTGCAGAGCGGCCAAAAAAGTAGCAGGGGCGGCGAGTAGTCATCGACCCGCAAGAACGAGGCGTACCACCTGATGGCATTACATCCGGATTTTCCGCTCTCGCCCTACGAAACACTGTCTCCTGGTACCAGTCAACGCTGGATAGAAAATGCCGGCACCCTGCTGCGAGATCGACGCCAACCAGATGGACATGGGCAACGAGATCGAACTGCAGGTTGATCAGGCCACCGGCAAGGTCACCGCCACCCTTCGGCAGCGCCACCTTCTTCAACGCCCGCACCCCGACTGGAAGACGCTGTGCGGATCATGGCCACCTCACAACTCGGTCGCCGCATCGTCGCCATGCGGGGCGCGCCCGATGCGGCCCAATGGTCGGCGGGGATTGCCCCCCACATCGGCTGGAGGCGTTCCGGGCAAGCCCAGAAATGCCCGTTGGATCTAAATGCGCCGATTCGTTGCGTCTTTTCGCCGGCTCGTCCGTCTATCGGATAGGACGCAAATCCGCGTCGTCATCATGAAAGGCAGACACCATGGAACGCATCGAAAACTACCCCGTGGCCGTGCTCGGCGCCGGCCCGGTCGGGCTGGCGGCGGCGGCCAACCTCATCGAATACGGCCTGACGCCCCTCATCCTCGAGGCCGACAACGCGGTCGCCGCGAGCTTTCGCGATTTCAGCCATGTGAAGCTGTTCTCGCCCTGGCGCTACAACCTCGACCGGGCCAGCCGGCGCCTGCTCGAACAAAACGGCTGGACCTCGCCCGACGCGGAGACAGTGCCAACGGCGGGCGAGTTGTTGCGCGATTACCTCGAACCCTTGGCGGCGCAGCCGGCCATCGCCGAGCACCTGAGGCTGGGCCACCGGGTGGTAGCGGTGGCGCGACGGGGTTACGACAAGGTGAAGAGCGAAGGGCGCGAGCGGGCGCCCTTTGTGATCCGGGTTGAAGAGGGCGGAGAAACCCGCGACTACCTGGCCGGGGCGGTGATCGACGCCACCGGCAACTGGTCGCGGCCTAATCCGCTCGGCGCGAACGGTTTGCCGGCCGTCGGCGAGGCTCGGCTGGCAAGTCGCATCCGTTATGGCATGCCCGACATCGCCGGCGCCCTGCGTTCGCGTTACCTGGGTCGGAACACACTGGTGGTGGGTGCCGGCCATTCGGCGGTGGGCTCGCTGGTGGCCCTGGCCGGACTGGCGGAAGCCGATCCAGCCACCACGATCCACTGGGCCTTGCGCGGCGCCAGCCCCTCGCGTGCCTTCGGCGGCGGCGAGGCCGACCAGTTGCCGGCGCGGGGCGCGCTCGGCCTTCGACTCAAGGCGTTGGTCGAAAGTGGCCGGCTGGTGGTCCATAGCCAGTTCCGGGTGCGCGAACTGTGTGAGGAAAACGGCGCCGTGACGGTGATCCCGGAAGACGGTTTCGCTGGCGTGGCGCCGATTGGCGGCGTCGACGAGATTGTTTGCGCCACCGGTTCGCGGCCCGATCTCGACCTGGTGCGGGAGCTGCGCGTGCGCACCGACGCTTGGCTGGAAAGCACCGAGGCCCTGGCGCCCCTGATCGACCCCAACCAGCACAGTTGCGGCAGCGTGCGCCCCCACGGCCATCGTGAACTGGCCCACCCGGAAGCCGGCTTCTACATCGTCGGCGCCAAGAGCTACGGCCGCGCCCCCACCTTTCTGCTCGCCACCGGCTACGAGTAGGTCCGTTCGGTGGCCGCGGCCCTGGCCGGCGACCTGGTGGCAGCGGACGACGTACGCCTGGAGCTGCCCGAGACCGGCGTCTGCGTCAGCGATTTCGCGGCCGGCACCGGCGATTGCTGCGCCGAAGCGCCGGCGGTGGTAAAACCGGCGGCGGGATGCTGCACCTCAAGCCGGGCCGCCGCCGCGTGCTGCGCTTGAACCGGCCGCACGCCCCGGTCGCCGTTCTGGCCGTGGCCCAGTTGCTCGCCTGGGGCACACTCTATTACGGCATCGCCTTCCTGGCCCCGGCCATAGCTGCTGACACCGGCTGGAGCCCGCCAAGCATCTTCGGTGCCTACTCCGCCGGTCTGCTGGTGGCGGCCCTTTTGGCGACGCCGGTCGGGCATCTGCTCGTCCGCCACGGCGGTCGCGCGGTGATGTCGACCGGCTCCGCATTGGCGGCAGTCGCCCTCATGCTGATGGCGGCGAGTGAAGGCACGGGGTTGTTCTACGCCGCCTGGCTGGTTGCCGGCGCGGCCATGGCCACGACCTTATACGAGGCGGCTTTTTCCACCTTGCGTGAACAGGGGGGCAGCGACTTCCGGCGCGTCATCGGCGTCGTCACTCTGGTGGGCGGCTTCGCCAGCACTCTGTTCTGGCCGCTCACCCAGGGGCTGGTGGCCGAGCTCGGCTGGCGAACCACGGCGCTGGTTTACGCGGGCCTGAATCTGGCCGTGGGAGGGTGTCTATCTCTCTGGCTGCCCGCGTATGCCGGGCCGAGCGGGTCACCGGTGGCGACCACCAAACCGCGAACGGCGCCGTGCCGGATCGTGTTTCCGCTGGCCGCCGCCTTCGCCTGCGCCGCCTTGGCGACGTCGGCGGTCTCGGCCCATCTCGCGGCCTTTTTGGCTGGCCGGCCCGACGCCATCGCCCTCTCGGCCATGGTCCTGATCGGCCCGATGCAGGTGGCGGGCCGGTGGCTGGAATGGCGCCTGGCGCACAGGGTGCCGGTGCGCGCCACGGGTCTGTTGGCCTTCCTCGGCCTGGCGTTGGGGCTTGCGCTACTGGCCTGGAACGCGACCGGGGTATGGACGGTGTTCGCCTTCGCCATCCTCTACGGTGCCGCCAACGGCGTGCTGACCGTGGTGCGCGGCGGCGCGGCTGCGGAATGGTTGCCGGAGGCCGGCTACGCCGCCACCTTGGGCGCGCTGTCCACGCCGGCCCTGGTCGCGCGCGCCCTGGCGCCGCTGGCGACGGCCTCGCTTCTGGCTGTCTGGGGCGGCGCGGCGACCCTTTGGCTGCTGGTGCTGTCGGCGCTGGCGGGCCTGGCGGCCTTTTCGCTCGCCGCCGCGCGGGTTCGAATTCCGGCATAGTGAGAAGAGCACAACGAGACCATCTCCAACATGACCGAACCTCAAACCACCCCGGCCCAGGTCTGGTGCGACTGGCAGGCCGCCCTGCGCCGTTACTTAGCCCGCCGGGTGCGCCAGCCCGCCGACACCGATGACGTGTTGCACGAGGTCTTCCTCAAGATTGAGGCGCGCCTGGGCCAATTGCGCGAACCGGGCCGCCTGGCTGTACCGCGTCGCCGACCACACTATCGCCGACTACTACCGCAACCAGCGCCCCTGGGACGAACTTCCGGAAGACCTCCCCGCGCCGGAGTCGGCGGCGGACGCCACGGCGGCGCTATCGGTCTGTCTGCGACCGATGATCGAGGCCTTGCCGGAGACCTACCGTCAGGCAGTGCTCTGGTCCGAGCTCGACGGCCTGCCCCAGCGAGAGGTAGCCGAGCGCCTGGGCATCTCGCTGTCCGGTGCAAAATCAAGGGTGCAGCGCGGGCGTGCGCAGTTGCGCGCCCTCGTGCTGGGCTGCTGCCATGTCGAATCCGACGGCGACGGCCTGGCCTGCAAACAAAAGCCGGATGGGGCGCGGTATTGCTGAGGGGTAGCACTGGTAATCCGCTTTTCGTAACCGCACCAAAGCAGCACGGAATCAATGGCTAGCGGAGGGCTTTATGAGAGCCAAAACAATGTCAAAACGGCCGCCGAATGGGGAGTCTACATGAGCAAACGCATCCTGGTCCTTCTCGGCCATCCCGACTCCGCCAGTTTCTGTGCCGCTTTGGCGGCGGCCTACTCCGAGGCGGCACGCGACGCCGGTCATGAGGTGCGCGTACTGCGTCTGGGCGAACTGGCTTTTGATCCCATCCTGCATGAGGGCTACCGGCGCTTCCAGGATCTGGAGCAGGATCTGATCTCGGCCCAGGCGGAAATCCTGTGGGCAGAACATCTGGTATTCGTCTACCCGGTTTGGTGGGGTGCCATGCCGGCCTTGCTGAAAGGCTTTTTCGACCGGGTGTTCCTGCCTGGATTTGCTTTCAAGTACCGCGACGGCTCGGTCTTGTGGGATCGGCTGTTGAGCGGCCGCTCGGCGCGGCTTCTGGTGACCATGGACACGCCGCCCTGGTTCTACCGCTGGGTTTACCGCATGCCGGGCCACAACCAGATGCGTCGCACCATCCTGGAGTTCAGCGGCATCAAACCGGTGAAGATAAGCAATTTCGGCACCGTGCGCGGGTCCGGCGCGGAACGGCGGCAACGCTGGTTGACCGCCGCGCAGCGGCTGGGCAGCCGGGGCGAGTGATCATGCTGTTCGGGCGCTGCGTGACAACGTTCGCCGAACCCGCGCAGGACGCCGCCAGCCTAGCGACCTGTGGCAGCAGCCCAGCCTGTCATATTCGCGCAGGTCTACCGGATGCCAGATAAATTGGATCAAAACCGTATCGCGCAGCAAGCCGGGGATTACGCCTTCTTTCGTACTACTAGCCCACAACCAATTATCCGAGAGGGAAATATCATGGAGGAGCAACTTAAGCATTACGCGGAAAAACTGGCTTACGAAACCGATTCTTGGGATCTGCAGGTCGCCCTCGATGGCGGTGACAACGTCGTGGTGATCGATGCCCGCTCGCCCGAAGCCTATGCGCGGAGGCGCATTCCCGGTGCGATCAACCTCCCGCATCGGACGATGAGCGATGAGACCACTGTCGGCATCGATAGGGCGGCGCTGGTGGTCGTCTACTGCGACGGCATCGGCTGCAATGCTTCGACCAAGGGGGCTTTGAACATGACCCGGTTGGGGTTCCGGGTCAAGGAATTGATCGGCGGCCTGGATTGGTGGCGGCGCGACGGCCATCACATCGAGGAAAACGTGACGGGCGCGGCCGACGGCGCTGCCTGCGGCTGCGGTTGAAGCCTCGATCTACCGCGCCGCCGGACCGAGCAACCGCGCCATCTCCCGCCCGACCCCTGCCGCCGAGGCCGGGTTCTGGCCGGTGACGAGGTGGCCGTCAACAATAACGTTGGCCTGCCAGTTGGGCGCCGGCACGTGTGTCGCGCCGCGTTGGGCCAACGTGCTGGCGAGGAGGAAGGGCACTACCTCTGCCAGGCCGGCGGCGCGTTCCTCGTCGTCGGTGAAGGCGGCGACCCGCTTACCCGCCACCAAGTAGCGGCCGTCGGCCAGCCTCAGGTTGACCAGCGCCGACGGGCCGTGGCACACCGCGCCGACCACGCCGCCGGCCTCGTGGACGGCCAGGGCGATGCGGGCCAGGCCGGCATCGTCGGGGAAGTCCCACATGGTGCCGTGGCCACCGACGAACAAGATGGCCGCGTAATCGGCCGGGTCGATGGCCTCGGGTCGGGCCGTGGAGGTCAGATTGGCCTGCACCTCGGGGTCGGACAGGAAGGCGCGCAGGACGGCATCGTCGAGCTCGCCACCTTCCATGGGCGCGCGGCCGCCCTTGGGGCTGACGAAGTCGATCCGGTATCCGGCATCGCGAAGCGGCGCCCAGGGGTGAGCGGCCTCGGGAGCGTAAAAACCGGTGGGCTGGCCGGTGTCGCCCTTGCGGTCGTGGCTGGTGAGAGCGAATAGGATCTTGGTTTTCATGGTTGCACCTGTATGGTTGATTTGGGATTTGGGATACGCGGTACCGCGTGGTCGCCATCATCGCGGCGCAGTGGGCGGCCGGGAATCCATCGGCGTGGCATGAGCGCAATGCCGGCGCGGAATGAATCGGGAGACAGACATTGGACAAACTGACACAGATAAAAATCTTCGCCCGGGTGGCCGAGCGGGGCGGATTTTCCGCCGCCGGACGCGATCTCGGCCTCGGCCAATCCGTCGTCAGCAAGGCGATTGCGGCGCTGGAGGCCGGTCTCGGCGCCCGTCTGGTTAGCCGGTCCACCCGAAAGGTCGCGTTGACCGAGGCTGGCCAAGCCTATTGCCGCCATTGTCGCAGCATCCTGGACGAGCTGGCGGAGGCCGATGCCGCGGTCGGCGCCGCCCAGGCGGGGCTGGGCGGCCGGCTTAATATCGCCGCGCCGGTGCCCTTTGGGCTGATGTTCGTGTCGCCCCGGGCGGCGCGCTTTCAGGCGTCGCATCCGGGACTGGCCATCGGCCTCGACCTGGACGACCGTTTGGTCGATCTGGTGGCGGCAAACGTCGACGTCGCCATCCGCCTGGGGCGGGTCGGCGGCGCCGGGGTGGCGGCGCGCAAACTGGGCGATAGCCCGTTCCTGACCCTGGCCGCGCCTGACTACTTGGCGCGGCGCGGGGCGCCGGTGCGACCGGAGGAGCTCGACCGCCACGACTGCCTGGTATATGACCATGCCGCTGGCGTCGTGACATGGGACTTCGACGCCGCCAGCGGCGCCACCCCGGTTGGCGTCTCGGGCCGGTATCGTTGCAACAACCTGCTGGCGTTGCGGGATGCCGCCCTGGCCGGCCTGGGCATCGCCCGCCTGCCTCTGTGGATGGCGGCGCCCGACCTCGATGCCGGCACGTTGCGGCCAGTATTGGCCGGGTTTCCGCCGCCGCCCTTCGCCATCCACGCGGTCTTTCCGACGCCACGCCGGATACCGGCCAAGGCGCGCCTGTTCGCAGATTTCATGCAGGAGGAATTGGTATGCTTTCGGGGGCGTGCTGCGCCGCCGGACCAAGCGATCCGTCGTTGACTTTGCGACCCCGGTCACCTGTGGACACGGTTGCCCTCAAAGGGGCTTCCTTCAGGGCGCCCACGGGGACTTTTTTCGTGCGGGCGGGCCAAGCACCTGCCTCGGTTTCTCTGCCGACCTGGTGATGCAGTCCTTCTGCCACACCGCCGCCTATCCGAAGTTGGTCGACGTCAACATGCACCGCGAACTGCCGTCCTTCATCAGCACCCGTGGCGGAAGGCATCACCCTGCGCGACCTGGTCAACGCCATTCCGCTGTACGCCATCAAGTGGGCGACCTGCCCATGCTGAAGCTGCGGTGCGACGATGCGGGCTGGCTGGTCGACTGGCTGATGTATTGCTGGAAAGGCGGCAGAAATCTCCGGCGTGCCGGAGGTGCCAAGATTAGCCTGCTGATGGCGGCAAGGCGGCAGCCAAGGCTGCAAACTCGTCATTGATGACTTCAATTTCGGCGTCAATGTTATTGCCGTGCCCGCTTTCATTCTGGCGCAGTTTTGTTTCCAGGCTAAATGCAGCTTCTGCCAAACGGCCGACGGCAAGAGTGGCTGCGGCACCCTTTAAAGAATGCGCCAGGCGTCGAGCGGTATCTTTGTCGCCTTGGGCGAGACTCTCTAGCAACTGAGACATATCGCTCGCATGGATATCGACAAAACGTTGCAGCAGTTCGAGATACTTGTCGGCCTTGCCGTGCACTGCGGCCACGCCCCGCACGATATCCAGGTCGAGCACGCGGGCGAGAACGGCCAATGTGTCCGCAGTGCTGTTGCCGTCGGGCAATGGCATTACCGGCGCGGCGGCTTGGACTACGGGGGGCGGCATTTCGGTGCTTCCGGGCGGTAGCCATTTCAACAAGCTGGCATAGAGATCGCCCGGGTCGACCGGCTTGGCGATGAAATCGTTCATGCCTGCTGCTTCGCAGGCATGGCGATCCTCGTCGAAGGCATTGGCCGTCATCGCCAGGATCGGGATGTCTTGCCAACCGGGCAGGGCGCGGATGGCCCGGGTGGCGTCGAGGCCATCCATGTTGGGCATTTGCATGTCCATCAGGATCAGATCGTAGGCATGTTGCCGCGCTTTGGCGAGCGCTTCGAGACCATCCGTGGCCGTGTCGACCGCCAGGCCGACAGCGTGCAGCAGTTCGAGAGCCACTTCGCAGTTGATGGCATTGTCTTCAGCAAGCAGCAGGCGCGCCACGCCGCCGTGCCGCGTCCGCAGTTGCAGTTCGGCATCCCTCGCCGCAGCGCTCGACTCCTGGGGTTGGACGCCGTGGCCGCGTTGCAGGGGGATGGTGAACCAGAAGGTGCTGCCCATGCCGTCCGTGCTGTCGACACCGACTTCGCCGCCCATCAACGTTACCAGACGCCGGGTGATGGCCAGTCCCAGGCCGGTACCGCCATAGCGCCGCGTCGTGGATACGTCGGCTTGCTCGAAAGCGTGAAATAGCCGGTCGCGTTGGTCGGGCGGAATGCCGATGCCGGTATCCTGCACCTCGAAGCGCACCCATAGCGCGTCGCCTTGTTCTTCGAGCAGTCTGGCGCGCAACGCGACGCTGCCGCGCTCGGTGAATTTTACGGCGTTGCTCGCGAAGTTGAGCAGGGCCTGGCGCAGGCGCATGGCGTCGCCGTACAACCAGAGGGGGACATCGTCGCCGTCGACTTCGACGCGCAGTCCTTTGGCCCGGGCCGCATCGCCGATCAGGGAGTGGATGTGGTCGAGCACGGCACCCAGGGCGAAGTCGTTCTTCTCCAGTCGCAGCTTGCCGGCCTCGATCTTGGAGAGGTCGAGGATGTCGTTGATGATCGAGAGCAAATGCCGCCCGGCACCATTGATCTTGTCGAGGCGTTCGATCTGTTCCGGCGTGGCCTGTTCCCGCAGCAGATGGGTCAGGCCGATGATGGCGTTCATCGGCGTGCGGATCTCGTGGCTCATGTTGGCCAGGAATGCGCTCTTCGCCCGGTTGGCTTCCTCGGCGGCTTCTTTGGCATGTTGCAGTTCGGCGGCAATGCACTTTTGCTCGGTAATGTCGCTCATGGCGACAACCGCACCGATCTTTCTGCCCTGTTCGTCGAACATCGCCTGCCCGGAGGCAAGCACGTTGAGCTTGGCGCCGTCGCGATGTTCAATCACGAATTCCAGATTCTTGATCGCTTCACCCAGATAGGCGCGGAACAGGGGAATATCCTCCTTGTTCATAGGGGTGGCACCGTCCTCCAGATAGAGTTTGTAGTGGCTGGCCCATTGTTCGGGCGGCAACATCTCCATGCCGAGTCCGTGCATTTCGCGGGTGGCGCGGTTGAACAGGGACAGGTTTCCGTGCTCGTCGCAGGCGACGATGCCGTCGGACAGGTTTTCCAGAACCGCCTCGAAAAAAGCCTGTTGCCGGCGCAATTCGCCGGTACGTTGCGCCACCAGTTTTTCCAGGTTGTCGCGATGCTGAATCAGTTCGGCCTCGGTTTGCTGGATCGCCCTGAATTGCGCCTCTATCGTTTCGGCCATTTCAGCCAGCGCCCTGCCGAAGGGCTGGAATTCGGCGTAAGGGAGCGTCTGACCGGCCGTGTCGTATCTCCCGGCGGCGAAGCAGTTTGCGATCTCGCCGAGACGGGTCAGAGGGTTGGTCAAGAAGGTGCGGATCAATACCATCGCGACGACGACGACCGCACCCAGAACAAGTACGAGGATGACCGCCGAGAACTGTATCAGTTGCCGAGTGCTTTTCCGGTAAGCCTCATGCGTCAGCGCGACGGATACATCGCCGGCATGGGTTGACTGATCTCCCTGCTGGTGAACTACCCGGGTGTAGCGTTCCGTCAAGACGCCCGCGCCACTTTTTTCATTGGCATAGACCACCTCCCCGGTTTCGTCCCGGACGATCAGCCGAGCAATCGATTCGTCATTGGAAACCGCCGCGCCGATCGCCTTGACACCGTCGCGATCGACAGTCCACAACGGTGTTTCGAGGGTGCCGACAAGATAGGCGAGGATTTCATCCGCCTTCCGCTCGATGTCCCGTTCTGCAGCGGCAGAGACAAGCTGATGCATGGCGAAGACCGCAACCGCCGCAACGGCGATGACGGCCACGGCAAGCCATGCCGCTAGCCGGTTGGCAAACGATTGGCTCTCGATGCCCCGGTTCAGTGGAATGTTCATAGCCGGTTACCTTGTGCGCATAGACAGGAGACCGAACTCAGGAAGCGGGCACCGGTCCCGAGTTTTGTGCAGGCTGACCGGCGCAGCCATTGCTGTCGAAGTCGCAAGGCGGCCATCCTATTTCAGATACCTGTCCAGTAGTTGCCGATACTGCGGACGTGCCTTTACGCGTTCCAGTGCGCGGCGAAAATGCTCAATGACCCGATCATCGGTTTGCGGACTCATCGCGATGTAGTTCTCTCCATCGGCGCCGGCCACGTGGTACCCCCTCTCCAGCATCTCCAGGTGGTACTTCTGCGGGGACGCCGGATCACCGTTCATGACCTTGAGCCAATACAGTAATACGAACGGATCACTGGGCAGCAGGTCGATTCGCCCGCGGAACAACATCTCGATGTTTTGTTTGTCGAGATTCACTTCCATCAGATTGTCGCCAAACCCCTGGCTGCGGAGATAGATGTTTCTGGAGTCGTCCCGCAAGACACCGATGCGATATTTCCTGGCATCGTCGAGTGCATTGACGGCTATGTCCGGCCGATCCTTCAGCCGATAGAAGTAGACCTCGAAGGGATGCAGCGAGCCAACCCATTTGAACAAGTTCTCGCGCTGAGGATTCCGCAGAATGCTGAACAGCATCACGTTCTCCTGCCTTTGCGCCATCTCGTACGCGCGCGCCCAGGGGAGTACCTGGATATCCGGATCAACGCCTGCCTCCTGCATCATCAGCCGCACCGCTTCGACCGAAACTCCTGTGAGCGGCCGGCCCTTTTCCTGGATCTGATAGGGCGGTTCAACGCAAGTCACTACGGTAACCCTCGACAACAGGGCGTCCAGTTCTGTATCGCCCCGAGTCGCTTGAGCCCCCGGCAGGCCTAAAGCCATGCAGCACATCGCCAACAGAAGATGCAGTAGTTTCATTGCCCGCTCCAATTCTGAAAAGAGTTTCGGGGAAGAACTCTTCTTCTCATGGATTGATTCATGGGGTATCTACGACCAGGGTTTGTCAAGGGTTGTCTGGTAGTTGCAATGTCTGTTCTGGCGTAATCAGCGCCGGGTACCTACTGCGAACCGAAGATGACCACCGTCGGCTCTCAGGATACCACCGGCCCGATGACCCGCGACGAACTCACCCGTTTCCCGATCGGCATCTCCTTCCCGGCCGGTTCCGGCCTGGTCGCCTTTGCCGCCGCCACCGGCGTCATGCCGCTGGACATGCCGGAGTCCGTGCTCGTCCGCTTCAAGGGCAAGATGCAGGACGGCATCACCCTGCGCGACCTGGTCAACGCCATTCCGCTGTACGCCATCAAGGCCGGCCTGCTGGAAGGCCCGCCGGATGTCAAGGTTGAGCAAGCTTTCGAGCTCTCGACGCCGCCACCTGTGCGATCACCCTGAACAAGGAACCGATCGATCGTCGAGTACATGACGTCGAACATCACCCTGACGAAGTGGATGATCGCCGAAGGCTACGCCGATGCCCGCACTCTGAAGCGCCGCATCAACGCCATGGAAGACTGGATCGCCTACGGCACGCTGCTCAAGGCTGACGCCAACGCGCAGTACGCTGCCGTTATCGAGATCGACCTGGCCGAAGTCGCCGGCACCAAGATTGACGAAGTCTTCATCGGCTCATGCATGACCAAAATCGGCCACTTCCGTGCCGCCGCCAAGGTCCTCGAAGGCAAGTCCGACATCCCGACCCGTCTGTGGATCTCACCGCCGACCAAGATGGATGCGCTGATCCTGACTGAAGAACGCTCACGGCGTCCTCGGCAAGTCCGGCGCGCGCATGGAAATGCCGGGCAGCTCGGTGCGCCCTCACGGAAGTACCCTTGGGGTATGCATGGGTAACCAGGCGCAGATCCGCAAGGGCTCGACGGCGATCTCCACCTCCACCCGCAACTTCCCGAACCGCCTCGGCATCGACACCCAGGTTACCTCAGCTCCGCCGAACTGGCCGCCATGTGCGCCCTGGCCGGCCGGATCGTGACCGTTCCGGAATACATGGAGCAGATCAAGCTGGTGAACGCCAAGCCAGATGCACATTCCCGAGTAATTGGGAAGCCAGCAAAAAGCCCCCGTCGGGAAACCGGCGGGGGCTTTTTGCGGGAACCTCGTTGGCGAGGACTGGGCGATGGTCGGTGCGGCGATGGTCGCAGCAGCGCTCCCGATTGACCGCGGAATTCAGCTGAAATCTCATTCCACGCTCTTCGGTTGGCCGAGGGCCGGTATTCCTTCCATAAGTTCGTTAGTTCGGCCGGGTGAGGCAGCAGACGGTTCGGTCGGCAAGGACAGTTGATGGGCTTCCTGCAACTGCTCTTTGCTCATCGCCCGAACCAGGGCATCGCGCTCCTTTAGGGCGCCCGGATGTTTGGCGGCGGCGCGATCGAGCCAGACGTAGGCGCGGGCGGCGTCCTGCGTTACCCCAAAGCCATCACGATAAAAACGCCCCAGTTCGAGCATCCCTTCGGGATTTCCTGTTGCCGCCGCCAATTTCACCCAATGTGCCGCCTGCTCGATATTCTTCTGGCGCTTGTTCCCGGTCGCCAGGTCTCGTGCGAGCTGAAGCATTGCATCGGCATCCCCATTCTCGGCGGCCTCTTGCCGCTTTTGGGCACGCGCAGCAGCGGTAACTACAGCGGTATCGGCAACCTCGTCGCTCCTCAGGTGCCGGCTTGGTTCGCCATTCGTGCTTTTTCCCGAGTATGCAGTTGAAGCCGGCGCAATACGCGCGCGCTTCTCTTCGGCACCGCTGTCAAGCCAAAGCTCGACACCAACCAAAACCCCGAAGCCGAGCAGTACGGCGGCCGTGCCATTGACCAGGATGCGCTCCAGAGACGCGCTGTCGCGGGCCAGAAAACGATGCGAACAGTGATGGCAGCGATAGGGTCGAAAACCTTCCGAGCCCAGTTTTTCTTCCTTCGAATGCCATCTTGATCGCCGGCAATGCGTGCCAGTGCACACCGGACACATTAATCCGGCTCCGATAAGTCGCGCGAGGTCGACGTATTTCAGAATTGGCGGCGGCATGATTTCCGGTTCAAGTTATAAGCATCGATTGCTGAGCATCAAGGGGCAGAGTTCGACTTTCCTGAACGCTGAAACCAGTAGAAAGCCTTGCCGTAGCCCGACTGTCACCTGGATGGATTTCAAAAGACAAACGGGCGGGCGAAAATTTCGAATAAACATTCAAACAGCATAACAATTTTTGTCTCCTTGGGAAGCGCAAAAAGGTTATGTCTGAACGCTTTGGCGACTAAATTGCCAGCGCAGATCGTCGTGCGAAACCCGTGAACCAGCACGCGCGGTCATCGCGCCAAGCTGAACTGCAACTCCGTTTTGCTCGCGTAAGCCCGAGGTAGTGGAAATAAAAGACTCTTCTCACTCAGAGCCAGCGCATCGAAGCCTCTTGGAGACCTGACGGTTGGTCCGCAATCCAAACTAAAACTCGCCTGTGGCCTAATCCAACTGATGTTCAGTGATCAGGCGCCGGGGTGAAGTCTGGCGATCACCCACTGATCATGTTCACAGCGGCTCCTGCGGCAGTCCGCTTTCTCCGTCTACTTGCCGCCCCAAGGCTGGATTGGCACCGTCGAGATGGCATTGGCCGGGGCGCCTTCGATGATGCGGCGACTGATGGCGAGGTATATGAGCACATTGCGCCGCTTGTCGATCATCCGGTGGATCTTGGTTTCCTTGAACAGCAGGGAGGTGTCTTCGCTGAAGATCACCTCGTCGTCAGGTAGCTTGGCCGGCAGGACGATCGGGCCGATCTGGCGGCAGGCCAGGGAGAATTGCGACGGATCTTCGGCGACGCCGATGCTGCCCTTGATGCCGCCGGTACGTGCCTGGCTGACATGGCAGGTGACGCCGGGAATCTTCGGGTCGTCGTAGGCGGAAACGCAGATCCGGTGATTGGCGCCGATCAGTTTCCAGGTGGTGGTGACGCAATCGATTTCCTCGGCCGATACTGGCAGGGCGAGGGCGGCAAGGAGCAGGGCGGTCAGGTGTTTCATGGCTTTACCTCGGGGGCGGCGGGAATTTTGGCGAGAAGACGGTCGAGCTGGTTGGCGAAGGCTTGCCGGTCAGCCTGGCTGAAGGTGGACGGGCCACCGGTTTCGACACCGGCGCTGCGCAATTCTTCCATGAAATTGCGCATGGTCAGGCGTTCGCGGATGGTGGCGGAGGAGTACAGCTCGCCGCGCGGGTTCAAGGCATCGGCGCCGCGTTCGATGACCAGCGCGGCCAGCGGGATGTCAGCGGTGACGACGAGATCGCCGGTGGCGACCTGATCGACGATATGGGCATCGGCGACGTCGAAGCCGTGCGCCACCTGGATGGCCCGGATGAAGCGCGAGGGCGGCGTGCGCAGCATCTGATTGGCGACCAGGGTCGTGTGTATTTGCTTGCGCTCGGCGGCGCGGAAGATGATTTCCTTGATGACGCCGGGGCAGGCGTCGGCATCGACCCAGATGTGCATGAAGCTGGCCTTTCCGTGTGGCGGAGCGAAGCGGGGGAGAGCGATTGTGCCACGGCCGCCAGCCTTGACAAATGGATGGTGCCTGCCGTCTGATGAACGACCCTGCTTCCGGCGAGCAACCTTATGCCCTCCATTATTTCCCTGTCTGCCCGCTATGTGCTGGGCGCTTGCCTGTTCAGCCTGCCATTGCTTGCCCAGGCAGCCGATGGACTGCCACCGCCTCCCGATTACCGAGGCGATATCCGACGCGGTGCCGATGGCCGGCTTGATGCCGTGCCGGCCCCGGTAACGCAGTCACAACAGCCGGCCAGGGCGACCATGGTGGTCGGTCCTGGTGAGCGCATTACGACGATCGACGAGGCGGCGCGCCTGGCGCGCGATGGCGAGGTGATTGAAATCCGCCCGGGCACCTATCGCGGCCAGCCGGCGGTGTGGACGCAGGATCGGCTGGTCATTCGCGGCAGTGGCGAGCGGCCGCTGATGCTGGCCGATGGCCGGCATGCCGAAGGCAAGAGCATCTGGGTGGTGCGCGGCGGCGACGTGCGCATCGAGAACATCGAGTTTCGCGGCGCCCGTGTCCCGGGCGGCATCGGTGCCGGCATCCGCTTCGAGCGTGGCCGGCTGACTGTGCACGGCTGCCGTTTCGTCGACAACGAGATGGGCATCCTGACCGCCAATTTCCCCGAGCAGACGCTGGTGGTGAGCGACAGCGAGTTTGCCGAGGCGCCGCGTCATGCGGGACAACTGCATCACCTCCTGTACGTTGGCGCCATCGGCAAGTTCGTCCTGCGCGGCAGCCGTTTCTCCGGCGGCTACCTTGGCCATCTAGTCAAGTCGCGGGCGCGCGAGAGCCATGTGCTCTACAACATGCTGGTCGATGGCGAGGCGGGCAAGGCGTCCTACGAGCTGGAGTTTCCCAACGGTGGCTTGGTCTATGTACTCGGCAACGCCATCGGCCAAAGTGCCGGCACTGACAATCCGAGCATCGTCGCCTATGGTGCCGAGGGCCAACGCTGGCCGGACAACGCGCTTTACCTGGCGCACAACACGCTGGTCAATGACTATTTCGCCGGCGATTTCCTGCGTGTCTGGGCGGAAAAATTTCCTGCTGGCATCGAGGTCTGGCAGATCAACAACCTGCTGGTCGGCGATGGCAACTTCTTCCCTCCAGCCCAGGGACGGGTCGAAGCAAATCAGAAGGCGCGGCGGGCCGACCTGATTGAGGTCGGCGGCACGCCACTGCGCCTGACCAGCCAGTCACCGCTACGCGGCAGCGTGCGACCGCCGGGCAGCGTGCGCGGCGTCGAACTGCTGCCGGCGGCGGAATTCAACTTTCCGGTCGGTAGCCGCCCACTGCGCGTCGGCAGCATGTTGTCGCCGGGAGCCTTCCAGTAGTTACGGCTTGAGCGGCGCGAACTCGGCCGGCACCCAAGCGTAGCCAGTCTTGTCCCGGCGTACGTGGCCGATGCCGGGGAAGGGCAGGTGCATGCCGGCGACCATCAGTTTTTCCTTCGCCGCCCGGGCGAAGACACGCTTGCGGGTGAGCACGGCCTGCTTGGGATCGTTGTCGAACTCGAAGGCGACCTCGGGTCGGGCGAACTGCACCGCATGGTTGTGCACGACGTCGCCGAGAATCAGCAGACGCTGCTCGCCATTGGCGACCAGGTAGCTGGCATGGCCTGGGGTATGGCCGTGAGTGTCGACGCTGGCGATGCCGGGCAGCAGTTCGCGGTCGCTGTCGAAGGTTTTCCACTTGCCGGCCGCCAGATAAGGCGCGGCGGCATCACGGGACATCTTGAAGAAGGCCTGGAAGTCGGCCGGCGCCAGGGCGGCGACAGCTTCGCTCAGCCAGAAGTCGTTGTCGGCCTTGGCTGACCAGACCTCGGCGTTGGCGAAGACGCGCTGGCCGTCCGCTGTCACCAGGCCGTTGATGTGATCGCCGTGCAGGTGGGTGATCAGTACCGTGTCCACCTGCTCCGGCCGGTAGCCGGCCGCCTTCAGGTTGTCGACGATGTGGCCGAGGCCCGGCCCGAACAGCTTGGCGGCTCCGGCATCGACCAGGATCAGCTTGGTTCCGGTGTTGATCAGGTAGGCATTTACCGCTGTCTGCACCTTCGGCCCCTGGAGGAACTGGCGGGCGAGCAGGCGCTGCAGGTCGCGGCTGCGGATATTTTTCAGAAATTTCTCGTCGAGATCGATGGCGCCGTCGTAGAGCGCGGTCACTTCAAAAGAGCCGAGCATCAGTCGGTAGTAACCGGGTACCTGGGTCTTCTGTTGCGGCGCCTCGGCGGCGGCGAAGCCGGAAAAGAGCAGGAACAGGCCGGCGAGCAGCAGGTGGGCCAGCGCGTGGCGGCCGGGAAGGGCAATGGACTTTGCGGTCATGGGACTCTCCGTGTTGGGGAGGCGCCAGTATCGAGGAGTTCCCGATGGCATGTCCAGCCAGCCGCCTTCGACGGTTTCACCAAACGGATGGATGGCGTAACGGCGGATCAGGCTCGCGGTGGAACTTCCGGCCCATCGGCCTTTCTTAAAGCTTGCCAGACTGCTTTCTCGCCTGCGCTTCGGCCAGTGCTTGCCAGACAAGGCGCGGTGATTCGCGCCTTGCCGGGGCGCCACTGTTGCCGACCGGGGCGGGAAAAGCCTCGCTTTGTTGCGGTTGTTGCTGGGGTTGGTGCCGTGGATGACGTCGTCGTTCGACTGTCGAGATAACCATGATGTCTCTGCCAATTGCGTTCAATTGCGTTGGACGCCGGCAGTCGACGATGGTTCAGCCGACGAATGGCGAATGACCTGTTGATGGGTGGCCGGGGAGCAAACGATGAACGACAAGATATTGACCTTGATTGAGGCGGCGCAGCTGCTGGCAATTCCCGGCAGCGACCCGCACGATGCCGAAGTGCAGCTGGCCGATGCCATCGAGAGTGGCCGGCTGCACGCCAGCGTCAAGCGCTGGGCGACCGAGCAGTGGGAAGGCCGCTTGCTGCCGGGAAACATCAACCGGCGCGAGACTTACATTGACCGCGCTGAATTGCAGGATTGGCTGGCGCGCCGGCTGACCTGAACACTGCCGGTCGCGGAGCGTGCGTTCAATCGGGGCCGTATTCAGGCGTGGGCGGGCACATCGTCCGCCGCTTCGGCGATGGCTTTCAGGTTGCTCAGACCTTCTTCGAAATGGCCGCCGATCATCTTGTCCATGCTGACGAAAATTCCCAGCAGGCGGGAAATGAAGGGGCTGGGTCCGAACATGGCGTGTGTCAGCAAGGTGCCATCGCTCTGGCGCTGGAGGATGAATTCCACCCTGTTGTGCGCTTCGAACGGCAACATGAAATCGATCTGGATCTGCAAGTGTGACGGTGGCGTCGACTCGATGATCGTCATCCGGCCCTGGCCGATTTTCTTGTTGCCAACCCAGGCATAGGTCGCTCCCTTGCCGCTGTCGGCGCCGCCAAAGGTCCGCTTTAGCGACGGGTCCGGTTTTTCCCAGGGTGACCAGCGTTCCCACTGATGAAAGTCGTCGAGCAGCGGGAATATTTTTGCGGCAGGAGCCGCGATGCGGATCGACCGTTCGATCCGGAAAGTGTCCGGTCGGCTGGCCGCGTAAAGCAGCAGCGCGGTAATAGCCAGGAAAATTCCGGCAACAACTGGGCTGAGCATCGACTCCTCCTCGAACAGGGTGCGCCCGCACCGGGAAGCCAGCCGGCAGCAGAGGCGTCTGGTGAAATCGACAGCCTCGAGATGAAATCGTTCAGCATCCGCGCACGCCGTCGGCATGCCGGCGACTTGCCGGCAGGTTCAGTTCGTTGCGTCGGCGACGGCGGTCAGGGTGCGCGGCAGCACGACGCGGAAGGTCGAGCCCTGGCCGACCTGGCTGCGCACGTCGATGTGCCCGCCGTGCTTGTTGACGATGCTGTAGGACAACGAGAGGCCGAGCCCGGTCCCCTTGCCGACCGGCTTGGTGGTGAAGAAGGGTTCGAAAATCCGCCCGAGGTGTTCCGGTGCGATGCCTTTGCCGGTGTCGCTAACCTCGACCCAGACCAGGGTGTCGTCATGGCCGCTGCTGATGGTGATGACGCCCTGCTCCTCGATGGCATGCGCGGCATTGACCAACAGGTTCATGAACACCTGGTTGAGCTGTGACGGCACGCATTCGATGGCTGGGATGTTGCCGTACTCCTTGACCACCTTGGCCTTGTACTTGAGCTCGTTCCAAACCACGTTCAGCGTGCTTTCCATGCCGGCTTCCAGATTGGCCACCTCGTGTTCGGAACGGTCGACATGGGAGAAATTCTTCAAGTCCTGGACGATGCGCTTGACCCGCTGCAGGCCGTCGAGCGATTCGCTGAGCAGGACGACGACATCTTCGCGCAGATAGGCGGCATCGATTTCCTTCTTCAGCCGCCGGATGTCGGCGAGCACGGCATCGACCATCGTTTCCTCGCTTTCTTCGTAGGCGGCGAGTAGGCGCAGCATGTTGTTGATATAGCGCTGCAGCGTGCCCAGGTTGGAACTGACGAAGCCGACCGGATTATTGATCTCGTGCGCGACACCGGCGGCAAGCTGGCCGATCGAGGCCATCTTTTCCGACTGCAGCAACTGGTTTTGCGCTTCCTCGAGCTTACGGATCAGCTCTTCCTGGCGCTGCTTTTCGGCCTGCAGGTGGGCGTTGGCCGCCTGCAGGTCGGTGGTGCGTTCGCGCACCCTTTCCTCCAGCCGGTCGCGTGAGTCGCGCAGCGCTTCCTCACCCTGGGTGCGCTGGGTGATGTCGTTGAAACCGAAGACCCGGCCGACGATACGTTCGCCCAGATATTGCGGGCGCGACTTGCACTCGAACACCCGGCCATCGCGCAGGCGGAAGACATCCTCGGTCTCGATGCGGTCGACGATGGTCTCCAGGCGACTGCGGCACAGCGCCTCGTCGATGACCTGTTGGCAAATCAGGGTGAGGATGTCGGCATCGCGCCGGTCGAGCAGCAATTCTTCCGGGATCTGCCACATCGCGCTGAACAGGCGGTTCATGCTGGCGATCCGGCCCTGCCAGTCGATCACCAGGATGCCGTTGCCGGTCGACTCCAGCGTCGCCCGCAACTGCGACAGCGTCTGTTCCAGCGCATCCTCCACCTGGCGCTCGTTACGCATGTCCTTGGCCCGGATCAGCAACAGTCGCCGGCCTTCGTGGTCGACGACGCGGACCGACTTGCTCACCGTCAGCAGCGAGGTGTCGGCGCACTGGTACAGCCCTTCCTGGGCTTCGATGTTCAGGTACTGGCCGCTGCGCACGTCCTCCCAGTAAAAGACGTCCTGCAGCGAGCTTTCGATGTCGGTGATCGGCATCGTCAGCAATTGTTCCTCGCTGTAGCCGAGCAGTTGCCCGGTCGCCCGGTTGGCCATGATGATGCGCAATTCGGTCGGTTCGACCAGCAGCATGATGTCCGGGCTGTGATCGAGCATCAGTTTTTCCAGGCTGCTCATGGGCTTGCCTTTTCCTGTCCGGGCTGGCTGGCGTCGAAGTAGTAGCTGACCCGTTTGCGCGGGCTGAGGTAGTTGTAGATTTCGATCGGCACCTGGGCCGGGCGGATGGCCTTGGCGATGTTGAGGTCGGTTTCGCGTTCGAGATCGACCGTGATCGCGTCGTCTTTGGGAATCCCCTCATCGTAGATGACGATCATCGGCTTCATCGGCTTCTGCGTATTGACCGTGGCGACCATGCCGATCACTCCGTTCGACAACTGGACGATGGTGCCCGGCGGATAGACGCCGAGGCAGCGGATGAAGACCTGCAGCAGCTTCGGGTCAAACTTGTTGCGCAGCTTCGCGAACATCAGCGACAGCGCCTCGTGCGGCGTCAGGGCGCTGGCCAGATTGAGCGGGTTGCACAGCTCGTCGTAGTAATTGGCCATGCCGACGATTCGCGACAGCAGACCGATCGCCTCGCCTTTCAGCTTCTGCGGATAGCCGCTGCCGTCGAACATCTCGTGATGCTCGCGGATGATGCCCAGGATCGGCGGCGCGAAACCGAGGCGCTGACCCAGCTCGACCCCGTACTGGCAGTGCATCTCGTAAAGGTGGCGCTCGGCCTGGGTCAGCGGCTCCATCTTCATCAGGATGCGGTTGGGAATCTCCTTGCGCCCGATATCGTGGAACAAAGCGCCCATACCCAGCGGCGCGATCACTTCCGGCGGCAGGCGCAGGTCGCGGGCGGCCATCAGCGACAGCATGGTGACGTTCAGCGAATGGAAATAGAGTTCTTCGCCACCCAGCCGGTCGCCCATCACGTGGATTGCCAGTTCCGGTGCGCAGAGGATCGAATCGGCAATCTGTTTGACCAGTTGCGTCGCCTGGTGCACGGTTTCCGCTGGCTGGGTGAGCAGGTTCTTCTCGACTTCGTGCACCGTCTTGGCGGTATTGACGAAGGCAGTCTCGATGCGCGCCGCTGCCTCGCGCTGCACGCGGATGCGCTCCATCATCGCCCGCTTGGCTGCCAGTGCCTGCATCACGAACGGACTGGGCTCGTCGTTCGCGCTGCTTTCGCCGGCCGCGGTGGATGGCGGCGAATCGCTGTCGCTCAGCGCCGGGTCGTAACGCACGCTCTTCAAACCGAGGCCGCGGATCGTCTTGATCTGGTCTTCCGATTTGATCTTGAAGTGGCTGAGGGCAAACGGGTGCTGGAACCAGTTCAGGTCGAGAAAGACGTAGAGCCCGATGCGGAGTTGATCGATGTTGATTTTGGGCGTGTCGGACATCGGTATCGGCTGCCTGGGTGGATGGTGCAGGTTGGCACAGAGAGAACTGATGTTGCAGCGATTTTGATACTTTTGCTACTTGTTGTGGAGAATATCTTGGCCGCGCCGCTGATAGCCCGTCGCGTGCCGATGCAGACTTTAGAGAAATACGCCCGGTGAAAGTTGCTCGGCCCGCGCAAGCCGTTCTGCTGACTGGGCCGTGCTCGTGCTTGCCAATGACATGGTTGCAGCCTTTGCCGCCGGAAGCAAGGGCGGCGCGCCTGCCGCCGCCCGTCGGCATCTGCGGGTCGGAGCGACTCAGGCCTCGCAGAGCCTCTCCGCCGGCTTGCCGGCAACCACCGAGGGATAGCGGCTGCGCAGGAAATGCAGCGGCGGGAAACTGAGCATGGCTGGCAGGAAGCGCCAGTAAGGCGGGGCGACACCGAGCACTTTCAACGTCCGGTACAGGGCGTGCTGGGTTGCCGAAGTGCCACCCTCGGCCGCCTGGACGATCGACGGATTGCGCGTGACGGCCTCGTGGATGCGGGCCAGCACGGCGGCTTCGTCGATCTCCGGCGAGAGGTAGAAATGTCCCTGCGAGAAATCGGTGCCGGCTGCCAGGTGGCCGCGTTCGATGGCCAGGCGGGCCAGCGTGGTGCCGGGAAGGATGCGGATGCCGGTGAAGAAGACCGAGGTGAACTGCCAGCCGGTCAGCCGGGTTTCGGCGTAGCGGATGCTTTCCTCGCAGGTGGCCATGGTTTCGCCGGGGCCGCCGAGCATGAAAAACCACATGCTCTTCAGCCCGGAGGCACGAGCCCGTTCACGGCAGCGATCGACGTGCTGCATGCGGAAGCCCTTGCCGAGGTTGTCGAGCATCGTCTCGCAGGCGGCTTCCGGGGTAATCATCATCGAGTTGAAGCCGGCCCGCTTCATCAGCGGGAACAGTTCGGCCGGCACGTCGAGCGGATTGATGCCCATCGCCGTGAAGTTGGCCTTCAGCCGCCGGCGCAGGATTTCTTCGCAGATGGCGATGGCGTGCCGGGCCGGCAGGTTGAAGGTCGAATCGACGAACTCGAAGGTGCGCGGCCCGACATCGCGCAGCACGCGGGCGATCTCGTCGACCACCTCGCCGGCAGCGCGCTGGCGAAAGCGCCGGCCTTCGACCAGCGGGTAGGCGCAATAAACGCAGCTCATCGGGCAGCCGCGTTTGGTCTGGATCGGCCAGGTGCCGCCGGCATGTTCGTAGCGTCGCCAGTCGATCCAGCGCTGCAGGCCGGAATCGGCGAAGCCGGCGATCAGCTCAGACGGGTTGCGCACCGGCAATCCGTCCTGCCAGTAGCAGACGCCGGGAATGCGTTGCGGCTCCGTACCGGCGGCGATGTGGCCGAGCAGCGCCGGAAAGGCGTTCTCGCCTTCGCCGACGACCGCGTAGTCGGCACCGAACACTTCCAGCGCTTTCCCGGCCAGGATCGAAATGGCCGGTCCGCCCAGCACCAGCGGCACCGGCCGGCCATCCGCCGTGCGCGCCTTTTCGCGGATCAGCGCGATCTGTTCCTGCAAGGCCCGCAGCGGTGAATCGAAACGCTGCTGGATGACATTGTCGATATTGCGGATCGACAGGCCGACCACGTCCGGCGCGAAGCCGGCGATGGCCTGTGCCAGTTCGCCCAGCAGGTCGCCGGCGAAAGCCAGGTCGAGCAGGCGGACCTCATGGCCGGCCGCTTCTGCCGCCGAGGCGACGTAACTCAGGCCGATTGGCGGTGCTGGAACCAGCTCGCGGCTTTGGTTCGAATAGAGAAGGAGAACACGCATGGGGCGACCGTGGGAGATGGGCGGGAGAAGCTGCCCCGAGCGGCGGTTGCCGGACGGGGTGCCAATGATGTCGCAAGCGGCGGGAAAAACTGGGAAAACAGCCCTGGACTAGTCCGAAAAACGGGAATCGCGGGCATCTGTTTCTCCGGATTAAGAAACAGGGCTGTCCTTTTGGTCTAGCGCGACTGCTTACTTGGGCGTGCGCGCCGCACGGCCGGTCATGGCCAGGCCGAACAGGCCGAGACCGAGCAGGGCGAGGCCGCCCGGTTCGGGGACGGCGCTCGATGAGGCGAAATCCAGATCGACGTGAATGAACTGGCCGCTCAGGAAGGACAGGTTGTCCAGGTTGAAGGCGATGAAGTCGTCGCCGAAAGTGATGCCCGAAGCCTGGAAGCTGCTGTCGGTCGAGAAGTTGCTGAAGCCGACCAGCGGGTTGCCCGAGGCGTCGTGCAGGCCGGAGACGATCGGGCCATTGTGGTTGATGCCGCCGCTGGCGACGTCCAGAAAACCGATCCGGTCAAAGACGATGTCGATCGCGCTGGCGCTGATGTCCAGTGTCAGGACGCGCGCCCAGTTGAATTCCACGCCATCGCCGACCACGGTCGTGAGCGGGTGGAACTCGTTGCCGACGGTCGGATAGTTTTGGGCGATATGCACACTGTCGCCAACCAGCGTTGCATTCGCGCCGCTGGCCGCAGCGGCCAGCAGCAGGGTGGATAACATACGCTTGAATTTCATATAACCTCCCTCTTGTTGGTATAGGCCCGCTGACGCAGAGCCTGGCCTACCTAGCAAGAAGGTTGCCACCGGGGGCAGTCCGGGTAAGCGAAGGTCTGCTCGCATCTCGAAACCCTGCCCCGGTCAGGGCCGTGGCGGAGAAATCAGGCCGTCGCGGGCGAGTCGCCCATCGCCTCACCCATGCGGATGGCAGCGGTCGGTTGCCAGGCCGGGTTGAAGGCCAGTACATTCTTCGGGAAGAGCATGACGACGGTCGAACCGAGCAGGAAACGACCCATCTCGTCGCCCTTCTTCAGCGCTACGTTCTGCTCGTCGTAGCGCCATTCGCGGACGACGCCGGCGCGCGGCGGATTAACCACACCATGCCAGACGGTAGCCATGCTGCCGACGATGGTGGCGCCGACCAGGGTCAGCACAAAGGGGCCGCTGGCCGTCTCGAAGACGCAGACGACGCGCTCGTTGCGGGCGAACAGGCCGGGCACGCCACGGGCCGTGGTCGGATTGACCGAGAACAGCGCGCCGGGCACGTAGATCATGCGCAGCAGCTTGCCGTCGCAAGGCATGTGGATGCGGTGGTAATCGCGCGGGCTGAGGTAGAGCGTGGCGAAACTGCCATTTTCGAACTGCGCGGCCAGCTGGCGGTCGCCGCCGACCAGGGCGGTGGTCGAGTAGCTGTGGCCCTTGGCCTGGAAGATCTGGTCGCGTTCGATGGCGCCGAACTGGCTGATCGCGCCATCCACCGGGCAGAGGAAATCGGCCTCGGCGAAAGGACGGGCACCTTCCTTCAGCGGCCGTGTGAAAAATTCGTTGAAACTGGCGTAGCTGGCGATATCCGGGTTGGCCGCCTCGGCCATGTTCACACCGTAACGGCCGACGAACCAGCGGATGACGCTGGTGGTCAGGCTCCCCGCCTGGGCGCCGGCGAGTTTGCCGGCAAGGACGGTGAGCGCCTGTTTGGGCAGCAGGTACTGGGGCAGGACGGCGAGACGGTCGGACACGATGGCGCCTGGAAACATGAGGGAGGGCAATTATACCGGCTGCCTCCGCCGCGACACTTCCCCAGCCGCGGCCCGGTGTTCAGTTCAGTGAATAGACGCCGACCCGGTTACCTTCACTGTCGATGAACAGGCCGATATGGCCGATGCCTTTGCCGAGGTCCGTTTTCGCCATGGCTACCGTGCCGCCGGCGGTCGGCACGCGGGCGAGGACGGCGCTGAGGTCGGCGCCGCCGTCGAGGTAGATCAGCGTGCCGTTGTCGCGCGGCGCCAGTTGCGGCATGGCGACCAGCGCGCCGCCCGGGTTGGGCTCGGCGAAGGGAAAGATGGCCATCGGGTGGCCGCCGCAGCTTTCGCGGCGCAACGAGATGGCGAAGGCGTTTTCGTAGAAGGCGGTAGCCCGGTCGAGGTCGACGGCGGGAATTTCGAACCAGCGCAGCGGATTGTCCATGATTTTTTCTCCTGTTGAAGGTCAGCGGCGGGGTGCCGTTGATGCAGCGCATTGTGGCCAGGGGCTACTGACAGCATGGTGTCAGGAGGCTTGGCCGGGCGGGCGAAGACGCGTGCTATGCTGAAATTCCCGTTTTTCCCGACATGACATGCGCCCAGCCGACCGCCTGTTCCAGATCATCCTGCTGCTCCGTCACGGCCGGGTGGTGACCGCCAGCCAGCTGGCCAACTCACTCGAAGTCTCCGAGCGGACGATTTATCGCGATATCGCCGATCTGGTGAAATCCGGGGCGCCGATCGATGGTGAGGCCGGGGTCGGCTATCGCTTGCGGCGCGGTTATCAGGTGCCGCCCCTGATGTTCACCGGCGATGAGCTGGAAGCGCTGGTAGTCGGCGCCAAGCTGGTTCAGGCCTGGGGCGATTCGGCGCTGGGCAAGGCAGCGGAACAGGCGATGGCACGCATCGAGGCAGTTTTGCCGCGGGCGCTGGAAGAGCGGGTGGGAGCATCCAGCCGGCGTTTCCTGGCACTTGATTGCTTGCAGCCGGCTCCGCTACGCGAACCAATGGCCTTGCTGCGGGCCGGCATGGAAAGTGGCCGCAGAGTGGCGGTGAGCTATCGACGGGCCGACGGCGAAGTCTCGCAACGCACCTTATGGCCGCTCGGCCTGGTCTTCTGGGGGCATTGCTGGACGCTCGGCGCCTGGTGCGAGTTGCGCCAGGCTTTTCGTACTTTCCGGGTCGATCGCATCGGCTCGGCCGAGGTGCTGGCCGAGACTTTCGATGACCGCCACGGCCACCTCTGGCGCGATTACCTGGCCAAGGCGCGCGAGGCCGAAGTTACGGGTTGAACGGCGTCGGCTCGTCGCTCGGCACGCTCGGGGCCGCTTCCGCCCAGTGCGCCTTGCGCCATTTTTCGCGGTCGCCGTTGCCGGTGAAGGTCCAGGCGACGACGCGGCTCTGCTTCTGGCCCTGGGCCATGGCGATGATGCGCGAGTCGACGACCTTGGCCTTTTTCAGCGCGGCTTCGATGTGCACCAGATTGTCGGCTTGCGAGACCAGGCTGGTGAACCACATCACCCGCTTCGGGATGGCGGCGCTCTGCTCGATCATGTTCTTGACGAAGGCGCGTTCGCCGCCGTTGCACCACAACTCGGTGCCACCGCCGCCGAAGTTGAGGCGCGGCCCGGCGCCCTTGCTGGCGCCGGGCTTGTTCAGGTTGTTCCACTTGCGCTGGCTGACGGCGATGACGTCGTCCGGCGAATTGTGGAAGGGCGGGTTGCAGATGCTCAATTCGAAGTTTTCGCCGGAGCGCAGCAGGCCGGTGAAGATGTTGTCCCACACCGGCTGGTGGCGCAGTTCGACGGCCGCCTCGGTTTCCGGATTCTTGCCCAGGATCATCCGGGCGTTGGTCAGCGCCGCCTCGTCGATATCGACGCCGAGAAAGCGCCAGCCGTATTCGGCAAAGCCGATCAGCGGATAGACGCAGTTGGCGCCGACGCCGATGTCGAGCACGCGCACGTTGGCGCCGGTCGGGATGACCTTCTTGTTGCACGTGGCAAGCAGGTCGGCGACATGGTGGATGTAGTCGGCCCGGCCGGGAATCGGCGGGCACAGGTAGCCGGCCGGAATCTCCCAGCCGCGCACGCCGTAATGCAGCGCCAGCAACGCCCGGTTGAAGGCCTTGACGGCGGCCGGGTTGGCGAAATCGATGCTCGGCGTGCCGGCCTTGGTGGTGATCACATGCTTGACCAGACCTGGGGCCACCGCCGTCAGGGCGGCGAAATCGTAGCCGCCGGCATGCTTGTTGCGCGGGTGCAGTCCGGGTTTCTGGGCAGGGGCAGTCATGCGGGTTCCGATCGTTTTGCAGGGGGCGGAGTATCCCACGGATTGATTGTCGCAAGCGCGACAAGCCGGCGTTGGCGGCAAGTCATTGTATCGACGAGGCTTTGCTCGAATTGCCGCCCGGCATGGAATTCGCTGGTTGTCCAGCAGGCCAAATCACCGGGGGCAACATGAAGCTGAATATCGAGCGGGCGCACATCGAAGCGATGCTGGCCATCTTTCCGCGCCTGGACTTCGTCCGCGAGCAACTGCGCTTTGGCAACAAGGTCGAGCTGTCACTGGAACAACTGGTCGATGCTGAACTGGATTTCCTGCACGACCGCTACCAGGCCGGCGACGCCGAGTTGCGCGCCCGCGCCGCCCAACTGGCGACCTTGCGCCAGGCGCTGGCCAGCGGTGGCAAACGCTTCGAGGCGGAAGAGCTGGAAATGGCGGTGCCGGCCATCGCCCGCTACCTGGCCGAAGACGCCACGCGCGGCTGGGTCTTCTCGGCGGCGATCACCGGCAAGCCGCTGGCCTGGGTGGTGACGCGGCTCGACTACACGCCGCCGTCGGAAGAGGAGAGCGGCAAGATCTATCTCGAACTGAAGGCGAATTCGCGCGCCCGGATGGCCATGGTCACCGTGCGCATCGCCGGGCCCGACATCGCCGGCCGGACGATCGCCGAAATCCTCGCCGCCAAGGGCTACGTCCGCGAAACGCCGGAACTGCTGGCCAGCTACGACGAAGCGGCGGTGCGCTACTTCGACTGGCGGGCGCAGTACGGCGCGCAGTTCTCCGGCAGCGGCACCGGCTGGTTCGCCGAGAACCCGACGGCGACGCACCGCGACACCGACTATTCGCGCAAGGACCAGATCATCCTGTCGTCAACCGGTAGCCCGGCGCGCCTGGTCAACGACGAAAGCATCCTCGGCGAGCGCGTGCTGGCGCTCGACGCCAGCGGTGACATCCTGGCCAAGTTCGTCCGCCGCGTCGCCCGCAATTCGCGCCTGTCCGGCAAGGAGGAAACGGAAGTCGAGGAAACCCGCGACGGCATCGCCAAGGGGCTGTTCACCGAACTGCCGGTGCATTTCTACATCCTGATGTTCCACCTCGACCTGCACCACTACGTCTGGGTGCATGTAGACGACCTGCAGCCCTACGCCTACCAGCCGGAACTCAAGGACAAGCTGGTGCTGCCGCCCGAACAGACCGACCTGATCGACATCCTCACCGCCGAGATGGACGTGCTGATGGACGACATCGTCGCCGGCAAGTCGGGCGGCACGACGGTGCTTTGCGCCGGGCCACCGGGCGTCGGCAAGACGCTGACCGCCGAGGTCTATTCCGAGATCATCCGCCGCCCGCTGTACCGCGTGCATTCCGGCCAGCTCGGCCTGAACGTCGCGGCCATGGAAACGGCACTGAAGGAAGTGCTGACCCGCGCCCAGCGCTGGGGCGCGGTCATGCTGATCGACGAGGCCGATGTCTATATCAAGCGGCGCGACGACAACATCACGATGAACGCCGTCGTCGGCGTCTTCCTGCGCGTGCTCGAGTACTTCAACGGCCTGCTGTTCCTGACCACCAACCGCGTCGACGACATCGACGAAGCCATCGTCTCGCGCTGCATCGCGCTGATCCGCTTCCACCCGCCGGAGCGCGAAGACCGCCGCAAGATCTGGGGCGTCATGGCCGAACAGTTCGCCCTCGACCTCGCCCCGGAACTGCAGGAGCGCCTGCCCGACATCTTCCCGCAGGCTTCCGGCCGTGACATCAAGGGGTTGGCGAAACTCGTCGCCAAATACTGCAGCCAGAAACAGCTGCCGCCGACGGAGGAGGTATTCCGGCGCTGTTCGATGTTCCGGGCGCTGGAGCAGGTGGAGGGGTGAAGCAAGGCGCTGGGGCGGGCTTGGCGCGGGTGGCCCCATCGCTGAGAAGATGCCATTCCATGGATAAAGCAACTTTTGGGTGACAAAGCTGCCGTTACACGCGAAAAATTTCGGTAACACATCAGCCAAACGCGATGCTTATTGCTCGCCAAGCACTGATATGAAATCTCGACTAAACATTGCCGCTTGGCCTGAAGCTAGTAGGTAATTTTCCCTATTCCCCTGCATCTTTCTTCCAATTTCTACTCACCGGCAAAAAACCTAAGCTGGCTCCACCAAATATAAGGAGCTCAGTATGAACGCTCAACCCGATCTTTCTCGCCGTGCCTTCTTCACCGCCTTGCCAGCAGTGACCGCCGGCTTGGCCATCCCGGCTCATGCAGAGGACACCGCGACGCCGCACTGGTCGATGCTGATCGATACCCGGCGCTGCATTGCCTGTCAGGCCTGCACCATGGCCTGTTCCATTGAAAACGTTTCGCCCGAAGGGCAGTTCCGTACCCTGGTTGCAACCTACGCCGTCACCGATCAGGACGGCACGACGGGAATGGCGGTTCTGCCCAGGCTCTGCAATCACTGCGAGGAGCCGCCCTGCATCCCGGTTTGTCCGGTGGGGGCCACCTTCAAACGTGAGGACGGGATCGTGCTGGTCGACGGCGACCGCTGCGTGGGGTGCGCCTACTGCGTGCAGGCCTGTCCGTACGATGCGCGCTTCGTCAATCATCACACCGGCAAGGCGGACAAATGCACCTTCTGCAGTCACCGCCTGGAAGCCGGATTGCTTCCCGCCTGCGTCGAAACCTGTGTGGGCGGGGCGCGAATTTTTGGCGACATCAACAATCCGCAGAGCGAGATCAGCCGCCGGCTGGCCGCTGCCGATGGCAAGACCAGTGTCCTTAAACCGGAGGCTGGCACGCATCCGAGGGTCTTCTATATCGGCCTCGAAAAGCAACTGGATGGCCGCGTCGACGGTTCTTCAACCGCCGACATGATGTGGCGTCCGGGCACTCAGGGAGCATGATGATGAACACGACCGTTGAAGTTCTGGGGTTTGCACGCGATGCCAGCTGGCTACCTTGGGCCGTGCAGTACTTCTTCTTGATCGGCATCTCCGTTGCCGCCTTCTTCCTGTCGCTCCCCGGTTTCGTTTGGCGTCGCTCGAAATGGCTGGGTATTTCGCGGCGCGCACTGTTGGCCGCACTGGTCTGCGGGCTGACCGCACCCGTCGCCCTGCTGGCCGACCTGCATCAGCCCGGCCGCTTCCTCAATTTCTACCTGCACCCGAACCTCGGTTCGTGGATGGCCTGGGGTTCCTTCTTCATCCCGCTCTACCTGCTCGGCCTGATCGGCTATGCCTGGCTTTGCCTGCGTCCCCTGCTGGCCGAGATGGGGCAGCGTCCTGGCTCGCTGGCCGGTCTCTATCGCAAATTGGCCTATGGCGGCCACGACAACCTTTCCGCCATCAAGGCGGCTGCCCTGGCAGCAACGTTGGGGGGCTTGCTGGTCCTGCTCTACACCGGTATGGAGGTGATGATCGTCCAGGCCCGTTCGCTGTGGAATACCCCCTTGCTCCCGTTGATTTTCGGCATCACCGCGATGACGGGCGGTATCGGCATGACGGCGCTGTTCGAAGCGCTGACCGGCAATCGCCAATCTGCCCCGCTGCTCAACCAATGGCTGGCCCGTGGTATCTGGGTCACGCTCGTTCTGCTCCTCGCCTGGCTGATATTGGGCCTTTCCGGCACATCGACCGCTGCCGCCGACGCGCTGGCCGCGATGGCGGGCTCCTTCGGCTGGCTGGTGACCGGCGGCTGGCTGTTCGGTTCGACCTTGCTTACCTTGTGGCTGGCCCGGAACCACAGCAACTCGCTGCTCATGCCGGCCTTGCTCGCCCTGCACGGCGCCTGGCTGATCCGCTGGGTCGTCTTCATCGGCGGTCAAAGCCTGCCCAAGATGGGGTCCGCCAGCCATCCCTACTACCTGACCCTGACCCCGGACAGCCTGCTCGGCATCGTCGGCATGGCCGGCCTCTGCCTCACCCTTTACATCATCCTGACCAGCCTCATCCCCTGGGATGACCAGGCCAACGCCTGAGGAGATCGACCATGAAAATCAGCAAACGTCGTCAAGTTCTGGCCCTCGGTGGCCTCGCCGCCTTCGCAGCCGGTTACTCGGAAACCGCAGGCCGCATGGTCGGCAAGCTCCTCGGCCATGACGCGCCGAAACACAAGACCGCCGGTGAGGCACCCGCGCCGGAATTCCGCGTCGATCGCCAGGGCAGGCTTGAAATCAATCCGGCGCAGCAGGTCAGTTACACGACCTGCCTGGGTTGCACCACCATGTGCGGTGTGCGCGTTCGCATTGACCGCGCGACGGGCAAGGTATTGCGCGTCAGCGGCAACCCCTATAGCCCGCTGTCCACGGACCCGCACTTGCCGATGAAGGCTAGCGTCCGCGAAAGTTTCATCGCCATTTCGGCGCTCAACGGCAAAGGCCTGGATGGCCGATCGACTGCTTGTGGCCGCGGTAACGCGGTCGCCCAGCAGATCGACTCGCCTTATCGCGTGCTGACGCCGTTGAAGCGGGTGGGGCCGCGCAACAGCGGCCAATGGGAGCCGATTTCCTTTGAGCAACTGGTCAAGGAAGTGGTCAACGGCGGCAACCTGTTCGGTGAAGGCAACGTCGAGGGACTGGGTTCCCTGCGCGACCTGACGACGCCCATCGACAGCAAACAGCCGGCATTGGGGGCGCGGGTCAATCAGGTGGCGGTGCTCTCCAGCGTCAACGACGGACGCGAGAACTTCGCCCGCCGCTTTTTCCAGAAAGCCTACGGCACGCTCAATTTCTTCGGCCATGGATCCTATTGCGGCGGTTCCTACCGCTCGGGCTCTGGCGCCTTGTTCGGCGACTCGAAGGCCATGCCGCATTGCAAGCCGGACTTCGCCAATGCCGAGTTCGTACTCTTCGTCGGTACGGCACCCGGACAAGCCGGCAATCCCTTCAAGCGTCAGGGCACCCTGGTTGCGAAGGCGCGCACCGAGGGCAAGCTGTCCTACGTGGTGGTCGATCCCGTCCTCAGCCATGCCGACAGCCGGGCCAGCGGCAACAGGGGCCGCTGGTTGCCAATCAAGCCGGGTACCGACGGCGCGCTGGCGATGGCCATCATCCGCTGGTTGTTCGAGAACGAGCGCATCGACAGCCATTTCCTGAGTTTCCCGAACGCGCCGCTCGCCCGGCAGAACGGTGAGCCCTCCTTCTCCAACGCCAGCCACCTGGTTATCGTTGAGGCGAAGCACCCGCGCGAACAACGCATGTTGCGCGCCTCTGATCTCGGCATCGAAATGCCGGAAGAGCAGCGCTACAAGGAAGCAGATGCCTTCGTCTGCCTCGACCAGAATGGCAAGGCGGTGCTGCACGACCGGGCAAGCGGACCGGCGCAGCTGTTCGTCGACACGGTTCTCAGCGTCGGCGGCCAGGACGTCCACGTCAAATCGGCGCTGCAGCTGTTGCGCGAGGAGGCGATGCGCCTCGATCTGGCGGCTTATGCCGATGCCTGCGGTATCCCCGCCGACACCTTGGCCGGGCTGGCCAAGGAGCTTTCGTCGCACGGCAAAAAGGCCTCGGTGGTCGCGCACGGCGGCATGATGAGCGGCAGCGGCTTCTACAATGCCTATGCGCTACTCAGCATCAACGCCTTGCTCGGCAACATCAACTGGAAAGGCGGGTTCGTCGCCAACGGCGGAAGCTTCAAGGACAACGGCGAGGGGCCGCGTTACAACCTCGACCGTTTCCCCGGCATGGTCAAACCGTCCGGCACGCCACTCGGACGCAATATCCCTTACGAGAAAACCGCCGAATTCGCCGCGCGCAAGGCCGACAACAAGCCTTATCCGGCGGCGGCTCCCTGGTTCCCCAACGCGCCGGGGCTGACCACCGAACTGCTGCCCGGCGGGCTGAACGGTTACCCGTACGCCCTCAAGGCGCTGGTCCTGTGGTCCTCGAATCCGCTCTACGGGATCGCCGGGCTGCGCAACAAGATCGCCAAGGACCTGGCCGACCCCAAGAAGATCGGGCTGATCGTTTCGGTTGATCCGTTCATCAACGAGAGCAATGCTTTCGCCGACTACATCGTTCCCGATTCGCTGATGTACGAGAGCTGGGGTTGGGCTTCCGCCTGGAATGGCGTGCCGACCAAGTCGATGAGCGCCCGCTGGCCGGTCATTGAGCCGAAGGCGGCAAAAACGCCGGAAGGGCACGCCATCGGCATGGAGACCTTCTTCATCGCCCTGGCCAAAGCCATGAAACTTCCCGGTTTCGGTGAAAACGCCATCAGCGATCCGGATGGTCAGACCTACGCCCTGAATACGCCGGAAGACTGGTATCTGCGTGGCGGCGCCAACATTGCCTGGCTGGGCAAGGAGCCGGTTGCCGATGCGACGGAAGAGGACATCATCCTGTCCGGCGTGGAACGCTTGCGGCCCGTGCTGGAAAAAACGCTGAAGCCGGAGGAGGTCGCCAAGGTGGCCTTCCTGCTCAGTCGTGGCGGGCGCTACCAACCGGGCAAGGATGCCTACGACGAGGAGGATCCGCGCTGGATGCGCAACCCGATGAAGTCCATGGCGCATTTCTGGAACGAGAATGTCGGCGCCTCGAAGAACAGCCTTTCCGGCAAGCGCAACAAGGGCTGCCCGACCTGGATCGAACCGTCGTTTGCCGACGGCACGCCGATGCGGAAGGTCTATCCGGCCGACAAATGGCCGCTGCAGTTGATCAGCTACAAATCGGCACTCCAGAACCCGTATTCGATCGGCGCCACCCGCCTCCTGGGCCTGCATCCGGAAAACCCGGTGCTGATTCATCCGGACGACGCGCGTCGACTGCAGGTCGACATGGGGGATCTCGTCGAAATCAGTACGCCGGGCGGTAGCGTCAAGGCGCGCATCATGGTCCACGCGGGTATAACGCCCGGCGTTGCGGCCATCGAACACGGCTTTGGTCACCGCGAACTCGGGGCGCGGGCTCACCGCATCGGTGGCACGGAGCAACCAACAGACAAACGCCTGTCGGCCGGGGTGAATCTGAACGACGTCGGCTTGCTGGATCCGACGCGTCCCGACAACGCGCCGTGGGTCGATGCGATTTCCGGTGCGTCGGTACGGAACGGCCTGCCGGCCAGACTGCGCCGCGCTTGACTGCCGGGCGCTAGTCCAGCGCCGCCGGGTCGGCCCGCAGCATCAGGCGGGCCAATTCGGCGGCGGATGAAACCCCCGCCTTTTCCATCACATGCTGACGGTGGATATGAACCGTCTTTTCGCTGATATTCAGCGTGGCGGCGATTTGCTTGTTTGGATGCCCTTGGGCGACCAGATGCCCGACTTCCTGCTCGCGCGGCGAGAGGACGGCCAGCATGGCTTGTGCGGTCTGGCGCCGCGCGGATTCGTCGATCGCTTCGGCACTGTGGCGGATGGCTGCTGCCACCGCATCAAGTACTTTTTGGTCGTTGAAGGGCTTCTCGATGAAGTCAAAGGCGCCTGATTTCATGGCTTGGACGGCCATGGAGACATCGGCATGGCCGGTCATGAAGAGTATAGGCAGCTCAATTCCGCGGCCACGAAGCACCTGCTGTAACTCCAGGCCACTCATCGAGGGCATGCGAATATCGAGCAGCAGGCAGGATGGCTGCGTGGGCGCCGCCACAATGTCCAGGAACTCTTCTGCCGAGGCATGGAGTTGCACGGTCCAGCCCACCGAGTCGAGCAGGAAGCGCAAGGAACGGCGCAGTCCCGGATCGTCGTCGACCACATGGACGACGCAGGCTTCAGGCTGATAGTTCATGGCAGGGAAGAGTAAATGAGAAATGCATTCCCGGGGCATCCTTGTTGGGTTCGGCCCAAAGTCTGCCGCCATGGGCTTCGATGATGGTCATGCAGATGGGGAGCCCAAGACCGAGGCCGTCCGGTTTGGTGGTGAAAAACGGCTCGAACAGATGGGGTAATTGATTGACGTCGAGTCCGATGCCGTGATCGATGACATGGACTGCCACGCGATTGTCCATCGGCTCGATGACGATACGCAGGTTTTGTCGTTTCATGGGCAGGTCGCGACAGGCATCGATGGCGTTCTTGATCAGATTGAGCAGGACTTGCTGGATCTGGGCACTATCAGCCAGTACCGTGCATTTTGGGGTCAGGTGATTCTCGATGACTATCTCCGGCGCCCGTGCCAGCATCCCCACCAGCAGGTGCCGCGCTTCCTTGGCAATTTCGGCCAGGTCGATCGGTTCCCGGGTGGCCCGGCGCTTGCGGGCAAAATGGCGGATGCGTTGCACGATGCCGGCGGCCCGCTCAGCCTCCCGGGCAATTTCCGTCGAGGCCTCGGTAATGGCTTCCGGCGTCAAGTTGCCACGTTCCTGGCGGCGCAAGACCGTTCGGGCATAGGTGCCAATCGTTGTCAGCGGCTGATTGAGTTCATGGGCCAGGTTGCCGGACAACTCCCCCAGCACGGAAAGTCGAGAAAGGTGTTCCATTTGGTCCTGGCTTTCGCGCATTTTCGCTTCGGCCTTGTCGCGCGCGGCGAGAGAGTCGCGCAATTCGGCAGTACGCCGGTGGACCTGGTGTTCGATGCGTACCGTATGAACGATCCATGCTGTCAGTATGGCCAGCAAACCGAGCAACCAGGGCCAGAACCTCCGTGCCAGCCCCTCCGGCGTAATCTCGCGCATGTAGGCGTAGGGGCCAATGCGCAGTTCGCGATAGAGGTCGTGTACCGGCTGGTAATCGGCAGGAACCGCCCAGCTCATGCCGCTTGACTCAGGCATTGCCAGCAGCGCACGGGCCACGGCCTTGGCGAGCCCCGGGTCGGTATGGCGGGTGACGGCGATCGGCCAATTGGGGTAAAGCCGGGTCGATAGCGAACACTGCAGACCCGAATCCTGCTGCACCGATAGCGCACGAAAATCTTCAAGCCGAATCAAGCCTTGACTGGCCATCTGCTCAGGCAGGCATGCGCGCACGATGCCAGCGTCGACTTCACCAGCTTGCACCGCCTCGATGATCCGGTTCATCGGTAACCCCACAAACCGTATTTCCTTGAGGTCTGATTCGGGATCGACGCCTTGGCCGAGCATTTCTCGCGCAGCCACCAGGTAGCCACCAAAAGCGTCGGGGGCAACCGCTGCAACGCGCTTCCCGGCAAGGTCAGCCAACACCTGAATGTCTGGCCGGTTGGCCCGGACAACGACTACCGAACCGAGGGCACGTGCGGGATGCGTACCGTCCGCGTCAAGAGTGGCTATACGGCTGATGCCCAACTCCGCTTCAATGGAAACGTAATAGCCGGGGTTGGTGATCACCAGATCGACCCGGTGAGTGGCGATGGCATCGCGTAAACCCGCTGCGTCGTACTGATCAAGACGAAAATGGTGCTCCGGCAAGGCCTGATTAAGGTAACGGATGACCGGTGACCAGTCCGATGCCGCCGCACGCTCGCCCTGATAGGCAAAGACACCAATCGCAACATCGGCACCAAACGCCTTGGTGGCTATCAGCAGAAAGATCCCGACTAAGCAGCACATTCGCTTAGCCATACTAAGAGGAGGAGCAAGTCGTACACACATCTGAGGAGTATACCGAGCTAACTCGGCATGTTTTTCACGATGATCTAAATGGCCGGGGTTCGCGACTATCAACTCAAATATTTACCTGCGCGAAGCTAGCTGCAGTCTCTTTCACGCCGCCAGCCGCATCTCCGCAACCAGCGCCGCAATCACCGAACCGCCCACGCCATCCTCCGGGTCGAGTGCCAGCACCTGGTCGATGGCGGTTTCGGCTGCGGCCGGCTGGCCGCTGCGCAGGTGGATGAAGGCCAGGCGCTTGAGGGCGGCGAGGGCGGGGCCGGGGGCTTGCTGCCATTGCCGCCAGTCATCGGGCAGGGCGGCCTGGCTGGCGGCGGCACTGACCCACGCTTTGGCGGCGGCCAGCGCCTTGTCGAATTGTCGACAGCGGTTGTAGTGTTTGACCAGGCAGCGGCGCGCCGCCGGGATTTCAGGTGCCTGCGTTACGGCCTGCCGGAAAAGGTTTTCGGCGCGTTCGCGGTCGGTGAAATGGGCGGCAATGCCGTCCTGCAGCAGTTGCCGGATGGCCGACGGCAGGGGGCCGAGGTCGGGTTGCTGGTCGTCATCGAAGCCGGTCATGGCGTGTCTCGCTGCGGATTGAATGGATTTTGCAGCTGGCACGCAATAAGCATGCGCGTTGTCCATCGCATCATCACGGAGGAGTTTCCATGTTCATCGCCATGAACCGTTTTCGCATCGCCCTCGGCAAGGAGGACGATTTCGTCGCCCATTGGCGCAACCGCAACAGTTACCTGCATACGGTGCCAGGCTTCGTTTCCTTCAACCTGCTGCGCGGTGATACGACCGAGGAGCGCACGCTGTTCGCCTCGCACACGGTCTGGGAATCGGAGCGGGCCTTTGCTGACTGGACGCAGTCCGATGCTTTCCGCCAGGCGCATATGCAGGCCGGTCAGTCGCCGCGCGATTTCTACCTCGGGCCGCCGCAGCTTGAGCTGTTTACGGCAGTGCTCTGACTGGTACTGGCGGCGGCACCCGGATGAGCGGCGCCGTTTGGCTTGCGGACATGCGGCGGGATCTGGCCGCATAATCCCGCACTGCTGACCGACCCCGGGAGTGTTCTCATGCGCCGTATCTGCGACTTTCGCTTGGCCATCGCTTTCTGCATCCTCGTTCCTGCTTTGGGGCATGCCTCACCGGCCTTGCACTGCTTGCTGGAGCACGGTGGCGAAACACGGGCTGTCCGTTTCACGCCGACGAGCGATCCCTATCGCGTCGAGTCGGTCGACGTCGGCAGCGCATTCCGCTTCAAGGCTGTTGTCTACCGCGAGGATGAGCGTATTGCCTACGTCAAGCTCTACACCTATCACCAGAGCCCGCGGCGAGCCGTTTTGCTCCATCAGGCCAGCTATCGTTCGCCAGCTGTTGAAGCGGTAGCTGGCGCCCGATCGCTGACCGGTGACCAGCGCCTGTTCTCGGCGCGGCTGGGCATGGAGTTTCTGTACAACTGCACCCTGCTGGAGGCGCTGCCATGAACGGAAGATGCTTGCGGGCTGCGCTCGTCCTGTTGCTCCTGTCGCTGAAGGCACTTGCAGATGCTCCCGTGGTTTCCATCGCCTTCGTCGGCGACATCATGCTCGACGACACGCCGGGCAAGGTCATCCGCCAGGGACGCGACCCGTTTGCGCCCTTTGCCGCGATTCTGCGGGCTGCCGACTATCGGATCGGTAATCTCGAATGCGTGGTGGCGCGGGGTGGTACTCGCGAGCCCAGGAAGCCTTACACCTTCCGCGCGCATCCGCGAGTTCTGCCCTTCCTGAGTCGACATTTCGATGCCGTCAGCCTGGCCAACAATCATTCCGGCGATTACGGCAGTGCCGCCTTTGCCGAAATGCTCGGCCGCCTGGAGAAGGCCGGTGTTGCCTATTTTGGTGGCGGTCATACCCTGGCCGAGGCCCATGCGCCGCTGTTGGTGGACAGGAATGGCTTGCGCATCGCCTTGCTCGGCTACAACGAGTTCTTCCCCCGTAGCTTCGAGGCGGATTTCGACAAACCCGGTATTGCCTGGAGCGAGGATGAGCAGGTGATTCTGGACATTCGGCAGGCGCGCAGCGAGCACCGGGCCGACCTGGTGATTCCTGTCATGCACTGGGGCTGGGAGCATGAGCCGCTGGCCAGCGAACGCCAGCGCCGCCTCGCCAGGCTGATGATCGATGCCGGTGCGGATGCCGTGGTCGGCGGGCATCCTCATGTCACGCAGGATGTCGAGACGTATCGCGGTAAACCCATTGTCTATAGCCTCGGCAATTTCGTCTTCGACGGTTTTGATGACGAGGCCAGCAACACCGGCTGGTTGCTGCGGATGGCGCTGGACAAGAGCGGGGTGGTCAGCTGGCAGACCTTCGTTGCACATCTCGACAAGGAGGGCATCCCGCGTCCGGCAAAGGGCAAGGATGGCCAGTGCTGGTTACGCGGGATGACGGAAGCGGGGATATGCCCGGTGCAATGACGCTGCCGGGGGAGGGTCAGTGCTCGCGACCATCGATGCGTGGCCGCATCAGGATCGGGATGTAGCGCCAGGCGAGGATGGCGAAGGCGGCTGACCAGAGGCCGGCCGAGAGATGGATCCAGCCCAGGTAGGCAGCCGGGAAGACCTGCGGCAGGCCGACGCGGGCGAGCAGCGTGGCCAGCATCAGGTACAGCACGGCGCGGTCGAGGCCGTCGAAGACGACCTTGCGCCCGGTGTGGCCCTTCGAGATGCGGATGATCATCGCCGGGATGACGCAGCCCATGGCGCCAACAGTGAACAGGTGCACCGACACCGAGCCGATCCAGACGAAATTGCCCATGTAGCCGAGCGCTTCGACCAGCAACTGGCCGACGATGGCCAGGTAGCCGACGTACATGATGCCGATGTCGATGCGGCGAAAGGCCAGATGCGGCTTCCAGAAAAAGAAGCGGATGCCGAGCAGGATCGCCAGCGCCAGCGCCAGGGCGGCACCGAACGGGCGCGGCATGAGGAACTCGAAGACCAGGGTCAGGCCGAGCAGTTTGATCGCCATGTCCAGTTTCGGATGGCGCAGGATCGCGGCCTGGAAGGCGGCCTTCATGAACCCGGTCAGCGTCCGTTCGAGCATGACCAGGAAGGCCAGGCGGAACAGGCCCATGGCCATCACATAACCGGCGGTGAAATCGCCGCCGGCCAGCATCAGGTACTTGGCGACGATGAAGCCGGGCAGCATGACGAGGAAGAAGGCGTTGTCGCGGTAGCTGTCGGTGTCGCGGTGGCGGATCAACGTCCACAACAACATGGCGACGATGCTGCCGAGGAACAGGTTGTTGGCCAGCAGGAACAAGGGCATTGGCCAGTGCCCGCCGAAGCTCATGGCGATACGCTCGATGATCCAGGCGCCGGCCAGCACCATCAGTGCCGGCCCGTGATAGCCACGGATGTTGACCCAGTTCTTGGTCGAGGTCAGCAGGAAGCCGCCGAGTACCGCCCAGCCGAAGCCGAAAAACATTTCGTGGGCGTGCCACTGGATGCTGGAGAAGGCGGTATCCGGTGCCGGTAGCTGGCCGCCGAAAATCAGCGCCCAGACAAGCGGCAGGATCAGGCCGGCCAGGCAGGCGAGGGTGAAGAAGGGGCGGAAACCAACCAGCCAGATTGGGTGCGAGGCCAGACGCATGGCGAACCTTTACGGATTTGAGCTATCGAAGTCTTCAGTTTAGCCACACCTGCGCGGCGAAAACTTGATTTATCCCGGGCACGACAAGCAAGCGAACCGACATTGGCGTAAAATCGCCGCCTTGGCTCGGGCGTGCTGGAGAGATCGCGATCGGGCCGGTTTCCTTAAGGATAATGATGAAGCGTGTGGATGATTTCCGCTTGCGTCTGGGCAAGCATGAACTCGTGCCGATCATGATCGGCGGCATGGGGGTCGATATCTCGACGGCCGATCTGGCACTGGAAGCGGCCCGACTCGGGGGCGTCGGGCATATCTCGGATGCGATGATCAATACCGTTTCCGACCGCCGTTATGAAACCAAGCACGTCAAGGAAAAACTCGCTTTCTACAAGTACAACGTGCTCAACGAGGACAAGTCCTCGGTCAAATTCGATCTCGGCCGTCTGGCCGAAGCGACCCGCCTGCACGTCGAAGCGACGATGGCGCGCAAGCGTGGCGATGGCTTGGTGTTCATCAACTGCATGGAAAAGTTGACCATGAACGCGCCGCGCGAGACCCTCAAGGTCCGCATGTCGGCTGCGCTCGATGCCGGCATCGACGGCATCACGCTGGCCGCCGGCCTGCATCTCGGCTCCTTCGGCCTGATCGAGGATCACCCGCGTTTCCGCGATGCCAAGCTGGGCATCATCGTTTCCTCGGTGCGCGCCCTGCAGTTATTCCTGAAGAAGAGTGCACGCACCGGCCGCCTGCCCGATTACGTTGTCGTCGAAGGTCCGCTGGCTGGCGGCCACCTCGGTTTCGGCATGGACTGGGCGCAGTACGATCTGGCGACCATCGTCGCCGAAGTGCTGCAGTACCTGAAGGAAGAGAATCTGAACATTCCGGTGATTCCGGCCGGCGGCATCTTTACTGGTACGGATGCCGCGCAGTTCCTCGAGGGCGGCGCCGCTGCCGTGCAGGTCGCCACCCGGTTTACGGTCGCTGACGAATGCGGTCTGCCGACCGAAGCCAAGCAGGAATACTTCAAGGCCACCGAGGACGACATCGAGGTCAATCAGATTTCGCCGACCGGCTATCCGATGCGCATGATCAAGTCCAGCCCCGGCATCGGCGACGGCATCCGCCCGAACTGCGAAGCCTATGGCTACCTGCTGGACGCTGCCGGCAAGTGCGCCTACATCAATGCCTACAACCGTGAAGTCGCCGCCCATCCGGGCGCCCGCAAGGTCAAGGTGTTTGACAAGACCTGTCTGTGCACGCACATGCGCAATTTCGAGATCTGGACCTGCGGCCAATTGACCTGGCGCCTGAAGGACACGACGCATCGCCTGCCCGACGGCAGCTACCAGATGCTGACGGCCGAACACATCTTCAAGGACTATCAGTTCAGTACCGACAATCAGCTCACGCTGCCGGACAAGCAAAGCGCCTGATGCAACCGGAAAACCCGACAGCCGTCGGGTTTTTTCTTGACCACCCATGACCTCTATTTTTTCCCCGAGCGCCTCCATGCTTCCGGGTCGCAGCCGCCTGTGGGCGGCGTTTGCCCTGGTCGCCCTGGCGCTGCCGGCACTGGCTGAAACCACCAAGGACTTCACCATCCGTGGCTTCGGCACGCTGGGTGCCGTCCGCACCAATAGCGACGATGTCGAATTCGTCCGCGACATTTCCCAGCCGCGCGGCGCCACCGACCACTGGAATGCCCGTACTGACAGCGTGCTCGGGGTGCAGGCCAACTGGCGACTGACGCCGGCGATCGAGGCCGTTGTGCAGGGCATCAGCCGCTATCGCTACGACCGGACCTTCAAGCCGGAAATTGCCTGGGCCTATCTCAAGATCGATCCGAATCCGGCGCTCAGCCTGCGCTTGGGCCGCCTGGGCACGGAATTTTTCATGCTGGCCGATTCCCGGCTGGTTGGTTACTCCTATCTGACGGTACGGCCACCCGGCGATTACTTCTGGTATCTGCCGTTCTACAGCGTCAACGGCGCCGACGCGGCGCTGACCGTGCCGGTAGGCGACAGCGTGCTGCGCGGCAAGGTCTATTACGGCATAGCGGACGGCAAGATCCCGCTGGCCGACAAGCAATGGAAGATCGACGGTTCGCCCCTGATGGGGGCCTATCTGGAGTACCAGACTGGTAGCTGGCTGCTGCGGGGCAGCTACGCCAACATCCGCTTCAACAGCAGCCTGCCGATTGCCGATGATGTTGCCGCCCTGGTTCCCGGCATCGTTTCGCCGGCCCAGGCACGAGCTGGCCTGGATTATCTGGAAACCGACGGCACGCGTAGCCATTACTACTCGCTTGGCCTGGTCTACGATAGCGGCCCCTGGCAGTTCCAGCTCATGCTCAATGCCGTCGATCAGGGCAGCAAGGCGTTCGAGAATTCGTGGGCCGGCTATGTGCTGGCCGGTTATCGCATCGGCTCGGTGACGCCCTATATCGGCTACTCGCATGTCGATTCCACCCGGCGCACGGCAACGGTCCATCCGCTGGTTGCCCGGGTGCGTGCCGATTCGCGGGCCGAGCAGGGCACCGCCATCCTTGGCGCGCGCTGGGACGTGATGCCCAGTCTGGCGCTCAAAGCACAGTGGGACGCCATTCGCGGCGATAGCAGCTCCATCTTCCCGTACCGGCGCGAGCAGGCCGACTGGGACGGCCGCTTGGACGCTTTTTCGCTGAGCATGGATTTTGTTTTCTGAAATCATGAGCCGGCTTCCTTCCCGGATTCTGATTCTCCTGGCACTGGTGCTGCCGGCGCCACTCGCCCAGGCAACGGGCGCCCTGGCGGTGGTGGTCAATGCTCGTTGCGGTGTCGCCGTGATGACGCGCAACGAGGTGATCAACATATTCTTCGGCCGCTATCGTCAGTTCTTCAACGGGCGCGAGGCGCTGCCAGTTGACCTCGTCGACGACCATCCGGTGCGCGGGCAGTTCTACCGTCGCCTGGTCGGCAAGGATTTGGCCGAGGTCAATGCCTACTGGTCGCGGCAGATTTTCTCCGGGCGCCTGCAGGCTTTGCCCAAGGTGTCCACGCCCGACGAAGCGATCAAGTGGATTGCCGCCCAACCCTGTGGCATAGGTTTCATCGAGCAAGCGAAGGCCGACGCCCGTTTCAACATTGTTTATGAACTGGCGCCCTGAGGATTCCAGACGATGTTCATCAATATCGAACTGATCGGCCTTCTGATCATCTTTGCCCTGATCGTCCTGGTCGTCATCAAGGCGAAATAGTTAGCGCCCAGGCTGTGTTTTTCCCGGAACTTGGTCACAATAGGGTTACCCCTAACGACGGAGACAAACATGCCAAGAAGAGTAATCAACGAAGTACTGGCTGGACGCAGTCTGGTGACGGCCAGCAAGGAGATGACTGTACGGGCTGCGGCGCGTCTGATGGCCGAGAAGCGTATCGGGGCGTTGGTGGTGATCGAAAGCGGGCGGATCGCCGGCATCTTCACCGAGCGCGATGCCCTGAACAAGGTCTTGGCGGCTGCACTCGATCCGGATACGACGCCGGTGGCCAGCGTGATGGTCAAGGACCCGCAGACGATAGGCGCTGACAAGCCGTTGGCCTATGCGCTCTACATGATGGCAGAGGGCGGCTTCCGCCACGTGCCGGTAGTCGATGCAAGCGGGGCGCCGATCGGAATGGTCTCGGCCCGCGATGCCCTGGGTCAGGATCTGATTGAATTCGAGCGTGAATTGAAGCACCTCGAAGATCTCGAGGGCTCGATCGGCTACTGATCAACCAGCCAGCCAAAGCGCGCCAGTAGCCCGGAGAACTCTCCGGATACTGGCGCTTTTACTTGTATGCGTTCGCCATTCAGCGGGTGGTCGAAACCCAGTTCTGTACATGCCAGAAGCAGTCTCCGGCAGGCCAGATGCTCGGCGAAGTAACGGTTGTGCCGGCCTTTGCCGTAGGTGGCATCGCCGATGATCGGGTGAGCGATATGCTTGAGGTGCCGGCGTAGCTGATGACGTCGGCCGGTCACCGGTTCCAGTTCGAGCAGGGCGTAGCGACTGCTTGGATAGCGGTCGATGGCCACCGGTAGTTCGATCTCGGCGAGCCGCCGATAATTTGTCAGCGCCGACTGCGCCTCGTCACTGCTGCGTTCGCCGCGAAATTCATAGTCGTCGCGCTGGCGCGAAAGCGGGTGATCGATGCTGTCGGCCAGCGGCGGATGACCACGCACGACGGCGAGATAACGTTTGTCCACGGTGCCGGTTGCGAACTGCTTGCCGAGAATGCTGGCGATTTCGGCGCTCAGCCCGAACAGCAGTACGCCCGAGGTGCCGCGGTCCAGTCGATGGGCTGGCCAGACGCGCTGACCGATCTGATCGCGCAAAATCTGGATGGCGAAGCGCGTTTCGTGGCGGTCGATTTCCGAACGATGGACGAGCAGGTTGGGTGGCTTGTCGATGACGACGATGTACTCGTCGCGCCAGAGAATGCTCAGTTCTTCAGGCAAAGAAGCGGCTCTTCGCCTCGTCCGGAACATCCATGCCGGTGACCTGGGTGCGCTCGAGCAGTTCCCAGTAATAGCGGTAGGAGGCCCGGTCGTGCAGCTTGCCATCGTGCTGGATCGGCCCCCAGTCCTTGTCCTGGGCAGCGATCAGGATTTCGGCCGCGGCCTGGACCTCGGAGAAATCCGGGCGCATGGCCTCGACGATGGGCACGATCTGGTTCGGGTGGATGCTCCACATGCGCAGGTAGCCAAATTCGCGGCGGGCGCGCCGGGCGTCGTTGCGGATGTATTCGATGTCCTTCAGTTCGGTGGTCACGTTGTGTGCTGGCACCACACCACAGGCCAGGGCGGCGGCGCTGATCTCGCACTTGGCGCGGGCGATCAGCGGATGCTCGAACTGACCGGGACTCTTCATCGCACTGCCGGGAATCGCGCCGTGGTGGCCGGAAACGAAATCCATCAGGCCGAAGTCGAGCGACTCGACGCCGGGCAGGGCGGCGATCTGCCAAACCTCGCGCAGGGCGCCGTGCGTCTCGATCAGCACATGTACCGGGATTGGCTGCGTGATACCGCAGGCACGCTCGATCTCGCGCAGGGTTTCGATCTGGATCTCGACATCGGCAGCGCTGCAGGGCTTCGGCAAGGTGATGAAGGGCAGGCGACGGCCAGCCAGGCGCACCAGGATTTCCAGATCTTGCCGCCAGTGCGCATGGGTCACGTCATGGATGCGGGCGCCGACGCGGTTGAAGCGGTTGTCGTCCGACATGATCACGCCGGCCGCCATCTCGGCATGTTCGCGCTCGGCCCCGGCATGCGCGCCGTCCTCGCAGTCACAGGTAACGTCGAAGATCGGACCGAGTTCCTGCTGCAACAGCAGGGCTTTCTTCATCAGCTTTTCCGAGCCGGCGTAATGATCGACGGCGGGCAGAACGGGAAAAGGCTTCTCGCCGGAAAACAGGACGGCTTCGGGATGGCGCATGATTTTCGGTCGTCACAAAAAGAAAAGGCCGCGGCATTTTACCGCGGCCCTTGCATGCTTTTGCTAGTGACTAACGACTAGCAACCGGCAACTGCCTTACAGCATATCCTTGACGGCTTCTGCTTCGTCGGTCAGTTCCTTGAGGGTGATGTTGATCTTTTCCTGGCTGTAGGAATCGATCTCCAGGCCCTGGATGATCTTGAACGAACCACCCTTGCACTCGCACGGGAAGCCGAAGACGATGCCGGCCGGGATGCCGTAGGAGCCATCGGAAGGAACACCCATGGTGACCCATTCGTCGGAACCGAGGACCCAGTCGCGAACGTGGTCGATGGCGGCGTTGGCAGCGGAAGCAGCCGAGGACAGGCCACGGGCTTCGATGATGGCGGCGCCGCGCTTGCCGACGGTCGGCAGGAAGACGTCATTGTTCCAGGCGTGATCGTTGATCAGGGCTTTGACGTTGTCACCATTGGAGGTGCAGTAGCGGTAGTCGGCGTACATCGTCGGCGAGTGGTTGCCCCAGACGACCAGCTTCTTCAGCGACGAAACGGCACGACCAGCCTTGCCGGCGAGTTGCGACAGGGCGCGATTGTGGTCCAGGCGCAGCATGCCGTGGTAGTTGTTCGGGTTGGTGCGGCCGACCTTCTTGGCGGCGGCAGCGGCGATGAAGGCATTGGTGTTGCAGGGGTTGCCGACGACCAGGACCTTGACGTCTTCCTTGGCGTTCTCGGCGATGGCCTTGCCCTGAACGGTGAAGATGGCGCCGTTGGCGGTCAGCAGGTCGGCACGCTCCATGCCCTTGGTGCGCGGACGGGCGCCAACCAGCAGGCAGACGTCGGCATCCTTGAAGGCGACGTTCGGGTCATCGGTGGCGACCATGCCGGCGAGCAGCGGGAAGGCACAGTCTTCCAGCTCCATCATGACGCCCTTCACGGCTTGCTGGGCTTGCGGCAGGTCAAGCAGCTGGAGGATGACCGGCTGGTCTTTGCCGAGCATTTCGCCGGAGGCGATGCGGAACAGCAGGCTATAACCGATCTGGCCGGCGGCGCCGGTAACAGCTACGCGCATGGGGGCTTTGGACATATGTCGCTCCTGAATGAAACAGCGTGATTAAGATTATTCATTTGGCTCGGATGCCAACCGGTGTAGTGCACCTTGCGTCAGTGGCTCGAGAGCACAGGATGTTAGAAGTTCGCCGGAAGACTGTCAATTCATCATCTGTCTTATATAAGACAACTTTTCGTGGACGCTGGGTCAGAATTGTGCTGAAATTTCCGTCCATGACCCAAGACCCCTCCCGTGCCGCCATGCGTGCGCATTCGCCGACGTTCAGTCCGCTCTATCGGCAGATCAAGGATTTTTTGATCCGCAGCCTGGAAGAGGGGGAGTGGGGCCCCGGTGATGCCATTCCCAGCGAAGGCGAACTGGCGGTTCGTTTCAACGTCAGCCAGGGCACGGTGCGCAAGGCGATCGACGAGATGGCGGCGGAGAACATGCTGGTGCGCCGTCAGGGCAAGGGTACTTTTGTCGCCACGCACAGCGATCCGCGCTCCTTCTACCGTTTTCTGCGCCTGGTTCCGGACGACGGCAAGGCGACGCACGGGGTCAGCGACGCCGTTGCCTGCGAAATGTTGCCGGCGACGGCCGAGGTGGCCGAGGCGTTGGGGCTGGCCGTCGGTGATGCGGTGATCCGTGTTGGTCGCGTCCTGCGTTTTGGCGGCGAGGCGGTGGTGTTCGATCAGATTCATCTGGTCGCCGAGTTGTTTGATGGCCTGACGCTTGAGGCCTTGCGCGGCGGCGAACGTTCGCTGTACAGCCTGTTCGAGAGTGACTACGGCGTTCGCATGATTCGCGCCGAGGAACGTCTGCGCGCTGTTGCCGCCGATGCCGAAAGTGCCGCAAGGCTGGGTGTTCCGGCTGGCGAGCCGTTGCTGCGCGTTGAGCGGACGGCCTATACCTACGGCAACAAACCGGTCGAATGGCGTCTCGGTTTGTACTGCACTCGCCATCATTACTACCGCAATGAACTAGGCTGAAAGCAGGATGTCGGAATGCCCTGATAACGCCTTGGGGGGCGGTGTCAGGCAGCAATTGAATGTATAATTACGGCTCTTTTCTAACGACGTACAAGCGGATAACCGCACATTTGCGCGAGGGTTGACGTTCATGGCAGAAATGACCATCAAGAAGCGTCCAAAAAACTTGGACTTGACTACCATCAGGTTGCCGCTGGCGGGCAAAGTTTCGATTCTGCATCGCGTCAGCGGCGCCGGGTTGTTCCTTTTTCTGCCGGTGTTGCTCTGGTTATTCGGTGCCAGCCTGGCCTCCCCGGAAAGCTACGCGACCTTCAAGTCGCTGGCTGCCTCGTTGCCCGCCAAGGTGATTTTGGCAGGTCTGATCTGGGCCTTTGTTCATCATTTTTGTGCCGGTATCCGCTTCCTGCTGCTTGATCTGCATATCGGCATCGAGAAGGAGGCGTCTGCCAAGTCGGCCGCCGTCGTTCTCGCCGTCAGCATTCCGCTGACCCTGATCCTGTGGTGGGGGGTGCTGCTGTGATCAACCGAAATGTTGTCGGGGCTCACTATGGCCTCAAGGACTGGATTGCCCAGCGCGCCACGGCGGTCATCATGGCTGTCTATTCGGTGCTGATCGTTGCGGTTCTGCTGATCGTCCAGCCGTCCACGTTCGAGGCATGGCAGGGTGTGTTCGCCAATGGCGTCATCAAGTTCCTGACTTTCCTGTTCTTCGTCAGCCTCTTCTACCACGCCTGGATTGGCGTGCGTGACATCTGGATGGACTACGTCAAGCCGACGGGCCTACGCCTGACCTTGCACGTGCTGACCGTTACCGCGCTGGTGGGTTACACCGCGTGGGCTGCTGCGATTCTCTGGAGGCTGTAAGCGTGAGTATTCCTGTTCTCAAGTTTGATGCGGTGATCGTTGGTGCTGGTGGCGCTGGTCTGCGTTCCGCCATCCAATTGTCCGAAGCCGGCCTGAAGACGGCCGTGTTGTCCAAGGTCTTTCCGACCCGTTCGCATACCGTTGCCGCCCAGGGCGGCGTCGCGGCTTCCCTGGGCAATTCCGAGGAAGATCACTGGACGTGGCACATGTACGACACCGTCAAGGGTTCTGACTGGCTCGGCGACCAGGATGCCATCGAGTTCATGTGCAAGAAGGCCAACGAAGTCGTCGTTGAGCTCGAGCACTACGGCATGCCGTTCGACCGTACCGACAATGGCAAGATCTATCAGCGTCCGTTCGGCGGCCATATGTCGAACTTTGGTGAAAAGCCGGTGCGTCGTTCCTGCGCTGCCGCTGACCGTACCGGTCACGCCATGCTGCACGCGATGTACCAGCGTAACGTCAAGGCCAACACCCAGTTCTTCGTCGAATGGATGGCGCTGGACCTGATCCGTGACGAAGAGGGCCACGTCCTCGGTGTTACCGCCATGGAAATGGAAACCGGCCAGATCGTGATCTTCCACGCTCGCGCCACCATTTTCGCCACCGGCGGTGCCGGCCGTATCTTCTACTCGTCGACCAATGCCTTCATCAACACAGGTGACGGCCTGGGCATGGCGGCGCGTGCCGGCATCCCGCTCGAAGACATGGAATTCTGGCAGTTCCACCCGACCGGCGTCGCCGGTGCCGGTGTGCTGATTACCGAAGGTGTGCGCGGCGAAGGCGGCATTCTGCGCAACTCCAGCAAGGAACGCTTCATGGAGCGCTACGCGCCGAACGCCAAGGATCTGGCTTCGCGTGACGTGGTGTCGCGCGCCATGGCGACGGAAATCAAGGAAGGTCGTGGCTGTGGCGTCAACAAGGACTACGTCCTGCTCGACATCACCCACCTCGACCCGGCCACCATCATGAAGCGCCTGCCGGGCATCCACGAAATCGGCCTGCAGTTTGCCGGTGTCGATTGCCTGAAGGAGCCGCTGCCGGTCGTGCCGACCTGTCACTACCAGATGGGTGGCATTCCGACTCATTACTCTGGTCGTGTCGTCATGCCGAAGGATGGCGATCACAGCTCGATCGTTCCGGGTTTCTACGCCGGTGGCGAATGTGCCTGTGCCTCGGTGCACGGTGCCAACCGTCTCGGTACCAACTCGCTGCTCGATCTGCTGGTCTTCGGCAAGTCGGCCGGTGACTCCGCGGTCGAGGATCTCAAGGCTGGCCGCGCCCACCGCGATCTGCCGAAGGATGTTGCCGACAAGACGTTGGCCCGCATCGCCGCGCTGGACAACCGCAAGGGTGGTGCCAATGTGCACGAGACCCGCCTGGCCATGCAGCGCACCATGCAGGACCACGCCGGCGTCTTCCGTTTCGGCGACATGCTGAAGCAGGGTGTCGAAAAGATCCTCGAAGTCGAGAAGGCGGCTCGCCAGCTCGAGATCAAGGACAAGTCGATGGCTTGGAATACGGCGCGGACCGAAGCGCTGGAAATGGAAAACCTGATCGAAGTGGCCAAGGCGACGATGATCTCCGCCGAGGCCCGCAAGGAATCGCGCGGCGCTCACGTCCGTGACGATGCTCCGGATACCGCCGAGTTCCCGAATGGTCGTAACGACAAGGAATGGCTGAAGCACACGCTGTTCTCGCCGGTCGACAACTCGATCACCTACAAGCCGGTGAACATGCAACCCCTGACCGTCGAGCCTGTCGCGCTCAAGACGCGCTCGTACTAATTGGAGTTGAAAATGAGCAAACGTACAGTTCAGTTCAGCATCTACCGCTACGATCCGGACAAGGATGATGCGCCCTACATGCAGGACATCTCGGTCGACATCGATCCGACCGATCGCAAACTGCTGGATGCGCTGACCAAGCTGAAGGCCAAGGACGACACGATCTCGTATCGTCGTTCCTGCCGCGAAGGCGTCTGCGGTTCCGATGCGATGAACATCAACGGCAAGAACGCTCTGGCCTGCCTGACCGACATCGATTCGCTCAAGCAGCCGATCGTTTTGCGTCCGCTGCCCGGCCTGCCGGTCATCCGCGACCTGATCGTCGATATGACCCAGTTCTTCAAGCAGTACCACTCGATCAAGCCTTACCTGATCAACAACGATCCGCCGCCGGAGCGCGAGCGTCTGCAGTCGCCGGATGATCGTGAAGAGTTGAACGGTCTTTACGAGTGCATCCTCTGTGCCTGCTGTTCGACCTCGTGTCCGTCGTTCTGGTGGAATCCGGACAAGTTCGTCGGTCCGGCCGGTCTGCTGGCAGCCTACCGCTTCATCGCCGATACGCGCGACCAGGCAACCAACGAACGCCTCGACAACCTCGAGGATCCGTACCGCCTGTTCCGTTGCCACACCATCATGAACTGCGTTGACGTGTGCCCGAAGGGTCTGAACCCGACCAAGGCTATCGGCAAGATCAAGGACATGATGGTCCGCCGCGCCGTCTGATGGAGCGGGCGGCCTATGAACGCCTGCGCTGGCGTTGTATTCGTCGGGCACTTCTCGAACTCGATATCACCCTGACGCGCTTTCTCGACAGCGGCGAGTTCGAAAAGCTGAACGACGAGCAGCAACAGGCGTTCATAGAGTTGGCCGACATGGAGGATTACGATCTCTGGGATTTGCTGACCGGCAAGGCAGAGATCGATGAGCCCCGCTATGCACCCATCTTGGCGTTGCTCCGTAAGAGTTGAGTAAGGTTGGCGGGCTATTTTTCGAACGTTGACCGTATTTTTGGCAGTGCAGTGATAACCAACATCTGAAAAGGGAAAAACCCATGACGACCGAACGCAAGGCAACCCTGACTATTGACGGACAAGCCCCCGTCGATTTCTCGATCATGTCCCCGACGCATGGCAATGACTGCGTCGATATCCGTACTCTGGGAGCCAAGACCGGCCTGTTTACCTATGACTCCGGTTTCCTGTCTACCGCCAGCTGCAAGTCCACGATTACCTTCATCGATGGCGACAAGGGCGAGCTGCTGTATCGCGGCTACCCGATCGAGCAACTGGCCGAAAATTGCAATTTCCTGGAAGTCGCTTACCTGCTGAAGAACGGCGAGCTGCCGAATGGCGAGCAAAAAGTCGGTTTCGAAAACACCATCAAGAAGCACACGATGGTGCATGACCAGCTGACCCGCTTCTACAACGGTTTCCGCCGTGACGCCCACCCGATGGCCGTCATGGTCGGTGTCGTTGGTGCCCTGTCCGCCTTCTACCACGAAGCCATGGACTACTCGGACGCCGAGCACCGCAACATCAGCTTCAACCGCATGGTTGCCAAGCTGCCGACCATCGTCGCCATGGCTTACAAGTACAACACCGGCGCGCCGTTCCTGTACCCGGACAACGAGTTGGACTACACCGCCAACTTCATGCGCATGATGTTTGGCAACCCGTGCGAAAAGTACGTGCCGAACCCGGTGCTGGTCAATGCCCTGGATACAATCTTCACGCTGCACGCCGATCACGAACAGAACGCTTCCACCTCTACCGTCCGTCTGGCCGGTTCGTCGGGTGCCAATCCGTTTGCCTGTATCTCGGCCGGTATTGCCTGCCTGTGGGGCCCGGCTCACGGTGGTGCGAACGAAGCCTGCCTGCAGATGCTGGAAGAAATCGGCGACGTTTCGCGCGTCGGCGAGTACATCAAGCGCGCCAAGGACAAGAACGATTCCTTCAAGCTGATGGGCTTCGGTCACCGCGTTTACAAGAACTTCGATCCGCGCGCCAAGCTGATGCGCAAGGTGTGCAACGATGTTCTGGGCGAGCTGGGCCTGGAAAACGATCGCCTGTTCAAGCTGGCCATGGAACTGGAAAAGATCGCCCTGGAAGATCCGTACTTCGTCGAGAAGAAGCTCTACCCGAACGTCGACTTCTACTCCGGCATCGTGCAGAAGGCCATTGGCATTCCGACCGAGATGTTCACCTGTATCTTCGCCCTGGCCCGTACGGTTGGCTGGATGACGCAGTGGGAGGAAATGATCTCCGATCCGGAATACAAGATCGGTCGTCCGCGTCAGTTGTACATGGGCGCTGCCAAGCGCAACGTTGTACCGCTGGCCCAGCGCGGCTAATTAAGAATCGGGCGGCTGCGTGCCGCCCTTTTTTTCATGCGGGGCCTTTTCGGCTGGCCCCGCAGCAACAGAGACCAAGACGAAAAGACCCAGGTGGGGACGCCTATGACTACGATGAATGAAAAATTCGACAGCACGCTTTACTTTGGTGGCAATGCGCCGTTTGTCGAAGAAGTTTACGAAAATTACCTGAATGATCCGACTTCGGTTTCGGCCGAATGGCGTGATTATTTCGACCATCTGGCCCAGATGCCGGGCTTCGTTGCCCGTGACGTTGCGCATGCGCCGGTCATCGCCGCTTTTGCCGAACTGGCCAAGGATGGTGGTTTCCGCCCGAGCGCGCCAGTTTCCTCGGCAGCCGAGCACCGCAAGCAGTCGGCTGTCGGCCAGTTGGTCACGGCTTACCGTTCGCTGGGTACCCGCTGGGCTGAGCTCGATCCGCTCAAGCGTCTGCCGCGCCCGAAGCTCGACGAACTGGAACCGTCCTTCTACGGCTTCACCGATGCTGACCTGAACCAGACCTTCAACGTCGGTTCGTTGAAGGGGCTGCCGGAAAATGCCAAGTTCAGCGAAATCCTCGAAACGCTGAAGCAGACGTACTGCGGCACGATTGGCGTCGAGTACATGTACATGACGGATTACGACGAGAAGCGCTGGCTGCAGGAGCGTCTCGAAAACATCCGTTCGCGCCCTACCTTCAATGGCGAGCAGAAAAAGCGCATTCTCGAGCGCCTGACTGCTGCAGAAACGCTTGAGCGTTACCTGCACACCAAGTACGTTGGCCAGAAGCGCTTCTCGCTCGAAGGTGGCGAATCGCTGATCGTCTCGATGGACGAAGCGATCCGTAGCGGCGGCGCCATGGGCGTTGATGAAGTCGTTGTCGGCATGGCCCACCGCGGTCGCCTGAACGTGCTGGTCAATACGCTGGGCAAGGCGCCGTCGATGCTGTTTGCCGAATTCGAAGGCAAGAAGAAAAGCGATCTGTCGGCTGGCGACGTCAAGTACCACATGGGCTTCTCCTCCGACGTCAATACCCCGGGTGGCGCCTGCCACCTGACGCTGTCGTTCAATCCGTCGCACCTGGAAATCGTCAACCCGGTGGTTGCCGGTTCGGTCTATGCCCGCCAGCTTCGTCGTGGCGAAGGCGGCAAGACCAAGGTTCTGCCGATCCTGGTGCACGGTGACTCCGCCGTTGCCGGTCAGGGTGTCAATCAGGAAATGCTCAACTTCGCGCAGACCCGCGGTTACGGTGTCGGTGGTACGTTGCATATCGTGGTCAATAATCAGGTGGGCTTCACCACCAGCGATCCGCGCGATTACCGCACCGGTCACTATTGCACCGACATCTTCAAGATGGTCGATGCGCCGATTTTCCACGTCAATGGCGACGACCCGGAAGCGGTCACGCTGGTTACCCAGCTGGCCATCGAGTATCGCCAGACCTTCCAGAAAGATGTCGTCATCGACATCTTCTGCTTCCGCAAGCTCGGCCACAACGAGCAGGACGAGCCGATGGTCACCCAGCCGCTGATGTACAAGATCATCGCCAAGCATCCGGGCACCCGCAAGCTCTACGGTGACAAGCTGGTCGCTGAAGGCACGCTGCCGGCCGAAGGTCCCGACCAGATGATCCAGGAATACCGCGAGCATCTGGACAAGGGCGAGCTGCTGTACAACCCGGTACTCGCCGGCTACAAGCACCCGATGACCATCGATTGGACGCCGTTCCTGACCAAGGGTTACATCGAAACCTGCGATACCCGCGTTCCGGCCAAAGAACTGAAGCGCCTGGCCCAGCGCCTGACGACCTTCCCGGAAGGCTTCGCGCTGCACTCGCGGGTCAAGAAGATCGTTGAAGATCGCGCCGCGATGGGTGAGGGCACGCTGCCGGTCGACTGGGGTATGGCCGAGAACCTGGCTTACGCATCGCTGCTGGTTTCCGGCTACGGCGTGCGCATTTCCGGCGAGGACGTCGGTCGCGGTACCTTCTTCCACCGCCATGCCGCTTTCCATGACCAGAACCGTACCAGCTGGGACATCGGGACCTACCATCCGCTGAAGAACCTGCAGGACAAGCAGGCAGGTTTCCAGTGCTTCGACTCGGTGCTTTCCGAGGAAGCTGTACTCGCCTTTGACTACGGTTATGCCTCGGCAAACCCCTACGAACTCGTCGTCTGGGAAGCCCAGTTCGGTGACTTCGTCAATGGTGCCCAGGTTGTCATCGACCAGTTCATCACGTCCGGTGAAGCAAAGTGGGGCCGTGCCTGTGGTCTGGTCATGCTGTTGCCGCACGGTTACGAGGGCCAGGGGCCGGAGCACTCCTCCGCCCGTCTTGAGCGCTTCATGAACCAGTGCGCTGAAATGAATATGGAAGTTTGCGTCCCGACCACGGCCGCCCAGGTTTTCCATATGCTGCGCCGCCAGGGCGTGCGCATGCAGCGGAAGCCGCTGGTCGTGATGTCGCCGAAATCGCTGCTGCGCCACAAGGATGCCGCCTCGTCGCTCGACGAACTGGCTAATGGCGAATTCCAGCGCGTTATTGGTGAAGTCGATGCCATCGACGCCAAGAAGGTCAAGCGTGTTGTGTTGTGCTGCGGCAAGGTTTATTACGATCTGGTCAATGCACGTCGTGAGAAGCAGATCAAGGACATCGCCATCGTCCGTATCGAACAGCTTTATCCGTTCCCGACAGATTCTCTGGCCAAAGAGTTGGCCAAGTATCCGAAGGCTACGGAAATCGTCTGGGCGCAGGAGGAACCGCGCAACCAGGGTGCCTGGTACTGGTTCGCCTCGCGCCATCATCTGGACACCGGTCTCGACGCCAAGCAGAAGCTGCTGCTGGTTGCGCGTCCTGCTTCTCCGTCGCCGGCCGTGGGTTACCTGGCCAAGCACAACGAACAGCAGAAGGCATTGATCGAGTCCGCGCTGGGCAAGATCGACTACTAATAACGAAAGCAGAGTGGAGTCACCCATGAGCATCATTGAAGTCCAAGTTCCCCAGCTCTCCGAGTCCGTTGCCGAAGGCACGCTCGCATCCTGGAAAAAGAAGATCGGCGAAGCCGTTGCCCGTGACGAAGTGCTGATCGATATCGAAACCGACAAGGTCGTTCTCGAAGTTCCGGCACCGGCCGCTGGCGTGCTGGTTGAAATCGTCAAGGCCGATGGCGAGACCGTCGTCTCCGGCGAACTGATCGCCCGGATTGACACCGCCGCTACCGCTGGCGCTGTTGCCCCGGCCGCCGATGCGCCGAAGGCTGCTGCGCCTGCCGCGGCACCGGCCGCAGCTGCCGCCGCTCCGGCGGGTACGGCCAGCCCGTCCGCCCGCAAGATCCTCGACGAAAAGGGTGTTGCTGCCGCTGACGTCGCCGGTTCCGGGCGTGGTGGTCGGGTCACCAAGGAAGATGCTGTGGCCGCCAAGGCCAAGCCGGCTGCTGCCGCTGGTCCGGTGGTTGCCGCCAAGTCTGCGTCTACCTCGTTGCCGGTGCCGCCGTCTGGTGTCGCCCTCGGCGATCGTACCGAAGAGCGCGTGCCGATGACCCGCCTGCGTGCTCGCATCGCCGAGCGCCTGCTCGAATCGCAAGCCACCAACGCCATCCTGACCACGTTCAACGAAGTGAACATGGCCCCGGTCATGGCCCTGCGCAAGCAGTATGGCGAGAAGTTCGAGAAGACCCACGGTGTTCGCCTGGGTTTCATGGGCTTCTTCGTCAAGGCTGCTGTTGCCGCGCTGCAGAAGTTCCCGATCATGAACGCTTCGGTCGATGGCAACGACATCGTCTACCACGGCTACATCGACATCGGCATCGCCGTCGGTTCGCCGCGCGGCCTGGTCGTCCCGATCATCCGCAACGCCGACCAGATGTCGATCGCCGACATCGAGAAGAAGATCGCCGAGTTCGGCAACAAGGCCAAGGACGGCAAGCTGTCCATCGAAGACCTGACCGGCGGCACCTTCTCGATCTCCAACGGCGGCATCTTCGGTTCCATGATGTCCACCCCGATCATCAACCCGCCGCAGTCGGCCATCCTCGGCATCCATGCCACCAAGGACCGTGCCGTGGTGGAAAATGGTCAGGTCGTCGTCCGTCCGATGAACTATCTGGCCATGTCCTACGATCACCGCATCATCGACGGCCGCGAAGCCGTCCTCGGTCTGGTGACCATGAAGGAAGCCCTGGAAGATCCGTCGCGCCTGCTCCTCGGCGTTTGATCAGCCATTAGAATCTAGTTGCCTAGGATCGAGTGATGGAGCGTTTTTGCTCGATCCTCGATCCTTTTTGCTAATTACTCTCGGAGTTTTACATGTCCAAGCAATTTGACGTGCTCGTTATCGGTGGCGGCCCTGGCGGCTATGTGGCGGCGATCCGTGCCGCGCAACTGGGCTTTTCCACGGCCTGCTGCGAATCCAATCCCTATGCCGATCCGAAGGGCGAACCGCGCCTCGGCGGTACCTGCCTGAACGTCGGCTGCATTCCGTCGAAGGCCCTGCTACACACCTCGCACCTGTTTGAGGAAGCCGCCCATACCTTCGCCGGCCAGGGCATCAAGGTGTCCAAGCCGACCATCGACGTGCCGGTGATGAAGGCGCGCAAGGATACCGTCGTCAATCAACTGACCTCCGGTATCAAGGGCCTGTTCAAGAAGAACAAGGTCACCATGCTTCCGGGCCACGGTTCCTTTGTCGCCAAGGAAGGCGACTTCTGGAAGGTCAAGGTCGGTGCCGAGGAGGTGCTGGCCAAGCAGGTCATCGTTGCTACCGGCTCCAAGCCGCGCCACCTGCCCAACCTGCCGGTGGACCAGAAGATCGTCATGGACAACGAAGGGGCGCTGGATCAGGAATCCGTGCCGAAGAAGCTGGCCATCATCGGTGCTGGCGTCATCGGTCTGGAAATGGGCTCGGTATGGCGCCGCGTCGGTTCCGAAGTGACCATTCTCGAAGCGATGCCGGATTTCCTCGCCTTCGCCGACCAGGATATGGCCAAGGAAGCGCTCAAGCTGTTCAACAAGCAGGGCCTGAACATCCAGACCGGCGTCAAGATCGGCGAGATCAAGACGAGCAAGAAGGGCGTCTCGATCGCCTATGTAAGCAAGGACGGCAAGGCCGAGAAGCTCGATGCCGATCGCCTGATCGTTTCCATCGGCCGCGTTCCCAATACCGACGGCCTGAATGCCGAAGCGGTCGGCCTCAAGCTCAACGAGCGCGGCATGGTCGAAGTCGATGGCCACTGCAAGACCAACCTGCCGGGCGTCTGGGCTGTTGGTGACGTGGTGCGTGGCCCGATGCTGGCGCACAAGGCGATGGAAGAAGGCGTCATGGTCGCCGAACTGATCGCCGGCCAGGCCGGTCATTGCAACTTCGACACCATTCCGGGCGTCATCTACACGGCGCCGGAAATTGCCTGGGTCGGCAAGAGTGAGCAGCAACTGAAGGCGGATGGCGTTGCCTACAAGGTCGGCAAGATCCCGTTCCTGGCCAACGGCCGGGCGCTGGGCATGGGCGACCCGACCGGCTTCGTCAAGATGCTGGCCTGTGCGCAGACCGATCGTATCCTCGGCGTACACATCATCGGCCCGAACGCTTCCGAACTGATTTCCGAAGCCGTCGTGGCCATGGAATTCGGTGGCGCCTCCGAAGACCTCGCCCGCATCTGCCACGCCCACCCGACGCTGTCGGAAGCGGTGCATGAGGCGGCGCTGGCCTGCGACAAGCGGCCACTGCACTTCTAAGCTGCAGGTTTTCGCCAAAGGCGGGTTGCGGCAACGCACCCGCCTTTTTTCTTTGGCAGAATACGCCTTTCCCCCTGACGCTTCCCCCCGATGCCACACAGAAAACTCAACGTCGCCGCCCAGGGCATGCTCGACGCCTACAAGAACCTGCTCGATGCCCGCGGTTACATGGCGGACGCCGCCCAGCTGACGGCGGCGGGCGCCTTGCAGTCGCTGTACACCAACCTGCTGTCGTTCAAGGTTGACCGCCGCAGCACCCTGAAGCGTCTGCTGGCACCGCCCAAACCGCCAAAGGGGGTGTATTTCTGGGGCGGCGTTGGTCGTGGCAAGAGCTTCCTGATGGACTGCTTTTACGACTCCGTCCCCTATCGCCGCAAGAAGCGCCTGCATTTCCATTCCTTCATGCAGCAGATTCACCGCGACCTGGAGAAGTACAAGGGGGAAACCGACCCCATGCTCAAGCTGGCCGCAGATATTGCCAAGGACGTGCGCCTGCTTTGCTTCGACGAATTCCACGTCTCCGACATTGCCGATGCGATGATTCTCGGACGCCTGATGGATGGTCTGTTCGCCAACGGTGTGATCGTCGTCATGACCTCCAACTATCCGCCGGACATGCTCTATCCCAACGGCCTGCACCGGGAAAGCTTTCTGCCGACCATCGCCCTGCTGAAGAAATATCTCGACGTCTTCGAGGTTGATTCCGGCGTCGACTATCGCCTGCGGGCGCTGGAGCAGGTCGAGATCTACCATCATCCGGCCGACCAGGCGGCCGAGAAGAAGATGCTCGACTACTTCCGCATGGTCGCCGGTGAGGAGGGCAAGAAGGGTGGTCACATCGAGGTGCTCGGCCGCGAGATTGCTACCGTGCGCCGCGGTCATGGCGTCATCTGGTTCGATTTCCGCACCCTGTGCGGCGGGCCGCGTTCGCAGAACGACTATCTCGAAATATCGCGCGGCTACCACACCGTGCTCCTCTCCCACATTCCGAAAATGACCCAGCACCAGGCCTCCGAGGCGCGCCGCTTCACCTGGCTGGTCGATGTCTTCTACGACAACAAGGTGAAGCTGATCGCCACTGCCGATTGTTCAGCGGACCAGTTGTACACCGACGGCACCCAGGCCGGCGAGTTCAAGCGTACCGTCAGCCGGCTGACCGAGATGAATTCGCGCGAATATCTGGCGCTGGCCCACATCGTCGCCCCATGAGGAAAACCATGAAACCTGCCGTCAAGTTCTTGCTGGCCGCACTGCTCTCCCTGTGGTTCGGCATGCTGGCGGCCCAGCAGATGGAAATCATCCCCTTGCACAGCAAGACGGTGGAGGAAGTATTGCCGGTGCTGCTGCCGCTGGTCGAACCGGGCGGCACGCTGACCGGCATGAACAACCAACTCTTCCTGAAGGCGTCGCCGCGTAACCGTGCCGAGATCAAGCGGGCGCTGGCGGCCATCGACAAGCCGCAGCGGCGGCTGATCATCCGCATCGCCACCGACCGGCAGAGTGCGGCGGATGCGCGGGGCGCCCAGGGCAGCGGCGAGGTGACGATCGGCACCCGGCGCGGCGTTGACGCTCGCGTCAGCGTCTGGGAAACGGGCAGCGCCCGCAGCGAGAATGCCGGGCAGATGGTGCAGACCGTCGATGGTGGACGCGCCTTCATTCGCGTCGGCCGTTCGCTGGCTGTGCCGATGCGCCAGGTGATCGTCGGCCCGGGCGGCGCGGTCATCAACGAAATGGTGGTCTATCGCGATATCGGCAGCGGGTTCTATGCCCAGCCACGCGTCCATGGTGAGCGGGTGACGCTGGAAATATCGCAGCAGTCCGAGCAGGAAGATTTCCGGGTGCCCGGCGGCAGCCGCTCGCAGCGACTGGCAACTACCGTCTCCGGCCGTCTCGGTGACTGGATCGAGCTCGGTGGCAGCGGTGAGCAGGCGCGGAGCCAAGAGGATGGGAGCTTCAGCATCGGCACCGGCAGTCGCCGGGAAGCGCGCTCGATCTGGCTGATGGTCGAAGCGTTGGATTGACACCGCGGGCGTGACGAGCGCCCTGTAGAGATCAAGTGAGTTGTGATATTTGTTGGTTTTTGCCAGCCTGTTTTGACTTATCATGAATTTGCAGTTTCCCATCTTCCGGACTTGACGCACAGGCGCTCCGAAAATGACCAACGTATTCCGCATGTCGCTGTCCGCTCTTGCCCTGGCGTTCATCGCACTGCCAGTCGGTGCCGAAAGCGGATCGGTAGACCTGACCGCATTCAGCCTGGAGGACTTGCTCGAAACCCGGATCACCGGCGCGGCCAAGTATGAGCAGAAACAAAGCGAGGTGGCTGCCGCCGTCAGTGTCATCACGCGCGACGAAATCAAGGCCTTCGGCTGGCGGACGCTGGATCAGGCGCTGGCCAGCCTGCCCGGCCTCCATCTGTCCTATGATCGCCAGTACAGTTCCCTGGGCACACGGGGCATCGGCCTGCCCGGCGATTTCATCACCCGCGTATTGGTTGCCATCAACGGCAATCGGGTCAATGACGCTGTCTATGATGCCGGCACGATAGGCCGGGATTTTCCGGTCGACATGGATCTGATCGAGCGCATCGAATTCATCGCCGGCCCTGGTGGCGCCATCTATGGACAGAACGCCATGTTTGGCGTGGTCAATATCATTACCCGCGATGGCGCCATGCTCGACGGGGGCGAGCTGGCAGCCGGCTGGCAAAGCGCTCCGGCCCTGCGCGAAGGGCGGGTCAGCTGGGGCAAGCGACTGGACAACGGGACCGATGTCCTGCTCTCGGTCTCCGGCATGCGGGCGCGCGGCGATGACCTGTCGATGGCTTACCCCGGGGCGGGTCCCGGCGGCAGCGATGTCGCCGGGCGGGCGCTCGGCCAGGATGGCGAGCGCGACGGTGAATTCATGGCGCGCCTCGCTCATGGTCCCTGGAGTGCCGACTTTATTGCCAGTGATCGGCGCAAGGATGATCCGACTGCGGCCTTCTTTGCCGATGCGCTGGCGTCCGGGCATTACCAGCGTGATGCCTACCGGCTGGCACAACTGCACTATCAGGACAATTTCGCCGCCGATACGGTGAACGTGCTGGGCCGCCTGTTTCACGGTCGCCAGCGCTATACCTCCCGTTATCACTATGCCGGCGTCGTCAATCTCGCCCGCGGCGAGAGTGACTGGTATGGCGGTGAAGTGCGCCTGCTCTATACCGGCATTCGCCGCCACAAACTGGCCATCGGCCTGGAAGTGCAGCACAACAGCCGGATCGAGCAGAGCAACGACGATCGCAGCACCCCGGGTCTGGACTTGCGGATCAGCGATTCGGGTTCGCGGACCGGTCTCTATGTTCAGGATGAATGGCGGTTCGCCGATGACTGGACGGCCGTGCTCGGGTTGCGTGTCGACCGCGGCAGTCTCGCTCCAACCCGCGCCAGTCCACGGGCGGCGCTGATCTGGCAGGCCTCGCCGCAAACCGCTTTCAAAGTCCTTTACGGCCGAGCCCATCGGGCGCCCAACGCCTACGAGCGCGATTACGACGACGGCATCTCGCAGATCGCCAATCCGGGCCTGCGCGGCGAAACCGTCGATACGCTCGAGTTGCTGGCCGACCATCGACTGGCCCGCGATTTCAGCCTGCGGACCTCGATTTATCAATGGCGTTTGCGCGACATCATTACCCTGAATACCGATGCGCTTTCCGGACTGACCCAGTATCAGTCCGGCGACAGCATCGACGCCCGTGGTGTGGAAGTCTCGCTGGCCCGCTCCTGGTCTTCCGGCGTTCGCCTGCGCGGCAGCGTGGCCTATCAGCATCTGGCTTACGCCGATGGGCGGCAACTGGAAAATGCGCCGCGTTGGCTGGGGCGGCTCAATGTCATCTATCCCCTGCCGTGGCTGGGCCTGCGTCTCGGCTACGAATTGCAGTACGAAGGACGGCGCAAGACGCTCGACGGCTCGATGCTCGATGCGTATGCGCTGTCGCACGTCAACCTGGTGGCTGACAAATGGCTACGCGGGATGGAGGTTGCGCTGGGCGTGCGCAATCTGTTCGGCCAGCGCTACCACCACCCGGGTGCCGATTCCAACTGGCAGAACAGACTTGAGCAGGACGGGCGCAACGTCATGCTCAGCGTGGGCTACCGCTTCTGATGCGTTGGACTGTTCGCCTGCCCGCTGTCTGCGCGCTCGCCTGCCTGCTGCTGTTATCGGGCGGCATGCCGGGAAGGGCGGCGGCGCAAAGCTTTAGCGAATATCAACTGAAAGCCGGCGTGCTTTATAACTTCATCGCCTTGACGACTTGGCCGGAACCGCTCAGCGGGGTACTCAATGTCTGCGTTTATGGCCCGGATCCGTTCGCCGGCGAACTCGGCAAACTGGCCGGGAAGAAAGTCGGGGATGTGCGCCTGGCCGTGCTGTCGTTGCATAGCGCCAAAGGCTTGGCTGACTGCCAGGTCGTCTTCGTCAGCCAGCCGGTACTCGGCAATCTGCCGCGGGTCGTCGACGAAATCGGCCGACGGCCGGTGCTGACCGTTGCCGATGCCCCCGGCGCCCATGCCGGCGTCGTACTGAACATGGAACTGGAGCAGGGCAAGGTCAAATTCCAGGCCAACCTGCCGGTTGCCCGGGCCGCTGGCCTGCTCCTCAGTTCCAAGCTGCTTCGTCTGGCCAGTGAGGTGATCCAGTGAGCCCGCCACCGAGTCTTCCCGTCGCGATTCCGCTGGGCCAGCGCCTGGCGCGCATCAACCAGCGCATCCTCGCCAGTGTGCTCGCAATCTTTGCGCTGATCGTCATCGTCAGCAGCTTCGTCATCGGCATTCTGGCCCTGCTGGAGTCTACCCAGAGCCGAGCTGCGATACTCGCCGAGAATCTCAGCGCCAGCCTGCTGTTCAGCAATGCCGATGATGCCGGCGAACTGCTGAAATCGCTCGGGCACGCCGGCGATGTGAAACTGGCAGCGGTCTACAACGAAAGGCAACAGCTTTTCGCCCAGCATTCGGCGGCCGGCATCGGCATTCCGCTGACCCCGCCGGCGACGCAAGGGATCGATTACAGCCTCACTCATGTCGCAGTGGTGCATCCGATCCGCCACAAGGAACAACTTCTGGGCCGGCTCTACCTGCAGGTGGGCCTCGGTTCGCTTTACTGGCAGTTGCTGATGCACCTGCTGATCACGGCGTCGGCGGCCGTGCTGGCGCTGCTGCTCGGCCACCGTTTGTCGAACCGCCTGAGTCGGGCGGCGCTGCAGCCGCTGGCGGAACTGTCCGCGCTGATGGAGCAGGTATCGGAGGCTGGCGATTTCGAGGTCCGGGCCAAGCCGAGCAAAATCCGCGAACTCGATACCCTGGCCCATGGCTTCAACACCATGCTGCAAGAGATACGCAGTCGGGACGACAGTCTGCGCGAGCACCGGGACCATCTGGAAACCTTGCTCCAGGAACGCACAGCAGCGATGGAGCAGGCCCGGGAGGCGAGTGGTGCCAAGAGCCGCTTCCTGGCCAACATGAGCCATGAGATCCGCACCCCGCTCAATGCCGTGATCGGACTGACCGGACTGCTGCGGCGCTCGGTGCTAGACGATGGGCAGCGCGACCGCCTGCGCAAGATCGAGGACGCGAGCCAGCATTTGCTGTTGATCATTAACGACATACTGGACCTGTCGAAAATTGAGGCCGGGCGACTGCAACTGGAAGAGATAGATTTTTCGCTTGACGACCTTCTCGGTCAGGTGCGCTCGCTGGTCGCCGAGTCGGCCGCCCGCAAAGGCCTCGTCCTCCGGGTCGAGCGGGGCGATGTCCCGACCTGGTTGCGCGGTGATGAGACACGACTGCGCCAGGGGCTGCTGAACTTCGCCGCGAATGCCGTCAAGTTCACCGAGCGCGGCAGCATTATGCTGCGCGCCCGGCAACTGGCGGATGACGGCGAGGCGCTGCGGGTCCGTTTCGAGGTTGAGGATAGCGGCATCGGCATTGCTCCCGATCGGGTGGACCGCCTGTTCAAGGCTTTTGAACAGGCCGATGCGTCGACCACCCGCAAGTACGGCGGCACCGGCCTGGGACTCGCCATCACGCGCCGCCTGGCGCAACTCATGGGTGGCGACGCGGGCCTCAGCAGCGAGCCGGGAAAAGGCAGTACCTTCTGGTTTACCGCGCGTCTCAGGCACGGTGAGCCGCCGGCCAGTGAGCCGAAAGCGCCGGCCATGCTCCCGGAGCCCGCCGAACTGGCCCGGTGTTGTGCCGGCGCCCGCATCCTGCTCGCCGAGGACAACCAGATCAATTGTGAGGTGGTGCTGGAAACGCTGAAGGCAGCAGGCCTGGAAGCCGATGTTGCGGTCAACGGGCGAGAAGCTGTGGAAAAAGCACAGACGGGTCGTTATCACCTGGTGTTGATGGACATGCAAATGCCCGTACTGGATGGCATCGAGGCGACACGGCAGATTCGCGAATTGCCGAACGGCCGGCATTTGCCGATCATTGCCATGACCGCCAACGCCTTTGCCGACGACCGCGAACGTTGTCTGGCCGCCGGCATGAACGCTTTTCTGGCCAAACCGTTTGATCCTGATCGACTCTATGAACTGCTGCGTCAATGGTTGCCGCAAACCAATCCCGGTCGGCAGGTGGCGGCGCCCGTTGCCGCGCCGGTTGCCGGTGAGGATCTCGCTCGCCAACTGGCCGCTATCGATGGTCTGGACTTGCCGTCAGGACTGACAACGTGTCGCAATAAACCTGAATTTCTGGCGCGTTTGCTCGTGACTTTTGTCCAACATCATGGAAACGATCCCGCGGCGCTGAGACTATTGGCCTGCCGCGGCGAACGAAGCGAACTGGAACGCCTGGCCCACGCACTGAAGAGCGCCGCAGGCAATGTCGGGGCCCGTCAGGTCAGCGGCCTGGCCAATGATCTGCTGGCCGCCGCCCGCCGTCCGGAGGTGGCTGATGCTGATCTGGAGGGCTTGACGCAGCCGCTGGCGGATGCCTTGGAGCGTTTCGTCACCAGTGTGCGTAAAAACCGGGCTATCGGATGACCAACAGAGGAAGTCGAATGAGAAAGCCGCGCCATACCGGGCAGAAAATTTCCCTGGGTCTGTCCATTGCCTGTGCCGTGATGACCTTGCCGTCCTTTGCCGTTTTCATCTGGCTGTGGCAGACGCGCGGCCTGGCCGATACTTGGACGCCCAGCCTGTTGGCGGTCTCGGTCTTTTTCGGTTTTTGTGCGGCCGTCTGCTACGCGATGAGTGTGCCGCAACCGGTCCTGCCGGCGGAGGATCCGCCGCTCTGACGGCCTAAGCGCTGGCCAGGTCCTTGTACTGGCGCATGAAGCGGCGGTCGATCCAGTCCTTCCAGCGCCAGGCCCAGGCTCCGCCAGCGGCGACGCCTCCCCAGGACATGATCGCTTCCTGCGGGCCGGTGGCGAGCAGGTAAAGACTGCGCCGCTGCGGTTGGTAAGGCAGGATGGGCCGGTCGGCGAGGGCACGTTGCAGGTTGGCGCTGAGTACCGGTCCGGCCCGCACCGCATAGACGCCGGATTTGGCATGCGGGGCATCAATGCGGCTGGCGACATCGCCGGCCGCGAAAACTCCCGGGTGCGACACGCTCTGTTGCCCGTCGCCGACGGCGATGAAGCCATCGGCAGCCAACGCCAGGCCACTGCCGGCCAGCCACTCGGCCGGCCGGACGCCGGTGGCGGCGATGATGCCGTCGGCGGCCAGACTACTACCGTCGTCCAGTTGCAAGCCTTCCCGGCTCCCCGCCGCATAGCCGGCAACGACCGCCACGCCGTGGCGGGCCAGCGTCTTGCCGGCCATGCCGACGATGGCCGGACCGTGTCCGGGCAACAGGCCGGAACCGGTCACCAGAATGACTTCAGCCGCTGCCGCACCGACTTCCCCGGCCAGCCGGTAGCGAGCGGCGAGGGCCAGTTCAACGCCGGCGGCACCGCCGCCGACGACCGCCAGTCTGGCCGCACCGCGCGCGCTGGCGGCATCGACGAAGCGTTGCCAGCCGACGACGAATTCTTCCAGCGGCCGGATCGCCAGCAGGCTGGCACCGCTGTCCGCCAGCATAGAACTATCGACGCGGGCGCCGACGTCGAGCGATAGCACGTCGTAGGCGATTTCGCCATGGCTGGCGGTGCGCAATGTCCGGCGCTCGGCATCGATGCCGGTGACACTGTCGATCAGACAGCGCACGCCAGCGGCGGCGGCTAGGGGGCCGAGAGCGGCGGCACATTGGTCGAGCCGGTAGTGGCCGGCCATCCAGCCCGGCACCATGCCCGAGTAGATCTGCCGGGCATAGGGCGTGACGAGTGTCACCTCGACCTCCGGCCAGCGCTGGCCGGCCAGCGTCTTCAGGACGTGCAGGTGAGCATGGCCGCCGCCGGCGAGGACCAGGCGTTTCACGGTTCAGGGAAAGGCACAGGGAGCGCCCTCGGCAACGAAGTGAAAATCGGCGAAGCCGGCCCGTGCCGTTTCACCGGTGTTGTCGGTATCGCTGGCAATGGCCAGACCGTTCGGGCGGCCAGGCAGGTCACCGAAAGCACTGCGGAAGTCTGCGCCCAGATGGCGGCGTTCGCTGACCCAGGCGCCGGCCTCGCCGGCCCCGGAGCGCAGCACGAGCATGCGCGTGCGGTCGGTATAGGCGTTGGGCTGCAGCGTGCCGACCGGGTGCCTGTTGTCCCAGACATAGTTGAGCGCAGCGTCGGGTACCGTCGGCCCCCAGATCGAACGCGCCAGTGCCAGCTTGGCCCGGGTGCCCAGGCCGAGGGCCGCTGGCGGGACGGCGAAGCTGACATAAACGCGGGCCGCATAGTCGTCGCCCGCCTTGGTGGTGAGATCGGCGTTGCGCAAGGGCGCATCGATGCGCCAGCGCCAGCAGAGGATCGGTGTCTTCTCCAGATCGACCGTCAATGGCCGGGCGAGCAGGGCCATGCTGCCCACCGCCCGTGCCTCGACGGCGGCGACGCCGTCCCACTGGCGCTGCCGGTATTCGGTCGGTGGGAACTTGCTGTTCAGGTGTTCGATCTGCCACCCGGCCGGCAGCGCGCCCTCGCCGCCGAAGCGGCCAACCCACAGTGGCTCGGCGCTGGCTGTGGCGCCGAGCATGAGCAGCAGGGTCGGCAGGGCGAATCGTTTCATCGATCAGGCAGCCAGGGCGCCGCCGCAACTGCTGCCCTGGCCGGCGGTGCAGCCGTAGCAGTGGTCGGCGACATGGACGGCCCGGTTTTCCAGATCGTCATTCAGCAGGTCGGCGAGGAATACCGGTTGGCCGGTGTCACCCAGCGGCAGTTCGAGCATCTGGTTGAAATCGCAGTCGAAGACTTCGCCCCGCCAACCGACCGAAATCAGCGAGCGGCACATGACGCCGGGCAGGTTCTCCGCCTGGTAGGCCGCTTTCAGCGTCACCATGTAGTTGTGGAACTGGCCGCCAGCGAGCAGTTCGCTGCCAAAACGCTTGATCGGCATGTTGGCGAGGACGAACAATTGATTGAAGACGATGCCGTAACGGTTTGCCAGTTCGCGTTTGTAGGCCGCTTCGAGGGCGCCTTGTTCGGGCGGCAGGCTGGGGCCACCCGGGTTGTAGACCAGGGTCAGCGTCAGGCCACTGCCGGGCTGGCCGTAGCCGAGCGCATTGAGGCGGCGCAGGCCGGCCAGGCTGGCGGCGAAGACGCCATCGCCGCGCTGGCGGTTGACGTTTTCCTCGAGATAGCAGGGCAGGGAGGCGACGATTTCTACCTGCAGGCTGGCGAGAAATTCGGCCAGGTCTTCCTGGCCGGGTTCGTCAAGTATGGTCAGGTTGCAGCGGTCAATGACGATGATGCCGCGGGCACGGGCGGCATCGACCAGGCGGCGGAAATCGGGATTGAGTTCCGGCGCCCCGCCGGTCAGATCGAGCTGGCGGATGGCGTGGCGTTCGGCGAAGGCCAGCAGCGTTTCCATCGTTGCCCAGCTCATGGTTTCGGTGCGCTTCGGGCTGGCCGCGACATGGCAGTGCAGGCAGGCCTGGTTGCAGCGATAACCGAGATTGGCCTGCAGTGTGGTCAGCCGGCCGCGCCTGAGCGGCGGGAAGTCGGTCTGGCGGAGCAGGGGCAGGGTATCGAGCATGGTGGGTTCCTGTGGGTCTTGCCAATTAGTCAGTGCGCAGTGCCGATTGCTTACACCTGCGTTCGCTCGGCTGGCCGTGGCGCATGCTGCATGATAAGCCGACCGGAGCAGCTCATGGGGCGCTGTGGCCGTTCCTGGCGCCCCGCAGTCAATCGGCGCAAACTGAGGCGTACCGTGAATTTTGCCATCACGTCGCCGTAATAAGAGGCCTAGAGTGAAGTCATACTATCCGTTCTCTGGACGAGCTTCATCAAGGACCATGACGCAACCCTGGCTGATTCGCATGCATCATTGGATGCGTTCCGCGTCGTTTACCATGCTGTTCGTAGCAACCGGGCTGCATGTTGCCGGCACGGACTTCGGCCCTGCCGGGTGGGCGCTGCTGGTGGCGCTGTTTCTGATCTACCCGCAGCTTCAATACCGCTGGGTTTGCCGGCTGGATGATCCGTTACGTGCAGAGATGCACAGTCTGAACGTCGATTCCTTGCTGCTTGGCACATTCGTCGCCGCACTGGGGTTCTCTCAGTGGCTTGCGTTCACGGCAATCCTCGGCACACTGAGTAACAGTGCTGCCAACAAGGGCCGGGAGGGAATCTGGCAAGCTATTCTTGCTGTGCTCGGCGGTGCCGGGCTGTGGATCGCAATCATGGGGTTCAGTTTCTCGCCGCATACCGAATGGTCGGCTACGGTCGTCTGCATGGTCGGTCTGGCCGCCTATCTGCTGGCCATGAGCAATTTCAGTTTCTTGCGCAATAGTCGGCTGCGGCAGACCCGGGAAACATTGGAACTGCGCAAACACGAGCTGCTTTCGGCGAATCTGGATTTACGGCAGAGTCTGGAGGAGATCGATCAATTGCAGGTCAAGCTCCGCGAGCAGGCAACCCATGATCCGCTCACCAAACTCTATAACCGGGGCTATCTGGACAGCACGCTGGAGCGCGAAATGGCCCGCTGCCGGCGCGATGGGGTGCCACTTTCAGTGGCGATGATCGATGTCGATCATTTCAAGAGCTACAACGACTGCTATGGACATCCAGCCGGCGACACCTGTCTGAAAAAAGTCGCCGACGCCTTGCAGGGGAGCGCGCGGCGGGCCAGCGATCTGGTGGCGCGCTATGGCGGCGAAGAGTTTTCACTGGTCCTGCCGAATACGGATAGTTTTGCTGCCCAGCAAATGGCGGAGGCGGCGCGCCAGGCCGTCGAAGCGCTAGCCATTCCCCACGAGCAATCGGCGACCGGCTGGGTGACGATCAGCATTGGCGTGACGACCATGGTGAACGGGCAGGAAAACAGCGTCGAAGGTTTGATGCGCTTGGCCGATCAGGCGCTCTACCTTGCCAAGCATGACGGCCGCAATCTGGTTCGGGTAGCGCAGGATGCGCAGCCGGCAGTGGCCGCCGGCGAAGCTGGGATCAGCCTGGAGAACCCCGTCCAACTAATCTGGAAGGAAGCCCATGCCTGCGCCAGCGGGATGGTCGACGAACAGCACCGCGCGCTCTTCAGTCACGCCAACGATCTGCTGGGTGCGATCCTGGCCGGGCGTCCGGCGAATGAGGTCACCGAAATGCTCGATGCCCTGATTCAGGAAGTCTCCGCGCATTTTCAGGACGAGGAAGCGATTCTCCTGGCGAGCGGCCTTGCTGGCGCCGCCGAACACGTGGCGGCGCATCAGCAGCTGGTGAATCGGGTTATCGAGATGCGCGAGGGCCTGCAGTCCGGGACAGTCGACATCGGCGCGTTATTCCAGTTCGTTGCCCACGAGCTGATCGTTCAGCACATGCTTGGTGCCGACAAGGAGCTGCTCCGCCAACTCGAGCTGCAGGTCTGACCGCACGCATCGGGGCCGAGTTGCGGGACGGCCTCCGGCAATCAACCGTTAAGCCTGAAGTGGGTCAGTTTGCGGCGGAGGACCGCCGAGGTTTTCTGGAAGTCGGCGGTCAGTTGTTCGATGGCGGCGATGTCGGCCGACTGGGCATCGATCGCCTGGGCAATATGCTCGACGTTGCGGGCGATGTCGTTGGCGGCAACGCCTTGTTCCTTCGATGTGTCGGCGATCGCCTGAGCCCGCTCCAGGGCGCGTTGCGATGTGGTCTGGATCAGCGATAGCGCATCGCGTACCGATTGAACCTGCTTCACGCCATCGCCCATCAGATTGCAACTTTCCTGCATGGTGCTGACGGCGCTGCCGATCTCGTTCTGAATGGCATGGATGGTGGTATCGATTTCCATCGTCGCCTTGGCCGTGCGTTCGGCCAGCTTGCGCACTTCGTCGGCGACCACGGCGAAACCACGCCCCTGCTCGCCGGCGCGGGCGGCCTCGATGGCGGCATTGAGCGCCAGCAGATTGGTCTGGTCGGCAATGTCCTTGATCACGCCGGCCATGCTGCCGATTTCCCGCGAGCGCTGGCTCAGCGTCGACACCGCGTCGCCGGCGGCACGGACACGGTTGGCGATCTGGCCAATTTCGGCGACGGCATCCTCGGCGGCGTGGCCGGCCGCAGCGGAAGTGCGTTGATTTTCGCTGGACGCGTCGACGCCTTCGCTGGCGTTCAGCGCCGCCTCGTTGATGGCGACGGTGATCTGCTGCAGCGTCGCGGCGGCGGCGGACGATGCGTTGCCCAGGCTGGCTTGCGCCTCGCTCACATGCTGCATGGCTTGCTGCAGGCCGTTGGCGCCATCGGCGACGCGCTGGGCGCCGGACTGGGTTTCATGGAGCACGGTTTCAACGTCGATGGCCAAGGCGTTGATGCCCTGCGCTACGGTGGACAGCAGACCCTGGCCCTTGACCGCAACATGGGCCGAGAAGTCGCCATGACGTTGCATGCTGTTCACATCCTCGGATACCCCCTTCAGATCGTTGAACAAGCGCGGCAGCCAGATCAGCAGCGGAATGGCCAGGGTCGCCAGCAACAGGCCGGCACTGCCCCAGAGCAGGCCGGGAATCCCGAGTTGCGGGGCGACGAGCAGGCCGCCGCCAGCAGCCAGGCCGAGTAACAGGGCCAGCCGTATTCTGGCAATCAGTCCGAAGCGGGACAAGATTGCCAACAAGCCGGTAGCCGAGGGCTGGCCGTGGAGTACGCCCAATCTGCCATTACCCTGTCTGAGCCTGGCGTAGAAGGCTTCGGCCGCATGTACGGCGGAACGTGAAGGGCGCCGTCGGACCGAGCCGTAGCCGACGACGGTGCCGTTTTCGCGAATCGGTGAGACGTTGGCTTCGACCCAGTAGAAGCCGCCATCCTTGCGCCGATTCTTGACCAGCCCGCACCAAGGCTGACCAGCTTTCAGGTCGCGCCACAAGTCGGCGAAGGCAGCCGCCGGCATGTCCGGGTGGCGAACGAGATTGTGGGCTTTGCCGACGAGTTCTTCGCGCGAAAAGCCGCTGATGTCGACGAAGGCGTCATTGACTGAAGTGATGACGCCTTTCAGATCGGTGGTCGAGTAAATGAACAGGTTCTCGGGTAACGGCGTCTCGACCGAGGTCACGGGTTGATTGTTGCGCATGTTTCCACCTCCCCCTTTTGCTGCTGTGGTCATACACAATTGGCGCGATGCTGAGTTGTAAGCGCCTCACTTCCAGGCCGTTGATTGTTATATTTTGAGCAAGTTTGATATCACTGGAAGACACTATAAATATAGTACTGAATTGCCGGACAGGTCAGGCTCGCGGGCAAAAAAGAACCCGGCATCGGGCCGGGTTCGTTGGCTGATCAGGTGAGCTGGACTCAGGCGGCGTTCAGTGCCTGATCGAGGTCGGCGATGAGGTCGTCGATGTGCTCGATGCCGACCGACAGGCGGATCATGTCTTCCGAGACGCCGGCCTTGGCCAGTTCATCGGGCGACAACTGGCGGTGCGTGGTCGATGCCGGGTGACAGGCGAGGGTCTTGCAGTCGCCGATATTGACCAGGCGGGTGACCAGTTGCAGCGCATCCTGGAACTTTCCACCGCCTTCGCGGCCGCCCTTGACGCCAAAGTTGAGAATGCCGGAAGCCTTGCCGCCCATGTATTTCTGCACCAGGGCATGGTCCTTGTGATCGGGCAGGCCGGCATAGTTGACCCAGCTGCACTTCGGATGCCTCTTGAGGAATTCGGCAATCTTCAGCGAGTTTTCGCAGATGCGGTCCATGCGCAGGGCCAGCGTCTCGACGCCCTGCAGGATCAGGAAGGCGTTGAACGGGCTGATCGCGGCGCCCATGTTGCGCAGTGGCACGACGCGAGCGCGTCCGATGTAGGCGGCGGGGCCGAGCGCTTCGGTGTACACGACGCCGTGATAGGAGACGTCCGGTTCGTTGATGCGCTTGAACTTCTGCTTGTGGTCGGCCCACGGGAACTTGCCGCTATCGACGATGATGCCACCGATGGAATTGCCATGGCCACCCAGGTACTTGGTCAGGGCATGGACGACGATGTCGGCACCGTGCTCGAAGGGGCGGCACAGGTAGGGCGAGGGCACGGTATTGTCGACAATGACCGGCACGCCGTGGCGGTGGGCGACTTCAGCCAGTTTTTCGAAATCGACGACATTGCCCAGCGGATTGCCGACCGATTCGCAGAACACCGCCTTGGTCCGGCCGTCGATCAGCTTCTCGAAGGCTGCCGGGTCACGGTAGTCGGCGAAACGCACGTCGATGCCGTATTGCGGCAGCGTGTGGGCAAACAGATTGTAGGTGCCGCCGTAGAGGGTACTTGAGGTGACGATGTTGTCGCCGGCTTCGGTGATGGTCTGGATGGCGGCGGTGATGGCGGCCATGCCGGAGGCCATGGCCAGGGCGGCAATGCCGCCTTCCATCGCGGCGACGCGCTTTTCCAGAACGTCCTGGGTCGGATTCATGATCCGCGTGTAGATGTTGCCAGCGACCTTCAGGTCGAACAGGTCAGCCCCGTGCTGGGTGCTGTCGAAGGCGTAGGACGTCGTCTGGTAGATGGGAACGGCAACTGCCTTGGTGGTCGGATCGGGGCTGTAGCCGCCGTGGACGGCAAGGGTTTCGATCTTCATGCGCGTGTCTCTCTTGGTTTTGGAATAGGGAGCGAAAGTTTAGCAGGGCGCACGGCGCCCGGAACGCGCAATCTTTGCCAAGTCGGCGGCGCCTCAGATCAGGATGTAGCGATGATTGTGGGTTTCGCGCTGCAGGGCGGCGGCGGCTTCCTTGGCCGAGAAGCGGACCAGGCTGACCTGCCATTGCCGGCGGTCGCTGCACAGCAGCAGCGGCAACTCGCCAGGAGTGGCGGGGTTGTCTTTGGCAGGTGCCTGCAACTGGAAGAAGCATTTTGGCGTGGATAGCCAGGTCAGCAGACCGTGCAACTGATTTTCCGGGGTCAGTTCGCGGGCGGCATAGACGTACTCGGGTTGCGGCTCGCCGGCCATGACGCGGGCAGCATCATGCTGCAGGTTCCATTCCCATTCGATTTTCAGCATCCGGTCCTTGCGCCGCAGTTTGCCGACATGTTCGGCGAAATCGAGCAGCAGACGGTCGAAGGCAGCGAAACGCAACATCTCGCGCGTGTCGTCAGGGTTGCCGGCGAGGCTGCGCAGCGTGTGGTCGGCAAATATCGGCGTCGCCTCGGGACCGTTGCCGGGCTTCTGGCGCATGCCGAGCAGGGCATGGACTTCATCGTTGCCCGCCGACAACAGATGCGGCAGCGCTTCCTTGACCGCCAGGCTACGGCCGAAGGCGCGATCGATGTCGGCCCCTTCGGCAATCATTCCGGCCAGTTGGGGAATGCTTTCAAGATTCTGGGCCGACAGCTGGATGGGGCCGGGGATGCTGGAGATTTGCTCGGAGAAATAGGCCAGCGCTTCTTCGGCTGCCGGAATCAGTTGATCGGCGAAGTTTGGTGCTTCGGTGATGTCGTTGCCGACGGCAGCAAGAATGCGCGGCAGCAAGGGATGCTGTTTGGCGGTGGAACCGGCAGGGCGGATCAGGCGGACGAGTTTGCCAAGCATGGACGCAGGACTCCTGGTGGAAAGCATGACGGGCGGCGTCGGGGATAGGGGCCTGTGTCTGCCAAGCGGGACGGCCCTGTTGTTGGATACATGATCCTGTTATGGGCGAAGGTTGTATTACACGGGCTGCCTTCTGTCAATGACATCGGCAAGTCAGCCCCGGGCTCAATCGGCATCGGGCGCTTCCACCGTGCTGGTGGCGCTGGTGGCGCCGGACGGCCTGACCAGGAAGCGACCGGGATTGACGGCATCGACCAAGTCATTTTCCAGTGGCAACGGTTCACCTTCCAGGCGGCTGAGCAGCAGGTCGGCCATCAGTGCCGACCAGACGATGCCGCGGGCGCCGAAGCCCTGTACGCACCACAGGCCGGGTTGGGCTGGCAGGTCGCGCAGGCGCCGGTTGGTGGCGGCGCCCGGCAATGGCATGGCGCCGACGATGGGCAGACGGTCGGGTGACATCGGGCGGAAGCCGACGCGGCCGCTCAGTGTCGCCGGATCGATGCCGGCGGCGAAATCGGGCAATGTAAGGCGCAGGCGGGCGAGGTTGTCGCTGTGGTCGGCGAGCCGTTCGCCGGCTTCGTCGTCTTCGTAGGACAGCGAGGCGCCGATCAGGCGCACGCCATCGACTTCCGGCATGGCGTAGCCGACCTGGAACAGCACCGTCTCCAGGGCCGGTGTCGCCGTCGCCGGCAGGTGGCTGACCTGGCCGCGGGCCGAACGCTGCGGCAGCCAGGCGAATTGTTCGAAACCGGGGGCGGCGGCGCCGCTGGCCATGATCAGCACCGGCGCTTCGGCGAGCAGGCTGCCGTCGGCGGCGAGGGCGCGCCAGCCATCACTGTTCTGTTCGAGACGGGCGACGGCGGTCGAGAAACGGCAGTCGATGCGCTCGGGAAAAGCGGCCAGCGCTGCCCGGCAGACTGATGGTGGTTGGGCCCAGCCGCCCCCAGGGAACCACCAGCCACCGGTTTTCACTGGCTGGCCGAGGCGTTGGCTGGCCTCGCCGGCATCGACGAATTGCAGAATCTGCGGCGGCAGGCCGAGTTGCTCGACGGCCCGGCGTTGCTGGGCCTCGTGTTCCGCTTCGCGGGCCAGATGCAGGACGCCGCACGGCGACCAGCGGGCATCGGGCAGGCGGGCGAGCAGGCCGCGGGCGCTGAGGAAGCCGGCGCGGGTCAGGCGCGACAGGCGGTTGTCGTCGGCACTGGGCAGCGGGCGCAGCATGCCGGCCAGGTTGCAGGAAGCGCCGGTAGCCGGTGCCGCCGCCTGTTCCAGGACGGTGACCTGCCAGCCGGCGGCGGCCAGGCGATGCGCCGTGGCGCTGCCGGCGATGCCGGCACCGATGACGATGGCCCGGCGTTCGGCCGGCAACGGCCGGCGTTCCGGCCGCTGCGACCGGAAACGGGCGACCAGCATTTCCGGCTTGCGGCCAAAACCGGGGCAACGTTCCGGATCGAACTGGGCGGCGCTCAGCGCGGCCCGCAGCGGGGCGGCGATCGACCAGGTGGCCAGGGTGGCGCCCGGCGCGGCCATGCGGGCCAGTCCCTTGCATAGCCCGGGTGTCCACAACCCGGGATTTTTCGCCGGGGCGAAGCCATCGAGGTAGAACGCATCTACCGAGGCGTCAATGCTGCCCAATTGCGTCGTCGCATCGCCGAACAACAGGGTCAGCACCAGTTGATCGTCCTCGAAATACAGGCGGTGCATGCCCGGCGTCAGCGGCGGCCAGCGCTGCTGTAGTTTCTTGGCGAGATCGGCGAATTCTGGCCAGGCCTGCTGGGCGAGGGCCAGATCGGCAGTGGTGAGCGGATGCTTCTCGATGGAAACGAAATGCAGGCGCCGGCTGTGCTGCGGGTCGTCGCGCCAGGCTTGCCAGGTGGCGAGGAAATTCAGGCCGAGGCCGAAGCCGGTTTCGAGAATGACGAAGCGCTGGCGGCCTTGCCAGCGGCGCGGCAACTCGTTGCCGCCGAGAAAGACATGGCGGGCCTGCCCAGGCCCGCCATCGGCCGAGTGATAGATGTCGTCGAAGCTGGTGGAGTAGGGGGTGCCGTCCGGCGCGAATTCGAGACGGGCGGGTATCAGTTTGTCCACGAGCCGGGCTTCAGCACCAGTGCCGCCGCCCGGCGGTCATTCCGGACGCATCGACGGGAACAGGATGACGTCGCGGATGGCCGGCGAGTCGGTTAGCAGCATGATCAGGCGGTCGATGCCGATGCCGCAGCCACCGGTCGGCGGCAGGCCGTATTCGAGGGCGCGGATGAAGTCGGCGTCGTAGTACATGGCCTCCTCGTCGCCGGCATCCTTGGCCTTCATCTGTTCCTGGAAACGGGCGGCTTGGTCCTCGGCATCGTTCAACTCGGAGAAGCCGTTGGCGATCTCCCGGCCGACGATGAACAGCTCGAAACGCTCGGTGATTTCCGGGTTGTTGTCGGAAGCACGGGCTAGCGGCGAGACTTCGACCGGGTAGTCGATGATGAAGGTCGGCTCCCAGCAGTGGGCTTCGGCACAAGCTTCGAAGAGTTGCAGCTGCAGGCTGCCGAGGCCGCCCGGCTTGACCTTCTCACCGAAGGCCTGGATCTTGGCCTTCAGCCATTCGCCGTCGGCCAGCTCGGCATCGGTGAATTCCGGATACTGGCGCTGGATCGCCTGGTTGATGGTCAGGCGGTGGAAGGGCTTGGACAGGTCCAGCTCGCGCCCCTGGTAGACGAAAACCTCCTTGCCCAGCGCCTCACGCGCTGCGTGGCGCAGCAGGCCTTCGGTGAAATTCATCAACGTGTGGTAGTTCGCATACGCCTCATAGAACTCCATCATGGTGAATTCGGGATTGTGGCGCGGGCTCAGCCCTTCGTTGCGGAAGTTGCGATTGACCTCGAAAACCTTCTCGAAACCGCCGACCACCAGACGCTTCAGGTACAGCTCCGGGGCGATGCGCAGGAACTGCTGCATGTCCAGGGCGTTGTGGTGGGTGACGAAGGGCTTGGCCGCGGCGCCGCCGGGAATCGGGTGCATCATCGGCGTCTCGACTTCCATGAAGCCGTGGCCGCACATGTAGTTGCGGATCGACTGGACGATGGCCGAACGGGCGCGGAAGGTGAAGCGCGTTTCCTCGTTCATGATCAGGTCGACGTAGCGCTGGCGGTACTTCATTTCCTGGTCGGCCAGGCCATGGAACTTGTCCGGCAGCGGCCGCAACGACTTGGTCAGCAGGCGGATCTCGCTGGCCTGGATGGACAGTTCGCCAGTCTTGGTCTTCATCAGCGTGCCGACGACGCCAATGATGTCGCCGAGGTCCCAGCCCTTGAAGGCGGCGTAGTCCTCTTCGCCGACCTTGTCGCGGGCAACGTAGATCTGGATGCGGCCGGACAGGTCCTGCAGCGTGGCGAAGGAAGCCTTGCCCATGACCCGCTTCAGCATCATGCGGCCGCCAACCTTGACCTCGGCCGGCATGCCCTCGAGTTCCTCAGCCGTCTTCTCGCCGTAGCCTTCATGCAGCTTGGCCGCAGTGTTCTCGCGCTGGAAGTCGTTGGGGAAGGCCTTGCCGGTCTTGCGCCATTCGGCGAGCTTGGCACGACGCTCGGCGATGAGCTGGTTTTCGTCTTGCTGGACCGGAGTTTGCTGTTCGGCGTTGGCCATGAAGAATCCTTGGAAATGGGGTTTGCGGCGTTGACCTGCGTAGAACCCTGAATTTTCGCCGATTTGTGGGGTCGCGGACAAGGTTGGCATGGCCTTGAGTTGTCAGGCCGGGCGGCGCAAGGCTTTCATGGCAGACGGTCGAGCAGCCTGCCGACAATGGCCTGCGCCCTTTCGTAATCGAAGTTCTCCATCGCTCGGCGCAGCTCGTCGTATTGCTCCGGCCAGGTGGCTTGCAGCGGCAGGCGCAGGCGACTGAAGAGCTGGCCGGCATCGACATCGCCGGTGCGCAGCAACTCGGCCAGTTCGCTCAGCGCCGGGCGGTCGGGCGCGGCGCTGGTCGGCGGCGGGGATTCCACTTCCGGGCCGGAAGTTGGTTCGCCATTCAGATATTTGCCGAGAACGGCATACAGGGCATCCGGTTCCACCGGCTTGGCCAGGAAATCGTTCATGCCGGCCTCCAGGCAGCGCCGGCGGTCCTCACTGTAGGCATTGGCGGTCAGGGCGATGATGGGGATGTCGGCGCCGCCGGGCAGGCTGCGGATGTGCCGGGTGGTGTCGAGGCCGTCGAGGCCTGGCATCTGGATGTCCATGACGATCAGGTCGAAACGTTCTTCCTGGAAGCGCCGGATGGCAGCGAAGCCGTCCTCGGCAGTGCTCACCACCAGACCGGCGACGGTCAGCAGATCAGTGCCGATTTCGCGGTTCAGTGGTTCGTCCTCAACGAGCAGGACGTGGCCGTGCAGGCTGTGCCGGTTGGGCATTGCCGGCCGCGCGCCGGCGCCCGCCCGGGCGGTGGCGAAACGGGCGGTGATCCAGAAAGTGCTGCCAACGTCTGGCTGACTGTCGACGCCGATTTCACCGTCCATCAGGGCGGCGAGGTGATGGGCGATGGCCAGGCCGAGACCGGTGCCGCCGTATTCGCGGGTGGTCGAGGCATCCAGTTGCTCGAAGGGTTTGAACAGGCGTGGCAGGTCTTCCGCGCGGATGCCGATTCCGGTATCGGCCACGGCGAAGCGACAGTGCAGCTTTCCGTCTTCCGCGTCGAGCAGCTCGCCGGACATACGGATGGAGCCGGCGCGGGTGAACTTGAGGGCGTTGCCGGCGAAATTGATCAGCACCTGGCGCAGGCGCTTGGCGTCGCCGATGGCCAGTGCCGGCAGCTGGTCGGCGTCCACCGTTACCTGTAGTCCCTTGCCGAGCGCCTGATCGCGAATGACCTCGGCCACCGATTGCAGTAGCTCCCCCGGGGCGAAGGTCACTTTTTCCAGTTCCAGCTTGCCGGATTCGATTTTCGACAGGTCGAGGATGTCGTTGATCACCTGCAGCAGGTGTTCCGAAGCGCTGGTCACCTTGAGCAGCTTGTCGCGCTGGTCGGCATCGAGCGGACTTTTCAGCAGCAGGTAGTTGAGGCCGATGATGGCGTTCATCGGCGTCCGGATCTCGTGGCTCATGTTGGCCAGGAAGGCCGATTTCGCCAGATTGGCCGTTTCGGCAGCGGCTTTGGCCTCGATCAGTTCGTGGGTACGCTGTTCCACCAGTTGCTCAAGATGGTCACGATGCGCCGCCAGTTCTTCTTCGTTTCGGCGCTGTTCGCTGATGTCTTCCTTGACCGCTACGTACTGATTGATCGCCCCGTCGCTGCCGCGCACCGGCGAGATGGTCGCCCGCTCGATGTAGGTGCTGCCATCACGGCGCCGGTTGATCAGCTCGCCGCGCCAGATGTTGCCGGCAGTCAGGGTTTTCCACATTTGGCGGTAGGTATCCGGCATCGTGTCGCCGGATTGCAGGATGCGCGGATTCTGGCCGATGACTTCGTCGGCAAAATAGCCGCTGGTCACGCAGAAGGCGAAATTGACATAGGTAATGCAGGCGTTGACGTCGGTGATGACGATGCTGGCCGGGCTCTGTTCGACCGCTGTGGACAATCGAAGCAGATTCTGTTCGGCAATTTCCAGGGCGGCCAGGCGGTCGGCCAGTTCGCTATTCAGTTGTTCGATGGCATGGTGGTCGGCCGTGAGCAGGGCTTCCCGTTCGCCGAGGGCGTCGGCCATGTCGTTGAAGCGTTGGTTGAGTAGCGCGAGTTCGGCCGGTAATCCGTTGTCGTCCAGACGCGTTGAAAAGTCACCGCTGGCGATGCTGCTCGTGGCTGCCTTAAGTTGGCCGACCCAGCGTTCGATCAGCTGATTCAGGTAATAGCGTGACAGCAGGACGGAGAGCAGGGCGACCGTGGCCAGCAATAGCACGTGCAGGAGGAAGGCGTTTTCGATGGTGCGCAGGGTCTGGTTGACCGGCGCGCCGACGGCGGCAAGCAGCTGAGCATTGGCGATTTTCAGGCGCTGCAGCAGAAACAGGCGCTCAACGCCGTCGATCCCGTTCATCACGACGCGATCACTGCCGTCGCGCAGGGCGGCGAGCAGCCGGTCGTGGCTGGCCTGATCAAATTTGCTGCTTCGCCACTGGTCAGGCTCGGGATGGCGGGAAATCAGATTGCCGTCGTCGTCGATGAGCATCGAACTCCAGCCTTCAGGCAACTGCTGGTTACGGCTGATTCGGTCAAACCAGCCAATGTCGCTGGCGACGTAGAGTGCGGCCTTGAGCTTGCCTTCCCCATCGCGCAGCGGCAGCCCGAAGGTGATACCGCGTTTGCCGGAAATGCGTCCGATCTGATAGTGACCGCTGGTGATGTCCGTACCTGTCTGCGCCTCCCGGAACCACGAGCGGTCGGCAACACTGATATGCCGCGCCGGGTCAGTGGCACTGCAGAATACGTCGCCGTTGGGCAGGGCTGCACCAATGTTGGCAACGTTCTCGCTGACGCTGAGTAGACGTTTTGCCAGACCCGAGCAATCGTCGGGGTCGAGATCGCGCATGTTGTCAGCGCCCGCCATGATCTGCAGCAACTCGCGCACCTGACGCCGGGCGGCTTCTTCTTCGATGCGTGAATCCTGAAGCAGGCTCTTGCCCAGCATCACGATATGCTCGGTGGCCGTCTGCCGCTGGTGGCGGAAATCGAAGATGGCGAGCAGCAACAAGGGCACGATTGCCAGCGTCAGCACCAGCCACAATCTGCTGCTCAGCGAAAAAGTCGGCTTTGTCGTCATGCTTCTCCTGGCACTGGCGGCCTGCCGGGGATTGTCACATCAACGATGCGCGTTTGTAAGAGGCAGGCACGGCTGGCTACTCGAGATGCTCGATCATCAGTTGCGGTGTCTCGACGCCCATATACTCATTGATTGCCAGACGGAAGGCGACGCGGGCGTTGTGGCCGGGCTGGGCGCTGAAGTTGAACTGGATGGCGTCGATGCGGGCATCGCCTTTGCGCAGGCGCAGCTTGAGGTGCTTTTCTTTGAGCACGCGCTGCTGCTCGACTTCGAATTGATCCATGAACAGCGGCGCCGGGAAACCCTGGCCCCAGATCTCGTTCTCCAGCAGGCGGGCCATTTCCAGCGAGTAGTAGCCGCCTTCCAGGGCGCCGTCGGTTTCCAGTGTCCGGGTCAGGTCGGCCGGGGCGAGCAGTTCGCTGGCGACGGCGGCGAACAGGTCGCGGAAGCGGGCGAAGTTTTCGCCGCGCAGCGTCACCCCGGCGGCCATGGCGTGGCCGCCGAAACGCACCAGCAGGTCGGGGGCCCGTTTGGCGACTAGATCGAGCGCATCGCGCAGGTGCAGGCCGGGAATCGAGCGGCCGGATCCCTTGATCAGGCCGCCCTCGCCGGGAGCGAAGGCGAATACGGGACGGTGCAGCTTGTCCTTGATGCGTGAGGCGAGGATGCCGACGACGCCTTCGTGCCAGCCATCATCGAAAAGGGCGATGCCGGCGCTGGCGTCATCGGCATCCAGGGATTCGAGCAGCAGCAGCGCCTGTTCCTGCATGCCGGATTCGATCTCACGGCGCTCGCGGTTGAGCGTGTCGAGTTGCTGGGCGATGCTCAGGGCGCGGGCTGGGTCGTCGGTGAGCAGGCATTCGACGCCCAGGCGCATGTCGGCCAGGCGGCCGGCGGCGTTCAGGCGGGGGCCGAGGATGAAGCCGAGGTCCATCGCCGTCGCCTTGCGCGGGTCGCGGCCGGCTGCCTTGAACAGCGCTACCAGGCCGGGCTGCAACTGGCCGGCGCGCATGCGCTTCAAGCCCTGGCTGACCAGGATGCGGTTGTTGCGGTCGAGCTTGACGACGTCGGCGACGGTGCCCAGCGCCACTAGGTCGAGCAGGCTGGCGAAATTGGGTTCCGGGCGCTCGGCGAAGAAGCCGCGGGCGCGCAGTTCGGCGCGCAGGGCGAGCATGACGTAGAACATGACGCCGACGCCGGCGATGCACTTGGAGGGGAATTCACAGCCGGGCTGATTCGGATTGACGATGCAATCGGCCTCGGGCAGCGTCGCCGCCGGCAGGTGGTGGTCGGTGATCAGGGTGGCGATGCCATGTTCGCGGGCGCGATTGACGCCTTCGATACTGGCGATACCGTTGTCGACGGTGATGATCAGGTCTGGCGACTGCTCGGCGGCGACATCGACGATTTCCGGCGACAGTCCGTAGCCGAGCTTGAAACGGTCGGGCAGCAGGAAATCGACGTCAGCGCCGAGCATCTGCAGGGCGCGCATGCCGACCGCCGTGGCGGTGGCGCCGTCGCAGTCGTAGTCGCCGATGATCAGCAGTTTCGCTTCCGCCTCGATGGCGTCAGCCAGCAGGCTGGCGGCGTCGGTCGCGTGGGTGAGGGCGGTGGGCGGCAGCAGTGACTTCAGTTCGTAGTCGAGTTCGGCCTTGTCGGTGACGCCGCGCGACGCGTAGAGGCGGGCAAGCAGCGGATGCAGGCCCTGCTGTTCCAGCTGCCAGACGACGCGCTGCGGGATCGGACGATTGACGATGCGGGTCACGGCTTTCCTTTGGCGAATTGCTGGGCGAGCGCCGCCAGCGGCTGGCTGCGGCGCCAGAATTTCCAGCGGTCGATGCCGCGCAGCGACCACTGCAGCTCGCCGTAGATGGTCGGGGCGATGATGTTCAGTTCGCGGACCGGACGGCCCAGCGCCTGGCGCAGCGGCGTGAACCAGTGCTCCTCGAGCGCCAGCCAGGCGGCGCGCCAGGCTGCACTGTCCTCATAGAGAACCGGCGGCAGCAGTGTGTCGAGGACAACCAGCGATGCCGTCCCCGGCGAGGCCAGGCGCAGCAGGCCGGCGAGGCCATCGGGCAGCGGATGGGCCGGGGTGCCGGCGGCGCGGGCGAGTCCGGTGGCCAGTGGCTGGTCGCTCCAGACGGCGGTGAAGTAGCCGGGTTGCGGCCGGTGCAGACGGCCGCCACCCCACAGCCAGAGGCTGTTGACCGCCGGCTTGCCGGCCTGCTCGCGGCGGACGTTGAGCGGATGGCCGTGGAGGAACATCTGGACTTCGTTCAGCCAGCGCCGCAGCGTCGCGTCATTGTCGGGGATCTCGCTGTCCACCCGCCGCCCGGCGACCAGCGAGAGCGGCGCGGCGACGTGGGCGCAGGCGCCGGCAAAGGCACTGCCGGCCGGGTTCAGGCGCAGGTACCAGCGGCGGGCTGTGGCCACCTTGAGCTGCCCAATGTCGCCGAATTCGGCATTGATGGCAGCGGCGATTTCCCTGGCTTCCTCTTCGTCGAGGGGGAAGGCACCGGCATCGGCGAGGACGATGCGCTCATGATGAAAGCGCAGGTGCACCGGGTCGGCGCACAGCCAGTGACCGTCGATGGCGGCATCGCCGAGATCCTCGCCGAGCAGGCGCAGGGCGCCGAGGGCCGGGGTGCTCAGACCAAACTGGCCGGCGACGGCCGTCTCGAAGGCGCTGGCTGGCTGGCGTTGAAAGCTGGCCCGGGCAGCCAGCCAGGCGAAGCCGGGCAGCGACAGATTCCCCAGGGTGTGCTGGTCGCCGGGTTCGGGCCAGATCAGTTCGGGGACGAGCAGGGTAAGGCGCACGGTGGATCCAGGTGATTGGGCGGGGCCGGGGCTGTCCCGGCGACGGCGGATTTTACCATTGGCGCCGAGGCGGCCAGCAGGGCGAATTTTTTACGACATTTTTACGCCGGCCTTGCCAGAATGCGCGGCATGACCGCCAGCGAAACCGTTGTCGAACGTTTCAGCGAACGCCAGAAGCTGGCGCTGAGCGTGCTCGCCTGTTCGATTACCGCCATCGTCGCCGCACCGCTGAGCGGGCTGCTCGACCTGGCCAACATGGTCATGCTCTTCCTGCTCACCGTGCTGCTGGTCGCCGTCAGCCTTGGTCGCAATCCGGCGGTGCTCGCCGCCGTGCTCAGCGTCGTGCTGTTCGATGTCTTTTTCGTGCCGCCGCGCTTTTCGCTGGCGGTCAGCAATCTGCAATACCTGATCACTTTTGCCGTCATGCTGGCGACAGCGCTGATCACCGCTCACCTGGCGGCCAGTCTGAAGGAGAAGGCGCGCGATGCCGAACGCCGCGAACAGCGGACGCGGGCACTTTACGAGATTGCCGGCAAGCTGGCCGGGGCGCTCAACCTGACGCAGGTGGCGGAAATTGTCGACGGCTTCGTGGCCGGCGAGTTGCGCGCCGTGAGCGCCCTGAATATCGACGAAGCAGAGGCGGCGATACCGTCGTGGTTCGACACCACGTTCGCCAGTCGGGCCCGGGAGACGCGTGCCTGCATTGCCGGGACGGGGGAGTGCCCCGTCTACTATCTGCCGCTGGCCGCGCCGATGCGCGTGCGCGGCATTCTGGCCATCCGTCTGGCCGCTGATTCGCCGGTGCCGGCGGCGGAAAACCGGGCGCTGATGGAGGCGCTCGCCTCGCTGGTAGCGATTGCCGTCGAGCGGCTGCATTACGTCGAGGTGGCCCAGTCGTCCGAACTGCGCATGGCCACCGAGCGCCTGCGCAGTTCGATACTTTCGGCACTGTCGCACGACCTGCGGACGCCGCTGACCGTGCTCGTCGGCCTGGCCGATTCGCTGTTCCTCAGTCGCCCGCAACTGCCGGCGGCCGCCCTGGAAACGGCTGGCACCCTGCGCGAGCAGGCCGGGCGCCTGGCCGGCCTGGTCACCAACCTGCTGGAAATGGCGCGCCTGCATGCCGGTTCGGTCAACCTGCGGCGCGAATGGCAGCCGATCGACGAAGTCATCGGCAGCAGCCTGAAACTGCTCGGCGGCGCCCTGAGCCGGCATAGTGTCCACGTCGACCTGCAGCCCGAGCTGCCGCTGCTCAATTTCGATGCCGTGCTGATCGAGCGCGTGCTGTGCAACCTGCTGGAAAATGCCGCCAAGTATTCGCCAGCGGGGGGCGAGATCGCGGTCATTGCGCAGCAGGTCGGCAGCACTGTCGAAGTGGCGGTTGGCGACCGCGGGCCGGGCTTTCCCGAGGGCGGCAACCAGCAGTTGTTCGAGATGTTCGTACGTGGCGAACGCGAGTCGGACAAACCGGGCACCGGCCTCGGCCTGGCCATCTGTCACGCCATCGTCGAGGCGCACGGTGGCAGCATCCGCATCGAACAGCGCGACGGCGGCGGGGCGCTGGTGGTTTTCGCCCTGCCGCGCGGCGAGCCGCCGGTCGTCGAGCCGGAGTGGCCATGAGCCTCGCGCCGCCCAGCGTCCTGCTCGTTGAGGATGAGCCGCAGATCCGTCGCTTCGTTCGCCTGGCGCTCGAGGAGGAGGGCTGCGCCGTCGTCGAGGCGGGCACTATCGCCCAGGGTCTGGCGGCGGCCGGGCAGGCGGCGCCCGATCTGCTGATCCTCGATCTCGGTCTGCCGGACGGCAACGGTATCGACCTGATCCGCGATCTGCGCAACTGGACGAGTCTGCCCATCCTCATCCTGTCGGCACGCGCTGCCGAGCACGACAAGATCGATGCCCTCGACGCCGGCGCCGACGACTACCTGACCAAGCCCTTCGGCGTCGGCGAGCTGCGCGCCCGCCTGCGCGCCCTGCTCCGGCGGCGCGAGCGGCCGCCGGCCACGGTGGCGCCGCTGGTCGAATTCGGCAGCATCGTCGTTGATCTGGCGCAGCGCCAGGTGAAGCGCGGCGGCGAGATCGTCCACCTGACACCCATCGAGTACCGCCTGCTAGCCATGCTGGTCAGCCACCCCGGCCAGGTGCTGACGCAGCGCAAATTGCTGCGTGATATCTGGGGCTCGAGCTATGTCGAAAGCAGCCACTATCTGCGCGTCTATGTCGGCCACCTGCGGCAGAAGCTGGAGGATGACCCGACCCAGCCGCGGCATCTACTGACTGAAACCGGCGTTGGCTACCGCTTCCAGCCCTGATCCAGCAATGAATCGCTACGCTCCCGTCCTGCGCGCCCTGGGCATGATCACCATGCTCTTCGCGCTGACCATCCTGCCGCCGCTGATCCTGTCCTACGCCGTCGACGACGGCGCCCAGGCGGTCTACGACGAGGTCTTCGCCCTGACCATGCTCTGCGGTCTGTTCCTGTGGGTGCGTTTTCGCCATGTCACCCGCGAACTGAGCGTGCGTGACGGCTTCCTGATGGTGGTGCTGGTGTGGACGGTGCTGCCGGCCTTCGCCGCCCTGCCTTTCATGCTGCACCTGGGCGTGAGTCATACGGACGCCTACTTCGAGGCGATGTCCGGCCTGACGACGACGGGGGCAACGGTGCTTTCCGGTCTCGACACACTGCCGATGTCGATCAACCTGTGGCGGCATCAACTGGTCTGGGTCGGTGCCATGGGCCTGATCGTGCTCGCCGTCGCCATCCTGCCGCTGCTCGGTATCGGCGGCCGGCAGATGTTCAAGGCCGAGACGCCGGGGCCGATGAAGGATGCCAAGATGACCCCGCGCATCGCCGAAACAGCGAAGGGTTTGTGGGCCGTCTATGTGGCGGTCTCGCTGCTCTGCATCATGGCCTACCATTTTGCCGGCATGAGCTGGTTCGATGCGGTCTGCCACGGCTTCTCGACCATGGGCCTGGGTGGCTTCTCGACGCATGACGCCAGCTACGGCTATTTCGACTCACCGGCCATCGAGGGGGTGGCAATCGTCTTCATGCTGATTGCCGGCATGAATTTCGGCACCCTGTTCCTGGCTGCGCGCAGCCGTTCGCTGCATCCCTACGTCCATGATCCCGAGGCCGGCTGGTTTCTCGCCGTCTGTCTGGCCTCGGTGCTGCTGATTGCCGCCTTCATCTGGCTGGCCGGCATTTATACCGAACCGCTGACGGCGTTGCGCCATGCCGCCTTCAATGTCATCTCGATTGCCACGACGACCGGCTACGCCAGCGTTGACTACGCCCAGTGGCCGCTCTTTGCCCCGTTCTGGATGCTTTTTCTGTGCAGTTTCGCCACCAGCGCCGGGTCCACCGGCGGCGGCATCAAGATGGCGCGTGCCCTTTTGCTCTACAAACAGGTCTATCGTGAGATCGTTCGCGCCATGCATCCCAGTGCCGTGCACAGCGTGCGTTTCGGCGGCCATGTGGCGCCACCGTCCATTCTTTTCGCGGTACTCGCCTTCGGTTTCATGTATATGGTCAGCATTGTCTCGCTGACCCTGGTTCTGGTATTCACCGGCCTTGATGTGGTCACTGCCTTCACCGCCATCGTCGCCAGCGTCAACAACACCGGGCCGGGTCTCGGCGATGTCGGGCCATCCACCACCTTTGCCGTGCTCGAAGACTTCCAGACCTGGGTCTGCATCTTCGCTATGCTGCTCGGACGTTTGGAAATATTCACCCTGCTGGTCGTGCTGACGCCGGCCTTCTGGCGGCGCTGAGCCGGGAAAAGCCCATGAACATCATCATTCTCGGTGCCGGCCAGGTCGGCTCCAGTCTCGCCGAAGCCCTGGTTTCGGAAGCCAACGACATCACCCTGATCGACCAGGACGAGGACAGTCTGCGCCTGCTCGCTGATCGGCTCGACGTGCGCACGGTGGTCGGCAACGGCGCCTTGCCATCGGTGCTCAGATCGGCCGGCATCAAGTCGGCCGATCTGCTGATCGCCGTCACCCATTCCGATCAGAACAACCTGGTGGCCTGCAAGATCGCCTACCAGAAGTTCGCCGTGCCGACGCGCATCGCCCGCCTGCGTACAGCCGACTTTCTCGACCCGGAGCTGCTGTCGGAACGCAACTTTGCCGTCAATTTCGCCCTCTGCCCGGAGCAGGAAATCAGCGACTACATCGCCAAGCTGATCGAGTATCCGGAAGCTTTGCAGGTGGTTGAGTTCGCCGAAGGGCGACTGACCCTGGTCGGCGTTCGCGCCCATACCGGCGGCCTGCTCGTCGGTCAGCCGATCCGTGCCATGCGCGATCATCTGCCGCCCGGCGTCGATGCCCGCATCGCGGCGATCTTCCGCGAGACACGGCCGATCGAGCCGGATGGCGATACGTCGGTGAATGATGGTGACGAGGTCTTCCTGCTCGCTGCCAGCGAACACATCCGCTGCGTCCTGCAGGAACTGCGCAGTGTGCAGGGCCCGGTGCGCAGCATCCTGATCGTCGGCGGTGGCAGTATCGGCGCCCGGGTAGCACAGCGCCTCGAAGGCCATTGCCAGGTCAAGCTGGTCGAGCGTGATGTCCAGCGGGCGGCGGTAATCGCTGCCCAGATGGAGCGAACGCTGGTGCTGACCGGCGAGGCGACCGACGAAACCCTGCTGGTCCAGCAGGGCATCGGCGAGACAGACATGTTCCTGGCGCTGACCAATGACGACGAGGACAACATCATGGCCGCCTCGCTGGCCAAGCGCCTCGGCTGCAAGCGGGTGCTGGCACTGATCAATCGTCGCGCCTATGCCGAGATGGTCGAGGGCGGGCCGATCGATATCGGCCTGTCGCCGGCACAGATTTCCATCGGCAGCCTGCTCACCCACATCCGCCAGGCCGAGGTAGCGCGCATCCACCGCCTGCGCCGCGGTGCCGCCGAAGCCGTTGAACTGGTGGTCCGTGGCGAGCGCCGCAACTCGCGCGTCATCGGCCGCCGTATCGAGGAACTGCCGCGCATTCCCGGCGCCCACATTTGCGCCATCTTGCGCGGGGCCGAGGTGATCATCCCGCACCACGACACGGTCATCGAAAGTGCCGACCACGTCGTCGTCTTCTGCACCCGCAAGCGCCAGGTAGCGGCGGTGGAGAAGCTGTTCCAGGAGCGTAACGGCTTTCTTTAGGCCGCCGGTCGGGTTGGCGAAAAATCCGCGTCAGCGGCTTTTCATGTAGGCGGGCAGGGGTACGGCCGGCTGCTTGTCGGCGCCGGCATGGCGGGCGGCAAACTCACGGATGCGGGCGATGCGTTCCTCGTGGCCAGGGTGGGTGCTGAACATCGCCAGCGGTTCACTCATCGGCTGGCGGCGGGCAACATCCTCGAAGAAGGCGGCGGCATCGCCGACATGGCCGTAGGTGCGGAGCATGGCCTGCAGCGCGTCGCCATCGGCCTCTTCTTCCTGGCTACGGCTGAAGGACAGGACCGGCAGCATGCCGACCCCGACCAGCCACTGCTGCAGGTTGCCGTCGCCGATGCCGGTCAGGCTGGAGAGGGTGAGCATGACAGCGAAGCCGCGCCCCATGGCGACGATCGGGTGGCGGTGGCGGATATGGGCGATTTCATGGGCAACGACCATGGCCAGGGCGTTCTCGCTTGGCAGGGTGTCGATCAGGCCCTGGAAGACGACGATGTGGCCGCCCAGCGACGCCATTGCATTGACGGTATCGCCCGGCGCGTAGTGGATGGTGATCGGCATTTCCGCGGGCAATTCCATTGCCGCCGCCAGGCGGTCGGCCAGGGTCTGCAGGTAAAGCTGGCGCTGTTGCTGCTCCGATGATTCCGGGGCCGCCGGCAGCCAGCGGCCGAGGCTGCCGGCCAGCGCCTGTTCCTGGGCGAACGGGACGTGCCTGGCAAGCTGGCCGGCGAGCAGCGACAGGATCAGCACGCCGACGACGAGCAGCGTACTGATGCCGGCGACGAGCAGGGCGAAGTCCTTGAGCGGATGCGTCGGACTGACGTTGATGCCTTCCGGAATCTCCGGGTTTTCGTAGTCAGCCATGACTTCAGCGGGTTTTGGCGGCGGTGCCGTAGGCCAGTACTTCGACCGCACCGATGCTTTGCCCGGAACCCTTGTAGATCGAGGAAGTTTCCAGACGGATGTTCCAGACGCTTTGCGCCCCTCGCTCCCTGGCCTCTTCCTTCAGGCGCAGGATGGCCTCGCGACGGCCGCGTTCGAGCAATGATTCGTAGGAGCTGACGCGGCCGCCGACGAGGTTGCGCAGACCGGCGACGAAGCGCTTGAAGAAGTCCACCGAGATGACGACGCTGCCGCAGACCAGCGTGCCTTCGACTTTGTCGGCCTCGGGAATCTTGCGTTCGGAAAAGACCAGGATGTCGCGCAGTTGCTTTTCGCGTTCGATGATGGACTTGAAATGCCGCTTTTCGGCGCGTTGTCCGAAGACATAGCCGAGCAGCAGCAGGACCAGGAATATGATCAGATCGTACATGGCGTCATTCCACGACGACGGCGGTGCCATAGGCAAACAGTTCGGCGGCGCCGGCGGCCACCGACGAGGTCGAGAAGCGGACGTTGATCACGGCGTTGGCGCCGACGGCCTTGGCCTGATCGATCATCCGCTGCACGGCTTCTTCGCGCGATTCGGTGAGCAGTTCGGTATAGCCCCTCAACTCGCCGCCGAAGATGTTTTTCAGGCCGGCCATGATGTCGCGGCCGGCATGCTTGGAGCGCACCGTGTTGCCGCTGACCAGACCGAGGTGTTTGACGATTTGTTTGCCGGGGACGGCTTCGATGTTGGTGACGATCATTGCTGGATTCCTGAACGGGTTGATGGGCCGGCTTTTCCGGGTGCGTGTACCATAGCGGTTTTGCTGCATTGCAGGAATACGGATGTCATTACCCTACGAGTTGCTGATTGGGCTGCGCTACACCCGCGCCAAGCGCCGCAACCACTTCATTTCCTTCATCTCGCTGATCTCGATGCTCGGCATCGGCCTCGGCGTCGCCGCGCTGATTGTCGTGCTGTCGGTGATGAACGGCTTCCAGAAGGAATTGCGCGAGCGCATCCTCGGCGTCGCCTCGCACATCCAGATCACCGGCATCAATGGCGAACTGGAGAACTGGCCGGCGCTGGCGGCGCAGGCGGCGAAACATCCGGAAGTGCGGGCGACGGCGCCCTTCGTTCAGTCGCAGGCGATGTTCACCGTTGATGGCAGCGTCAAGGGCGCCCTGGTGCGCGGCATCCTGCCGGAGCAGGAAGATCGCGTCGCCGACTTCCGCAAAACGATCAAGAGCGGCAGCCTCGACGACCTGCGTCCCGGCGAGTTCGGTGTCGTCCTCGGCGCCGACCTGGCCCGCTCGCTGCGCGTGTTCACCGGCGACAAGGTGACGCTGATCGCGCCCCAGGGCACGGTGACGCCGGCCGGCGTGGTGCCGCGGCTGAAATCCTTCCGCGTCGTCGGCATCTTCGAAGTCGGCATGTACGAATACGACTCCGGCCTGGCGCTGATCAATCTGGAGGACGCGCAGCGCCTGTACCAGATGGAGGACCGGGTGACCGGCGTGCGCCTGAAGGTCGACGACCTGTTCATGGCGCCGCGCATCGCCCGCGAGCTGGTCGGCTACATCGACGCCGACGCCTATCTGCATGACTGGACCAAGAGCCACGCCAACTTCTTCCGCGCCGTGCAGATCGAGAAGACGATGATGTTCATCATCCTCTCGCTGATCGTCGCCGTCGCCGCCTTCAACCTGGTGTCTACGCTGGTCATGGCGGTCACCGACAAGCAGGCCGACATCGCCATCCTGCGCACCCTCGGCGCCCGGCCGCGCTCGATCATGGCGGTGTTCGTCATCCAGGGCGCGCTGGTCGGCTTCATCGGCCTTGGCCTCGGCATCGCCGGCGGTGTCGCCCTGGCGCTCAATATCGACGTCGTCGTGCCGGCCATCGAACGCATGTTCGGCGTGCAGTTCCTGTCCAAGGAGGTCTATTACATCTCCGACCTGCCATCCGACCTGCAGTGGAGCGATGTCTGGGGCGTCACCCTGATCGCCTTCGTGCTCGCCCTGCTGGCCACGCTCTACCCGAGCTGGCGGGCGTCACGCGTCAATCCGGCGGAGGCCCTGCGCTATGAGTGAGGTTCTGCTGAGCGCCCGCAACCTGGGCAAGGTGTTCCGCGGCGGCGGCCTGGAAGTGCCGGTATTGAACGGCATCGACCTCGATATTGCCCCGGGTGAGACGGTCGCCGTCGTCGGCGCCTCCGGCTCCGGCAAGAGCACACTGCTGCACCTGCTTGGCGGCCTCGATGCGCCGAGTACCGGCAGCGTCACGCTGGCCGGCCGCGACTTTTCGGCGCTCGGCGAAGTCGCCCGTGGCGACTGGCGCAACCGCCACCTCGGCTTCGTCTACCAGTTCCACCACCTGCTGCAGGAATTCTCGGCCCTGGAAAACGTCGCCATGCCGCTGCTCATCCGCCGCGTCGCCCGCGCCGAAGCGCATGAGCAGGCGGCGGCCATGCTCGGCGCTGTCGGCCTCGGCCATCGCCTCGAGCATCGCCCCGGCGAACTCTCCGGCGGCGAACGCCAGCGCGCCGCCATCGCCCGCGCCATGGTCACCGCCCCGTCCTGCCTGCTCGCTGACGAGCCGACCGGTAACCTCGACAGCCACACCGCCGATGCCGTGTTCGAACTGCTGTTGGAACGGGTGCGCACGCAGCAGAGCAGCTTGATCATGGTCACCCACGACCGCCAGCTGGCCGCCCGTGCTGATCGGGTGCTGCTGCTCGCCGATGGGCGTTTCGCCGACTAACTGCAGCGCTGCCCCTATTGGGGAAGGGCGGGGATTTTCCCCCGCCACCGTCGGCGCGCCGAAATATTCCACGAATGGAAAAGCATTCCCGTTGATGGGAAATTGCCGGGCGTTCCTGGCCGTCGTTGCCGGCTCTGCGGACCGCCAAACTGCTGTCTGACGGGCGCTCTGGCTGGCCGCCGGGTTTTGGCATGGAAACTGCGTACCTTGCATGTGGGGCCTCGGCACAGGATGTCAGCAAGCTCGATCAGGCCAATACGAATAACGAGCCATTCACGAGGGCTTTCCGTGACACCAATTCGCATGACCAGCCTTGCCGGCGCGCCGCTGGCGGCATTGGCCGGCAATAGCGGGCGATTCCGGCTGTTGCCGTTTTTCGCCGCCGCCAGTCTGGCGATGTTCCTGCTGGTGGCAGGGGCGCTGTGGTATTTCGAACGGCAGCAGGGCGCCTTCTTCCGCGACGTCCAGAACCAGCAGATCGACTTCTTCAAGCAGGTCCAGGACGACTTTGCCAGTCGCCAGGACAGCGTCGCCCGTCGCGACCTGCTGAGCATTCATGAGGCGGGCAACGTCAATCTCACCCGCTTGTTTGCCAATGCCCTCTGGGAAAGGGACTTCGCTCCGTTCGTCGGCAAGGCAGGGCAGATTTCCGTCGACGAGTGCCGGGCGCTGGCCGATGTGCCGGACGCCAAGGACGGCAAGCCGAAGCCCTCGGCCGAGAAGAAAGCCTGCTTTGCCGAGATCGGCAAGAAAATCGCGGCGTTTCCGGAGTTTGCCGGGCTCAATGCCAAGGTCTTCGAGATGATGAAGAAGAGCACCGTCTTCAAGATCAAGGTGTTCGATCTGCGCGGCATTACCGTCTATTCCTCCGAGCATGCCCAGATGGGCGAGGACAAGAGCCTCAACGCTGGCTGGCTGGGTGCCGCCGTCGATGGCAAGCCGACCAGCGAACTGACCTTCCGCGACAAGTTCAGCGCTTTCGAGGGCGTGGTTGAGAAGCGCGACCTGATTTCCAGCTATCTGCCGGTGCTCGCGCCAGGCAGCGAAAAGGTGGTCGGCGTGTTCGAGGTGTATTCGGACGTGACGCCCTTCCTGAATCAAATCAAGGCAACCTCGGCGGACATCCGCAAGGCGGCCGCCGACAATCAGGACAAAGTCGAAGCCGCCGCCGTCGCCGACCAGGAAACCGTCGATGACTCCGGCACACGGACGCTGGCCATCGTGATGCTGTTGCTGCTGCTGCTGTTCGCCGCGCTGTTCGCCATCGTCTGGCGGGCGGCGGCCCTCATCGCGCGCCAGGAAATGGAGCGCGACCATGCCCAGCAGCAGCTTGCCCAGTCGGAAAAGATGGCCTCGCTCGGCCAGATGGTGGCTGGCGTCGCCCATCAATTGAACACGCCGCTGGCCTTTTCCTCCGCCAACATCCAGATGGCTCTCCAGGCGCTGGCCCGCTTTGCCCTGCCGCTGCAGGTGGCTGGTTCCTTCTCGCGCCTGGTCAAGGCGACGGATGCCGACAAGGTAATGGTCAATGTTGCCAGCGCGCGGGACCGGGTGGCCGACATCGATCCGGCCGATCTGGATGTGCAGATGCCGCAGGCGATGCTCCAGGACACGCTGCAGGGCATTGAACAGATGCGGGAGCTGGTCGAGAACTTGCGCGACTTCACGCGTCTGGATCGGACGAAGACCTCGCGTGTCGATCTCAACAAGAGCCTGCACAATGTCATCTACATCGCCCGCAGCGTCATCCCGACATCTATCGAGGTCAAGGAAGCCTTCGCTGATTTGCCGGAAATGGATTGCAATGTCTCGCAACTCAACCAGGTGTTCCTTAATCTGATCAACAACGCCGCCCAGGCGATCGGCGAGCACGGGACGATCACCGTGCGCAGCCTGGTCGAGGCCGGACGGATCCGCATCGATGTCGAGGATACCGGCAGCGGCATTGCCGCCGAACACCTGCCGCATATCTGGGATACCTATTACACGACCAAGCCGGCGGGCGAAGGCACGGGCCTCGGCCTGAGCATCGCCCGCACCATCGTCACCGAACATGGCGGGGAAATAGCAGTGCAGACGCGGACCGGGGAAAATTCCGGAACGACCTTCACCGTCTATTTCCCTGTCGCCGCCTAGCTGGAGGATTGCCAAATGGCCGAGAAAAAAGGACGGATTCTTTGCGTCGATGACGAGCCCAACATCCTGCGTTCGCTGAGTTGGCTATTGCAACGCGAGTTCGAGGTGTTTACGGCGAATGGCGGCGAGGAAGGGCTGGCCCTGGTCGCTGCCCACGATTTCGACGTGGTCATTTCCGATCAGCGCATGCCCGGCATGATGGGCTCGGAATTCCTGCGCGAAGTGCGCAAGCTGTCGCCGCGTTCGATGCGCATCATGCTTACCGGCTACTCCGACCTGCAGGCCATGCTGCGTTCGGTCAATGACAGCGAAGTCTTCCGCTTCATCAGCAAGCCCTGGAAGATCGACGAACTGCCGGCCGTGGTCGCCGAGGCCGCTTCCATAGCCCGCCATCATCCGGAGCCGGATGCCGTCGCCGGTGAGGCTTCTGCCCGGGCGAGCGCGGCAGGGGTCGAGAGCCTCCTGTTGATCGATGACGAGGCGACACTGGCCGAGCATCTGCGCCAGGAGCTGGGTTCGGCATTGCGGGTCATTCACGCCCAGAATATCGGCGAGGCGGTTGGCGCCTTTGCAGAAAACGATATCGGCATCGTCCTTTCCGACACGCGGGTCGGCGACGTCGATACCACCGCCATGCTGCGCATGCTCAAGCAACAACATCCGGGCATCGTCACCGTGGTCTATACCGCCGGCACCGATGCCGGCGAGGTCGTCAGCCTGATCAACCAGGGGCAGATTTTCCGCTTCATCCCCAAGCCGGTAAAACCCGCCGTGCTCGCCCTCGCGGTCACCGCCGCCGGGCGCAAACGCCAGCAGCTGAAGGCCAACCCGGAACTGGCCGGCCGCCATGTAGTGGTCGAGATCGACGCAGACAGCAAGCAGGCCTTCAGCCGCAATCTCGATCAGGTCGCCCGCCAGTCGATTGATCCCGCCGCCCAGTTGCCGTTCCTGCAACGCATCAGCGGCGGCTTCAAGCGCTTGTTCGGCACGGCTGCCTGACCGCTGCGCCGCGCAAAATCCCTCTAGCGGCGGTGCCGCCGGTGCCAGGCGGCAAGCAGATAGATCCGCCAGGCAGCCTTGGTCAGCAGGTAGCCGGCCAGCGCCAGGCTGCTGGCCAGGGCGATCAGGCCGATGCCGAGTGGTTCGGCGACGCTGAGCATCCAGGTCTGCATGGCTTGGGTGAAGCCGACGAAATCGGTGGCCGAGAACATCGGTGGTGCCTGGAAACCGCTGTCGTCGCCGATGATCACCCGACCGATCTGATAGGCCGCCAGATAGAGCGGGACGATGGTCAACGGGTTGGTGTAGAGCGTGGTCAGCAGCGCCAGCGGCAGATTGACGCGGAAGAAGACGGCGCCGAAGGCGGCGCCGAGCATCTGCAGTGGGCCGGGAACCAGGCCGCAGAACAGCCCGACAGCGACGGCACCGGCTGCCGAGCGGCGGTTCAGGTGCCACAGCCGGGGGTGCAGCAGGGTGTTCTCGAACGGCCGCAGCCAGCGGTTGCGGCGGATCGTCTCGTGGTCGGGCAGGTATTTCTTGAGGAAATTGCGCATCCGGCGATTATCACAGAAAGGCTGCGGCAGGCTGAGAGGAGTCATCGACCGGCGATTCGTGTAATGATGTTGGCATGCGTTCGGCCGTCCTCGCCTTTGCCGCCGGCGTGCTGTTTCTGCAGACGCGCGGCGAACTTCCGCTTCCCTTGCCCTGGCTGGCCGGCGGGGTACTGGCTTGCCTGCCCTTCCTGCTCCGTGTCCATCCGGCGACGCGGGCGCTGCTGCTGATCGGTTGCCTGCTGCTGGGCTTTGGCTGGGCCGCCTGGCGTGCCGAGTTCCGCCTGGCCGACGAACTGGGCCGCGAGTGGGAGGGCCGCGATGTCGAAGTGGTCGGCACCATCGCCGGGCTGCCGCAGGATTTCGCGCGCGGGCTGCGCTTCGAGTTTGCTGTCGAGCAGCGCCTGACGGCTGGGGCGATCGTCCCCGAGCGCCTGCAACTGGCCTGGTATGCCGGGCGCACCGGGCAGCCGGCAGTACGCCCCGGCGAGCGCTGGCGTCTGACGGTGCGCCTGAAGCGCCCGCACGGCGGTGCCAATCCCGGTGACTTCGACTATGAGGCCTGGCTGCTCGAACGTGGCATCCGGGCGACCGGTTATGTCCGGCCGGTACCGGCGACCCGCCTCGATGCCTTCGTCTGGCGTCCTGGCCATGTCATCGAACGCCTGCGGGCGGCGGTGCGTGACAATTTCCAGCAGGCGTTGCCAGAGGCGGAGTGGCCTTGGGTCGGGGTGCTCACGGCGGTCGCCGTCGGCGATCAGAAGGCGGTGCAGGGCGACTTGTGGACGGTTTTCAACCGAACCGGCACGACCCACCTGATGAGCATCTCCGGCCTGCATGTGACGATGGTCGCCGGCCTTGCTGGCTGGTTGTTCAATGCTGGCTGGCGACGGGTGCCGGCGCTTGCCTTGCGCCTGCCGGCACAAAAGGCCGGCCTGCTGGCGGCGGCGGTGGCAGCCCTGATTTACGCGCTGCTGGCCGGTTTCGGTGTGCCGGCCCAACGCACCCTGTACATGCTGCTCGTTGCCGTCGCGGCGACACTTTCCGGGCGCCTGGTGGCGCCCAGTCGGGTGCTGGCGCTGGCCGTGCTGGTCGTCCTCCTGGCCGATCCCTGGGCGGTGCTGGCGGCCGGTTTCTGGTTGTCCTTCGGCGCGGTTGGCGCCTTGCTCTATATCGGTTCGGCAGTAATCGGCGAGGGCGGTGGCTGGCGGGTGCGCCTGCGCGGTTGGGGCCTGGTCCAATGGGCGGCGACGCTGGCTTCGCTGCCGGTGCTGCTGCTCATCTTCCAGCAGTTTCCCCTGGTCTCGCCGCTGGCCAATCTGCTGGCGGTGCCGGTGATCAGTTTCGTCGTGACGCCGCTGGCCCTGCTGGCGGCCTTGCTGCCTTGGCCACCGATCCTGATCCTGGCGCACAGCGTGCTGGACGGCCTGATGGCATTTCTTTTCTGGTGCGCCGCCTGGCCGGTCTGGCAGGCGCCAGCGCCGCCTCTCTGGGCTGTTCTTGCCGCTGGACTGGGGGTCGCCGTCTGCCTGTTGCCGCGTGGCGTGCCTGGCCGAATGCTCGGCGCCTGCCTGATGATTCCGGCAATTTTCTGGCCGTCGGAGACGATTCCGCCGGGCGAGGCGCGCATCGACGTGCTTGACGTCGGCCAGGGCCAGGCCGTCGTCGTCCGCACCGCCGGACACCTGCTAATCTATGATCCGGGGCCACAGTACGGCGCCGATTCTGACGCCGGTCAGCGTGTCGTCGTACCTTATCTGCGCTGGCTTGGCGCCCGCCGCATCGACCGCCTGGTGGTCAGCCATGCCGACAGCGACCATGCTGGCGGTCTGGCCTCATTGCAGGCGGCGCTACCGGCTGGTTTGTTGCTTTCTTCGCTGCCGGATATCGGCGGTGAACGCTGCGCTGCCGGCCAGGGGTGGCGTTGGGATGATGTGGAATTCACCATCCTGCACCCGCTGGCGGAAAGCTATGCCGCAGCGCCGGGAAGCAACCATTTGTCCTGCGTGCTGGCGGTGGTGGCCGGGCATCATCGCCTGCTGCTGACCGGCGATATCGCGGCAGTCGATGAAGCAGCTCTGCTTGCCCGCGCTGACACGACATTGGCTGCCGACGTGCTGCTGGTGCCGCACCACGGGGCGAAAACCTCGTCTTCGCCTGCTTTCGTGGCCGCCGTCGGGGCGCAGCATGCGTTGTTCTCGGCGGGTTACCGCAATCGTTTCGGGCATCCGCTTAACGAGGTGGTCGAGCGCTATGCCGAGGGCGGGGCGCGTATCTGGCGCACCGATCGCGACGGCGCGCTGGGCATCGTCTTGCGTGCTGACGGCGTGGCAGTCAGCGCCTGGCGCCAGGCGCGCCAGCGTTACTGGCACGGACGGTGATACATTTGGTGATGGAGGAAGCGACATGAAATTCAAGCAGCAGACAGTTCAATGCCTGAGCCCGTCCGGTTTGCACCGGATGGCCTATACCGAATGGGGCGACTGCCAAAATCCGCGTGTGCTCGTCTGCGTCCATGGACTGACCCGCAATGGCCGCGATTTCGACGCCCTGGCCGAGGCGATGTCCAGCCACTATCGGGTGATCTGTCCGGATGTCGTCGGTCGCGGCCACAGCAGCCGTCTGCGCGATCCGGCTGCTTATGCGGTGCCGCAGTACGTCGCCGACATGGTGACGCTGATCGCCCGCCTCGGCGTCGAACGTATCGACTGGGTCGGCACCTCGATGGGCGGTCTGATCGGTATGGCCCTGGCGGCTCAGGAGGGGACGCCAATCGGTCGGCTGGTGCTCAACGACGTCGGGCCGGTGATCTCCGTCGAGGCGCTTCAGCGCATCGCTACCTATGTCGGCATGGACCCGACCTGGACGACTTTTGCCGAGGCGCTGGCCTACGTCAAGGCGGTCAGCGCGCCCTTTGGCCCACTGACCGAGGCGCAGTGGTGGCAGTTGACCGAAACCAGCGTCACCCAGCGGGCCGACGGTCGTTGGGGCTTTCTCTACGATCCGCAGATTGCGGCGCCGTTCAAGGCCGCCTTCGTGGACCAGGATATCGACCTGTGGCCGCTCTATGAGCGTATCGCCGGTCCGACCATGGTCATCCGTGGCGGCGAATCAGACCTGCTGACGCGTGACGCCTGGCAGCAGATGGGTGAACGCGGGCCGCGCGCGGTGCTGGCCGAGATACCCGGCGTCGGTCATGCGCCGATGTTCCTCGACGAAGCGCAGATTTCTGTCGTCCGCGACTTCCTGCTCGCTGCATGAGGCATGTGACGGTTGCCGGCTGCCGGCTGGAATACCGCGACTTTCCTGCTTTAGCCGAAGGCCGGCCGACCTTGCTGCTGCTGCATGAAGGCCTGGGCTGCGTTGCCATGTGGCGGCATTTTCCCGAACAACTGGCTGCCGCCTCCGGCTGCCGCGTCATCGTCTGGTCGCGCGCCGGCTACGGTGGCTCGCAGCCCTGGCCGGAGGCGCGTCAGACCGATTACATGCATCGCGAAGCGCAGCTGGCGCTGCCCGAACTGCTCGCTGCCCTGCATATCGAACGACCGCTGCTGATCGGCCACAGCGACGGTGGCAGCATCGCCCTGATCTTCGCCGGCAGCTTTCCCGAGGTGCCGGTTGGCATCGCCGTGCTGGCACCGCATGAATTCGTCGAGGAAGTCACCCTGGCCGGCATCCGCGAGGCGCGGGCGGCATGGCAGACGACCGATCTGCCAAAGAAACTGGCGCGCTATCACCACGAGCGGACACAGCAGGTGTTCGCCGACTGGAACGATACCTGGCTGTCGCCAGCCTTCCGCGACTGGAACATCGAGGAATACCTGCCGCGCATAACCTGCCCGGTGTTGGCCATCCAGGGCGAGGACGACGAATACGCAACGATGCGCCAGCTTGAAGTCATCGCCGAGCGCGTACCCGGCACGCAACTGCTCAAGCTCCCTGCCTGCGGCCATACGCCGCAACGCGATCAGGAGGCGGCGGTACTGGCGGCGCTGACGACGTTCGCCAGCCGCTTCTAGCGTTCCGGATCGCTCGGCTGTTGCTGGAAGACCAGGCGGAAGAGGTCCGGCAGGCTGTTTGCCCCTAGTTTCTCGCGGATATTGGCGCGGTGGAACTCGACGGTCTTGATGGTGATGCTGAGGGCTTCGGCGATTTCCCGGTTCTGTCGGCCCTTGATCATTTCGTGCAGGACATCCATTTCCCGTTTTGACAGGCAGGCCAGACGGTCAGCCTGTTCCGGCGTGGTCATCGCCGATAGCGGCGACTGCCGGGCATCGAACTGCAGGGCATTCATCACGGCGACGACCAGACGATGCTCTTCCAGCGGCTTCTGGATGAAATCAACGGCGCCGGCCTTCATCGCCTTGACGGCCAGGGGAATGTCGCCGTGCCCGGTGAGAAAGATGATCGGCAGGCGGATGCGCCGCTTGTGCATCTCGGCCTGCAGTTCCATGCCACTCATGCCCGGCATGCGGATGTCGAGGATCAGGCAGCCAGAGTCGCGCGGATTCAGGCGGGCGAGGAAATCGCGGGCGGCGGCGAAGGTGACTGCCGACAATCCGGCGGAACGCATCAGCAGGGCGAGCGCATCGCGTACATCGGCATCGTCGTCAATGATGAAGACGGTTTGCTGCAGGGTTGGCGGCGTACTCATGCTGCAGCTCTCCCGGCCGGGATGGAAAGATGGAATATGGCGCCGCCATCGGGATTGTCGGTCGCCCACAGGCTGCCCTGGTGACTTTCGGCGACCGAGCGGCTGATCGCCAGGCCGAGGCCGAGGCCTTGTCCCTTGGTCGTGACGAAGGGGGCGAACATGTCGTCGATGGGCAATGAGCCCAGTCCGCAGCCGCGGTCGGCGACGCTGATGAGTACCGAACCGTCGCTTGTCGGTGCCGCGCAAATCGTCAGTCGGCGCGTGGCCACGGGTACAGCCTGCATGGCATCGATGCCATTGCGGATCAGATTTGCCAGAACCTGGACCAGCAGCACACGATCGGCAACGACGATCAAGTCGTTGCCGACCTGGCTGCTGTCGACGACGACATGCGCTTCCTCAAGCAGCGGGCGGCTGACATCGAGGGCTTCGCCGACCATCGCCTTGACGACCCAGGGGGCGGGCTGGTGCTGGCGCTGGCGGATGAATTCGCGCAGGCGTTCGATGATGGAGGCGGCACGGACCGCCTGCCCATGGCATTTGCCGAGAACGCCGATGATCTCCCCGTGATCGGGGTTGGGTGCGGCCAGCAGGCGCTGGCAGGCGTCGGTGTAGGTGGCGATGACCATCAACGGCTGATTGATTTCGTGGGCCAGTGTCGAGGCGATTTCGGCCAGCGTCGTTACCCGGCTCGATTGATGGGCGATTTCGCAATGAATTTCGCGCAGCCGCTGGGCGTTTTTCTGTTCGGTGATGTCGGTGAGCACCTTCAGTTTGACTTGGCGCTGCGTGCCCCAGGGGATGGGGCCTTCCTGCAGCAGGTACCAGCGTCCGTTGCGCGTGTTCTTCAACTGTCGGGAAACAAAGCTTGTCGCCGGCTGCGGGGCATCGTTGGTGGCGAGAGCCGTTTCGCCGACAAACTCCTGCTCGAATATGTGCGGTGTCAGTTGTTCGAAGCGGGTATCCAGGCGCTGCATTTCCGGGTTGGCATAGAGGAAGCTGTCATTCTCTTCGTTGGCGACGTAGACGGCGGCGCGCATTTCTTCAAGAACCCGGACGAAGCGTTCGTCCGCCTGGCTCAGGGTCTTGTGCAGACGAACGGCCAGCCAGACGACGACGACAAAGCCGGTCAGCATGCTCAATGCCTCCCAAAGGTAGAAGCCGGGATTCAAATAGAGGTGTTCGGTACGGAAGCTGAATAGCCAGAGCAGGCAGGCGGCGACGGCACTCGCCAATCCGGCCCGCGTGCCGCCAACCCAGGTGGCGATGGTGATCGGGGCCAGATAGAGCGGCGACAGCCGCAGTGAGTAGCCGGTCAGATAGTCGGCGGAGGCAATGGCGAGCAGGCACAGGCAGGCGATGCTCAGTCCGCCGCGACGACCGAGGCTGTCAAGTAGCAGGTGAGGAGGGTGGTAATCCAAGATTTCGGCAACCGTCGTGTGATTGGGGCATTTTCAATTGTCATCCACCGGCGGTCGAACTAGGGGTGGCCCTAGTTAAGTGCCCCGGACGCGCCAATCTACACTCGCCGCAGGGGGATTCGTCAGCATTTTGTCGATGGCCGACAGCTACGCTGGCGCAGCGCCCCCCCGCAGAGTATGCGATCACAAAAACAGGAGGAAACATGTCTCAAGAAATTTACCGGCGGATTCGCGAGAATCCGAAATTTCAGGTATTCGTCAAAAAGCGCAACAACTTCTCGATCATCATGAGCATTCTGATGATCATTGCCTATTACGGCTACATCCTGCTCATTGCCTTCAACAAACCCTTCCTCGCCACCAAGTTGAGCGACGGGGGCGTGACTTCCATCGGTATTCCGATCGGACTGGGCGTCATCCTGTTCACCATCGTCATCACCTGGATTTACGTTCGCCGGGCCAACAGCGAGTTCGACACGGAAGCTGAAGCCATCATCAGGGAGGGGCAAAAGTGAGCCCGTTCATCAAATTCTTCTATACAGCGGTCGCCATCCTGCTGGCCGGCGCCGCCGGCGTGGCCTTTGGCGCCGGTGCCGATCTCGGCCAGACGCAGCAGCAGGCAACCAACTGGACGGCGATCACCATGTTCGCCATCTTCGTCGGGGCGACGCTGTGGATCACCAAGTGGGCTGCCGGCAAGACCAAGACCGCCTCCGACTTCTACACTGCCGGCGGTGGCATCACCGGTTTCCAGAACGGCCTGGCGATTGCCGGTGACTACATGTCGGCGGCGTCCTTCCTCGGCATTTCCGGCCTGGTCTTCGCCAACGGCTTCGACGGCCTGATCTTCTCGATCGGCTGGCTGGTCGGCTGGCCGGTGATCACCTTCCTGATGGCCGAACGCCTGCGCAATCTCGGCAAGTTCACCTTCGCCGACGTCGCCTCCTATCGCTTCGCCCAGACGCCGTTGCGCAGCTTCGCGGCCACCGGCACGCTGGTCGTCGTCGCCTTCTACCTGATCGCCCAGATGGTCGGCGCCGGTCAGTTGATCAAGGTGTTGTTCGGCCTCGAGTATATCTACGCGGTGATGCTGGTCGGCGTCATCATGATGATGTATGTGCTGTTCGGCGGCATGACGGCGACCACCTGGGTGCAGATCATCAAGGCCGTGCTGCTGCTCCTCGGTGCCACTTTCATGGCCGTTGCCGTGCTGTATCAGTTCGATTTCTCACCGGAAGCGCTGTTCGCCAAGGCCGTCGATGTTCATGCCAAGCATGACCTGATCATGGCGCCGGGTGGGTTGATCAACGACCCGATCTCGGCCATCTCGGTCGGCATGGCGCTGATGTTCGGTACTGCCGGACTGCCGCACATCCTGATGCGCTTCTTCACCGTGCCGAACGCCAAGGAAGCCCGCAAGTCGGTGGCCTGGGCGACGACCTGGATCGGCTACTTCTACATCCTGACCTTCATCATCGGTTTCGGCGCCATCGTTCTGCTGACGCAGGATCCGGGTTCGTACTACGTCGATGGCGATATCACCAAGGGCCTCAAGGGCGGCGGCAACATGGCGGCGGTGCATCTCGCCAACGCCGTCGGCGGCAACCTGTTCCTCGGCTTCATCTCCGCCGTGGCCTTCGCCACCATCCTGGCCGTCGTTGCCGGTTTGACGTTGTCCGGCGCCTCGGCGGTGTCGCATGACCTGTACGCCTCCGTCTGGCGCAAGGGCAATGCCGATTCGAAGACCGAACTGCGCGTGTCGAAGATCACCACCCTCTGCCTCGGCGTCATTGCCGTGCTGCTGGGTATCATCTTCGAGAAGCAGAACGTCGCCTTCATGGTCATGCTGGCCTTCACCGTTGCTTGCTCGGCCAACTTCCCGGTGCTCTTCATGTCCGTGTTGTGGAAGAACTGCACGACCCGCGGCGCCGTTGCCGGCGGCTCGGTCGGCCTGGTGCTCTCGGTGGTGCTGACGGTGCTGTCGCCAGCTGTCTGGGAAGCCGCGCTCGGCAATCCGAAGGGCAGCGCCCTGTTCCCGTACGCCTCGGCCGCCCTCTTCTCGATGACGGCGGCCTTCGTCGTGATCTGGATTGTTTCGTTGCTGGATAACAGCGAGCAGGCGCAGAAGGAGCGCGCCTTGTTCGACGATCAGCTGATTCGCTCGGAAACGGGCGTCGGGGCTTCGGGCGCCTCCGGCCACTAGTTTCTGTTCAGGTAGTACAAAGGCCGGCTTCCGTGAGGAAACCGGCCTTTTTCAGTTTACCGGACCCTGCTCAGCGGATCTTGCCGGTAGTAGCGTTTCAGCAGTTCGTAGACTGCCGGGTACTCATGGTGGATGACATCGGGTAACTCGAAGAAGCTTTCCGAGAATACGGCGAAGAATTCGGCCGGGTCGTTGCTGGCATATGGATCAATGACCGTTTCCTCGTCGCGGTCCACGCGCGAGCAGAAATCGTCGTAGGCGGCCACGAAGGTGCGCTCCCACTCGGCCGCCTCGATATCCGAGTGCAATGCCGGCATGCCGTCGGCCTCACCGTTGAGCATATCGAGCTTGTGGGCGAATTCGTGGATGACCACGTTGTAGCCTTCGCCAGCCATCTGCACGTCATGCCAGGAGACGAGCAAGGGGCCGCCCTGCCAGGCTTCACCGGAGAGCACATCGTCAAATTCATGAACGATGCCGTCTTCGTCATGGATTTCGCGCGGGACGACGAATTCGTCCGGATAGACGACGATGCCGACCCAGTCGCCATAGGCGGCCAGGCCAAGGTTGAGGATGGGCAGGCAACCCTGGGCGGCGATGGCGACGCAGATTTCGTCGTTCAGTTCGAGGCCGCCCGCCGCAGTGAATTCCTTTTCGGCGAGGAAAGCTTCGCTGAGGGTTTTCAGGCGTTGCCGGTCGCTGGCGTCAAGGGCAGCGAGGAAGGGCAGGCCGCTGACCGTTTGTTGCCAGACATCTTCAGGGATGGCGGCGGTCTTGCCGCGCCGTAACCAGTCGAGCAGGCCCATCACTTTTTCATGGTCAGCCAGATTCCGGCGAAGATCAGCCCGATACCGAGGTAGTGGTACCAGTAGGGGATTTCACCGAGAAAGATGACCGACAGGATGGTGCCGAACACTGGCATCAGGTGGATGAACAGGCTGCCCTTGTTGGCGCCGACTTCGGCGACGCCGCGGTTGTAGAAGATGTAGCCGAGAAAGCTGGGAAAGATGCCGACATAGGCCAGCGAGGCCAGCGAACCAAGATGTACGTTGATCTGCCGCCCCTGCGCCATTTCCCAGAGGTAGGCCGGGAGCAGCGCGGCGACGCCGACGGTGGTCATCGCCGCCAGCATCAGCATCGGATCGACGCCAGCCGGGCGCCAGGCCAGGCCGACGGTATAGACGGCCCAGATAAGCACGGCGCCGAGCATCCAGGCGTCGCCGAGGTTGAGGTTGAGATGGGCCAGTACCTGCAGGTCGCCGCGGGCGACGATGGTCATCACGCCGACCAGCGAGACCAGTACGCCGATGGCCTGCGGCCGCTTCAGATGCTTGCCGAGGAAGGCCCAGGAAATGGCGATGGTGACTACCGGGATGAAGGAATTGAGCAGCACCGCATTGGTCGCCGTGGTGTATTGCAGGGCGATGTAGGCGAAGGTGTTGTAGCCGCCGACGCCGATCAGGCCGAGGATCAGCACCGGCTTCCAGCCCTGCTTGAGCTGCGGCCACTGGCTTTTCAGATGGGGCAGGGCGAGTGGCAGGACCAGGGCGAGGGCGATCGCCCAGCGCCAGAAGGCCAGCGCCAATGGCGGGACGTCGGCGCGGATGCCGCGGCCGAGCACCATGTTGCCAGACCAGAAGAGGGCGGTCAGCGTGAGCAGCAGATAGGGATTGGTCAGGAACTTGGGCATGGTGCGCGGGATTATGCCCGGCCTTGGCTGGGGTCGGAGCACGGATTGGCCGGGGCGGCAGGAGCTAGCCCGGAAAAGGTGGGCTGACATCCGCTGCCGCGGATGTCAGCAGTATCTGCGGTCAGCCGAGAACGCCGGGGGCGCCGGTGCTGTTTGCTTCACGTTGCCGACGGGCGCGCTGCAGGAACCAGACCAGCGCCAGCAACATCAGCGTCGGGATGAATATCCATTCCTTGTCAGGACGTCCCGGGTTATCCACTTCGATGTGCTTCAGGTTGAAGCCCTGTTCGAGGCCGAGTTTTTCCGCCGGGCTGCCGAAGCGTACCGCGGCGACCTGCACCTGATCCCCCAGCGCCATCACCGTCAGGCCCATGCTGGATAGCCGTTCATTGGCCTTCCCCGGCGCGCCAAGCGAGAGCAGCACGCCTTTGGTCACTTCCTGGCCTTCGAGGGTGATGCCCTCGACCCAGATGCGCAACTTGCCGTCTTTCGGTGCTGCTTCGACCAGGCGGTTGAGTTCGCTCGGGGCCAATTCCGCGAATGGTGGATAAACCATGTCCATCCAGAAACCGGGGCGGAACAGGCTGAAGGTCACCAGCAGCAGGATCAGCGTTTCATGGATGCGGTTGCGGGTGACGAAGAAGCCTTGGGTTGCCGCCGCGAAAATCAGGCTGGCCAGCGTAGCGCTGGTAATGGTCAGGAACAGGTGGAAGCCATCGGTGATGCCGATCAGCAGCAACTGCGTGTTGAAGATGAACATGAATGGCAGGATTGCCGTCCGCGCGCTGTAGCCGAAGGCGGTGAAGCCGGTCTTTATCGGGTCGCTCTTGGCGATGCCGGCAGCCGCATAGGAGGCGAGGCCGACCGGTGGCGTGACGTCGGCCATCAGGCCAAAGTAGAAGACGAACAGGTGCACCGCGATCAGCGGCACGAGCAGGCCGCTCTGGGCGCCGAGCTCAACGATCACCGGCGCCATCAACGTCGACACGACGATGTAGTTGGCGGTGGTCGGCAGGCCCATGCCGAGGATCAGGGAAATGACCGCGACCAGCACCAGCATCACCATCAGGTTGCCGCCGGAAAGGATCTCGACCAGTTCGGTCATCGCCAGGCCGACGCCGGTCAGGGTCACGGTGCCGACGATGACGCCGGCTGTCGCGGTAGCGATGCCGATACCGATCATGTTGCGGGCGCCGGTGACCAGGCCGTCGAAGAGATCCTGGAAGCCCTGGCGGGTGGCGACGGAGAATTGTCCCTGGCCACGGAAAAAGGCGAACAGCGGGCGTTGCGTGACCAGGATGAACATCAGGAACAGCGTTGCCCAGAAGGCCGACAGCGCCGGCGACAGCTGTTCGACCATCAGGTTCCAGACCAGCGCGGCGACCGGGAGCAGGAAATGCAGGCCGGATTTCAGCGTCGGGCCGATTTCCGGCAGGTATTCCATTTTTTCGTCCGGCTTGTCCATGTGCAGCTCGGGATAGCGGGCGGCAAAGTGGACAATGGCGATGTAGGCGCCAAGCATCAACGTGCCGACGACGGCGAAGGCGGCATCACCGGCCAGATCCTTGATCCAGCCGAAACCCCAGTAAACGATGGCGGAGAGGATCACCAGGCCGGAGACGGTCATCACCGTCGAGATTACAGCCTTCTGCCAGGGCAGCGGTTCACGGCGCGGCAGGCCTTGCAGGTTCATCTTCATCGCTTCCAGGTGCACGATGTAGAACAACGCGATGTAGGAGATCAGCGCTGGCACGATCGCGTGCTTCATCACCTGGGTGTAGGGAATGCCGACGTACTCGACCATCAAAAAGGCGGCAGCGCCCATCACCGGCGGCATCAACTGGCCGTTGACCGACGAGGCGACCTCGACCGAGGCGGCCTGGTCGGCGCGATAGCCGACGCTCTTCATCAGCGGAATGGTGAAGGTGCCGGTGGTGACGACATTGGCGATCGACGAGCCGGAGATCAGGCCGGTGCTCGCCGAGGCGACAACGGCCGCCTTCGCCGGGCCGCCCTTCATGTGGCCGAGCAGGGCAATGGCCGACTTGATGAAGTAGTTGCCGGCGCCGGCGGTTTCCAGCAGGGCGCCGAAGAGCACGAAGAGGAAGATGAAACTGGCGGAGACGGCGAGGGCGACGCCGAAGACCCCTTCGGTGGTCAGCCAGATGTGGCTCATGCCTTTGGACAGCGAGGCACCGCGGTGGGCGATGACTTCCGGCATGTAGGGGCCGAGGAAAATATAGCCAAGGAAGACGATGGCCAGGATGACCATCGGCAGGCCGAGGGCGCGGCGCGCCGCTTCCAGCAGCAGGGCGAGGCCGGTGACGGCGACGGCCAGGTCGAGTGTCGTTGGCATGCCGGGGCGGCCGGCGAGTTCCTTGTAGAACAGGAATAGATAGCCGGCGCAGAAGGCGGCAACAATGGCCAGTAGCCAGTCGATCACCGGCACGTAGGCGCGCGGTGAGCGTTTCCAGGCAGGGTAGGCGGCGAAGCCGAGAAAAACAGCGAAAGCCAGGTGGATGGCGCGCGATTCGGTGTCGTTGAGGACGAAGACGCCGAGCGAGAAAGGCAGCGGCGAGGCGATCCATAACTGGAACAGCGACCAGGCCAGGGCGACGGCGACGAGCAGTTTTGCCGCAAAACCTGTGGGCTTGCGACCGCCGGTATCGGCTTCGGCGACGATCTGTTTGAGTTGTTCCTCGCTCAGTTCATGAACGGTATTGTTTTTATCCGAGCTTTTCATGCTGCGGTTCTCCGAAATTCGGGCAGGGTGTAAACGCAGCAAGACGCCCCTGGCGTCTTGCTGTGAAGTGTTTCATCGGCCAGCATCGTCAGGACGCCCGGGCGATGCTGGCGACTGGGCGGATTACATCCAGCCCTTTTCCTTGTAGTACTTGGCCGCGCCATTATGCAGCGGGGCCGACAGGCCGTCCTTGATCATGCTCTTGGGATCAAGGTTGCCAAAGGCCGGGTGCAGCTTCTTGAACTCGTCAAAGTTCTCGAACACCGATTTGACCAGCGTGTACACCACTTCATCCGGCACCTTGGCCGAGCTGACGATGCTGGCGACGACGCCGAAGGTGGTGGTCGGGTTCGGGTTGTTGGCGTACATGCCACCCGGGATGGTTGCCTTGGCGTAGTACGGATAGTTGGCGATCAGCTTGTCGACGCCGGGGCCGGTGACATTGACCAGCTTGGCGCCGCAGGTCGTGGTCACATCCTGGATGTTGGCGGCCGGGTGGCCGACGACGAAGGCAAAGCCGTCAATCTTGTTGTCGCACAGGGCGGCGCTATGCTCGTCCGGCTTCAGTTCGGAAACCAGCGAGAAGTCGGCATTCTTCATGTTGATCGCCGGCAGCAGGACTTCCATGGTGGCGCGCTGGCCGGAGCCGGGGACGCCGACGTTGAAGCGCTTGCCTTTGAAGTCCTCGAACTTGGCGACGTTGGCTTCCTTGCGCGAGGCGATGGTCAGCGGTTCCGGATGCAGCGCGAAGACGGCACGCAGGTCGCTCATGGCACCGCCATCCTTGAACTGGTTCAGGCCCTTGACGGCATTGAACTGGACGTCGGACTGCGAAACACCGAAGTCGAGTTCGCCGCCCTTGATCGTATTGACGTTATATACGGAGCCGCCGGTACTTTCGACCGAGCAGCGGATGCCGTGCTTGGCGCGGTCCTTGTTCATCAGGCGACAGATGGCGCCGCCAGCCGCGTAGTAAACGCCGGTCACGCCACCGGTGCCGATGGTCACGAATTTTTGCTGGGCTTGGGCAGGTGCTGAACTGAGCGTGCCGATGACAGCCAATGCGGAAGCCAGGACGGTGAGTTTCTTCATGTTTTCTCCTTTTCGTCGTCGTTTGGTTGTACCGGGTACAGCCTGGATCGGTTGCCGGCGCCAGATAGTGTAGACCTCCGGCGTGCAAGTCAGACAGGTTTCCACAAGGAAGGTGCCACTGACATTCGGGAAAACCCCATATGGCGAAAACTGGGAAACTGCGGAAAGTTGAATGGCGTGTCTTGGCCTGTCCTTGCTGTCAGCCGGGTTTATAATCCCGGTCCATGGTCTCCGTCGTTCATTCCGTCGCTTCGCAAAGCGATTTCGAGCAGTTTCTCGCCACTCTGGTTGCCGGCCTGTCGGCCGATGAGGCGGCCGCGCTGACGCAAGCCGTCGAATATGCCTGGGAAACCTACGGCGAAAAGACCCTGGGCAGTGGCGAGCGCATCTGGTCGCACGCTCTGGGCATGGCGGTGATCATCGCCGGCCTCAAGCTTGACGTCGAATCGCGCATGGCGGCCGTGCTGTTCGCCATCCCGTCCATGGAAGAGCATGGTATCGCGCGTATCGAGGAAAAATTCGGCAAACCGGCAGCGCATCTGGTCGGCGGCATTTCCCGGCTGAACAAGTTGCGCCCGATCACCAAGGGTTTCGTCGCTGCCAACATCGAGGCCGGCGAGGCCAATCCGGCGGAAGTGAAGGCGCAGATCGAAGTGCTGCGCAAGATGCTGCTGGCGATGGTCGAGGATATCCGCGTCGTCCTCCTGCGCCTCGCCAGCCGGACGCAGACGTTGCGCTACTACGCGGCCAATCCGGATGACCTGCGGGTCCAGGTGGCGCGCGAGACGCTGGAGTTGTACTCGCCACTGGCCAACCGGCTCGGGGTCTGGGAACTGAAATGGGAGCTGGAAGACCTGTCCTTCCGCTTCATCCATCCGGAGACCTACAAGAAGGTCGCCCGCATGCTCGACGAGAAGCGCAGCGAACGCGAGCAGTTCATCACTGATGCTGTGGCCCGCGTGCGCGAGGAACTGGCGGCGGCTGGCGTCAGGAATCCGGAGGTCTATGGCCGGCCGAAGCACATCTACAGCATCTGGAACAAGATGCGCAAGAAGGGTGTCGAGTTCTCCGAGGTTTACGACGTGCGTGCCCTGCGCATCGTCGTCGATGACCTGAAGGATTGCTATACCGCGCTGGGCATCGTGCACAACCTGTGGTCGCCGATTTCCAAGGAGTTCGATGATTACATCTCGAATCCCAAGGGCAATTACTATCGCTCACTGCACACCGCCGTGCAGTGTCCGGATGGGCGAAGTCTGGAAATCCAGATCCGTACCCATGAAATGCACAAGCACGCCGAGCTCGGTGTTGCCGCGCACTGGCGCTACAAGGAAGGCAGCAAGCGCTCACACGAGGACGACTACGACGAGAAGATTGCCTGGCTGCGTCAACTGCTGACCTGGAAGGACGAAGTCGCCGACAGTTCGGACTGGGTCACTCACTACAAGCAAGCGGCGCTGGACGAGACCATCTACGTCATCACGCCGCAGGGCAAGGTGGTCGACCTGCCACAGGGGGCGACGCCGGTTGATTTCGCCTACCGCGTGCATACCGATCTGGGCCACCGCTGCCGCGGCGCCAAGGTTGCCGGCAATCTGGTGCCACTCAACACGGCACTGGAAACCGGGCAGGAGGTCGAGATCGTCACCGCCAAGCATGGCGGCCCGTCACGGGACTGGCTCAATCCATCGCTCGGCTACATCCACACCAAGAGCGCCCGGGTCAAGGTGCGCGCCTGGTTCTCCAATCTGGCGCTGGAGGAAACCCTGGCCGAAGGGCGGGTGCTGCTCGGCAAGGAATTGCAGCGCGCCGGCCAGACCGGTGCCAATATCGAGGAGCTGGCACACAAGCTTGGCTTCTCGCGCGCCGATGACCTCTACATTGCGGCTGCCCGCGGCGAACTGAATCAGCGCCAGTTCCAGGCCGTGGCCAAAGGGGGCGACTTGCTCGCCGAAACCCTGGCACCCGACGAGGTGGTGGCCAAGCCGAGCAAGCCGGTCGAAGGCAACCAGGGCATCCTGATCGTCGGCGTGGACAAGCTGCTGACCCAGCTCGCCCGTTGCTGCAAGCCGGCACCGCCGGATGAGATCCAGGGTTTCATCACGCGCGGCAAGGGTATCTCCATCCACCGTATGGATTGTCCCAATTTCGCCAATCTCGCCGCCCTGCATCCAGAACGGGTCATCGAGACCGACTGGGGCGTGCAGACCACTGGTGTCTTCGCCTGCGACATCATCGTTGATGCCCATGATCGCCAGGGATTGCTGCGCGATATTTCCGAAATATTCACCCGCGAGAAACTCAACGTCGTCGGCGTCAACACCCAGTCCAAGCAGGGTAAGGCGCACATGAGCTTTACCGTCGAGATCCACAACCTGCAGCACTTGCAGCGTACGCTGACGCTGATTCACGACGTCGATGGTGTCGTCGGCGTGCGCCGGGCCTGAAGCGACTCTTCCTGACGCCGGGTGAGGGCGGCAGGAAGGAGCGTGAGCGTCCTTAGACCTGTGTCTTCAGGCGGGCAGCCCGTTCCTTGGGGCTGGGGTGGGTGGACAGCCAGGAAGCATCGGCACCGCCGCTTAGTGAATCGAGTTTTTCCAGGGCAGTGACACAGGCAATCGGCGGATAGCGCCGGGTCTTCATGAAGCCGAGTGCGTAGTCGTCGGCTTCCCGTTCATTGGCTTGTGAATGCTGGGCGGTGACGACCTGCTCAAACAGTTCGCCGAGTTGCGATTCGGCCAGTTCGGCAGCTTTGCCGCCGGTTGCCGCGACGGCGCTTTTCAGGGCGCTGGTGCGCATGGCGGTCTGGATGCGGGCCTTGGTGTGGCCGGATTTGACGTGGCCAATTTCGTGGCCGATGACGTAGCGGATCTCGTCGTCGGAAAATTTGTCCATCAAGCCGCTGTAAACGCGGATGGTGCCGTTGGCCATGGCGAAGGCATTGACCTGGGGCGTCAGATAAACCTTGTAGTCAAGATTCAGTCCATCGTGGCTTTCAAGGCCACGGGTCAGTTTGATCAGACGCTTGCCGTAGGCGTCGTTGTTGCCGGCGACGCGATTGCGCCGGTCCGAGTCGGCGGCCATCTGGTCGAAGTAGCTTTTGAGCTGTTCATCGCTCAGGGTTTCCGATTGGAGCAGGGCCTGGCCGGCTTCCAGAGCTTTGCCGAAATTGAACTGGGCGGCAGCGTTGTTGACGACGCTGATGCCGGAAAACAGCGTCGAGAGCAGGACGAACTGGCGACGATTCATGAAATTCCTCGCGATGGTGGGGTAGGTTGATTAATGCGAATGGCATTATATCAACCCGTTTTCCAGATCGCTCGAAGGAATTGATGCCGCCCGTTCAGCCGCCCAGGGTCAGCATCAGTTCGCCCTGGGCGTTGTGCGGCTTGCTGCGCGAGGAGCGGCGGCGCTGGTAGACGCCCTGGCCGTTCATCTCCCAGCCCTGCTGGTTGTCGGCCAGGTAGAACTTGAGGCCTTCGGTGATGACGCGCTTCTTCAGTTTGGGATCGAGGATGGGGAAGGCTAGCTCAATGCGCTTGAAGAAATTGCGGTCCATCCAGTCGGCCGAGGACAGGTAAACGTTTTCCTGGCCACCGGCGAGGAAGTAGAAGATGCGGTGATGTTCGAGGAAGCGGCCGATGATCGAACGTACCCGGATGTTGTCGGAGAGGCCAGGAACGCCGGGGCGCAGGGCGCAGACGCCGCGGATGATGAGGTTGACGTCGACACCGGCCTGCGAGGCCTCGTACAACGCGTTGATGACTTCCGGTTCGAGCAGCGAGTTCATCTTGGCGACGATGCGGCCCTTGCCGCCGGCGCGGGCGATTTCTGTCTCGGCCTGAATGGCGGCGACGACATTCGGCTGCAGGGTGAACGGCGCCTGCCACAGGTGTTTCAAGGTACGCGCCTTGCCCAGACCGGTCAGTTGCTTGAAGACTTCGCTGACGTCATGGGTGATTTCCTCGTTGGCGGTCATCAGGCCGAAATCGGAATAGAGGCGGGCGGTGCGCGGATGGTAGTTGCCGGTGCCGAGGTGGGCGTAGCGCTTCAGCCCGGCTTCCTCGCGGCGGACGATGAGCAGTGCCTTGGCATGGGCCTTGTAACCGACCACGCCATAGACGACATGGGCGCCGACTTCCTCCAGCTTGGTCGCCCAGCTGATGTTGGCTTCCTCGTCGAAACGCGCCATCAGCTCGACGACGACGGTGACTTCCTTGCCGTTCTGGGCGGCGCGGATCAGCGACTGCATCAGCACCGAGTCGGTGCCGGTGCGATAGACGGTCATCTTGATCGCCACCACCGCCGGATCGTTGGCCGCCTGATTGAGCAGTTCGATGACCGGGGCAAAGGACTGGTAGGGATGGTGCAGCAGGATGTCGCAGCGGCGGATGCTGTCGAAAATGTTGGCGCCCTTGCCGACCGCCTTCGGCAGGCCGGGGTTGAACGGGGCGAATTTCATGTCCGGGCGGTCGACCCAGTCCGGCACCTGCATCAGGCGGACCAGGTTGACCGGGCCATGAACGCGGTAGAGGTCGGCGTCCTTGAGGGCGAACTGGGCGAGCAGGAATTCGGTCATTGCCGGCGAGCAGTTGTCGGCGACTTCGAGGCGGACGGCATCGCCGAAATGGCGGTGCGGCAATTCACCCTGCAGCTTGGTGCGCAGATTGGTGACTTCTTCCTCGTCGACAAACAGGTCGGAATTGCGCGTGGCGCGGAACTGGTAGCAGCCGAGTACGGTCATGCCAGTGAACAATTCGCCGACGAACTCATGCAGGATCGAGGACAGGAAGACGAAGCCGTATTCGCAACCGGCCAGTTCTTCAGGCAGGCGGATAACGCGCGGCAGCACGCGCGGTGCCTGGACGATGGCGGCGTTGGAACTGCGACCGAAGGCATCCTTGCCTTCCAGTTCGACGGCGAAATTGAGGCTCTTGTTCAGCACCTTGGGGAAGGGGTGCGAGGGGTCAAGCCCGATCGGCGTCAGCACCGGCACCATCTCGCGAATGAAATAGTTGCGGATCCATTCGCGCTGCGCCTCGTTCCAGGTCGAGCGGCGCAGGAAGCAGATCCCCTGTTTGGCCAGCGCCGGCAGGATGACGTCGTTGAGATGCTGATACTGTTCATTAACGATGGCATGGGCCTCGGCCGACACCAGGCGGAAGGATTCCAGCGCCGTCTTGCCATCATTGGTGACGACCGGTGCATTGGCGCGCACCTGCTCCTTGAGGCCGGCCATGCGAATTTCGAAGAATTCGTCCAGGTTACTGGAGACGATGCAGAGGAAACGCAGGCGCTCGAGCAGTGGCACGCGTTCATCCTCAGCCTGGGCGAGAACGCGGCGATTGAAGGCGAGCAGGCCAAGCTCGCGGTTCAGATAGTGCTCGGTCGGGAAGCGGGGTTGCAGGTAGGGATGGTTCATGGCGCGCTCCATGTAATTTCTCAAGTATAGGCCTCAAGCCCATCATTTTGTTGCGGTATTGTTTCATTTGCATGACAGGAAACGGCTTTCCGGCGATGGCGAACGTCGACTGGCGGCGGCGGTCGAATCTGCCTCGGCGCCAAACTCTGTTCTATAGTCGCGCTATCGACCTAAAGCGGAAGGAGAGAGCATGTTTAAAGGCATTCTGATCAACAAGGACGAGGCCGGTTATCGCGCCGCCATCGAGACGATCGACGAGGCATTGCTGCCCGAGGGCGATGTCACCGTGCGCGTCGACTGGTCATCGCTCAATTACAAGGACGGCCTGGCGATCACCGGCAAAGGGCCGGTCGTCCGTCGTTTCCCGATGGTGCCAGGCATCGACTTCGCCGGTACCGTCAGCAGTAGCCGCCATCCCGACTGGCAGACTGGCGATAAGGTGGTGTTGAATGGCTGGGGTGTCGGCGAGACGCACTGGGGTGGCCTGGCGCAAATGGCGCGCGTCCGCGGCGACTGGCTGGTGCCGCTGCCGGCGGCCTTTAGTGCCCGTCAGGCAATGGCCATCGGCACTGCCGGCTACACCGCCATGCTCTGCGTGCTGTCCCTCGAGCGTCACGGCCTCGTTCCGGGCAGCGGCGACATCCTTGTTACTGGCGCCAACGGCGGCGTTGGCAGCGTCGCCATCGCGCTGCTGGCTCGGCTCGGTTACACCGTTGTTGCCTCCACCGGGCGTCCCGAAGAGGCGGCCTACCTGAAGGAGTTGGGGGCCAGCGCGATCATCGATCGCAACGAACTGTCTGCGCCCGGCAAGCCGCTCGGCAAGGAACGCTGGGCTGGCGTCGTCGATTCGGTTGGCAGTCATACGTTGGCCAACGCCTGCGCCGGCACCAACTATCGCGGCGCCGTCGCTGCCTGCGGCCTGGCCCAGGGCATGGATTTTCCGTCCAGCGTCGCCCCCTTCATCCTGCGCGGTGTCACGCTCTATGGCATCGACAGCGTCATGGCGCCGCAACCGGTGCGTCGCCAGGCCTGGGAACGCCTGGCCCGCGATCTCGATCCGGCGCTGCTGGAAGCGATCACCCATGAAATCGGTCTCGGTGAAGCCATTGCCACCGCCGGCGAACTGTTGCAGGGCAAGGTGCGCGGCCGCGTGGTGGTTGATGTCAATCGCTGAGTCCCGACCAGCCGGGAGGGCTGCCGCTTGCCGATGAGCAGCCTGTTCCCGGCCAGCACCGCATTGCCGGACGAAGGGCTGCAACTGGCCGAACTGATCTCGGCGCTCAGCCACGCGCTCGACATCACCGAAGGCCAGCCGCCCGGGCATTGCGTGCGTTGCTGCTGGATCGGCATGCATATCGGCCAAACACTCGGGCTTGATGACGGGCAGTTGTGGGATCTCTATTACACGTTGCTGTTGAAGGACCTTGGCTGCAGTAGCAACGCCGCCCGCATCTGCGAGCTTTACCTGACCGACGATCTGGCGTTCAAGCGCGATTTCAAGACCGTCGGCGACAGCCTGCCGCAGGTGCTCAACTTCGTGCTCAAGCACACCGGGCTGAAGGCCGGGCTGGCCGAGCGCTTCCGCAGCGTGCTGACGATCTTCCGCGACGGCAGCGAGATCGCCCAGGAACTGATCGCCACCCGCTGCCAGCGTGGCGCCGAGATCGCCCGCTTGTTGCGCTTCCCGGAGCGCGTTGCGGCCGGCATCTATAGTCTGGACGAGCATTTCAACGGCCAGGGCAAGCCGGAGGGCTTGGCCGGTGAGGCGATTCCGCTGGCGGCGCGGATCGCGCTGTTGGCCCAGGTCATCGATGTTTTCCACGCCGCCGGCGGGGCCGTGGTGGCGCTGGCCGAAGTCCGCCAGCGCTCAGGCGGCTGGTTCGATCCGCGCCTGGTCGCCGCCTTCGAGCAGGTGGCGCAGGGCGACGCCTTCTGGGCGACGCTGGCCTCGGCGGAAGTCGATGCCGCCATCCTGGCGCTGGAGCCGGCCGCGCATGTCGTCGACCTGGACGACGACTACCTCGACGACATCGCCGCCGCCTTCGGCCAGGTGGTCGACTCGAAAAGTCCCTACACCAGCGGCCACAGCGCCCGCGTCGCGCTGTACACCGACATGATCGCCGAGACCCTCGGCGTGTCGCCGGAGCGCCGCCGCTGGCTGAAGCGCGGCGCGCTGCTGCACGACGTCGGCAAGCTCGGCGTCAGCAACAGCGTGCTCGACAAGCCGGGCAAGCTCGATGCCGACGAATGGGCCGCCGTGCAGGCGCATGCCGCCTACACCGAGGCCATCCTCTCGCGCATCGGTGCCTTCGCCGAACTGGCGCGGGTGTCGGCGGCGCACCACGAACGCCTCGACGGCAAGGGCTATCCGCGTGGCCTGACTGCCGAGCAGATCAGCCTCGAGACGCGCATCATCACCACCGCCGACATCTTCGACGCGATCACCGCCGAACGCCCCTACCGCGGGGCGATCCCGATCCCGCAGACGCTGGCGATGATGGCCGAAAACCTCGGCACAGCCATCGACGAACGCTGTTTCGCGGCGCTGAAGCAGGCGCTCGACCGACTGCCGGGCTGATTCCCCCGTAAAATACGGTTTTCCCGATTTTCCGGCAGCGCCGGGCAAGGCTTCCATCGCATGAACACCACCATCAAAGTGCCGACCGTCGGCTTCGTTTCCCTGGGTTGCCCGAAGGCCGGCAGCGATGCCGAACTGATCCTCACCCGGCTGCGCGCCGAGGGCTACGAGATTTCGCCCAGCTACGACAATTCCGATCTGGTCATCGTCAATACCTGCGGCTTCATCGACGCCGCCGTCGAGGAATCGCTCGACGCCATCGGCGAGGCGCTGAACGAAAACGGCAAGGTCATCGTCACCGGCTGCCTCGGCGCCAAGGGCGACATCGTGCAGACGACGCATCCGTCGGTGCTCGCCGTCACCGGTCCGCACGCCATGGAAGAGGTCATGGGCCACGTGCACCAGCACCTGCCCAAGCCGCACGATCCGTATTCCGACCTGGTGCCGCCGCAGGGCATCCGTCTGACGCCGGACCATTTCGCCTATCTGAAGATTTCCGAAGGCTGCAACCACAGCTGCACCTTCTGCATCATCCCGTCGCTCCGCGGCCCGCTGGTGTCGCGCCCGGTCGGTGACGTGCTGGCCGAGGCCGAGAACCTGGCCCGGGCCGGCGTCAAGGAAATCCTGGTCATCTCGCAGGACACCAGCGCCTATGGCGTGGACGTCAAGTACCGCACGCATTTCTGGGGCGGCCGGCCAGTCAAGACCCGCCTGAAGGAGTTGTGCGAGGCGCTGGCCAGCTTCGGCATCTGGGTCCGCCTGCACTATGTCTACCCGTACCCGTCGGTCGATGACGTGATTCCGCTGATGGCCGAAGGCAAGATCCTGCCGTATCTGGATGTGCCGTTCCAGCACGCCAGCCCGAAGATCCTGAAGGCGATGAAGCGCCCGGCCTCGGCCGAGAACACGCTGGAACGCATCGCCAAGTGGCGCGAGATCTGCCCGGAAATCGTCATCCGCTCGACCTTCATCACCGGCTTCCCGGGTGAGACGGATGAGGATTTCGACCAATTGATCCAGTTCCTCGAGGATGCGCAACTGGACCGCGTCGGCGCCTTCGCCTACTCGCCGGTCGACGGCGCCAAGGCCAACGAACTCGAAGGCCTGCCGCCGGAAGACGTGCGCGAGGATCGCCGGCGCTGGCTGATGCAGGTGCAGGAAGACATCTCGGCCGACAAGCTGGCGGCCAAGATCGACAGCGTCATCGAAGTGCTGGTCGACGAGGTTGACGAGGAGGGTGTGATCGCCCGTTCCAAGGCCGATGCGCCGGAAATCGACGGCCTGGTCTATCTCGACGGCTTCTACGATGCGGCGCCCGGCGATTTCCTTCAGGTCCGCGTCGTCGACGCCGATCACCACGACCTGTACGCCGAGCCGGTCGGCCGCGAGTAAGCAGTCATGGCCCGGCCGCGTCTCGGTATCGCCCTCGGTTCCGGTTCGGCGCGCGGCTGGGCGCATATCGGCGTGCTGCGCGCCTTGCACGAGGCCGGCATCGAGCCGGACGTCGTCTGCGGCACCTCGATCGGCGCCTTCGTCGGTGCCGCCTATGCCTCCGGCGATCTTGACAAGCTGGAAGCCTGGGTCGGCGGGCTCAGCCGGCGCGACGTGCTCGGCTTCTTCGATGTCAGCCTGGCCGGCGGCCTGATCAAGGGCGCCAAGCTATTCGATTTCGCCGCGACGACCTTTCTCGAAAATGATTTCACCCAGCTCGACCGGCCGTTCGCCTGCGTTGCCACCGATCTGGCGACCGGCCGCGAAATCTGGCTGCGCGAAGGCTCGGTGGCTGCCGCCGTGCGCGCCTCGACCGCGCTGCCCGGCCTGTTTTCCCCGCAGTTGCTCGATGAGCGCTTCCTGGTCGATGGTGGTCTGGTCAATCCGGTGCCGGTATCGCTGTGCCGGGCGCTCGATGCCGAAATCGTCATCGCCGTCGATCTCAGCATGGACATGCTGACCACGCTGCAGCGGCGCAACGGCAAGCCGGCGGTGGCTGGTGGCGGTTGGCGCAATACTGTCGGTCGCTGGTTCGGCGGCGGCGAGGAAAGGCCGATCCTGCCCTCGCTGGCCGACGTGGTCAGCAACAGCATCGCCATCATGCAGGGGCGCATCTCGCGTTCGCGCCTGGCCGGCGAACCGGCCGACGTACTGATCGCGCCGCGCCTCGGCCAGCTCAACCTGCTCGACTACCACCGTGCCGATGAAGCCATCGCCGCCGGCCGCAAGGCGACCGAGCACATGCTGCCGCTGTTGCATTCCCTGCTGGATTGACCATGAGCGATGCCCTGATCGATCAACTGCGTGCCATCGTCGGCGCCGCCCACGTGCTGAGCGATGCTGCCGACCTGCAGCCCTTCCTCACCGACTGGCGCGGCCGCTATCGCGGTGCTGCGCGCTGCCACGTTCGCCCGGGTAACCGTGACGAGGTCGCTGCAGTGGTCCGCGCCTGTGCCGCAGCAGGGGCGCCCATCGTGCCGCAGGGCGGCAATACCAGCCTCTGTGGTGCAGCGACGCCGGATGGTTCGGGTAAGGCGGTGCTCGTCAGCCTTGGAAGGCTGAACCGCATCCGTGCCGTCGATCCGCTCAACGACACGATTACCGTCGAGGCTGGCTGCACCCTGGCCGCCGTCCAGGCTGCGGCGCGCGCCGCTGGCCGGCTGTTCCCGCTGGCGCTGGCCTCGGAAGGCACCTGCCAGATCGGCGGCAACCTGTCGACCAATGCCGGCGGCGTCCAGGTGCTGCGCTACGGCAACAGCCGCGAACTGACCCTCGGTCTGGAAGTCGTGCTCGCCGACGGCACACTCTGGGACGGTCTGCGCGGCTTGCGCAAGGACAACACCGGCTACGACCTGAAGCAGTTGTTCATCGGCGCCGAGGGCACGCTCGGCATCATCACCGCGGCAGTGCTCAAGCTGTTTGCGCTGCCGCCGGTACAGACGACGTGTTGGCTCAACATTACCTCGCCGGCAGCGGCTGTCGAACTGCTGCGGTTGGCCAAGGATGCCTTCGATGCGCAACTGACCGCCTTCGAACTGGTTTCCGAAACGGCGCTCGGTCTGGTGCTGAAGAACATTTCCGGCAGCCAGCGGCCGGGGGCGGCCAGCCCATGGTACGTGCTGGCCGAGTTTTCCGGCACGGCGCCGGCAGCGGTCGAGACGTGGCTGGCGGCGCGACTGGAGGAGGGTAGCGTCAGCGATGGAACGATCGCCCAATCGGATACCCAGACCGCCCACCTGTGGGCGCTGCGCGAGAACATCTCGGAAGCGCAGAAGATTGAGGGCATCAGCATCAAGCACGACATCGCCGTGCCGGTGTCCCGTATCCCCGAGTTCCTCTCCCAAGTTGATGCGGCGCTGGCCGCTGCCTTTCCCGGCATCCGTGTCGTTGCCTTTGGGCACGTCGGCGACGGCAATCTGCACTACAACCTGTCGCAGCCCGAGGCCGGCGACAACGCCGCCTTCATCGCCCAGCAGCCGGCGGTGAATCGTCTGGTGCACGATGCCGTGCATGCACTGAACGGCTCGATCTCGGCCGAGCATGGCCTCGGCCAACTGAAGCGCGAGGAAATCCTGCGCTACAAGAGTCCGCAGGAAATGGCACTGATGCGCGCCGTCAAGCAGGCGCTCGATCCGCGCGGGCTGATGAATCCCGGCAAGCTGCTGTAGGGCCGATATCGCTCAGTCCGGAAGTGTGTCCGGGGGCGGCGTGATGCCCAAGGCGTTGCAGAACTGGTAGCCATTGGCGCCGCGCGCCTTGACCTGGTACATGGCCTGGTCGGCGAGTTCGAGCAGCTGGTCGGGCTGATGGTGATCGGCGGGGAAGAGACTGATCCCGATGCTGGTCGACACCGTGACCTCGACGCCGTCAATCACGAACGGCACGTTCATCCGCTCGATGATCTTCTCGGCGACCAGCGCGGCATGTGCCGGCTCGGCCAGATCGGGCAGGACGATGGCGAACTCGTCGCCACCCAGCCGCGCCGCCGTGTCGTTGCGCCGGATCGTGCTGCAGATGCGGGCGGCGGCTTCACGCAATACCTGGTCGCCGGCGGCGTGGCCAAGCGAATCGTTGATGTGCTTGAAGCGGTCGAGGTCGATGAACAGCACCGCCGCCTTGCCGCCGCTGTGCATGGCCTCGGCGGTTGCCAGTTCGAGACGGTCGAAAAGCAGCGAGCGGTTCGGGATGCCAGTCAGCACATCGTAATGAGCCAGGCGTTCGAGCTTGTCCTCGAAGGTCTTGCGCTCGGTGATGTCGTAAAAGATGCCGCAGTAATGCGTGGGAGTGCCCGCACTGTCGCGCAGCGTGCTGATCGACAGGAATTTCGGATAGACCGTGCCGTCCTTGCGCAGATCCCAGATGTCGCCCTGCCAGTGGCCAATTTCCGCCAGCGAGCGCCACATCGCGTCGTAGAAGGCCTTGTCGTGGCGCCCCGACTGTAGGACCCGCGGGTTCCGGCCCAGCGCTTCCTCGCGCGTGTACCCGGTCAGTCGGGTAAAGGCCTGGTTGACCGAGATGATCTGCGCCTTGGCGTCGGTGATGACCATCGCCTCGTCGGTCGTCTCGAAAACCCGTTGGGTCAGCAGCAGCGACTCTTCCTTTTCGCGCTGGGCAGTGATGTCTTCGCCGATCAGCACACTGCAGGTCACTTGCCCGCTTTCGTCGCGCAGCGCGGTGACATGCCACAACATCAGGTGCGACTTGCCCGCGGTGTCGCGCACGGTGCATTCGAACGCGTGCGGCGAAGTATCGGCGATCTTGCGCAGGCGTTCTGCCGGCGGCTCGCTGATGGCCTCGGCGTAATGCCCGAAGAACGGCCGGCTGATCGCTTCGCGCGGCGGCTCGTCGATCAGGTCGAGAAACGGCTGGTTAAAAAAGATCAGTTCGCCATTAAGATCGACGACAGTGGCCGGCAGACGTATCTGTTTGAGCAGTTCGGCAATGCGATGATCGGCAGGGTTGGCGCCGGGCAGGGCATGAAGGGCCGGCGAGAGATCGAGACAGAAACCAGTGAAACCCACCGTCTCGCCGGTCGGTGCGAGGCGCGGCAGACTCTCGAACGCCATGCCGCAATAGATCCCATCCCGACGGCGCAGCCAGACGTGCCGGCGAAAGCCCTGGTTGTCACTGGCCGCACGCTTGAAGGCCCCTAGCAGGCCGGCCAGATCGTCGGGATGGACGACCTTCGCCCAGCAGTCGGCAATCAGTTCGCTACGCTCCAGACCCGTAAACCGTGACCACGACGGGCTGAGAAATTCGGTGCGTCCGGTAGCATCGGTCAGCCACAGCAGGATCTGTGACGGTTGCGTGGGGACTCGAATATGGGAATCCGATTCCCAATGCCGGGGACTGTGACGGGCAAATTCATTCATCTCGAAATGCACTTTCTCGCTGGCGCGCGGAACTGCGGGCTTGGCCAGCCAAGCTGGCTACCGATTCAAGCAAAATCGGTGCCGCTTGTGCGTCGCATCTGATTTGGCCGCTGGCGCTCGCTCGCCCTGAAGCGGGCCCACGATTGCTTCTTCCAGATCACGCAGTTGCGTGGCCGGCGCGTAAGCTTCGATCTGTCTTTCGCCGCGATCCACCAGGTCCCGATCTGCGCGGCCACGCCGCGTTGGTCCTCAGCGGCGCGGTGTGGCTGACCGCGCCAGCGCGTTCCAGAACTGTTCGAGCGTTGCCAGCTGGGTTGGCGATTCGACGGCGGGGTGGCTGGCATACAGCGCGATCACCAGCCGCCGGTCGAAATCGATGTAGAGGCTGCTGCCGTGGGCGCCAATCAGGGCCACGCGGTTGGGGTCGCCGCCGAGGTGAACGAAGCCGTAACGTCGTTCGCTGCCGCGTGCCAGGCCGGGAAGCTGCGGTGAGCGGATGCCGGAAGATGCGGTCAGGGTTTCGATGAACCAGCCGGGAACGCGGCTGCGCGTACGGCTGGAGCGAGCATCGAGCAGCAACTGTCCGAGGCGGCTGAAATCGCGCAGGGAGAGGGCCAGGCCGCCGGCCAGTTCGATACCCCGCTCGTCAGTCATCCACTGTACCGGGTGCTCGGGGTCGATACGGCTGAGCAGTTGCTCGCAGAACAGCTGGGACAAGGGCATCTTGTTGCTTTCGGCCAGCAGCCAGGCGAGCAGGTCGTCGTCGGGGCTGGCCGGCAACGCTGACAGCTTACGGTTCTCCATCGGGAAGTCCCAGCGTCCCGGCATGGCCAGCCAGGCACGGACGTCGATATCGGTTCCACCCTTGATCCAGCCAGCTGCTTCGCGCCAGCTGGCCAATTCCTCGTTGCTCCAGTTCGTGGCGTCGTTGCTGTCAAGCAAGCGCTGGACGGAGAGCCGGCGCAGGCCACCCTGGTTGCTCATCGTCGGCAGGTAGCGGGTCAGCGAACGGTCGGCGGAGAGTTTGCCTTGGGAGACCGAGATCGCACCGAGCAGGTTGAGGATGGGGCGGTTGGCCTGCAGTAGCAAGCGTTGATCGTCGGCGCGCAGGCCGTTGCGATAGCGCTCGGCGAGCAGCCGGCCATTCTGCAAGACGACCAGCCCATCGGCCTGCAGGCGGCTGTCGAGCAGGAAGCCCAGATTTCGGGCCGAGCCATCCAGCGGATCGCTGACCTTGATCTTGTCGACGTCGAGTTTGCGACCGGCACTGCGCAGGGGCGTCGGTTTGCCTGGAGTCAGCCGTAGCGATGGCATGAAGGTGGAGCCGGCAGTCAGGGCCAGGCGAAGGTGCTCGCCACTTAGCCAATTGCTGTGGTTGATCCATTTTCCGATCCGCTGATCGCCGCGTACCTGCGCATCGAAGTGGCAGACAGGTGCCGCCGTAGCGTGAGTGGCGATCAACAGTAGCAATGAGCAGGCGCCCAGCCGGCAATTCATGTCACGTTCTCCTAGTATTTGTCTGGTGTGCTGAGCAGCCGTCCGCTGGCTTCGCACACCACATCGTTGAGGTTGCCGAAGTATTCTTGTCGCTGCCGCAGCCAGCTGGCATCGCCACCCGTGGCCACGATGGTGTGCAAGGCCTTGAGCCAGTGTTCGCAATCCAGTGCCCGGGCATCCTCGGTCAGCGTCTCGAGCAGTTCGCCTATGCTAACGCCGAGTGGCCGGCAGCACCGGGCAACCGGATCGGAAATTTGCGCCGCCATACCGTAGCGACAGGCCTGGAACTTGTTGTAGCGCGCGACATGGGCCTGGCTGGCGGTCTGCAATTCGGGCCGGGTGCGCAGCAGCCAGCGCGTCAGAGACTGAGCCAGCGCCGCCAGCGAGGCGGCCTGCTCAATGGCAAGCGGTGTGTCGCAGACGCGGATCTCGACGGTGCCGAATTCGGGCTTTGGCCGCACATCCCAATAGAGATCCTTGATGCTGCTGGCGATGCCGCAGGCCTGCAGGAATTCGAAGTGGCGGACGAAAGCCGCCCAGTCGTCAAGCGGCGGGCACTGACCGCTGAGCGGAAAGGCCGAGACGGCATTGAGGCGGGCTGATTGGAACAGCGTGTCCACGCCGTCGACATAAGGTGAGGAGGCGGACAGGGCTATGAACGCGGGCACGTAGACGCCGAGCGCCTGGGTCAGCCAGATAGCGTCGTCGGCCGATTCGCAGCCGACGTGGATATGCTGGCCGAAGACGGTGAATTGTTTGGCCAGATAGCCATAGCGTTGGTATAGCTCGTCAAAGCGCTCGCCGGGACATATCCGCCGTTCGGGCCAGTGATGGAAGGCATGCGTGCCGCCGCCGCAGATGCCGATGTTGTTGCGCTCGGCATGAGTGCGCAAGGTGTCGCGCAGGCCGGCGAGGTCGCTGGCGATGCCGTTGACCGTCGCCTGTGGCTGGGTGCTGACCTCGATCATGCTTTCCGTTATTTCCAGCTTGATTTCACCGAAACGCCCGTCGTAATCGAGGCCGCCGAGCAGGTCGGTGGCGGCGCGGGTAAGGTCGAAATCGCGCCGCGAAACCAGTTGCAGTTCCAGTTCGACGCCCAGGCTGAGGGCAGCGCTGTGGGTGAAATCCCCCAAGGGCTTGCTCATGCGATGCCTCCGTTGCGTTGCGTGTCACTGGCGCACTCGCCCGAGCGGCGCAGAGCCAGTCGACACAGGGCGGGACCGGCCAGTTCCATGATGGCGGCGGCGAATAGCGGCAGGGCTAGCGCCGAAAGGCCGATTTCCGGATAGAGCTGGGCCAGCTCGTAGGCCATGAAGACGGCCGTGGCCGACAACGGCTGGATGCCGAGGCCGACCAGCAGGCGCTTGTTGCGTGGCAGGCTGCCGCCGGTCAGGGCCAGCGCTGCCAGCTTGGCAGTGGCGCGCACCGCCAGCAGGCCGAGCGCCTGCAGCCCGGTCATCCAGGTGAAGGCGGCCCACGGCAGCGAGGCGCCGACGACGACGAAGAGAATGATGGCGAGCAGCCAGTGGCCTTCCGGCAGCGCCGTGTAGCGCAGCGCCTGGCGGGTATCGCGGACAGCCAGTACGACGCCCATCAGGAACAAGGTGAGAAATACCGGGACAGCCAGCATGCGGGCGATGCCGACGGCGAGCAGGGCCGAGGCAACGAGGACGAATACCTGGGCCAGCGAGGCTTTCGGCAGCAGGCGGGCGATGGCCAGGGCGAGGCTGGCGGCGAGGGCGGCGACAAGCAGCGAGCCGCCGGCGACCCAGAGCGGATGGACGATGGCATTGAGCCAGTTTTCGCTGTTCTCTGCATGGACGATGCCGAGCACGATGGTGAAGGCTACGAATGAGGCGGCGGCGGCGATTGCCGTGTGCAGGATGATGCGTTCGGTGACCTGGCCCTGGGCTTTCGATTCCTCGATGGCGAGCAGCACCACGGCCGGCGCTGAGGCCATGGTGACGGCGGCGGTGGCGGCCGACCAGGCAGGGCTGAGGCCGACCACGTAGAAGGCGAAAAGGAAGATCAGCAGGAAGGACAGGTTGATGTCGGCAAGCGTGCTGCGCAGCAGTTCACGGTTGCGTAGCAGCCAGCCGAGATCCAGACGGCGGCCGACTTCCATCATCAGCAGGCCGAGCGCCGCATCGGCTACTGGTCGCGCCTGGGCGAGTCCCTCTATGCTGATCCAGCCGAGCAGGGAGGGCCCGAAGATGGTTCCGGCCAGCACGTAGCCGATCACCTTCGGCCAGCCGGCGCGGGCATGCAGCCATTCGCCGATCAGCAGGCCGACCACCAGCAGCATGCTGAACAGGGCCAGCGAATCGATCTGCTCGGGGAATGGCGGCAGGAAGAACAGGCGGTCGAGCAGCCAGTTCCAGGCAGCGCGTGGCAGGCCGGCCAGCGAATCAGGCATGGGCGGGGACGAGGCTGGCGTTCAGGTCCTGGCGGATCAGATTGAGCAGCAGGTCGTCGTAGGTATAGAAGCCGGGTGGATATTTCAGCAGTTCGTGGAGGGCGAAGGCCGCACCGGTGCCGAAAGCCTCGCGGCGGATCGAGTCGTGAATCAGGCGCACGGTCTGGAAAGGGAAACCGAAGATCACCTCATGGTGGCCGACGATGCCGCCCAGACGCAGCGAGGTGATGCGTTCATGGTCGACATCGAGATTTTCGGCAATCTTGCGCGCGGTACCGGAAACCTCCGGCTTGTCGCGAAAATGCTGCTCAAGAATCTCGACATCGGCAAACGGCGCGATGCGGCGCAGCATGCGCGCAGCGAACATCAGGAAATTGATGCCGAGGGTTATGTTGGGCGAAGACATGACCCGGATGTCGCTGCCCAGATCGCGAATGTAAGCCAACGTCGTTTCGGGGTGGACGGAAATGGCACTGACCAGGGCAATGCCGCGTCGGCGGATCGCTTCGCCGTAGATGAGCACGGCCTTGGCATCGGAAAAGTCGATTACCGCGTCGACCGGATGTTGGTCCAGCCAGGCGGGAAAAGAATTCGCGTCCAGGCTTGTCACCGGGTGGCCGGTTTCGGCGGGGCCGGCGCTGCGCCGGGCGATCCAGCACAATTCGAAACGTTCATCGGCTTCAATGACACGGGCGACTGCTGCCCCCGCCTTGCCGTAGCCAATCAGTCCAACTTTGATCATGGTTCTTAACTCCCTATGCTGCGAATGACGAATTGCGAATGGCGTTTTTCGATAGCCACCTCAAGGATGGGATCAAACTGCGGCGATCCTTTGGGGGGAAAGTAGCGACGACGCCTTGCTGGCTGGCGCCGCCTCTTGCTACCAGCGCCGGCCGCGGGCGGCAGCGAGGAATTCGTCGAGTATCGGCGTGCAGTCCAGCAAGTCGGGACTGCCCGGTGGATGAAATTCCGGATGCCACTGAAGCCCCAGCACATACGGCCGACCCTCAAGGCGGATCGCCTCGATCAGTCCGTCCGCCTGACTGCGTGCCTCGACCTTCAGGCCGCGACCGAGGGCGCGGATCGCTTGGTGGTGGATCGAGATGACGCCGCCGGCCGAGCGATCAGGGTAGAGCCGAGCCAGTCCGGAGTCGGCATCCCAGGCAATCTGGTGGGCATGGCGATCGTAGTCTGCGTGTTGATGAACAGCCGGAGTCTCGTACTGAGACTCGATGTCCTGGTAGAGGGTTCCGCCCATTGCCACATTGATCAGTTGCAGGCCGCGGCAGATGCCCAAAACGGGCTTGCCAGCCTCCATGAACTCATGCAGCAGTTCCATTTCGTAAGCATCGCGCAGGCGGTCGCCGGCCCAGTCGGGATGCCCCGGCTCCTCGCCGTAGGATTGCGGGCTGATGTCGGCACCGCCCTGCAGCACCAGGCCGTCGAGGTATTGCGGATAGTCGGAAAGGCGGATGCTGCTGCGATGGACCATGCCGTCGCCGCTCACCGAGGGGATCATGAAGACCATCACCTCGCGCGACATCACCCAGTGGGCCACCGATTGCTCAAGGTACTGCAGCGATTTCGACTGGATGCCGGTGGCGCCGGGCTGTGGATGGTAGATGCGGGCCGAGAGGCCGATGCGTAACGGACGCTTGCTCATGACGCTGCTCCTCCATGAGGGCCGTTTGCCGCGCTGGCGTTCCGGCCGAGGTTGAGGCGTGTCGCTTCACCAAAACCCTTGATGGCGGTCTGCGTGGCGAGTGGTCCGAGCAACTGCATGAGCAGCAGGGTCGCCAGCAACATGCCGACCAGCTTGGGGTCGAGTTCGGAATATAGCATCTGCGTGTTGGCCAGCAGAACCAGAGCGACACTGGACATTGGTTGCAGCCCGACGGCGAGCAAGGCGCCTTCGCGCGGCTGTAAACTGAGATGACGTGCCGCCAACAGCATTACCGCCAGTTGTCCGGCCAGGCGGACAAAGACGACGAGCAGGGCTTCCGCCCAGTAGTTGGCGAGATGGGCGATGTCGAGCGCGGCACCGGCAAGGACGAAGGTGACGACGAGAAAAACCCGGGCATCGCTGGCGATACGAATGCCGATCACCTGTTGCTGGCGGTCCATGACGCGGACAAGAAAACCGAAAATCAGCATCGGCAGGAAGACCGAGACTTCGAGAAAGAGGGCGCTGCCGACGCCAAAAACGATACTGCCGAGGATCAGCAGGTGATGATGTTCAGCCCGCCGCTCCAGGCGGCGGGCACCAACCAGGACGATGGCGGCGCAGAGGGCGCCGAGCAGCAGGGAGACCAGGATGCTGCCGAGAGCCAGGCCGGTGCGGGCGAGAATGCCGCCACTGACCGTGTCATCAAGGAAAGGAGTGAGCAGGGCGACGAGGGCAAAGGCGGTGCAGCCGTTGGCGGTAACCATGGTGTACAGCAGGCCGGTTCGCTCGCCACGGGCGCCGATATCGCTGCAGGTGGCAATGGTGATGGCGGCCGAGGTGGCCAGGCAGAGGGCGGCGGCAAACAGCGATGCAGCGAAGGAAAAGCCGAGCAGCAGGAAGAGCAGCAGCATGAGCAGCCCGGGAGCGAGCGAGATGGCCAGGCCGGCGAAGAGCCGGCGCCGGGCTTCGGCGCGGTCCACGCCGGGAACCAGATAGCCCAGTTCGAAGAGGATCAGGCCGAGGGCCAAGTCGCTGAACAATTGGGCCGATTCGATGTGCAACGGGGTAATCCAGTTGGCGCCGCTCTGCCCGGCAAGCAGGCCGAACAGTACGTACCCGGTGGTTCTCGGCAGGGACAGCAGTCGCCTGGAGATTTCGCCGGCAGCGAGGCCGCCGAGCAGGATCAGGCCGAAAAGCTGGATCGAGTTGATCATAAAAAAAGGGGGGCATGCCCCCCAAATCCTCGTCGAAAAGGAATGAGCCAACGAACAGAAGCGTCCGCAGCTACATTGCTTGGCAATATAATTGACGCTTCGCTTTCGCGCAACCAGCGCGCTCAGGAAATGCCTTGAAACTCGCTTCCCACAATCCTTCGTCGCTGCTTACCCTGGAAGTGCTGCAGCAATTCCGGCAGATCTTCGGTTCCCTGCGCCAGTATTTCCGCCTTGTCGAGGAGCGCTGTGGCATGCCTGGCTCCTGGTTGTGGCTGCTCCAGGAAGTAGAACGTAATCCGGCCATCGGCATCGGTGAGCTTGCCGTCCGCATGGGCATCCATCAGTCTACCTGCAGTTTGATGGTAGACAAGCTGGTGGCCCGCGGCTGCGTCACGAAACAGCGCAATGGCCGCGATCAACGGCGGGTTGGCCTGGTTCTGGCGGAGAATGGTTTGGCGGCGCTGGCGGCGCTGCCGGGGCCGGCCGAAGGCATACTGCCGGAAGCGCTGGCCAATCTGCCGGAAGTGGTACTGAAAACATTGAATATCAATCTTGATGAATTGATCCGCCATCTGCCCGGCAAGGTCGATGGTTACGCCGAAACCCCCCTGGCTGACATGCTCGGCCCAGTCGACGACGAGCACAAGCGCGATGCATAAGCGCCTGCTGATCTGCCTGACGGCCTGCCTTCTCGCTGCCTGCGCCGGCCGGCCGCCGGTGACGCCGGTGGAGGAGGCGCCGGCACCGGCAGCGGAGGCACGGGCGGAAGCGAAGCCGCCGCCGGCGGAGCCAGTCGCTGCCGTGGCCCCGCCGCTGGCTGCTGAAAACGTTTTCTTCCGGGCTGGTTCGATCGAGATTGAAGCGGCAGAGCGCAACAAGTTGCGGCCGTACGTCGACCGTCTGAAGACTGATCCGCGTCTGGTGCTCACCCTGATCGGGCATACGGACGATCAGGGCAGCCGTTCCTACAAACTGGCCATCGCCCAGGGCCGCGTCGATGCGGTGTTTGCCGCGCTGCGCCGCCTGGGAGTACCGGCCCGCCAGATGCAACGCTATCCGGTAGGGCGGGAAAAGATGGTGGCCGGCTGCAACACCGCCGAATGCCGCAAGACGATGCGGCGCGTCGAGCTGGTCTATCGGCCCTGAGCCGGCCGGTTGGGCTCAGTGCAGTGGCTGACTGGCCGCCTGGGCGAAGAGGGCGGCGACGTCGGCCGGTGAGAAGCGGTATTCGCGGTTGCAGATGTCGTCGCGGATGAGAATCTCGCCGTGCTCGGCGACGATGGTTTCGGCATCTTGCTGGCCGAGGGCGCGAATCATGTCGCGAATCTTTTCCCAGTCCTCAGGACAGTGGTAGCAGACCGGCTGGGCGTCGTAGACACGCACGCCATGCGCCGTCATCTCTTCGTGGAACAGCCGGCTGAGTAGGGTTTCGGCATCGAGTTCGAGCAGTTCGCCGGCCTTGACGGTGGCCGCCAGCTGGCTGACGCGATGCCAGCCGTCGGCGTCGCGGCTGTCGGTCTCGGGCATCTTCTGCAGGAACAGGCAGGCCGCCGCTCGCGGGTTGGCCGAGGCAAAGAGCCGCGAGGGCTGCTGTTCCGATTGTTCGAGGTAATGCTCGAAGATGCCGGCAATGCTGTCGCCGACCATCGGCACATAGCTCTGGTAGGGCTGGCGGGCCGTCGGCAGATCGAGGCTCATCAGCAACTGGCCACCTTGCCGGGCACCGAGCAGGTCGGGTACCGGCGCCGGCAGGACGATCGGATTGCTGCGCGCCATGCCGCGCATCTGCAGTTGTTCGTTGCAGTCCATGACCAGCAACTGGACCGGGCCGCTGCCGCGCAACTGCAGGGTCAGGCGACCGGGCTGCTTGAGCTGGCCGGCAATCAGGGCGGTGACGGCGGCGGTTTCGCCGAGCAACTGGGCAACGGTGGGCTGATAATCGCGACCGGCCTGCATCTGCTGCCAGGCATCGCCGAGATGGACGATGGCGCCGCGAATGTCGAGGCCCTCGAAGAGGAAGCGGCGAACGTAGCTATCGCTCATTTCAGTTTCTCCGCATAGTTTTCCGGGCTGAAGCCAACGAGCAACTGCTTGCCGGTATCGAGCACCGGCCGCTTGATCAGCGCCGGGTATTGCGCCATCAGTTGCAGCGCCTTGGCCTCGTCGACAGCCGTCCGTTCGGCCTCGCTCAGTTTCTTCCACATCAGACCGCGCCGGTTGAGCAGGGTTTCCCAGCCAGCGCGTTTGTTCCAGTCCGGCAGGCCGGCGACAGCGACGCCGGCCTTCTTGTAATCGATGAATTCGTAGGCGATGCCGTTCTCGTCCAGCCAGGTCATGGCCTTCTTCATCGTGTCGCAATTCTTGATCCCGTAGACCTTCATGACCCATTCCTTCGTGCAGCGGTGGCGAAAACGTTAGTTTAAGGGTTCGGCCGCCCCGCCGCGAAGCCGCGGCCGGCACTTCGTGACCGAGATCAATGACGAATGCCGGCGACTGGCCTAAGCTGCCGCTGTCCCAGTCAAGCGCGGCCGGAGCCATGAGCAGCAAGCCTACGTTCTTCAAGTCGCCGGAAATGGCGAAGAAATTTCCCCTCAATCCCAAGCATCCCGAGCGTACCTGCTGGGGCTGCGACCGCTATTGCCCAACCACTGATCTGCAATGCGGCAATGGTTCCGGGCGCACCCAGCATCCGGCCGAACTGCTCGGCGACGACTGGTACACCTGGGGCGACTGGGGCATCGATGTTAGCAATGACGAGGTGAAAGAATGAACTACCCGGCCTTCTTCGACCGCTTGCCGGTCATCCGCCTGCGCGATCCGCTCGCCCAATTTCTCGGGGTCAACGACGATGGCGTGCTCGACTACCGCTATGTCGATGCCGTGCGGCTGGCCGGGCACTCCTGTCCGACCGTCGGCGCTGCCTGGAACATGAGCCGGCTGGCGCTCGCTGCGCTGTACGGCGATGAGCTGCCTTGTCGTGGCGCTATCCGGGTGGACCTGGCGAACGCCGGTGACGAGGGCGTCACCGGTGTCATCGCCAGCGTCGTCACGCTGCTTACCGGCGCTGCCGGCGACGGTGGCTTCAAGGGCATCGCCGGTCAGTTCCGCCGGCGCAGCCTGCTGACCTATGGTGTCGGGATTCCCCTCGAGCTGCGCCTGACGCGCCTGGATGATGGGCGTTCGGTCGATGTGGCCTGCGATACCAGCCGCATTCCGGCTGACCCGGCGATGGCGGATCTGCTCCGGCAATGTCTGAGCGGCCAGGCCGACGAGGCCGCCCGGCGGCGTTTCGGCAGCTTGTGGCAGGAGCGGGTGCGGTGCCTGCTGGAGGACTTCGCCGACGATCCACAGGTTTTCATCGTTCGGCCGGGCGCGTGATTGACGGTGGTGTTGTCAGGAAATTGTTATATCGATTGGCAATAAGAAACAAATAATTCATTCTTTTGGATTATCTGCGCTGGATACTATCCTTCGCTTTTCCCTGCCCGCTTTCCCGCCCATCGATGTCGCTCCCGCAACACCTGCATGCCGCCGCTGTCGGTATTGTCCTGATCGGCCTGTTCGCCGCCTTCGTGCGCGAATGGCTGAAACCGGACGTAGCGGTGATGGCGGTCGTTGCCTTGCTGCTGGCGCTGGGTCTGCTTTCGGCCAAGGAGGTGACCAGCGTCTTCAGCAACAGCGCGCCGATCACCATTGCCTGCCTATTCATCATCAGTGGTGCCCTGTCGCGAACCGGTTGCGTCGATCGTCTCGGCGACTGGCTGGGCGCCATGGCCGGGCAGAGCGAGCGGCGCTTGCTGTTGGCCTTGCTGCTGGTCGGTTTGCTGGTCTCGCCCTTCATCAACAACACGCCGGTGGTCATGGTCATGATCCCGGCGGTGATCGCCATGGCCGGACGCTACAACATCGCCCCGTCGCGGCTGCTGATCCCGCTCTCCTACGCCACCATCCTTGGCGGCTTGATCACCATGGTCGGGACCTCGACCAACATCCTGGTCGATGGCGTCGCCCGTGCGCATGGCCTGGCGCCTTTTTCCATGTTCGAGATCAGCGCCCCGGCGATCATCATGGCGCTCGCCGGCTGCGCCTTCATGGCCTTGTTCGCCCAGCGCCTGTTGCCGGTGCGGGAAACCCTGACCCAGCAATTCACCGGTAGCGGCGACCGGCTGTTCATGACCGAACTGTTCGTGCCCGAGGATTCGCATCTGATCGGCAAGACCCTGAAGGAAAGCAAGCTGGCCAATGGCGTCATCCAGGTGCTCAACCTGTGCCGGGGCGAGAACGAAATTGCCAACCCGGACCCGGCGACGCGCATCGAGGCCGGTGATCGCATCGTCGTGCACAGTCGCAGCAGCGCCATGATGGAGTTGCGCAGCACCGACCTCGTCGGCCTGCAGGTGCAGGCCGGCCAGCACGATCTGGAGACGCTGCGCCGGCGCGACGTGGTCATGGTCGAGGCCATCGTCGGCCAGACCTCGCGCTATGTGCTGCGCCCGATCCGCGACCTCGACCTGCTCGCCCGCTACGGCATCCACCTGATCGCCGTGCATCGCCGCGACGCTTCCTTCTCGCAGATCGGCGACGACTTCCAGTTACAGGTCGGCGACGTGCTGCTGGTCGAAGGCACGCCGGCGCAGATCAAGCGTTTCTGCGACAACGGCGACCTGTTCGCCATCACCGAAGGCCGGCAGGTGACCAATCGCCAGGCCAAGGCGCCGATCGCCCTGGCCACCATCGCCGGCGTCATGCTGCTGGCTGCCTTCAACGTCATGCCAATCGAGGGACTGGCGCTGATCGGCGCCGCCATCGTCGTCGCTACCGGCTGCATCCGTGCCGACGAGGCCTACAAGGCCATCGAATGGCCGATCCTGATCCTGATTTTCGGCATGCTGGCAATCAGCATCGCCATGAAAAACTCCGGTCTGGCCGACCTGCTGGCCAGGCAACTGGTCGTCCTCGGCGATGGCCTGTCGCCCTGGTTGATGCTGTCGCTGGTCATCCTGCTGACCTCGATTGCCACCGAATTCGTCAGCAACAACGCCATCGCCGTGCTGTTCACGCCGGTGGTCATCGGTGTTGCCGAGCAACTCGGCGTCGACCCGCGGCCTTTCGTTGTCGGCGTAATGTTTGCCGCCAGTTGCAGCTTCGCCACGCCGATCGGCTACCAGACCAACACCCTCGTCTATAGCGCCGGCAATTACCGTTTCGCCGACTTCGCCCGCATGGGCATCCCGATGAACCTGCTGACCTGGCTGCTCGCCAGCCTGCTCATTCCGCTCTTCTGGCCGCTGAGCTGACAAGCATCTGCCGGCTGCATCTCAGCCAATCGCCACTATGATGAAGATGCATACCCAGGAGGCAGAAATGGCAGACAACCAGGCATCATCCGCGACTACCCGCAGCGAGCGCGATTCCTTCGGCATCATCGAGGTGCCGGCAGCCCGTCTGTGGGGTGCCCAGACACAGCGTTCGCTGGAACATTTCGCCATCTCGACGGAGCGCCTGGCGACAGAGCTGATTCACGCGCTGACCGAGGTCAAGCAGGCGGCGGCGATGGTCAACGGCGAACTCGGCCTGTTGCCTGCTGACAAAGCGGCGGCGATCGCCGCTGCCGCTGCCGAGGTGCTGGCCGGCCAGCACCCGGACGAATTCCCGCTGGCCGTCTGGCAGACCGGCTCCGGCACGCAGAGCAACATGAACGTCAACGAGGTGCTGGCCAATCGCGCTTCCGAACTGCTCGGCGGCGAACGTGGTCTGCAGCGTCTCGTCCATGCCAACGACGAGGTCAATCTCGGCCAGTCGTCCAACGATGTCTTTCCCACGGCCATCCACGTTGCTGCCGCATTGGCCATCCGCCGCCGGCTGCTGCCGGCACTGGCCCGCCTGCAGGCGACGCTGGCCGACAAGGCGGCTGACTTCGCCGGCATCGTCAAGATCGGCCGCACCCACCTGCAGGATGCGACACCGTTGACGCTGGGCCAGGAATTCTCCGGCTATGTCGCCCAGCTCGGCCAGGCGCGGACGGTCATCGAGGCCATGCTGCCGCTGCTCTATCCGCTGGCCATCGGCGGTACCGCAGTTGGCACCGGACTCAACACCCACCCGGAGTTCGGCACGCGGGTTGCCGCCGCGCTGGCGCGCAGCAGCCAGCTAGCGTTCTGCAGCGCCGACAACAAGTTCGCGGCGCTGGCCGCGCATGACGGCCCGGTGGCCGTGCACGGGGCGCTGAAGACGCTGGCTGTGGCCCTCAACAAGATCGCCAACGACGTCCGCTGGCTGGCTTCCGGGCCGCGCTCCGGGCTCGGCGAGATCAGCATTCCGGAAAACGAGCCGGGCAGCTCGATCATGCCCGGCAAGGTCAATCCGACGCAGTGCGAGGCGCTGACCATGCTCTGTGCCCAGGTCATGGCCAACGACGTTGCCGTGAGCTTCGGCGGCGCCGCCGGCAATTTCGAACTGAATGTCTACAAGCCGCTGATTGCCCACAACCTGCTGCAGAGCATCCGTCTGCTGGCCGATGGCATGGCTGCTTTCGAGGAACATTGCGCCCGCGGCATCGCCCCGCGCCACGAGCGCATTGCCGAACACCTGGAGCGTTCCCTGATGCTGGTCACCGCCCTGGTGCCGCATATCGGCTACGACAAGGCGGCGGAAATCGCCAAGTGCGCCCATCATGAGGGCAGCACGCTGCGTGAAGCGGCGCTGGCTCTCGGCTACCTGACGGCGGAGGAGGCCGAGCGCTGGCTGCAGCCGGAGGCGATGTTGAAGCCGGGCAGCAGTTAAACGGAATACGGCCGATGCAGCCAGCCGCGGACGACGTCCACGTCGCGCTGCGGCAGGTAGGCGAAGCCGGCCAGGGCGTCCTCGACGACACTCTGGGCAACCCAGTGCGGCACGGCCTTGGTGGTCAGCATGTGGAAGTACCAGGCCATCGGGTAGCCGGCGCCGCGGTCAAACTGGCTCAGGGCATCCTGCAGCTTGAGGCCGGAACAGCCGGCGGCAGCGCTGAATTCGGGTGGCTCGCCGGCCAGCGTGGCGATTGGCTGGGCGCGAAGTATCGGCTGATGAAAGCGGTCGAGGTGCTCACGGGTGGCAATGACCCAGTGGTTGTAGAAAGCGCTGGTGTGGGCCGCGCTGCTCTTCGACCAGTCGGCAACCATGCGGTGGATGGCCGCCGGTTCGGGTTTTTGGGCCAGCATGCGCTTGAGGAAAGTGCCGACGTGCTGGATGCGGCGGAGCGCGTAGAAAGGCAGGCCGACGGGTTGTGGGGTGTCGCTGCCGCCACGCGGGTCGACCAGTTCCTCGATCGATGCGGGCTCGTTGGCAAACAACTGGTGCACGCGCATTTCCTGCAGGTCTTCGATTTCCAGTTGCAGGAAGTCATCGCTGCCGTCGCCGGCCGAGGCAACCAGGTAATGCGTCTGGCCAACCAGGCGGGTGGCAAACAGCTTTTGCCCGGCAAAATCCTCGGCCAGGTGGGCGAGATCGCCGTCGCGTTTGTCGAGTTCCGTTTCCACCCAGGCTTCCAGATTGTCGGTGAGGTGCTGGCCATTGGCGTCGACGATACCGCCCAGGCGATACCAGCCGCCGCGGGCGAAGGCGTGGCGGAATTTCCAGTCCTCCAGCGCCATGGCGAGTGCCTTGACCAGCGCCGTCGGGCCGGCGCTGACCGCTGTCTTGGCGCAGGTTCCGGCAATGGCTGGTGACAGCGACTTGCAGTATTCGGTCCAGGCGGTGTTTTCCTTGCTCATGTTCTTTCCTCGGGGCAGGCGGCGGTAGGTGGGCTGAGACGGGCGAGGGCGGCTGCCCGGACTTCGGGTTCCGGGTCGTCGGCGAGCGCAGCCAGTTGTTCGGGCGGGACGTTATCGATGGCGGCCAGGCGTACCCACCACTCCGCATCGTGCAGCAGGCGGACGGCAAGCTCGGGCAAGGCCCGTTCGGCGACCAGCGCGCGAACTTCCGGTTCCGGGTCGGCGGCCAGCAGATGCAGGGCGAAAGGCGGCAACCGGCTGGCGACGACCTTGCGTACTTCGCGTTCCGGGTCGCGGGCCAGGCGCGAGAGCTGACCGTGCGGCAGGCGGCGAGCGACGGTGGCGCGAACCAGATAGTCAGCGTCGTCGATCAGTCGCAGCAGTAGTTCTTCGGGCAGGCGGGCGGCGACCGACAGGCGGACTTCGCGGTCGGGATCGCCAGCCATTGCCGCGAGTTGGTCGATCGGCAGCCGGCTGGCGATGACCCGACGGACAACTTCATCGCTGTCGGTCTTCAGGCGGATAATGCGGTCGACCGGCGCATGGCGGGCGGCGATTGCCCGGCGTTCCCAGAAAATATCGTCAAGATAGTGTTCGGCCTCTTCCGGGTTGCGGCGCAGGAAACGATCAATCTGCCGGCCGCTGTGGGCGCGGATGCAGGTTTCGCCCGGCTGGCAGCGACCCGCCTCGAGAAAGGATGGATGCAGCGGGCAATGGGCACACAGACCGTTGGCAACGGCCTTCTGGTTTGGCGGCTCGGCCATGATCTCGGCCTTATCCTGGCAGGACAGCAGGGCGGCTTGCCGGGCGGGCCGGCAAGCCGTGGCCTTGCTCAGGCGGCGAGCGGCGCGTAGCTGAAGCAGCTCTTCGGGCAGACCCGACCACAAGCGCTGCAACCAATGCAGTCGTCGAGATCCTTCAGGGTCATTTTGGCGGCGGCGCTTTCATCCTCGTCTTCGTCCTCGTCGGAGTCGATCAGGTTGAGCACGTCGCGCGGGCAGACCTTGTAGCAACGACCGCAGCCAATGCATTTTTCCTGGCTCAGGCCGGTAACGAATTGCGGAATCCAGGTTGTGCCGCCACGAGTCAGCGCGGTGTAGTCAGCCATGCTACTTCCTTTCTAAGCAGTGTTCCGGCCGGTGGCTACCGACCGCGGGTGGTTGAATGATGTCATCTGCCAAGCGGGTCACCGGTTTCATCCGGTATGGCCTTTCTGGCTTACGCATGCATGATGAGCAAATTTGGTGCCACTCATGAAAGCGTTGTTTTTCAATGGTTTGAAAATTGTTTTGTGGGGAATGCGACAGACAGAATGGCGGCTTCGCACGAATTCGGGGCATAGATGCGACAACGCCGGCCTGCCGCCTGGGGGCGAGAGGCCGGCGCCGCCGGGTAATGTCAGTCGTCTTCGTCGCGGCTGGCGATGATCACGCCATTGGCTACTGCCATATCGCTGGTCGCTTCCAGGCAGTGGCCGCTGACGCCGGTAATCAGGTAGATCAGGGCTTGCGGGGTTTCGGCGACCGGCGTCAGGCGTGGCGAGATGTCGTTTTCGCTACACTCGGTGAAGATCATGTCGGGAAAGCCCCCGCGCAAGGCGCTGATGCTTTCTTGGCGCATCACGGCAGCGACGACCTCGGCCAGGCGCTCGGGAGTCATCTCAGGCATCCTCGCTGTCGAGTGCTTCGGCGAAGCGGCTCAGCGAACTGGACTGCACACCCATGATCCGGGCCAGCCAGGGGGGTGGGCTGGTCAGGGCAGCTTGCAGTTCGCCGAGGATTTCACTGGCAGCGCCGCCCTTCGGCTTCTTCAGCGGATGGATGCCGGCGCGCACAACCTTGGCAGCAGCCGGGCCGCCGATCGACTGGATGAATACAAGGTCGCAGTCGGCGATGACTTCGGCCCGTGCCTTGTTCTTGTCTTCGGCAGTGTCGGCATCAAGCGCCGAGCGGATGGCGATCAGCTTCATAGCCGAGGGCGATAGTTGATAGATCAGGAAGCGTTCGCAGGAACCGAAATGACCGTCGAGATTTTCGCCCTTGTTGTTGGCGATGGCGACGCGGATGGAGCCGGGCAAGTCGCCATCGGCATAGCTGTCGATGACCGGCAACTCGCTGTTATGCACATTTTCGCCCCACAGGAAACGGACGGCATCCTTGAGTGCTTCCGGGCTGACGCCGACCACACAGTTTTCTTCGGCATGACCACCGGCCAGGATGACCCGCAGGTCTTCGACGGTGATCGAGGCGAGCTTCGATTCGGTGAGCGGCAAGTCGTACTTGTCGGCCAATGCACCGACCAGGGCGCGGACATCCAGGCCATCGAGAGTACGGGCCGCCAGGGCTATACGGAGGGCGGCTTCACGGGATGCGATAGGGGGTGCGGACATGATTGTGCTCCGGTTGAGGGTCTGGAATGGAGCGCCCGTGGCGGTAGTACGCCACAGGCGCTCGGGTCCTGACTCTCGCTCAGGCCGGCGAGATACAGCCTGACGGACAGACGTTTACACACATCGGCGAGTCATTTTCGCCTTCGCACTCGGTGCAGGCGTCGGCGTCGATGGTGTAGAACACCTTGCCCTTCTTGATCGCCTTGGTCGGGCAGATCGGGCGGCAGTCGTCACAGGCGGTGCATTCGTCTGGGTTGATATACATTGCCATGATGTTTAGCTCCTAATCTCAGTCTTCCGCCGCACCCAGGCGCCTGGCCCGGAGTGAAATGGGCAGGCGGGCGGGTTTGGCGATCGGGTCAACGAAGTAACTGCCACCGTTTTCCAGCATGAGGACGCCACCCCATTTTTCCGCGGTGTCGAACTCGATGGATTCGATGGCAGCTTCCAGGTCGCGCTTGGGCAGGTAGAAAACCAGCCCGCCTGCCGCATTCTGGCGAATCATGATGTTGGCCATTGCTTGCTCCGGTGGCGAGCCGGGCGGCGGGGCCGCCCGGCTCTTGGCTGCGGCTTAGCGAACCAGATCGTGGTTGTAGTCCGTCGTGCCCATGCCGCGGGTCTGGTCGTCGAGCTTTTCCAGAACCGTGTTGGTCAGGGTGGTCAGGATGTACATGGCGCCTTCGTAGCCCAGCGTCGTCATGCGATGCAGGTGGTGACGGTCGAAGATCGGGAAGCCGATGCGGATCAGCGGAACTTCGAAATCCGGACCCTTGTGGAAGGTGTCGCGCTGGATGTACTTGCCATAGCTGTTACCGATCAGGAAATCCGGCTTGTCGGTGAAGCACAGGCTGCGCAGGTGCCAGAGGTCGGCACCCGGATAAACCTTGGCACCGGCGCCGTAGGGCGAGGTGGCCAGCAGTTTTTCCATGGCCTTGGCCCACTTCTTGGAACCGTTGTTGCTGACGATATGGGTCGGTTCGATACCGAATTCCATCAGCAGCTTGGTCATCCCCATGACGAAGTCCGGGTCACCGTAGAGCGCCATCTTCTTGCCGTGGAGCCAGGCATGCGAGTCGGTCATCATGTCGAGCAGACGGCCGCGTTCCAGGGAGATGGAGGCAGGGATCGGCTTGCCGGTGACTTCGGAAACCTTTTGCAGGAATTCGTCGGTCCACTCGACACCCATCGGGATGTTGAGCTTCGGCACTTCATGGTTCCAGGTGCTCTCGACGAACTTCTTGGTCTTTTCCAGTTGCATCGGCTGGATCAGGAAGGTCGTGTGGGCGTTCGGTGCATCCTTGACTTCGTCGATCGTCGTACCGCCGGCGTACATGCGGAATTCGCCGTCAGCCGGGGTGTCGAGGATTTCTTCCGGATCGGAGAGCATCGTGTAATCGACGCCCATTTCCTTCATGTAGCGCTTGATGATGCGGAAGTTGCCGAGGTAGGTTTCGAAGCCGGGCACGAAGTTGATCTTGCCGTTCGAACCGACCACCTTGCCGTCCATGGTGTTCAGCGTGAAGTAACGCAGGATGCCTTCTTCCATGTTGTCCCAGCCGGTGACATGGCTGCCGACGAAAGACGGGGTGTGGGCGAAGGGAACCGGGAAATCCTTGTCCAGGTTGCCTTCCTTGCGGGCGTTGCCGATGAAGGCGTTCAAGTCGTCACCGATGACTTCGGCGATACAGGTGGTCGACATGGCGATCATCTCGGCACCGTACAGCTTGGTGGCGTTGGCCAGGCCTTCATGCACGTTCTTCTGACCACCGAAAACGGCAGCATCTTCCGTCATCGAGTCGGCGATGATGGCGATCGGCTCCTTGAAGTGACGGTTGAAGTAGGTGCGGAAGTAGGCGATACAGCCTTGCGAACCGTGGATATACACCAGGGTCTTGGCAAAACCCAGCGAGCACAGGGCGGAGCCGAGCGGCTGGCAGGCCTTGGCCGGGTTGATGGTCAGGGCTTCACGCTTGAAGTTGAGGTCCTGATATTCCTGGGTGGTCGTCCAGGCGAAGGTTTCAGCGATCTGCTCGGCGGAATGGCCTTCTTCGAACTGCTTCTTGCCCTGCAACGTCGCCTTGTAGTCGTCGTTACGGAAGAGCGGGAAACACGGCTTGATGTCATCTACGGTTTGCATCTTGATCTCCTTCGCCCGCACCACCTATCTGTGGATACGGGCGTAAGTTGTACGATTGCTGCGGAATCAGGCAGCCTTCTTTTCGGCTTCCGAAGCATCCTTCTGCCACGGGGCCTTCATCAGGTTCCAGCACGGATTGTTCAGGGTCAGGTCCATGTCCTTGGCGAAAATGGCGAAACCGTCACAACCGTGGTAGGGGCCCGAGTAGTCCCAGGAGTGCAGCTGGCGGAAAGGAATGCCCATCTTGTGGAAGACATACTTTTCCTTGATGCCGGAACCGATCAGATCAGGCTTCATGGCCTTGACGAATTCTTCGAACTCGTAGCCGGTGACGTCGTCGTAAATCAGCGTAGCGTCGCCCATGTCCTTGATCGTGCGATCGTAGTCATCGTTGTGGGCAAATTCGTAGCCGGTACCGACCACTTCCATGCCCAGATCTTCGTAGGCGCCAACAACGTGACGCGGACGCAGACCGCCGACATAGAGCATGACTTTCTTGCCTTCGAGGCGCGGACGGTACTTGGCGATCACGGCATCCATCATCGGCGTGTACTTCTCGATGACGCGCTCGGCACCAGCCTTGATGTTGTCGTCGAAGAAAGAAGCGATCTTGCGCAGCGATTCCTTGATCTTGGTCGGGCCGAAGAAGTTGTACTCGAGCCAGGGAATCCCGTACTTCTCTTCCATGTGGCGGGAGATGTAGTTCATCGAGCGGTAGCAGTGCAGCAGGTTGAGCTTGACCTTCGGGGTGTTTTCCATTTCGGCCAGGGTGCCGTCGCCGGACCACTGAGCAACCACGCGCAGACCCATTTCCTCGAGGAGGATACGGGAAGCCCAGGCGTCACCACCGATGTTGTAGTCGCCAAGAATGGCAACGTCGTACGGGGTGGTTTCGAAAGCCTGACCGTCACGGTTGGAGATGATCCAGTCGCGGACGGAGTCGTTGGCGATGTGGTGGCCCAGGGACTGGGAAACACCGCGGAAGCCTTCGCAACGCACCGGGACAACCGGCTTGTTGATCTGGGCGGCAGCCTTCTTGGAAACAGCTTCGATGTCGTCACCGATGAGGCCGATCGGGCACTCGGACTGAACGGAGATACCCTTGTTCAGCGGGAAGAGCATTTCGATTTCGTCGATCAGCTTGGCCAGCTTCTTGTCGCCGCCGAAAACGATGTCCTTCTCCTGGAAATCCGAGGTGAAGTTCATTTCGCAGAAGGCATCGACGCCGGTGGTGCCGACGTAGTAGTTACGACGACCGGCGCGGGCATACTGACCGCAACCAATCGGGCCGTGGGAGATGGAGATGATGTCCTTGATCGGACCCCAGACCACACCCTTGGAGCCGGCGTAGGCACAACCACGCATGGTCATGACACCCGGCAGGGACTTGCGGTTGGAAGTAATGCACTTCTTCGACGACTCGAGTTCCTTGTCGTTGATCATCAAGTGCTTGGCACGGTCCTTCTTGGCCTTCTCGGGATAAACCTCGAGAACCTCAGCGATGAGATTCGCGGTTTCTTCGCGGGTGAGCGCTGCCATGGTAAAACTCCTTTCGTTGCGCCGACAACTATTTGTGCACGACGCCAACAATGGTTGAATTCAGGCTACTGTTAGGCCGCCATCCGCAGGCGGCGACCCGGAACAGCTATCAGGCGGCTGCGGCTTCGGCGGCCAGTTCGGCAGCGGTCTTGCCGATGATGGACTCGTCTTCCACATCCATGATGCCGAATTCCATCAACAGTTCTTCCAGCTCTTCCATCTCGATCGGGGTCGGGATGACGAAGTTGGTGTTGTTGTTGATCTTGTTGGCCAGGGCGCGGTATTCGTCGGACTGCTTGTGGGTCGGATCGTATTCAACGCAGGTCATGCGGCGGATTTCAGCGTGCTGCACAACGTTGTGACGCGGCACGAAGTGGATCATCGTGGTGCCGAGGCGGGAAGCCAGGGCCATGATCAGTTCGTCTTCGCGGTCGGTATTGCGGGAGTTGCAGATCAGGCCGGCCAGACGGACGGAACCCGAGTTTGCATACTTGACGATACCCTTGGCGATGTTGTTCGCAGCGTACATGGCCATCATTTCGCCGGAGCAAACGATGTAGATTTCCTGGGCCTTGTTTTCGCGGATCGGCATGGCGAAGCCACCGCAGACCACGTCACCGAGAACGTCGTAGAAAACGAAGTCGAGTTCTTCGTCATAGGCGCCTTCTTCTTCCAGGAAGTTGATGGCGGTGATGACGCCGCGGCCGGCACAGCCGACGCCGGGTTCCGGGCCACCGGATTCGACGCACTTGATGCCGCCGAAACCGACGGACATGACGTCCTCGAGTTCGAGGTCTTCCACGGAGCCGGCTTCAGCAGCCAGGTGCATGACGGTGGTCTGAGCCTTGCTGTGCAGGATCAGGCGGGTCGAGTCGGCTTTCGGGTCGCAGCCGACGATCATTACTTTCTTGCCGGATTCAGCCAGTGCCGCCACCAGATTCTGGGTGGTGGTGGACTTGCCGATCCCGCCTTTGCCGTAGATGGCGCATTGACGCAGTTTTGCCATGGTGTAATCTCCTTAGTCTGTCAGTCGATGTGCGAAGGAATCATTGAGAGTCGCACCTCACCTTCTGCACGTTGCGTGCCAGGTCGACGAATGGGCAGCAAGCGATTGAAAACAAAATGAAAATTGCAAATTCGCCGGATCTTGTCGGCATGCTGACATCCGACAATTCCCTTACACCTTGTAGGGGTGACGACAAAGCGTCGAGCCTTGGCGAGACAAAACCCCACTCCGGAGACGACAGTCTCCGTTCTGACTCTTTGCGAGGCAGCCGCGGCCCTCAGGCCGGGGCAACTCACAAAGCGTCGAGCGCAAGCGAGACAACACCGCGATCAGGAGACGACAGTCTCCACTCTGACTCTTTGCGAGGCAGCCACGGGCTTCAGCCCGGGGCAACGCACAAAGCGACACTGCCGCGCGACGCCCGCCTGCCGATCAACCGCTGCAACCTGCCGGCCGTCGTCCTCGGTAGCCTGACCTTCCAGCACCATCCGGCGCCGCTGCTGATCGATGGTGTCGCCGAACTGCACCGCGACTTGTTCCGTCGTCTCAATGCGGTCGCCCCGGAAGCGCGTGGCGAGGTCTTCCGCGATTACCTGACCGTGCGTTTCCAGCTTGCATGGCCGGAAGAGATGGGCTTCACCGGTCAGCAGAAGGGGCGGACCAAGGCCAACTACAGCAAGACCATCCGCGGCTGGAGTTTCGACTCGGACAGCCGCGAGGGCGCCGTGCTCAAGGGCTGGGTCGAGTCGCGTTTCGGCCTGATGCCGCGGTGGCACGGCCAGCCGCTGCGCGACCCGGCGGGCGAACCCTACCGCCGCTACCTGGAAATGCGCGCGCATGGCCTGTACGGCACCAATGCGCTGGAAGCGCAACTTGACCTGGTGTACACCTATTGCCAGTACGAACTGGCGCTGCGCCATCCGTCGGCGCAGCATGTCACGCTGTACCGTGGGATCAATCGTCTGGGCGAACATGAGGTGCTGGAGCAGGGCGCCAATGGGCGCCATCTGATCCTGCTCAACAATCTCAATTCATTCACTTGCAGCCGTGACCGGGCTTGCGAATTCGGCGACTACATCCTCGCCGTCGAGGTGCCGCTGGTGAAAATCTTCTTCCATTGCGGCTTGCTGCCCGGCGTGTTGCAAGGGGAGGACGAGTTCCTGGCCATCGGCGGCGTCGCCGAGGTCAGTCTGTCGACGCTTTAACTGCCTGGGCTCCCAGCCAGCGGGCGAGGATGACGAACAGCGCGTCGGGATCGACCGGCTTGGCGATGAAGTCGTCCATGCCGGCGGCCAGGCAGCGCTGGCGGTCCTCGACGAAGGCATTGGCGGTCATCGCCAGGATCGGCGTCGTCGCATGCGCCGCTAACTGGCGGATGGCCAGGGTGGCCTCCAGCCCATCCAGGTTGGGCATCTGGATATCCATCAGGATCAGGTCGTAGGCGTTGCCCCGGGCCAGGGCCAGGGCCTCGACGCCGTCGGCGGCGACATCGACGGCCAGGCCGAGCACGTCATGCAGCAATTCGTAGGCGACTTCCTGGTTGACCGGATCGTCCTCGGCGAGCAGCAGGCGCTTGCTGTGATGCCGCGTGCGCAGCAGTTGTTCGGCGGCTTCGCCGGTCAGCGTCTGGGCATGCGCCGGCAGCTCGTCGACCCGGCACTTGTCGAAACTCAGCGTGAAGCTGAAGGTGCTGCCCCGTCCAGGTTCACTGCTGACCTCGATGTGGCCGTTCATCAGTCCGACCAGGCGGTCGCAGATGGCCAGGCCGAGGCCGGTGCCGCCGTGCTGGCGAGTGGTCGAACTGTCGGCCTGCTCGAAGGGGCGGAAGACGCGCTGCTGCGCCTCGGTCGACATGCCGATACCGGTGTCGGCGACTTGTAGCGCGACCGTCAGTTGCTGCTCATCCTCGGCGACGATGTGGGCGCTGACCGAAACTTCGCCCCGTTCGGTGAATTTGACGGCGTTGCTGAGCAGGTTGAGCAGGATCTGCTGGAGGCGCAGCGGGTCGCCGAGCAGGTCGGTGTCGGCCAGACGCCCGGCGATTTCCCGGCGCAGGCGCAACTGCTTGGCTTCCAGGCGCTCGGCGATGAGGCTCTCGACATTGGCGATGACGCTGCCGAGACGGAAGGGTACGTGCTCCAGCGTCAGGCGCTCGGCATCGATCTTGGATAGGTCGAGCACGTCGTTGAGCAGGCGCAACAGGTGGTTGGCGGCACCGGTAATCTTGGCCAGCCGGTCGCGCTGCTGTGGATCGCTGGCCTGGCGCTGGAGAATGCTGGCCAGGCCGATGATGGCGTTCATCGGGGTGCGCAGTTCATGGCTCATGTTGGCGAGGAAGGTGCTCTTCGCCCGGTTGGCCGCCTCGGCCGCCTCCTTGGCCACCGACAGGTCGGCGGTGCGGAGCTTGACCAGTTCCTCGAGGTGATGACGGTACTGTTCGAGCTCGGCCTCGGCCTGTTTGCGCTCGCTGACGTCGACGATGACCCCGATCACCGCCGGCCGGCCTTCATGTTCCATGCGCCGGCCAAAAACTTCGACATCCAGTTGCGAGCCATCGCGCCGGCGACCGACGAAGGCGTAGTTGATTGAATCGACCTCGCCGGCGATGCGCTTGCGCAAGTTGCCGGAGACCTTGTCGCGATCTTCCGGCTGCACCAGGTCGCTGACCGCCACCTCGCCGACCACGTCGGCCGGATCGGCGAAGCCGAACATCTCGGCGAAGCGCGGATTGGCATAGGCGAAGCGGCCGTCCTGAATGATGTAGACGCCGACCAGCGACTGTTCGATCAGACCGCGGAATTTGCGCTCGGCGGCGAGCAGGGCGGTTTCCGCCTGCTTGCGATGGGCGATGTCGCGGCAGGTGCCGAGCACGCGGCCGTTGGGCAGCAGCACGGCACTCAGTTCGACCAGGGCGCTGCTGCCATCCTTGCGGCGCAACGGCAGTTCGGCGAAGACATGGCCGCTGGCCACCACTTCACCGAAGATGCGCTGGTGCTCGTCGAGCTTATCTGCGGGTGCCAGTCCGCCGATGTCCATGGCGAGGATTTCCGCCAGGCTGTAGCCGACCAGTTCGCAGGCCCGCTGGTTGGCATACTCGTAATGCTGCTCGCTGCCGGCGATGAAGACGGCATCAGGGGCGTTGTCGAGGATGCTGCGCAGCGACTGCTCGCTGTCACTCAGGCGCGCGGCAATCGTCTCGACCGCCCGCTGGTGACGGGCATTGACGAACAGCAAGCTGAAGATCAGCAGGCCGAGCAGCGCGCCGCCGACGGCGATGCTGCCGGGCAGGTAGCTGGTGGTTGCCGCATCGAATTCCGGGCTGCTCTGGAAATGCGCCAGCCAGCGATGGCTACCGAGGTCGATCGGCAGGCGGGCGGCGTGCTGGCCACGTTGCCCGGGGTTGGCGCTCATGCCGGAATCGAAGAGCAGGTTTTCCGGCTGCTCCTGCATGTCGTAGAGAATGAGATTGACGTCGCGCGAATTGTTGCCGAGCAGGTAGCGCATCAGGTCGTTGGCCCAGAAGGCGCTGTAGACGAAGCCGAGCAGGGCCTGGCGGCGCTCGGCGATGGTGTTGCTCGGCAGGTCGGGGCGGTAGACCGGCAGGTACATCAGGAAAGCAGCGTGCTCGGTGCCTTGCTTCTCCTGGACCAACGTCACCTTGCCGCTCAGCGCGGTCCGGCCGGAATCTCGGGCGCGCTCCATGGCGTCGCGGCGTATGGATTCGGAGAACATATCGTAGCCGAGAGCTTCCCGGTTGGCGCCGACCAAGGGCTCGAGGAAGGTAATGCTGACGTACTGCGGGCGTTCGCCCGGGGGCCAGATGTCGTAATCGGCAAAGCCCTCCTGGCGTACTGAGGCGACATGCCGGGCTCGTTCCGTGTTTTGTACCAACAGCCCCAGGCCCATCGCCTGAAGGCCCGGCAGGTTCTGTTCGAGTTCGAGATGGGCGATATAGCGCTGCCACTCGTCGCGGTCGACCTTTTCGCTCGATTCGATGAAGGCGGCGGCGCCTTGCAGCACCAGTTCGTAGGCCTGTATTCGGCGAACGATGATGTCGCGCTCTTTCTCGGCGCGATACAGGAAACGATCGTTGACCCGGTTGCTGACGATCTGCTCGGCGATGTACCAGGCGCCGGCGGCGAAGATCAGCGTCAGGGCGAGGGCGATCCAGGCGAACGATTCGGGATGCAACGCACCGGCGCGATAGCTGGTGTGCGGTGGCGGGAAGAGGGGGGGCGGCCGGTTGTGCGCCAAGGCGTTTCCAGTCGAATCGTATATTTTCTCCAAGATAGCATCTTCGCGGCTGGATGTCCGCCCGAGTCGTCGGGCAGGGGCCTGTTTTGCGACGAAGGCTTGTCGCAAACGCTACAACGGGCCTTGCCCCATCGCTTGAAAGCCGCGTCGTTGCGTGATCGACAAACAGGCGTGGAATTTGCTCGAAGGGGGTACCCAACCCCACAGAGCACTCCAATGACTCCAGAACTCCGCTCGCAACTGCTCGCCGGTCTCCACGATGGCAGCATCGTTCCTTACCTCGGGCCCGGTGTCCTCGTCGATGTGCGCAATCCAGCCACTGGCGCCGCGATTCCCGCCGACAGCGATTCGCTGATCATCGCCATGAACGGCGGCAAGCCGATGGCGCCCAAGCTGATGTACGAGTTCCCGCGGGCGGCGATGAACATCGAACTGAAGCGCGGCCGGACGACGGTGACCAAGTTCCTCAACCGCACCTACGGCGAGACGACCTGGACGCGCGCCGCGCTGCACGACTGGCTGCAGGGCATCGCTCCGCACTACGTCATCGACATCAACCGCGATACCCAGTTGCAGGATTCCTACGCCGGCGTGCCGCACAACCTGATCGTCGGCGTCGCCCGCATCAGCGGCACGGCCTTCCGCTACAAGATCTATTTCTGGGACGGCCAGGCCTACCAGCCGAGCGAAGTCATCAATACGGCCATTCCCATTCTCTTCAAGCCGATGGGGACGCCGCGGCCGGAAGGCGTCTATATCGCCTCCGATGCCGATTACGTCGATTTCATCACCGAACTCATGGGCGGCTTCTCGATTCCGCCGGAAATCAAGGAACTGCGCAAGGGCAAGCAGTATCTGCTGATGGGCATGCGTCTCAACCGCGATACCGAGCGCATGGTCATGGCCGACATGATCTGGTCGGCCGCCGAACCCGCTGGCTGGGTATTCATTGCCGAGCCGACTGCCAAGGAGCGGCGCTACTGCAAGAAGATCGGCCTGGAAATCCTCCAGGCCGATGTGCACGACTTCATCGGCGCCGCCATCGCGGCCTGAAAAGTTTTACAAACAGGGAGTATAAAAATCATGCTGCTCGATCGTTACGAATCGCTGTTCTTCAATACCAACTTCAAGGAAGCCGCCAGCGATGCCGGCTGGGTCGCTTATCGTGGCGAACTGGTCATCACCGAGGGCGAAATCGCCGATGCCCAGGGCCGGCGCAAGCCGCCGCAGGATCTGCTCAAGCAGGCGGCGCTGCTGGCTTGTGGCGACGAGCTGAAGCTGATCACCGGTTCCCTCGACGAATTGCAGTACTTCCCGTTGCTGCTCGCCAAGTACGGCGCCGACTTCAAGCCGGGCCTGTTCGCCATCTTCTTCACCGTCAACATCGACAAGCCTTTCGTGGCGACCACCAACGGTGTGCCGGTCGTCTTCATTCCGCTCGTTCAGGGCATGGCGTGGAACGAGCTGATTGACTTGGTGGGGCTGGAAAAGAGCGACTTCAAGGGCCTCAGCGCCGCCGACAAGGTGGTCACGCTGTACAACGCGCTCAAGGATCACCAGTTCAAGTATCCGGAAGTCGCCCTCAGCGAGGCGCTGACCAAGACCAACAACGCCAAGCGGGAAACGCACGGGGCCATCTGATGCCCTGGCAATCGTCGCAGGCCCTCGGGGTGGCGGAAATGGATGCCACCCACCGCGTTTTCGTCGATCTCGCCGATCGGCTTTTGGCTGCCGACGACGCGGCCTTCCCGGTGCTGTTCGCCGAGTTGCATGCGCATACCCGCGAACACTTCGAGAACGAGGGGCGGCTGATGAAGGCCTGTCGCTTCCCGGCCATCGGCGAGCACAACGGCGAACACCTGCGGGTACTCGGCGAGCTGGCGCATTTTGCCACCTCGGTCAAGGCCGGCCGTCTGGTTGCCGCTCGTCAGTACGCGCAGAACCTACCGGCCTGGTTCGCCACCCATCTGGCGACCATGGACGCGGCACTGGCCGCCTGCCTGAAGCGCGTCGACAGTCTGCCCGGCAAAGGGTGAACGAAAACGGGCCCGGGCCTTCGCGGGAAGGCCGGGCCCGTTGGCCATGGCGGTCGCTCAGATCGCCGCTTGCAGACTGGCGAGAGCAGCGTTATCCCGCTTCTGCACCACTTTCAACACGAACAGCAGGGCGCTGCCGACGACCATGACGCCGGCCGCCAGCCACAGCCCTGCAGCGTAGTCGCCAGCGCGTCCGGCCGCCAGCCAGCCGGTGACGGCTGGGCCGAGGATTTGTGCGGCGCCGTAGGAAAGCGTCATCTTGCCCATCATCTTGGCCGGGCGGGTCGGGTAGTAACGGCCGGCCATGGTCAGCACCAGGCTGACCATGCCGATGAAGGTGCCACCGAAGAGCAGGGCGCCGAACAGGGTTGGCAGCAGGCCGCCAACCAGCACCGGCAGCGCGATGCCGACGATCTGCAGCAACGCGGCGAGAATCAGCGCATTCAAATCGCCGGTGCGCCGGGCGATGAAATCCCAGACGATGCAGGCCGGCGCGGCACCGATGCCGACCGCCAGGAAGGCCAGCGTGCCGTGCCCGGCAAGGCCGGGCAGACGATCGACGATGGCGACCAGGAAGGTGGCGCTGATCACGTAGCCGACGCCGGCGCAGAAATATGCGGCCATGAACAGGCGCATGAACAGCGGCGACGGCGGCTTGTCCTCCATCTTCTGGCCGCTCTTGGTCAGGCCGCTGGTGTCCGGCGCCGGCAGCCAGCGCAGGGCCGGCACCAGCAGCAGGCAGCCGAGGGCGCTGAAGGCGAACCACTGCTGGCGCCAGTCCAGCCACTGGCTCATCACCGCCACCGCCAGCGCGCAGCCGGCAATGCCGAGGCCGATGCCGGCGAAGTGGATGCCCAGTTCGCTGCGGTGATTGTGGCGGATCAGCCAGTTGAGGATCAGCCCGGTGCCGAACAGCATCGCCGCAGCGCTGCTCAAGCCGGCGATGAAGCGCGACAGCGCCCACACCGTCAGGTCGGTAGTCAGGCCCATCATGATCGTGCTCAGTACGGCGACCACCATGCCGATGCGGTAGAGGCGGTCCTTCAATACCAGGTCGCTGATCAGCGAGGCGAGCACGGCACCGCACAGGTAGCCGCCGTAATTGATGGCCGCCAGCCAGCCGGCTTCGGCGATGCCCAGCCCGGCTTGCTGCTGCATTAGTGGCAGCAGCGGCGTATAGCTGAAGCGGGCAACGCCGAGCGCCAGCAGCAGGCTGAAAATGCCGGCGCCGAGCACCCGGATGCGTTCTCTCTGTTCGGCCACGGCCGTCTCCTCATTGTCGTTGTGGAGACAACGATAAACGCGCTAAGCTATCTTCACAATTGATTTATCAAGAACGAATCATTCTGTAATGGAGATATGCATGGAGCTGATCGCACTCAGGACCTTCCAGGCCGTCGTCGAAGAGGGCGGCATCCTCGCCGCCTCGCGCAAGCTGAACACGGTGCAGTCGAACGTCACCGGGCGCATCCAGAAACTGGAAGAGGAACTCGGCACCGAGCTGTTCTTTCGCAAGGGACGCGGCCTGCAACTGGCGCCGTCGGGGCGCGTGCTGCTCGACTACACACGGCGCATGCTGATGCTCGAGCGGCAGACGGCGGCGGCTGTGCGCCAGGTCGGCGAGAGCGTCGGCGAACTGCGCATCGGGGCCATGGAAACCTTCGCTGCGCTGCACCTGCCGCGGGCGCTGAAAGCCGTCCGGGCCAGCCATCCCGGCCTCGAGCTGCGCGTATTCACTGACACCAGCGCGGCGCTGACCGACAAGGTGCTGCACCACAAGCTCGACTGCGCCCTGGTCGCCGGGCCGGTGATCCATCCCGAACTGCAATTCGCCGAACTGATCGTCGAGGAACTGGTACAGGTCCATGCCGCCGGCAGCAATCCGCTGCTGCTGCCGCTGATCCTGTTCCGCGAAGGCTGCGCCTACCGCGCCCGGGCGCTCGCCTGGCAGCGCAGCCAGGGCCATGTGCAGGCTGAAGCCATGGAATTCGGCACCCTCGAAGGCATCCTCGGCTGCATCGCCGTCGGCCTCGGCTGGACGCTGATGCCGCGGCGCGTCGTTGAACAGTCGGCGCATGCCGCCGATCTGGTCGTCGAGGCCGTGCCGCCGGAAATAAGCCTTGTGCCGACGGGCATGATCAGCCGCCGCGATGCGCCGGCGCTGGCGGCGCTGAACACCCTGGCGGCCGCCTTGGCACCGGTGCCGGACTAAGCGTCGCTCAGCGCAATCAGTGCTTCTGCCTGCTTCTCGCAGCGCACCCGGGTCAGTTCGTCCACGCTGCGTAGCCAGCGCCGGGGAATATCGGGCAGGCCGTAACGGGCGCCGGCCAGCATGCCGGCGATGGCGCCGGTGGTGTCGGCATCACCGCCGCGATTGACGACGTCGATCAGGCAATCTTCAAAATTTTCGGTGGCGAAGAAGGATTGAAACACAGCTTGCAGTGTGTCGACGACGAAGCCGCTCGGATTCTCGCGCGGCTTCTGGTCCCAGGCAAAAACCGGGAAGCGCTCGACCAGCGGGATGACCCTGTCGTTTTCCACCTGCAAGGCATCGCGTCCGGCAAGGAAATCCTGAACCATGAAGATCAGCGTTTCACAGGCCGCATCGGACAGCGCATTGTGGTGCGTGACATGGGCCTGGGCGCGGCTGGCGGCAATCACCGCCTCGGCCGGCTGGCCATAGCAGGCCAGGGCCACCGGCAGCCCGCGCATGGCGGCACCGTTGCCGGCGTCGTGCTCGGAGGCGGGGGCTTCCGGATTGCCGGTGCTGCGGAAGGTGACCAGGTTGCGGCGGATGGTATTGCCGATGTCCACCGGTTTGCCGCGCATCCAGGCATCAAAGGCCTTGGCGGCGTTCTTGGCGTCGACGGCACCGTGGCGCAGAATGGATTCGCCGAGGGCCAGGGCCATGGTCGTATCGTCGGTGACCTGGCCGGCCTTCAGGCGCAGCCAGCCGCCGCCGGTGATCTCGCTGTGCATCCGATACTGGGTGCGGATTTCGCGTGGGGTCATGAACTCGACCGTGGCCCCCAGCGCGTCGCCGATGGCCAGGCCGACATAGGCGGCAACGGCGCGGTCGCTGAGCGGCGAGCGTTCTGCCGACGAGCGGTGGCGGACCGGCGCCGTACGGGCGATCAGTTCTCCGGACCAAAACATTTGGCGAAATCCTTGCAAACACCGCACGAGGGGGCGGGGCAGACGTAGATCCCCTCACGCGAGCAAAACTGGCGATAGAGAAATTTCTTCCACTTCATGTCGCCGCTGTTGAGGGCGGCAAGTTCCGGGAAGTTGACCTGCATCAGCTGGCTCAGTTCGGCGCGGCTGGTGAAGCCGAGATCCTGCCACAGATGGTCGGGGCCAGCGCAGGCCGCGGTCAGGATGTCGGCCATCCAGGCGGCGCTGATCAGATCGGGCGCCAGGTGGTCGCGCAGCAGGCGCTGCAGTTCCTCGGCTTCCGGCAGGTCGAGCCGGGAGTCTTCCGCTGGCGCCAGCGTGCACCCGGGAAAGTAGTCACGCAGCAGCGCTGCGTGGCGTTCGGCACCGAGGCCGAGGTCGCCGGGCAGACAGCCGCAACCGGCAGCCTGCCCGGCGAGCAGGCTGGCCAGCAGCGGCCGGTTCGGATCGCCCAGCGCTGCCGTGCCTGCCGGTGCGGCAAGCAGGCTGGTCTGCAACAGCGCACGCCAGGGCTGGCGATCCGGACCGTTCATGCTGTCGGACTCACTTGCTCGGATATTCGACCAGCAGATCCTCGTCGCGCAGCACCATCTGGCAGGCGAGGCGCCACTGGGTCGGGCACAGGTCGTCGACCAGCATCTGCTCGATCTCGGCCTTGGTGATCTTGCCTAGTTCCTTGAGCACGCGAACTTCGTGATCGGTTAGCGGTGCCCCCATCGGGCTGCGCTTGGCATCGATCGATGAAACCTTGACCAGGCAGGTGCCGCAGTCGCCATTTTCGCAACCAAAATCGATCGGGATATGGTGTTCCTTGGCCAGGGTCAGGACGGTCTGGGTACGGCTGCCAGCGACGGCGTAGACGGTCTTGTCTTTGTGCATCGGGCTACTGAATGTAATGAGCGCCATTTTTACTTCCTCAAATTGAGCGGTTTATCGGGGTTTCTCTGTTGTTGTCGGGGTGTTGCCATGCTTTTAATCTTGTTCGGTGCGGCCGCTCAGGCCGGCTTGACGACGATTTCGCCGCCAAGTATCTGTGCCTGGCAAGCCAGGCGGTGGCCGCGCGGGGCCATGTTGTCCTTGAGCACCTGGTCCTCGAGGACGCTCGGTGAGGCGAGGTTTTCGCCGCCGGAGATGATCTTGGTCAGGCAGGTGCAGCATTCGCCTTCGCGGCAGCCGTAGGTGATGCTGGCGCCGACCTTCTCCGATACTTCGATCAGCCGGGTGCCAGCGGGCACGGTGACGGTGACGCCGATATCTTCGAAGGTGACTTTCGCTTTGGGCATTTCGTTCTCCAGGTTCAGGCCAGTTCGGCCATGTCGATATCGCGGTGCTCGACGCGGCCGGTCAGGTGGCGGGCCAGTTGTTCGCCGAGCTGACAGCAGGCTGCCAGCTCGTCGCTGTCGGGGACCAGCTTGATGCGCAGGCCTTCGACTGGCACGCGCAGCTTGAGGCCGCGCAGACGGTCCTCGATCAGCCGCACCGCCTCACCGCTCCAGCCATAGGAGCCGAAGGCGGCGCCCAGCTTGCCCTTGACGTTGACCGTAGTCAGCGAGGAAAGCACGTCCCACACCGGCTTGACGGCGTCGCCGTTGATCGTCGGGCTGCCGAAGGCGAGCGCGTCGGCTTCCTCGATCAGGTCGGTGAAGATGCCGGATTCGCCGCCTTCCAGGTCGTACAGCGAGACGCGTACGCCGCCGATGGATTCGGCACCGGCAGCCAGCGCTTCGGCCATCCGTCGGGTGTTGCCGTAGGCGGAAATATAGAAGACGACCAGCGTCTTTTCGCTGCGCGCCTCATTGAACAGGCGCGGGGTCGCCAGTTCGCGGTAGCGGTGCACGTAGTCGCGCGGCTGATGACGCAGGATCGGCCCGTGCGCCGGAGCGATCGTCGACAGTTCGAGCGGCTCGATCAGCGCCACCGCGTCGAGCACGTGCTCGCGGAACGGCCGCATGATGTGCGCGTAGTAATACTCGAACGAGAAGCGGAAATCGCCGACGGTGTCGTTGAACAGCCGGGCGTCGCAGAAATGGCAGCCGAAGATGTCGCCGGAAAAGAGAATGCCGTCTTCGACCAGATAGGTGCACTGCGTGTCCGGCCAGTGCAGATAGGGCGTGTGCAGGAAACGTAAGGTGCGGCCGCCGAGATCAACCTCGTCATCGGTGGTCACCGGAATGTACTCGGGCGGCTTCTCGCCGGAGGGCTTCAACAGCGCCTTCAGCATCATCTGGGCGCGGCTGGACAGATAGACCTTGGCCCGCGGCGCGCGCTTGAGCAACTCGGGCAGGGCGCCGCTATGGTCCGGCTCCAGATGGTTGAGGACGATGGTGGTGATTTCGTCGTATCGGGCTACCGATTCGAGCCGGGCGAAAAAGGTGTCGGCGAAGTTTTCCTTGACCGTGTCGATGACGGCCACGCCGTTTTCGCCGCGCACCACGTAGCTGTTGTAGCTGGTGCCGTTGGCGGTTTTCAGGATGATGTCGAAACTGCGCAGATGCGGGTCGAGGGCGCCCACCCAGTGGACGCCCGGAGCGATTTCCACTGCGCCGTCAGTGAGTCCCGCAACCGGCATGTTCTTCCTCGTCGTGGTCATGGCTGCCACAACTGCCATGGCCTTCCGGGCCGTGCACGCAGGCTTCGATATTGCCGGCCGGGAGCTCGACGCCGTTCAGTCCCAGCCAGGCATCGACCGCCGCCGGGTCGAAGCCGACCATGCGTTCCTCGCCGACTTCCATCAGCGGCCGGCGGATCAGTAGCGGGTTCTCCAGCAGCAGCTTGAGCGCCGCTTCCGCAGCCAGGCTCTCCGGCACGATCTCGCCAGCCTTGACGGCCGGCGCAGCGCGATTGAACCAGTCAGCGACCGGCAGGCTGCCGACAAACTGCAGCAGCCGGTCGGCCGTCCACGCCTCGTTCTTCAGGCTTTTTGCCTGAACGGTGTGGCCGGCGGCGGCGAGCAGTGTCTTCTGACGCAGGTTGCCCTTGCAGCCGGGTTTCTCGTAAAACGTGACGACGGCCATCAGGCAGCATCCTTCCACAGGCCGAATTGCTTCAGCTTTTCAATCGGAATCCCGGTCAGCGACCCGGGTGGGTTCAGGAACTCGCCCAGTTCGTTGACGATGGCCATTTCGATCGGGCAGATCGCGGCACATTGCGCGTCGGCGTGGTCGCCGAGGCATTCCGTGCATTTCGCGTCGTCAATCAGGAAATGCGGCTTGTCCTCGTAGATCGCGTCGTTCGGGCAGACATCGACGCAGGCCCAGCAATTGACACAGGATTCGGTGATTTGCAGGGCCATTTACGCCACCTTCAAAGTATCGGCTTGCGGCAGCAATTTGCCGGTCGCCGCGATTTCCTTGTACACCGCCATCACCGCTTCCTCAATCGGCTCCATCGCGTGTTCGCCATTCGGCGCGATGCCGGCGGCTTCCAGCTTGGCCCAGGGTTCGTAGCCGACCTTGGAGCAGAGCACGACCTCGCAGCCTTCAAGCACGCGGATGTTGCGGTCAAGCAGGGATTCCGTCGCCCCGGCATCGACCATGTCGCCATCGCCGCAGGCATCCATGCCGCCGCAGTACAGCTCGGTCTTGCGGTGGCTGATGAAGCGCACGCCTTCCGGTGAGGCTTCGTAGATCAGGAATTCCTTGGCGTGACCGAAGTGCTCGGCCACGACACCGTTCTTGCCGGCAACCGCCATCAGCACCGGCCGCGAACCCTCCGGAATACCGGTGGCCTTCGGCTTGACGACGCCGCGCTGGGCGTCCAGCTTCTCGAGAATCTCGTCGTGCACCACCTTGCGGCGGACCATCGCGGCTTCGTAATCGACCTCCATGACGTCGATCTTGTCGAGCGTGAACTCGTCGCCGCGATCTTCACCCAGCAGGCCGACCGCATCGGCGCGGCACTGGCGGCAGTGGCGCATCATCGCCATGTCGCCGGCGCAGGCATCCTGCAGGTCCTGCAGCATTTCCGGCGTCGGTTCCGGCTGCTCCATGATGCCGTAGTAGGTGCCGTGTTCGGCCTCGGCGATCAGCGGCATGACGTTGTGCAGGAAGGCGCCCTTGGCCTTGACGATCTTCGAGACTTCCTTCAGATGCTCGTCATTGACGCCCGGGATCAGCACCGAGTTGACCTTCACCAGGATGCCCCGGTCGGTCAGCATCTGCAGGCCTTTCTGCTGCTGTTCGATGAGAATCCGCGCGCCTTCGATGCCAAAGATGCGTTTGTTCTCCCAGAAGATCCACGGATAGATCTTGGCGCCCACTTCCGGATCGACACAGTTGATGGTGATCGTCACGTGGTCGATGTTGTGCTTGGCGATTTCGTCGACGTACTGGGGCAAGGTCAGCCCGTTGGTCGACACGCACAGCTTGATGTCCGGGGCGCGCGCGGAGAGCTGTTCGAACGTCTCGAAAGTGCGACCCGGATTGGCCAGGGGGTCTCCGGGTCCGGCGATGCCGAGCACCGTCATCTGGGGAATCTCGGCGGCCACGGCGAGTACCTTCTTGATCGCCTGGTCCGGCGTCAGCAGTTCGGAAACGACGCCCGGTCGGGATTCGTTGGAACAGTCGTACTTGCGATTGCAGTAGTTGCACTGGATGTTGCAGGCGGGGGCGACGGCCACGTGCATGCGGGCGAAGTAGTGGTGCGCTTCTTCCGAGTAGCAGGGATGGTCCTGGACCTTGGCCCGGATGTGATCCGGCAGGTGGGAGAGGGCGTCAGGCGCCGTGCCGCAACCGCTGGAGGCGCAACCACCGCTCTCGGCGGCTGCTGCGGTATTGCTGATAACGGGAAGTTCCACGATGAAGGCTCCTCGAATGCTGTCCGCAGCCTTTTCAGCAAGCGCTGTGCCAACAGGGAAAGCCGATAAAAAACAAGGAACTGCAAAATCGTCGTCGGCGCCCTGTATGGCCGTTGTCGTGAATGTGACAAGTCGTGGCGTTCGTCGGCCGGCCCGCCTAGAATGGACAAAAATCCCGAGGGCACCATGAAAACATCCGGAGACAATCCCGCCCGCCGTCAGCCGCCGCTGGCGCCCGCAGCCATCGATTCCCAGCCGGGAGGCGAGGCATGAGCGGAAGCACGGGCGGCACACCAGCCGCCGTCATGGAAACCTTTGTCTGGAACGACCGTTTCCTGACCGGCGAAGCCACCGTCGACGACGAACACAAGGAACTGGTCCGCATCATCAACTGGGTCGGCAGCCTGCAGGCCCGCCAGGGCGTCCTCCCCGAGGAGCTGCACGCGGTGTTCGACCAGCTGGTGCAGTACGCGGTGTTGCACTTCGCCCATGAAGAAGAGTTGATGGCCGAGAGTGGCGTGGACGAGCGGCATGTCAGCCTGCACCGCTCGATTCACCGCGATTTCGCCAGCCAGGTGACGAACATGCGCGAAATGGCCCTGAGCACTGGTGATAGCGAATTCCTGCTGCGCTTCCTGACCAACTGGCTGGCCTACCACATCCTCGGCACCGACCAGGCGATGACCCGGCAGGTGCAGGCCATCCGTCGCGGCCTGACAGCTGCCGCCGCCTGGGAGGCGGAGCGCAGCCACAAGACTGATCCGGCAACGGCCAACTTGCTTGATGCGCTGAATTCGCTGTACCGGGTAATTGCCTCGCGCAACCAGGCACTGGTCGAAATCAACCGCAGCCTGGAACAGCGGGTCGCCGAACGCACCGCCGCCCTGAGCGCCGCCAACCTGCAGCTGACGGTTGAGCACGGCGAACTGAAGACGGCCCTCGATACGGTGAAGGCCACGCAATTGCGGCTGATCGAATCGGAGCGCAAGCGCTCGCTCGAATCGAAGCGCTACCTGGAGCAGTTCCTCGCCCAGATCGTCGATGGTGATCCGGTGCCGACGCTGGTCATCAATGCCGAACACAAGGTCACCCACTGGAACAAGGCCTGCGCTGCGATCAGCGGCGTACCGGCGACCGAGATGATCGGTACCAACCGCCAGTGGTCGGCCTTCTACCCGCAGGAGCGGCCGCTGATGGCCGACCTCATCGTCAGCGGCGAAGTCGAGCGGCTCGACGCCTTCTACCACAGCAGCCTGCGCCGCTCGGCGATCATCCCCGACGCCTGGGAGGCTGAGAGTTTCTTTGCCAACTTCGGCGATGGCGGCCGCTGGCTGTACTTCACCGCCGCGCCGCTGCGCGATGGTAGCGGCCGCATCATCGGCGCCATCGAAACCCTGCAGGACGTCACTGAACGGCACAAGGCGGAAGAGGGGCTGCGTCAGCACCAGACGCACCTGGAAGAACTGGTTGCCCGGCGCACGGCGCAGTTGACCGACGCCAAGGAGCAGCTGGTGCAGCAGGAGAAACTCGCCTCCATCGGCCAGCTGGCGGCCGGCGTCGCGCACGAGATCAACAACCCGATCGGCTTCGTGCATTCCAACATCGGCACCCTGGAAAGCTACCTGGGCGACTTGTTCGCCCTGCTCCAGGCCTACCAGGAGGCCGAGCCGTTCATCGCTGACGCGGCGGCGGCGGCGCGCCTGAAAGCGATGCGCGAGAAGATGGACTTGCCTTACCTGCGCCAGGACATTCCGCAACTGGTCGGCGAATCGAAGGACGGCATCACCCGCGTCAAGAAAATCGTCCAGGACCTGAAGGACTTTTCTCGCGTCGATAGCAGTCAGGAATGGCAGTTTGCCGATCTGCACCAGGGCATCGACTCCACAGTCAACATCGTTGCCAACGAGATCCGCTACAAGGCCGATGTGGTCAAGGAATACGGCCAGCTACCGCAAGTCGAATGCCTGGCTTCGCAACTCAACCAGGTGTTCATGAACCTGCTGGTCAACGCCGCCCACGCCATGGGCGAGCAGCGCGGCACCATCACCATCCGCACCGGGGTCGCCGGCGACAGCGTCTGGCTGGAGTTCGCCGACACCGGCAGTGGCATTCCGGAAGCCATCCGACAGAAGATCTTCGATCCCTTCTTCACCACCAAGCCGGTCGGCAAGGGCACCGGCCTCGGTCTCTCACTGTCCTACGGCGTGATCCAGAAGCACCACGGGCGGATCGAGGTCGACAGCACGGTCGGCCAGGGCAGCACCTTCCGCATCACGCTGCCGGTGCGCCACATCGAACCGGCCGGCGGCGGTCAGTAAGTCGCCGCTTGTCGTATTGCCGACAAGGGTGAGTTCCTTATCTGGCTGATTGCGCGAGGATTTTTTCTGGCGCCGCTCTTGCTTCGAGCAGCCTCATGAAAACGCATCTCGACTGGTCGGCCTACGACACCTACGGCATGGGCGATGCCTACGCCGGCATCCCGGCGACCGGCGGCAATTACGCCAAGGCCGTCGCCGTCTGCATGAACAACCACCAGTGCCAGCGCGACGGCAAGGGCGTCATGCGCCCGAGCTACCGCATCACCGGCGACCCGGCCCATTCCACCGGCGCCCGCGTCAAGGCCTTCAAGGCGGCGCTGAACGGCGAATTGGGCGAACAGCCTTTCATTCATCCCGACCTGGCGGCGGCGATGGACCTCTGCGTCTCCTGCAAAGGCTGCAAGAAGGAATGCCCGAGCTCCGTCGACATGACGCTGATCAAGACCGAATACCTGGCGCAGCGCAACGAACAGCAGGGCCTGCCGCGCCGCGCCCGGCTGTTCGGCGGCCTGCCGCAATGGCTGCACCGCTGGCGGCGGCCGTTGGCACTGCTGGTCGGCTGGCGCAACGCCTCGCCGTGGCTGGCCCGCCTGGCCGAACGCCGGCTCGGCATTGCCGCCAGCCGGCCGATCCCGCAACCGGCGCCGCAAGCCTTCGCCGCCACAGCGCCGGCCAGTACCGCACCGCGCGGCAAGGTCATCCTCTTCGTCGATACCTTCAGTCATTACTACACGCCGGAAGTCGCCGCCGCTGCCCAGCGCGTGCTGACTGCCGGCGGCTATGCCGTCGAAGTCCTGCGCCCGGCCGCCGACGACGGCGAACCGGAGCGCCCGCTGTGCTGCGGGCGCACCTACCTGTCGCAAGGCATGGTCGATGCCGCCAAAGCGGAAGGCCGGCGGGTGATGGCGGCGCTGGCCCCGGCGCTGGCCGAAGGAACGCCCATCGTCGGCCTCGAACCCTCGTGCCTGCTGGCGCTGCGCGACGAGTTCTACAGCCTGTCGCTCGGCCCGGAGGTCGGCCAGCTCGGCAAGCAGGCCTTCCTGTTCGAGGAATTCCTCATGCGCGAAGGCAACAAGGGGCTGAAACTGCCGCTCAAACCGCTGCCCGGCGGCAAGGCGGTGGTGCACGGCCACTGCCACCAGAAGGCCTTCGGCGCGATGAAATCGATGAAGAAGGTGCTCGGCTGGATTCCGGAATTCGAGTTCGACATCGTCGATGCCAGTTGCTGCGGCATGTCCGGTAGCTTCGGGCTGGAAACCGAGCATGTTGAAGCCTCGCAAAAAATGGGTGAGCTGGCCTTGCTACCCGCCGTGCGCGCTGCCGCCGAAGACGCGCCGATCATTGCCGACGGCTTCTCCTGCCGCCACCAGATCAAGGACGGCACCGGCCGCGAGGCAGTGCACGTCGCGGTGTTGCTCGACCGGGCGCTGGTCGTCTAGTTACCGGCGGGCAGCCAGCGGCGGAACAGGCTGGGCGCCAGCAGCAGCCAGAGCAGTACCAGCGCCCACAATTGGCCGCCGGCGAGGTCGTAGTTGGCCAGCAGCGCCGACCATGAATGGCCGCCGACATAGTGGAAGAACAGGAATTCGAAGGCGACGGTCAGCCCCATCCACAGCAGGCCGATGCCCAGCGCCGCGCCGCCCGAAGCCGGCGGCCGGCGGCGCAGGAAGAACCACATGACCAGGCCGAGCAGCGCGATGGCACTGAGCGTCGATAACTGCTGCGCCGTCCTGTCGTCGGTCAGCGGGCCGTAGGCCACCTCGCGCAGCACACCGTTGCCGACTGCAACCGCCAGCATCGCCAGCCAGGCCTGCAGGTAATGGCCGAGGTTACGCATCACCGCTGGCGGGTCACTTCAGGTCGGACGGCTGGCGCACGAACACCATGCCCAAGGCGCCAATCGACACGACATGGCCATTGACCGTGGTGTACGAGGCGACACCCAAAGGGTGGTAGGTGGAAGTAAAGGCCGCCAGCGCCCCGATGCCGAGCAGGCCGGCAAGCGGACTGCGTTCGGCGACGGCGCTACGGATCTCGGTACGGTGCTGTTCCGGCGAAGGGTTGAGGACGAAGGCGGCAACGACGACGGCAGCGCCGACGGCGGCCGAAATCAGGGATATCTTGGGCATGGCGGACCTCACGGAAAACGGGCAAGTCTAAAGCAAGGCCGCCTCAGTGCGCGCGGTGTTCGCTGCGTGTCAGCGCGAAGACTAAGGTCAGGGCGAACGCCAACAGCAGCAACCACTTGGCGCTGGCGCTGCCGGTGGCCAGCAGGTAGGGCCAGGTGATGGCAAAGCGCGGCGCCGCGGTCAGCCACCAGTGACAGGCGTTCTCCGTCGCGTCGAACGTGGCGGCCAGCGGCAGGGCCCAGGTCGCCCAGCGCCGGCCGGCAGCACCCAGCGCCTGAAAAACCTGCGTGCGCCGGGCGAGCAGGTAGCCGAACAGTCCATAGCTCAGCAACAGCAGGTAATCCGCCGGCAGGTGGGCGCGGAAGCGCGGCAACTGCTCGGGTGACCAGAGATGGATCACCTCGCCGAAGGCCCGTGGGGTGAAGGCGAACTGCAGGACCAGCACACCGGGCGAAAGCGGCGCCAGATACCAGGCGATCCCGCCGGCCAGGGCGGCCGTGGCGAGAGCGGTCAGCCAGACGAGCGGCATGGTATGGACGACGGGCTGCACATCGCCGTCGGTGTCTCGTTGGTCACCGCGATATTTGGCGACAGATCGGGCGGCAAAGCGATTTCTCGACGACTCATAACCACGACCGGCGTCGAACCGTAGGGCCAGGAGTCGAAGGCAAGAACCTGTTCAAAAGTATTCCGCCCCATAGCCAACGCATCGACGTCGGCCATGAACTGGCCGTAGCCGCAATCCTCGCCCGATGGCACGGCCTTGTTCGCCTCCTCCAGCCAGTCGATGCGCCCATCGCCTCGAGCGATGAAACCGTCAAGGCTGGTGGCGATGAACACTGAACATCTGGTCGTCACGGTTAATCCTTTGCCGCCTACGTAAAGTTAAGGGCGGCGAGGCCGCCTGGTGCGCTATCTCAGAGCGCCGCTTGCCTTGGCTCACAACGAACTTCGGTCTTGACGGAGTTGGCGATGAAGCACGCGTCGTGCGCCAGATGATGAAGCTTATGCAACTCGGTGTCGGTCGGCGTCGATTCTCCCGAGAAATGAACTTCGGGGCGAAGGGTGACGACCGTCATCATCAGCTTGCCGTCAGCATTTTTGGCCATCACGCCCTCTGCCGCATCTTGATAGTCATCGACCACGAAGCCGTGTTCAGCGGCGATGGCGAGAAACCACAACATGTGGCAACTGGACAGGGATGCGACAAAGGCCTCCTCGGGATCGACGGCGTCCAGTGCCGAATAGGGCACAGGGACGACATGCGGCGAAGACGAGCCAGCGATTTCGATGCCACTGTCGAAGCGGAGAATATGCTTTCGACTGTAGCGATTGTCGATGAACTTCTGCCCTGACCGTGCCCAGAGAACTTCAGCGGTGTAGATGGCCATAGTGGTTTGCGCTCCAATGTTCAAATTAACTGCGCAGCTGTGCCGCGTCGCCAGGCTTCCGCATGGCGAATCTTCGGAAGCTGACGCCACGCCTGACCACGTTTTGCTCCTCCGTGATCTCAAAACCATGCCGCGAGAAGAATGGAGCCGCCACGAGGCTGGCTTCAGTGAAGAGCTCGGCAGTTCGAGCGGCACCAGACATTTGCACCGATGCCTCACGCAGCAACGCCGACGCGACGCCCCTCCGCGCAGCAGAAGGCGCTGTATAAAGAAGGTCAATGTGCCCGTTCTTTTCAAACGAAATGAAACCAAGGTAGGAATCGTCATCCACCGCCACGATGGTGCGAAGTGCTCCGAATCGATCGCGCCACTCATCGATATTTGGCGGAATCGGCGCCCACGCACGACATTGCTCGGCATCGTATTGGGTCGCTGCCAAGGTATGGACCGATGCAGTGAACAAGGCGACAAGACCCTCCACATCCGCTTTCCTGTACCGGCGTAGCTTCACAGCAATGTTCTCCTCAAGGCTCAACGTTTGAATCCGCAGGCCGCGCGGCTAATACGCAAGCCCGGGGAATGCCGGGCGATTCACGGGCTGGACGTTGCGGTCATTTCAACTTTTTCCAATCGTCGGTAAGTAGGCCGGCAAATCCCCAATCGTCTTCATTTATCTCCTGAATGACGATATGCGTATGTTCTGGCTTCTTGCCGAGTACACGTACCAGTGAATCGGTGATCTCCTTCACCAATTGGGCCTTTTGCTCGCGCGTCGCGCCAGTCGTGATTTGCAAGTTTACGTAGGGCATGTTTCCTCACTTTTCAAAAGTGTCCGGCTAGCAATTGTGCACCATTGCCGACCACCTCAGGTTCTAGGCGGCCACGCCAAACAATGCTCCAACTCCAGCGGTCAACGCCATTGCCAGAGCGCCCCAAAACGTGACGCGCCTGACAGAGGCAATCACGGGTGAGCCGCCTACGCGTGCTGCCAGAAGGCCCAATAGCGCAAGAAAAAAGAGTGAGCTGCCGGCCAGCCCCCACATGAGTAGAGATACGGGAAGCAAGAGAACCATCAGGAGAGGCAGGGCTGCGCCGACTGCAAACGTACCCGCCGAGGCCAGAGCTGCTTGCACGGGTTTCGCGGCCAGCGTGTCCGATATGCCCAGCTCGTCTCGTGCGTGTGCGGCAAGGGCATCATGCTGCATCAGTTGCGTGGCCACGCTCGACGCCAGCGCTTCATCGAGTCCACGCTCGGCGTAGATGGCCATGAGTTCTGCGTGCTCCTGGGTTGGATTTGCGGCCAACTCCTTACCCTCCCGTGCCAGATCCGCGCGCTCAGTATCAGACTGCGAACTGACCGAGACATACTCGCCAGCCGCCATTGACATCGCTCCGGCGACAAGGCCGGCGACGCCTGCCACCAGAATGCCCTTGGTATCCGCTCCTGCCGCAGCGACACCCAGCACAAGGCTGGCTGTAGAAACAATCCCGTCGTTCGCGCCAAGAACGGCAGCTCGGAGCCAACCTGTCCGGTGAGTTCTGTGTCTCTCGATGTGTCGCATAACGTTTACCGATGATAAGAGGACTGTTTTGCCGCGTAACGTCTGACTTCACAGGCCTTCGCGGAGATCCGGTGGAACGATTGGTTCGCGAAGTCGGCCGAGGCCGCAAATCGCCCGAAAGACGCTCCGGGAGATTCACTTAAATCAATCACTTTATTGCCCTTGAGAGCGCTCGCCGCTACATTTCGAAAGCTGGGTGCTTGCTGCATACTCTTGTGACGGCGCAGAGCTGACGACGGTGAATCATCGTGTGCAGAGCCGTCAATGTATGCCACCCGTGCCCGTCCAATGGACCGAACCAAGGGTGCGCGTGGCGACCCGCAGTGCGTAGGTTCGCCACCGCTGACATGCGGTCAATGTAGGTTCTCAGTGCATTTTCGAGAAGTTCCAACTGCTCTCGCCCTGCGTCGGGGGCCGGCTTGACTTCAGCGATCCGCACCTCGCGCCCGAAGGTCTGATTTTGCGCAAGAGCGGCTATGAGCTCGCCAATGCCGGTATCCACGATCACCAGATGTTGCAGAACCATGGCGGCCGACCAATTCCTGCTACTGTCCTCAAGCCCGGTTGGTCTCGGGATAAGCACTTTTCGCTTCATCTGCTCCGCCGACAGTTCTCCGGCGATGGCCAGCACTTTGCGGGTTTCGCTACGCAACCATCCTTCAATTTGGCGCCGGTTGAGGGTGTTTCGTAATGCTCCAAGCCCGGTTCTGGAAATCCAACGCTCCAGGGGCGGGAGACCGGCACCGGGTGGCGCCAATAGCACTTTGTCATCCATGATGAGTCGGGATCTTCTCGCAAGGGACTAAATGGCTAACGTGGAGGTGACCGGCGCTGCGCGGCTTTATCGCGCAGCGTCCAGCGCCCGAAGGGAGCGAGGTTGAGTGATGCTAGGGCAAAACCACTTAAGGACAAGATGAACGCCAAGAATGGTAAAGAAAAAACACCCCAAACATAGGCATCAGCAAAGGAGGCCCAACTGCGCGCCATACCAAAGGTGCCTGTGTTCACAGCCAAGACGGCAATGATGGCGAAAACTACCAAGCTGACAAAACAACACAGCGCCACAGCAAGGGATACGGAAAATACGCTCCAAGTTTTAGATCTCACCTTGACTAAGCACAGGTAGCTCCCCAAACCTGCAACGATCAAGGTAGCAATAAAACCTGGAGCGTGGATTGGCGGAAACTCTAGCCACCAGTCATGCAAGATGTTCAGCATCAAGTAGCCCTAACGACACTGTAGAAAAATTGTCTTCATGCCCGCATCGTGCCGTGAACCATATGGAATAACAAGGTTCCCACCTGAGATCGAAATCAGGGTGGCGTCATGGCTCGCTACAAGGCAATTGACACCAGCCCGAGGTTCTGGCGGTGGATATGGAGAAGCAATTGCTCCCTGGCAGCTTTGAGCATGCCGTCAACCATCTACTGGATCACGAATTCGATCTGTCACTCTTCGACAGGCGTTACAACAACGACCAGTCCGGTTGACCGAAGGGTTGGGCGTCACTTTTCGGTGAGCGCGAGATTCGCGCCGAGACTTGCAAAGGTTGCTGCGAACCCGCGCCGAAGCCAGCTTTGAACTCGCGGCGACTCGATGACTGCTTTGCGGAACACGTGCGCGAGAAAACCATAAATCACGAACACAATAAGTGTCATGGCCATGAAGGTAGCGCTCAGGATAAGAAGTTGCGTGAGCGGCTCAGTTGTACCTGGCTGAACAAATTGCGGTAGGAATGCCAAGAAGAAGATGGTCAGCTTCGGATTGAGAATGTTGAGCAAGAACGCCTTAACGACCAAACCAGCAGCCGTGCCTGTGGAAGGACTTCCGTCAATGGAGAAGGCTGACTTGTCACGCCAAGTGGCAATGGCAACGTAGAACAAGTAGGCGACACCTGCGTACTTCAGAACCTGGAACGCAAGCGCGCTCGTGTGCATGACCGCGGCCAAACCCAGAACAGTAGCCATGAGATGAGGCACGATGCCCGCGGTGCACCCAAGTGCCGCAAACACGCTTGCCTTCCGACCCTGGGCAAGACCGGTGGATACCGTATAGATGACTCCCGTGCCAGGGATGAGCACTACGACGAGAGACGTGATTAAGAACTCAAGGCTGAGCATTTGGTGATCCTCCTGCGTATCGGCAGCGTGATTGTGACGCCCAACGTGCAGCTTGAGCCGAGGCCGGAGCGCGCAGCGCGGAGGGAACCCAAAAGCGCAGCTTTTGGGCGGTCAGCTCGAAGCGTTTGTTAGGCAACGGGCGGTAGCTACTGAGGAAGGTTTTGCTGAGCACCAGACTTACCCTTCAGAATTTGGAAAAACACCTCGGCAACAAAAGCTAACGCAAGGCCGAATAGGACCTGCTGCAGGGAGAGGCTGAAGATCCCTAAACCAAAGACGAGGCTGCCAATAAATTGCACCATGCGCAGGGAATATGCAAACGGCTTTTTCCAGAGCGGGAGGGCTGAAAGTTCTGCACGCCGCTGCTGCTGCAGTTCCTTTTTGCTGAGCGACGGTGGCTGCTTGATACCGGTAACGGCTTCTTCAATCTCACTGCCGGTTGCTACGGCAGGAAAGCCGCAATTCCGGCAAGCGTTTTCGCCAGGACTATTTACCGCTTTGCACGAGTGACAAACCCACGCGTATCCGGCCATATGAGCCTAACGTAGAGCTAACCGGCGCTGCGCGGCTTTATCGCGCAGCGTCCAGCGACTGAAAGGAGCGAGGTTGTCCCAGCGGCCAAAGGCCGCGCCTTGACCGGATTGTTAGGGATGTGTGCCAAGTATTGCAATTGCGGCGCCAAGAAGAGAGATGGCTATACCAAGCACTGCCATTATGTGAGTTCTATGAATGGCGTTCCATCCGCCATCTGTAAGCCGATAGATCGCTTGCTGAATTAATTTGTCATTTGGTGGCAGCGTTCCATTGGGATTCAATTTTCCACTAAGCACGGACTGGTGTAGAACCTCGACCCAACCTCGCATCAAGCAAGTTTGAATGTTTTCGAAGTTTCGCTCAGTCTCGGGTATCGCCCTCTCAATTACCCATACATTTCCTGGTTGGAGCACGAGAGCAACTCGTTGCCTAGCAAGCAGTTTTAATGTTCGATAAATCGAGTACTCGCGCAGCATTTCAATCCCTAACGTTTGAAATCACAGGCGCTGCGCGGCTTCATCGCGCAGCGTCCTGTGGATTGATGGGTTGGGCGGCGGAGCCTGAAGGACGAGCAGAGCCGAATTTCTGCAAGGCATCACAGACTGCGGACTCGAATCCCGCGCTTCTACACTTTGCTACTAGGCGGGTCTTTGCATTCAAGAACGCCGAGCCGGAAAAGGATTCAAGTATTTCCTTAGGCATCGGCGCCTGCTGGCTGCGTGATGCAAACTGCAAGAATCTTCCCGCTATGGGGTTACGAAGATGCACTACCAGTTCTTCGGACTCAGACTTGGTGAACATAAGACTAAGTTCACCAACCATGCTGTCTATAGCACTTCCGCAGTCCCACATCCAGTCATCCGTGAATACGTTGATCTCGGTAACCATAAACGCGACGAATTTTTGCAATTCTTCCTTTCGCGCGAACAAAGGGGCTGCCGCCATTGTTAGCCGATCGTGCATCCGTGCCATATGGGCAATTGAATCATGTAAGTAAAAACTGCGGACGCTGTCATCGCGGAGGAGTTCATAAAGCTCCTGTCGATTCTTACGAATTTCCGCAACATCAATCGAATGCGTTTGGCCATTTTGTTCAATGGAAAACACAAAGGAACCACACTGCGGCAGCCCTGCACTGGCTTGCGAAGATGCCATTAGAGTGATCATCAAATAGAGTATGTTCTTAATGCTTCGCATGCTTAACCTCTTAATGAAAGTACGAATCGGAGAAGCCCAACGTGCTAGGTAAGGGGCGGCCCGCTTGCGGGACGTCCCAGCGACCGAAGGGAGCGCCTTGACCGGAATGTTAGCCATCGACTCAGGCACTCTCGTCGAAGATGCGCGAGTAGTTGGCAAACTCGGTTCCAGCCAAGTCTTCCTCAATTACCTCTTTGGCAAGCGCGAAATCAACTACGAAGTTACAGACTTCCATTGTTCCGCTGCCGATGCTTCCGCCGTCACATGAGCCAAGGCCGGTCCAGCCGAGGGTTTCATTCATGCGATCTTCAAGGCGATGTCGTTTATCAATATCCTCGCGGTTACCCAATCCATCAACGGCATATTCGATGAGAAGCGTGAAATGGGCTTCGGGCTCAACTGGCCGAAACCCAGCGGCGACTAACCCATCAATCTCGTGTTGAATCTCCATCTCCGCCTTCTTTGATGCAGTCGACTTAATGGTCTTCGATTCTCCCCTTGTACCCAACACGCCCCAGTGGACTGTATGAGCTCCTTTTCCGTTGTCCCATGTTTCCCAGTATTCCTTCTTCTCTGGTGCAAAGCGATATAGCTTGAGCATAGCGGTCCTATCGATGGCTAACGTGCAAGCTCAGCCGACGGCAAAAAGCGCAGCTTTTTGACGGTCGGCTGGAGCGGGATGTTATGCGGCATCTGTGGCTTTTGTTTTAAATAGATCAAGCTCGATAGAGATGAATATTGGGGAAAGCAGATAGGCGGCAAGAACGGTAATTACCGAAGGTTGCGTGGGGATAAAAGCAGTAGCCAGACTACCGAGTGCTATGGATGCAAGAACAGGGAAGGCTGCTAAGGCAATTAACACCAGCGAGAAACCAATGAGTACGGTAGCCCATGGCTTCATGGAAACAGGTGGAATAATTTGCCCTTCACGACGCCATGCACGTAGTCGCTTTAGTACCAAATACCAAAGAAATATCTGGTAAGCAAATGCAAGTGGCCACCCTAATAGCGGAAACCAATCAAAAATATTGGGTACCAAGCTCCACCTGAGTAGGCCGCTAAGGCCGAACAGTTGACCAAGCAAATATTCATTTCCGTTGAAGCCGAGCGTCCCAAGTAGTAGCCACAGAGCGCCCGCGACCCATAGAAAAAGGGCGCTTACAATTACGATAACTGCTGACGTATAGATAAATTTACGCACGGCTATCCATTCAATATGTATGGTTAATTGATTGGTGAAGCAGGGGAATTTGACGCATAACGTAGAGCTAACCGGCGCTGCGCGGCTTTATCGCGCAGCGTCCAGCGACCGAAGGGAGCGAGGTTGAGCGCCATGTTATGCGTGGTGTTCAAGTGAAAGTCGACGCCGGTGATGCGCCAAAAACCATAGGGCGCTTTCGCTACTAGATGGATTTTCGTTTTTGCTCATCAATATAGTCAGCCCACTCTTTTCTTGCTTCTTTTGTGAGCAGAAAATAATAAAGAGTGAACATGCTTTCAATAAACGAAATGGACTGCCCTTTGAAACCGGAGAGAAACAATCTAGAAATCGCCTTAAGCATTAGAAGCAGTGGTGTGACACCAAATCCAACCATGAATACATACTTAATATATTTGATGGTGGTTGCGTCTTGAATGAGCTCCGTAGTGAAGATCAAAAAACTGCCAATAGTTATCAGAAAAGATAACTTTATAAGTAGATTCAGGTTCTTTTCACTCATAAAAAATCGTCTTCATCAAGCCAACGATACCGCCGCGAGTCGGATTCTGATATGCATAACGTGGAGGTGACCGGCGCTGCGCGGATTCATCGCGCAGCGTCCAGCGACCGAAGGGAGCGAGGTCGACTGCTGGGTTAGCCGCGTTTAACGAGTGCATTGTTGGCGCGTGGCCTTAGTGAGCAACAGAAGTAGGAAGGCCAAGAGCAGAACGGCGATGGCCCATGAAGCCACAGGCGCATCACCAACACTCAAGCGACCAATGAACCAGCTACCGAAGCGAATGAGTTGGGTGCCAACAGCAGCCAGGCCTAACCACCACGCCCAGGCAAAGCGATGCCATAGACCAAATGCGACTAGGCTGCCAACGAAAACGGCGGACAGCGTGGCGGGAAGCATAAGGCTGTACTTAAGAGTGCCGAAGTCGCCGGTGTTGAAAAAGCGAAGCAGCATGCCCCCTACAACAATCAAGACGTAGGCGATGGCAACAATACTGGCGAGCTTGGAGTGCGATGGTGTCATAGCGGCTAACGTTCGAAGTAAATGGCGTGCCGCTTGCGGCACGTCCAAGCGCCTGCAAGGCGCGGTTTAACTAGGGTGTTAGCGCACATGCTGTTGATGTAGGCACTCAACTTTTGAGTAGCCGTTTTCCCAAGTCCATTCGGCTGATGTGCAGCGTTCAACCATAAAGGAATGCCCATCCTGGGTGTATGTGGAGAGCTTGATGAGCGTTCGTGTTCCAAGACAGGAAAAATTGAAGGGCTCGCTTTCAGGGAAAAGGGCAACCGGTTGGCCCCCGATACTGAATTGAGAAATTTCGGCGTACCCTCCGCCCATACAGTGCCCATTGCTCGGCGGACGAACGGTAATTGTGGCTTTTGCCACTACACCACCAATTCGACAAACCAAGCGGTGCTCGCCGTATTTGAGCTCATTTATGCCCAGGAGCGATGACGCAACTAGTGTGATCTGCTCGTTATGCTGAACGATTGCTCCAACTTCAAATCGCGAGCTTTTCTCATCGCAGCGAGAAACCACTCCGAATTCGATGACGTCAGCGTTGGAAGCGCTGGGAAAAGTAGCAACAATAGACGCTACGAGCCATGCTTTTTTCATGTGCGCTAACGACGCTGTAGAAAAATTGTCTTCATGCCCGCATCGTGCCGTGAACCATATGGAATAACAAGGTTCCAACGTGAGGTTGAACTCAGGGAGGCGCCATGGCTCGCTACAAGGCAATCGACACCAGCCCGAGGTTTCTGGCGGTGGATCTGGAGAAGCAATTGCTCCCTGGCAGCTTTGAGCATGCCGTCAACCATCTACTGGATCACGAATTCGATCTGTCGCTCTTCGACAGGCGTTACGCCAATGACCAGAGCGGAGCCAGCGCCTATCCGCCGGGGATGCTGCTCAAGGTCATCCTCTGCGCCTATGCCCAAGGGGTGGTCAGCAGCCGTGGCATCGAGCGGCTATGCCGCGAACACGTCACTTTCATTGCGCTTTCCGGTGATACAGCGCCGCACTTCACGACCATTGCCGCCTTCGTCTCCGGCCTTGATGAAGAAGTCGCCCAACTCTTCGCCCAAGTGCTCTACCTCTGCAACCGGCAAGGTCTGATCGGTCGGGAAATGTTCGCCATCGATGGCGTCAAGCTACCGAGCAACGCCTCCAAGGCCAGAAACGGCACGCGAGCCGACTTTGCCCACCAGGCCGACAAACTCGAAGCGGCTGCGAAGAAGATGCTGGAACGCCATCGCGAGAGCGACCGTCTGCCCGCCGAATCCGGCCTGAGCGAGAAGCACCGCCAACGCGCCGAACGCCTGCACCAGGAAGCGGCCGCGCTGCGGCAGTGGCTGACCGTGCACCCGAAAGACCGCAAGGGCAGCCAAGGCAGCATCCGCAAAAGCAACCGTACCGATCCGGACAGCGCCAAGATGGCGACCGGCAAGGGCGTCATCCAAGGCTTCACTGGCGTTGCGGCCGTCGATGCCAAACACCAGATCATCATCGAAGCCCAGGCCCACGGCAGCGGATCGGAACAGGAACTGCTGCTCCCGGTCATTCGCGCCACCCAGGCGCACGCCACCCCGGAAACGCTCTACACAGCCGACGCCGGCTATCACTCGGAACGCAACCTTAAGGCGCTGGCCGACGAGAAGATCGACGCCTTGATTGCCGACAACGGCATGCGCCAGCGTGATGAACGCTTCAAGGATCAGGGTAAACACAAAGCGAAACCCGATCCGCTCTACGACAAGGCCCACCCGAAGAAAGCCGCCAAGCGCTACCGGCCGCAGGACTTCACGCTCGATCCGGCCACGGGAATCTGCACCTGTCCGGCCGGCAAGCCGCTCTATCGCAACGGCACGAACTGCATCCACAACGGCCACGTCGCGACCAAATACAGCGGCACGCTACGCGACTGTCTACCCTGCGAACAGCGGGCCCGCTGTCTGCGCACGCCGGAGAAGACGAAAGTGCGGCAAGTTGCCTTCTTCCGGGGCAAAGCCGCCGGTGAACCGGAAAGCCACACCGACCGGATGAAGCGTGCCATCGACAGCGAAGACGGCAGAGCGCGTTACGGACGCCGCTTTGCTACCGTCGAACCGGTATTCGGCAACCTGCGGCACAACAAGCGGTTGGATCGCTTCACGCTACGCGGGCGGAAGAAGGTCGATACCCAGTGGAAGCTGTACTGCCTGGTGCACAACATCGAGAAACTGGCGCATCACGGGTACGGGCAGTAGGCAGAAGGGAAAACCCGGTGCGAATCGAGCGCCACCGGCCTCGCTGACGGAGACATCCCGCGCCCCAGTTCAACGACATGAAAATGAAAAATGGCACAGCGAAAACCTGCGCCATTTTTTTGCCGGAAACCGGGCCGGAAAGGGGTTTTTCTACAGCGTCAACGTGCTAGCTCAGGGGCGCGCAGCCGGCTTGCCGGCGAAGCGTCCCTCTGGAGCGGAGGGTTAGCCTTGAGCATTACACACTCCGTGCTTGAGATCGGGTAGCCGATATCGGCGCTCGATAAGCGCCAAGAGATTGGTCCCGATTTCTCGCGCTCTCTTTGATATACGAAGAGCCTCTACAAATGCTGATTCAGGGGCAGGCTGGGCATTTAGCAAACCGCCGGGCTTTACATCTTGAATTACAGCTTCGATGAGTTGATAAAACTCAACGACATTGACTTGGATATCGATATCAAGGATTCCGAGCCGATCTAGGCTGGCTTTGAATATCGGGAAGACATCTTCACGAACTTGAACTTGATAAGAGTAAGAGGTGATTTGTTTTGCGGCAAACGCTGCAACAACCTGTTCAAGTTGAACGATGTATTTTCTGTGCTCTGTCAGTTCAAGACTGGCTTTGATCTCGGCATAAATTTGGAGTGTTGTCGATTTCTTCTCTCTCCGCTCTTTTAGGCGGTTGATTAGGTAGTTTGGAAAGAAGGAGGACACCGCACCAATGAATGCGCCACCAAGAGCACTGTAGATTGGCAGATAAGGATTGTGTTCGACAAAAAGCGACTTCACAGCCCGAATCACTTCGATTGTTTCGAGAATTGTTTTGGGACTCAGTTCGGCCATGAGTGATCCTAAAAGGCTAACGTTGTAAATCACCGGACGCAGGCAAGCGCAGCTTGCCGGAGGTCCGGTGCATTGGAATGTTAGCCATCAGACCTGCTCCCAGAGCAAAGACACTTGAGCAGGTTTGAGCGAACTGACGGCACGATAGGCGGCGCTGCCACGGATGAATGCCGAAAAAGACTCGACGTCTGCGACCGAGCGGCACCAGCTATTTGCTACTGGGATGGCGCGTAACTCAGGCGTGGGCGGGAAGTAGGCAGTGCAGTGGAGTTGGCTAATGGCGTCATCACCGAAGGCGCCAGAACTAATGAATTGGCGCGTAATGTCAAATTCGAAGCGTTCTCCGTGCCCCCAGTCGAAGACACCCCATTGAAAAAGCAGCATGTCGGACTGTGCGTCGGTAGCGAGACCAGTGGCGCGAATGGACTGGTAGAACGATAACGCGCTCTCAACTAACTGAGACACGGTTAGCTCGCTCGGGGCTAGACACTGTTGCTTCAGGAACTCCTGAAACGAGGCGAGGGATGTGGATGGTTTCATTGGTCCAGCATCGGACGCGGCACCGTCGTCTGCAAGTGCAACTACCGCAGTGGCCAGCGCAGACTTAAGGAGGGTGCGGCGTGTGAGGCTCATGTGATGGCTAACGTGCTAGCTCAGGGGCGCGAAGCCGGCTTGCCGGCGAAGCGTCCCTCTGGAGCGACGGGTTAGCGGTGATAGAGCTTTGCATTTGTAATCCTGTC
>PHCE01000007.1 GCA_002840765.1 Betaproteobacteria bacterium HGW-Betaproteobacteria-7
CGTAGCCGGCCCGGCTGCTGCCGCTGCTGGCGGCGCCAGCCTCGGCGGCGGGCTCGATCTGCTGCCCTGGCCGAAGGTCGATTTCGCCAAGTTCGGCGAAGTCGAGGTCAAGCCGCTATCGCGCATCAAGAAGATTTCCGGCCAGAACCTGTCGCGCAACTGGGTGATGATCCCGGCGGTCACGTACCACGAAGACGCCGACATCACCGATATCGAAGCCTTCCGCGTGCTGCTCAACAAGGAAAACGAGAAGGGTGGCGGCGCCAAGCTGACCATGCTGGCTTTCCTGATGAAGGCCTGCGTCAAGGGTCTGCAGAAATTCCCGGAATTCAATTCCTCGCTCGACGGCGACAACCTGGTGCTGAAGAAGTATTTCAACATCGGTTTTGCGGCTGACACGCCCAACGGCCTGGTCGTCCCGGTGGTCAAGAATGTCGACAAGAAGTCGGTGTTTGAACTGGCGCAGGAATCCGGCGAACTGGCCAAGCAGGCGCGCGACGGCAAGCTGAAGCCGGCCGACATGTCCGGTGCCTGCTTCACGATTTCCAGCCTCGGCGGCATCGGTGGCACCTACTTCGCGCCGATCGTCAATGCGCCGGAAGTGGCCATCCTCGGGGTCAACAAGTCGGCCATGAAGCCGGTCTGGGACGGCAAAGCTTTTGTGCCGCGTCTGGTCCTGCCACTGTCGCTGACCGCTGACCACCGCGTCATTGACGGCGCGCTGGCGACCCGCTTCAACGTCTATATCGCCCAGCTGCTCGCCGACTTCCGTCGCGTGGCGCTGTAAGGGAGATGACCATGAGCAATCTGGTTGAAGTCAAAGTCCCGGATATCGGCGATTTTTCCGACGTGCCGGTCATCGACCTGTTCGTCAAGGTTGGCGATTCGATCAAGGTGGACGACGCGATCGCCACGCTGGAGTCGGACAAGGCAACCATGGATGTGCCGAGTACGGTTGCCGGTACGATCAAGGAAGTGCTGATCCAGCTCGGCTCGCGCGTCAGCGAAGGCGCCGTGCTGATCAAGGTCGAAGCGGGGGCGGCAGCTGCCGCCGCGGCTCCGGCCCCGGCAGCCGCTCCAGCCGCGGCGCCTGCCGCTACGCCGGTGGCAGCTCCGGTTGCCGCCAGTCATGCCGGCGGTGCCGACCTCGAGTGCGAGATGCTCGTCCTCGGCGCCGGTCCCGGTGGCTATTCGGCGGCCTTCCGCTCGGCCGACCTCGGCATGAAGACGATCATCGTCGAGCGTTACGCAACGCTGGGCGGCGTCTGCCTCAATGTTGGCTGCATTCCGTCCAAGGCGCTGCTGCACGTCGCCGCGGTGATGGACGAAGCCAACCACATGGCCGATCTCGGCGTCAGCTTTGCCGCACCGACGGTCGATATCGACAAGCTGCGCGCCCACAAGGACAAGGTCGTCGGCAAGCTGACCGGCGGTCTGGCCGGCATGGCCAAGGGCCGCAAGGTCGATATCGTGCGCGGTTACGGGTCCTTCCTCGATGCCAATCACATCGAAGTCGAGGAAACCACCGGCACGAGCCAGGAAAAGACCGGCGTCAAGAAGGTCATCAAGTTCCAGAAATGCATCATCGCTGCCGGTTCGGCCGCCGTGCATCTGCCCTTCATTCCGAAGGATCCGCGCATCGTCGATTCGACCGGGGCGCTCGAACTGCGCTTCGTGCCGAAGAAGATGCTGGTCATCGGCGGCGGCATCATCGGCCTGGAAATGGCCACCGTCTATTCGACGCTGGGCACCAAGGTCGATGTCGTCGAAATGCTCGATGCCCTGATGCAAGGCCCGGATCGCGATGCGGTCAAGGTCTGGGAAAAGCAGAATCTGTCGCGCTTCGACAAGATCATGCTGAAGACCAAGACGGTTGCCGTCGACGCCAAGGATGACGGCCTGTGGGTCAAGTTCGAAGGTGAAGGCGCGCCGAATGCCGAAGCCGTCCGTTACGACATGATCCTGCAAGCCGCCGGCCGTTCGCCGAACGGCAAGAAGATCGCCGCCGAGAAGGCCGGCATCGCCGTCACTGACCGCGGTTTCATCAACGTCGATGCGCAGATGCGGACCAACGTGCCACACATCTTCGCCATCGGCGACGTCGTCGGCAACCCGATGCTGGCCCACAAGGCGGTGCATGAAGCACATGTCGCGGCGGAAGTCGCCGCCGGCCACAAGGCCGCTTTCGACGCCCAGGTGATTCCCGGCGTTGCCTACACCCATCCGGAAGTGGCGTGGGTCGGCTACACGGAAGATCAGGCGAAGAAGGAAGGGCGCAAGGTCGAAACGGCCAAGTTCCCCTGGGCGGCTTCCGGTCGCGCCATCGCCAACGGCGCCGAGTACGGCTTCACCAAGCTGATCTTCGATGCCGAAACGCATCGGGTGATTGGCGGCGCCATCGTCGGCCCGAACGCCGGCGACATGATCGGCGAAGTCTGCCTGGCCATCGAAATGGGCTGTGATGCGGTGGATATCGGCAAGACCATCCACCCGCACCCGACGCTCGGCGAAACCATCGGCATGGCCGCCGAAGTGGCGCACGGCTCCTGTACCGACGTACCGCCGCCGCGCAAGAAGTAGCCCGGCGAACCGGCTGCGGTTTTATCCTGCAGCCAGCCCGAACGAATCGGCCGAACCCCACGCAAGTGGCGTTCGGCCGATTTTCAAGTGCCCATTCGTCGTCAGCGCTGGTGCGCCCTAGTCAATGTCATACGAGGTGAAGACTTGCTGAGGCGAGCGGGTTTCCGGCAGTACATAGACAATACCGTTCGTGCCCTGGAAAGCCGTCCTTACCACGTTCCTGAAGAAATCCGCCGGCACGTTAATGCAGCCAAAAGTAATCCGGTTGTCCCGTGGCGATGGCGTTGCCAGACGTTTGGCACGGCGCTCCCGGGCATTGCCGGTAGCCACCGGGTGCAGGGAAATCGCGGTTTCGTAGTCCACCCAGAGAATTTCGCTGCCGCGCAGATTGCGGTCGAGCGACGCCTCAAAGCGCCCGGCTGGCGTGGTCCGTTCCTCGGGACGAATAGTCGACAACTTGCGCTCGCCAATGCCGGGTACGGCGTCATCGCCCACTGCCAGTCCGAGTAGCGCCGGAGCCGCGCCGCGCAGTCGACCGTCGGCGTAGAAAACAAATACCTTGCCATTCGTCTTATCAACAATCACGAACGGCAGCTTGCGGTTGTCGTCGGCGTGAACAATCCAGTCGGCGACATGCCGGACGTCCGGCGATGCGCTTTCGCCTGCGAAGTCAACTCGCCGGACAGCCCCCACTTCCAGGGCCATCGTCTTGGAGCCCACTGCGGCGGGTAGCACCGCCGGCCCTGCCGCAAAAGCAGGAAAGGCGCTGACACTGGCCGCCAGTAAGCCCAGGCGAAAGCCTTTCCTTGGTATCCGTGTGATCAAACGCCTGCTCCTCGTTCCTTCTTCACTCATGTATCGCTGTCGTCTTTGCTCAGTTGCGGTCTTGCTTACGTAGCCGACGGGGCGCCACATAAGCTGCAGGCGGTGCCTGAACCGGCGCCAGCACCGGCGCTGGCGCTGGCGCTGGCTCTGGCATCACCGGCGGCGGCGCCAGCGCCAGCAATTGGGGAGGCGTGGTGGCATGCTCCACCGTGGGAACCCAGGTGGGCGCAGCCACCAGGGAAGAAGGCGACGCTAGGCCGTGTTCGACATCGAATGCGTCGTTAGTTTCAATAGCTTCCGTCCCTGTTGGTAGCGGCTCAACCACCGCCGCGATGATATTGCCGGCTGTTTTCCCGCCAACAGACGCACAGCAGTCCACCGGAAGGGCATAGTTGGCGGCGTTTCCGCCAGCCACGATGGGGTCTTGCGCCAGGCTATAACCACTGAAGGTGACGGTCTTGTCGGTTCCGACCGCTGCGCTATCGAAATTGGCAGTGGCGCCGGGACCTGCAAGCAACGTCACGGTTCCCGGGACTAAGCCGGAGAGGGCGGTGCTCTTGAATCCCGACAGGGTTGCCGTCGTATCGCCGTTGAACGTCTTGTCCGTCACGCCGGGGTAGACCAGCATGTATTGCGTCAGCGTCACCGCTCCGACCGTGATGAAGTTGGTCGAGTAATTGGTTGGCGTGGCGTACGACGTCGGGTTGTAATAAATGGCGATATCGGTGGCCGGAGCCTCCGATCTCGTGACGCTCGGCCTGAGAGGATCCGCAGGGCCCGGAAGATAGACACTGCCGCTGGCAACCCCCGGTCCAGAACCATTGGCCCCGGCAATCAGTGTCAAGCCGAGTGGCAGGCCCAGGCTCTGATCGGCAATACTGCCGCTATTGGTCAAAGTGATTTTCGAATCCACGATGACATCGCGACCTGCGCACAACTGAATGTTGCCATTGGTCGTTGTCATGGCCGAGCCGGCGAACAAGGTGACGTCGCGCCCGGCACTCAATGAGACGCTGCCATTGGTCGTCGTGATGGCCGCTCTGACGTTCACATCCTGGCCGCAACAGACGACGAGATTGCCGTTGGTCGCTGAAATTGCGTTATTGATGTTCACGTCGCGCGCTGCCATCAAGGTCAGCGTTGTCGCATTGCCCACGGCGGTCCACGAAGCTCCTGTGCCGATCGCGTCATTGACGTTGATATCGCCCTGGCCTGGTGCAGCAAAAAATGTCGTCGCTGTGTTGGTTCCAGTGACCATGGTGCTGATGGTGACGTTGTTATTGACCAGCAGGGCGGTAAGGTCCACGCCGGTAATGTCGCCGCCGATGGCTTGAATATTGAAGTCAACCGGATCGATCAACCAGGTGCCCGTCACCCCCGCCGGGGCGTCTGTGGTGATGTTGGCGTCGCTGGCGATCTTCACATGCGCCGCTGACGTTTCGATGAAGCCGCCGTTGCCGCCATTGGGAGCCGAGGCATCCAGCGTGCCACCCACATTCACCGTGCCGCTCCGCATGTCGCCCATCAGCATGATGCTGCCGTTTTCACCGGTGACAAGAGTCTGCGCCTGAATCACGCCGGTGTTGTTGACGGCGCTTGGCAACAGGCTGCCGGCCGACTGCGCGGTCAACAGCACTTGGCCGCCGTCGGCCTGGATCAGGCCGCCGTTTTGGGCCAGCGCATTCACCGCGCCTTGATCCACCGTGATATTGAGCAGACCGTCGCCAGCCACATCCAGGGTAATGGCGTTGCCTGCCGCCAGTGCGACCGTGCCCAGCCTGGCCACAATGTTGCCGTCGTTGCTGACCTTGGCCCCGAGCAATGCGACAAAGCCGCCGTCCGCATTGATCGTGCCCCGATTGCGAACCTCCCCGCCCGCACCGACAAACTTGTAGCGCCCGGCCATGAAATCACTGTCCTGGATATTGAGCGTGGACGCCACCAGCCCGCCGACATTGACCGAGGCCCCCGGGCCGAACAGGATGCCGTTCGGATTCACCAGAAACACCTTGCCGTTGGCCGACAGGGTGCCAAGAATGCTGGACGGATCAGAGCCCAGTACCCGATTGAGCATGACCGAGTTGTTGTTGGGCTGCACAATGCGCACGGTTTCTGTGCTGCCGATGCTGAAGCTCTGCCAATTGATTGCGGCGTTCTGCGTAGTCTGGTTGATGGTGGTGGTGCGGGCACCCGTGCTGATGCTGGCATTTCCGGCGGCCACCACGCCGCCGGTGGGCAAGGCCTGAACGCTGCTGCCCATGGCCAGCAGCATCAACAAGGTCAGCGCTTTCAGGGCAAAGCGATCACCGCCGCCCGGAGCGGTTCGGCACGAAGAGGTTTTTTTGCCAGCACTGCTGGCGTTCTCGGGCACGGCGACAAAGGCACTGGTCTGCTCGTTCCAGATTGATCGGTAAGTACGGTTCATGAGGCACTCCAGATTCTTTAATCGGCAAGGCGTCAGGCTGGATGCAGCTCAGTCGACTCAGAAATACTTGATGAGCTGGATCCAGAAACGGCCCGACTTGTCGGGAGCTGAGGTGGCGTCTTCATTGCCCAGCTTGAAGGCGTAGTACGCCCGCACCATGAAGTTGTTGGTCTCATACCAATTGACGCCAACGCCTGCACCGCTGAGCGTTCGGGTGTTTTTGCCGGAGGCCCAGGGGTTTTTGTGCAGGGTGACGGTGCCGGTATCGACGAAACCGATCAACTGCATTTGCCCTGGCAGGCTTTGTGAGAATTTGGGCAATTGCAGCCGGGCTTCCAGATTCAACAGGTAGCCTCTATCCGCATAGGCTTCACCTTCCGGATAAGCGCGCACGCCATACATGCCACCGAGTTCCATCTTCTCGGAAACGTCCAGGTTCTTCGATGCCCACTGGCCGCTGATGGCCGCCGAAAACGAGACGCTATCGGTCACGCGCTGCAGCCTCGCGGCACTGAACGCGAGCTTGTGGAAATTCCCGTTGCTTCGCGCCGTCGCCGCGTCAATCGACCGTACCACAGGCGTTTGCAGGTCAATTTTGCCGGCCCCCCAGGCAAGTAAATAGCTGTTCGCACCGCCGCCGCCAAAATTGTCGCGCCAATCACCATTCAAGCTGGCCGTCAGCACGTTGGCGCGCTTGTCGGAAACTGCTCCGGTCGTGTCCACCCGGTCCTCATATTTCTTGTTCTCCAGGGATAGGCCGGCATAGAGGTTGTTATTGCGCGTGCGAATCAGCGGGTAGCGACCATAGAGACTGACGATCTGTGCCGTACCGTGGGCATCCAGACTTTTGAATTCTTTGCCCAGTTCATAGTTCAGGTAGCTGTAGGCAACCCCGGCGGTAGCTTTGCCCAATTGCAGCTGGTAGGCGGCGCGGCCATAGTTCAAGCCGGAACCCGAGGTCAACACGCGCAGCGAGGCGACGTCGCCCAGGCCCAGAGGCTCATTGAAATAGACCGAGGCACCGAGCCGGTACTCGCCGGTGTAACGATTGCCCGCATTATCGGCATCGATACTGCCGGTGAGGCGCCGTCCGGGCGCCAGGCCAACGCGCAGGTCGGAGGTGCCGGCCGCCGTCCCTGGCACCAGGGTCGATCTGACGACCACGCCGGGCAGGTCGGAGAGCAGCAGCAAACGGCTCTCCAGTGGCGCCGAGGTGACCGGATCGCCAGGATTGAGGCCGCCCAGAAGGTTGTTGGCCAGTGCCGTGGACACCGGGGCCTGGTTGTCGAGCGTGATCTGGCCGTAGCGGCCCTCAATCACAGCAATGGTGACGATGCCATCTTTGATGTCTTGCGCGGGCAGATAGGCTTGCGCCAAAAAAAAACCGTTGCGCTGGTAGTGGGAGGTAATTTTTGCGGCCATGGCACGCAGTTGGGAAAGCGTCAGCTCGCTGCCCGGCGTGAATTCGGTGACGGCGAGCAGGTCTGCTTCTGAATAGCTCTGCGCCCCCGTCACCGTCAGACGCTGGACGGTCAGCGTGGCGGTGTCAGGCGCGGCGACGGCACTCTCCTGGGCAGGCTTGACCTCAATCTCGGGCGCCGTCTTTGGCGGGCTGGGCATGGGTGGAATCTGCTGCATTTGCCCGCCGGCACCGGGAAGTTGCTGTGCCAACAGGCTTTGACTCAATGCCAGTAGGGCAAGCGGTAAAAATCCATTCTTTATCATGCTGGCATCTCGAAGTTGGCGTTCGAGGCAGAGTGCCGGCAGGGCTCGCGCGCCGTCTGTTTACTAACGCACATATGTCATGTGAGCCAACGAATTACGCCACGGACCAAGCGCACGCTGATCTATCGCGCGATCAGATGCCGTTCATCGAGGGGGGCGGCGAACGCGATCTCCAGCGGGCCGGTGAAGCCTGTTCGCTGCGGCGCCAGGCCGTCAGTAGGGCTGGGCGGCCACCGCGGCGTGGCGCGGTGCAGCCTTCCCCTCCAGCGCGGCGACGAGGCTGTGTACGTCGTCGAAGTGGTGGTCACCGAGCTCGATGCGATGCATCTCGGCGCGCACCGGGGTGCCGGCGAGTGGTGGCGCGACGTCGAGGCGGCTGGCATCGAGGCTGTCGCTGGTCTCGCCCAGCACCAGGAAGTCGTCGCCCATGATGCGGAAGACCAGGGCTTGCGGACAGGCCGTGCTCAGCTCGGTAGCCACCTCGCGCAGCAGGCGGTCGCCGCTGTCCCAGCCGTGCAGGGCGTTATAGGCGGAGACGTGGCGCAGCAACACGAGACAGGCGCTGCGCGGGTATGGCGCCGGCGTATTGCGCAGCACGAATTCGAGATAGGCGCCGTTGAAGACGCCGGTGAGCGGATCGTTGAAGAAGTAGGCGAAGCGCTGGCGCTCGAGCGCCGTCTTTGGCATTGGGTCTTCACTGGTGGGCGGGACGATGTCGGCGAGCGCCTCGAGCGCGGCGTCGATCACGTGCGGGTCATAGTGGATGCCGGCGAGCGAGCGCAATTCGGCCAGCGCTTCATTGACGCTCTTGCGCGGCTTGTAGATGCGGTTCGAGGTCATCGCGTCAAAGGCGTCGGCGACCGCCATGATGCGTGACAGGAAGGGAATCGCCTCGCCTTTCAGCCGCGCCGGGTAGCCGCTGCCGTCGATCCACTCGTGGTGATGGCGCATCACCTCGGCCAGCTGGCGGTAGGTGGCGATGCTGGCCAGCGTTTCATAGCCGACGGTGACGTGCTGTTTGATGAGCTCGTATTCGAGCGGCGTCAGGCGTCCGGGTTTGAGCAGGACTGCGTCCGGAATCACGATCTTGCCGATGTCGTGCAGCGTCGCGGCATGCGTCAGGCAGGCCATGTCGTCGGCGCTCAGCTCCAGGCGCTGGCCGATCAGCGCGCAGTACTCGGCCACGCGCCGCGTATGGCCGGCGGTGTAGGTGTCGCGCTTCTCGATCATGTCGACGAAGGAGAGGATCGTCTCCTCGTAGTTGCTGATGCGCTCCTGCTGCAAGCGGGTGGCTTCGGCCCGCTGAGTGAAGGCGTGCAGCGCGAAGCCGAGGTCGCCGGCCAGCTGTTCCAGCATCGCCATCTCCTCGGTGTCGAAGCCGGCGGCGTGGGCGGTGACGACGCACAGCACGCCGTCCGCCGCAGCGAATGCATCGGCCCGCAGGGGCAGGGCGGCGACCGCGGTGCCGGCCTCGCTGCTGCTGACCGCGCTGCAGTTGTCGCGGAAGGCGCGGGCGGCGGTGTCGTTGCCCGCCGGCGTCGCGGCGTGGGCGATGAGTTCGGCACTGCCGTACGAGCGCGCCGTGCTCTCCAGCCGGCCGTCGTGGGCGAGGGCGGCCCAGGCGAAGCGGTAGTCGCGATGGGCGGCGAGACGGTCGCAGCTGGCCGTCAGCATGTCTGCCGGGGCGTCGGAGGTGATGATGATCTGATTGACGTCGGCGACCGTCTCGACGATGCCGCGCAAGTGTTGTTCGCGCTGCAGCAGGGTCTCCACGCGTTCGGTACGCTCGGCCACGCGCTGCTCGAGTGAGGCGTTCAGTTGCTCCAGCTCCCCCTGCTGTACGCGCAGGCGCCGGTTCAGGCGCCCGAAGCGGGCGCTGGCGCCGAGGGCGAGCAGCAGCGCCAGCAGCGCGGCGGTGGCATGTGGCCAATACTGGCGCAGCACCTCGGCCGGGCTGACCTGGCGCAGATGGCGGTAGGGGCCGATGCGCAGTTCCCGGAGCGCATCGTGCACCGGCTGATAGTTGAGCGGCAGCGACCAGCCGGCCTGCCCGGTCGGCGCCGTGGAGACGTCTTGCGGCATTTGCAGCAGGGCGACCGCGACGTCCACCGCGAGCGCTTCGGGAACGCCGGCGAGCCGCGCCAGCGGCCACTCCGGATAGAGGGCGGTGCTGAGCAGGAAGGGAAAATGCTCGACCCGCCGTTCGGCGAGTACGTGGAAGTCCGACAGCACGATGCTGCCTTCGCGCGCCATGCTTTCCAGGGTGCCGGTGCGGGCCGTACCCGCGGCAACCTGCCCGTCACGCACAGCCAGCACCACTGCGTCGTGGGTGCCGCGGAAGTCGACGCGCTCGAGATGGCGCTCGGGATCGATGCCTTGGTGCAGCAGTTCGCGCCAGCCCGCGTGCCAGCCGCCGAAGGAGCCGGCATCGACGGCGGCGAAGGGCTTGCCGCGCAGATCCGCGATGCTGCGCACGTCGCGGCGGTCGGCGCGGGTGAAAATGACGCCGCCGAAAGCGCTCGTTTCGTCACCGGTCGGCTCCCGCGTGCGCAACGTGACGACCGGCGTTGCGCGATAGAGCATCTCGAGTTCGACGTAATAGGCCGAGTTGGCCAGCACGAAGTCGATGCGTCGCTGGCGCACGGCGAGATGGATGTCGTCGAAGGCCAGCGGGACGATGGCGAAGCGGTGCTGCGGCAGCTGGCGGGCGAGGTAGTCGGCCATCGGCTGCCAGTCGTTCAGTGCCCGTTCGGCGCCGCGCATCGCCAGCACGCCGATGCGCACATCGTCGGCGCGGGCGGCCTGCGTGCTGGCCAGGGCGAGGCAGAAAGCCAGCAACGTGGCCGCCAGCCAGCGCGTCAGCGAGTCGCGGCGCGTGGGTTCGGGTGAGGCGGGGGAACGAAGGGTTGCAGCAGTCATGGGACGGCACGGTCGGATGATGAGCCGGACGCTTAGAGAATACCCCACATCGTCCAGGGGTATCCGGCAATAAATAACGAATGCCTTGCGCTAGCAGGCCGACCGTGGCTTCCCGGTCTGCCTCAGCCCTTGAGGGCGGCGATCAGCGAAGCGACTTCTTCGGCGGAGTCGGCGAGGATGCTGCTGAGTTCCTCACCGTCCACCAGCAGGTCGATATCCGCCTCGACACCCTGGCGGCCGAGTCCGGAGAGTTCGGCCAGCGGCGATTCGATGGTGGTCAGGCGACCGGCCAGCAGCAGGGTGTCGCCGAGCGACTCGGCCGGCATGGCCAGATAACCGCCCCACAGCGTTTCCATGGCTTCCTGTACGGATTCGGGAACTTCCAGAGCGCGTAGCACGCAGCGGCCGACCTGGGCCTCGCGGTCACCGATCCAGCTATCCAGATCGCTCTCGAGCAGGCCGGGGAAAGCCGCGGCGCGGGCGATCAGGTAGAAGCCGCCGACCTCATGGACGATGCCGGCGAAGAAGGCAGCCTCGGGGTCCTGATGCGTGATGCGGCGGGCGATGACGCGGGCCAGGGCGGCGACATGGGCCGTGTGCTCCCACAGTCGGGCGGCTATGGCGCGATGTTCCGGTGTCTGCGCCAGTCCCTGCATCTGGCCGACGACGACGGCGACGGCCAGCGTGCGCAAGGTATTGAAACCGAGCCGCGAGATGGCGCTGCGCAGATCCGTGGTGGTTCGGCCCGAGAGGTTGTAGGCCACCGAGTTGGCGATGGCGACGACGCGGGCGGCGAGCAGCGGCTCGGCCGAGATCAGCTTGCTCAACTGTTCGATCGAGCAATCGGGATCGTCGATCAGGCGCCGGACGCGCAGGGCGATCTCGGCATGGGTGGGAAAAACCATGTTGCCGCGCTCGGCATCCGTGGTGATGGTTTGCAGCGCACCTGCGACATCCATGGCTAGTCCTCTTTCGCAAAGTCTGATCGTGATGATAGCCAAAGCACTGGCTTCGGCCAATTGGGCCACCGGGTCGGTGCCCACGTCAATAGCAGCAGCCGACGATCGCGCGATCAGCCCTTGCTCCATACCGCCACGTATGGTCTAGAATCGTCCGTGCCGGCTGAAGCAGTTCGTTTCGCCCCTATCTTCGTGAATGCCATGACTCCCAGTTCGCCCCAGAACCGCCGCTCGGCCGCCGAGCAACGCCGCCTCGAATCCATGCTGCGCGATGTTTTTGAACACCGCCTGCGCTTCAACGAAGTGCTCGGCCTGCGCGTCGTCACCTTCGCCCCCGAGGCACCGCAACTGGCCTTCGACATGCGCCCGGAACTGATCGGCCACTACCTGCACGGCCGCCTGCACGGCGGTGTGATTGCTGCCGCTCTCGACACGGTCGGCGGCTTTGCAGTCACCGTCGGCATTGCCGAAAAATTCAACAGCGAGACGGCGGAGCAGGTCGGTCACCGCTTCGGCCGCATCGGCACCATCGATCTGCGGGCTGATTACCTGCACCAGGGCATCGGCCAGACGTTTACGGCCACCGGCCGGATTACCCGTCTCGGTGGCCGTATCGGCTCGGTGCAGATGACCCTGGAAAATGAAGACGGCCTGCTGATCGCAACCGGCAGCGCCGCCTACGTGGTCAGTTAAAGGATCGGTACGCCCTGGTGTTCGCCGCGCTCGAACACCACATTGGCGCGGCCGACGATCAGCGGATCGAGATTGCCGATGCGGGCCGTGTCCTTGTTGGTGTACGGCAGCTTGTGCAGCACGTAGCGCATGGCATTGAGCCGTGCGCGCTTCTTGCAGTTCGACTTGATCACCGTCCACGGCGCGTCGGCGGTGTCGGTGTGGAAGAACATCGCTTCCTTGGCCTTGGTGTAGTCGCCCCACTTGTCGAGCGAGGCCATGTCGATGGGTGACAGCTTCCACTGCTTGAGCGGATGCACCTTGCGCTCGCCAAACCGCCGGCGCTGCTCATCGCGGCTGACCGAGAACCAGAACTTGATCAGGTGCGTGCCGTTGCGTGCGAGCATGCGTTCGAACTCGGGTGCCTGACGGACAAATTCGGAATACTCGAAGTCGGTGCAGAAGCCCATCACCCGTTCGACGCCGGCGCGGTTGTACCAGGAGCGGTCGAAGAGCACGATCTCGCCGTTGGTCGGCAGGTGCTGCACGTAGCGCTGGAAATACCACTGGCCGCGCTCGATTTCCGAGGGTTTTTCCAGGGCAACCACGCGCGCCCCCCGTGGATTCAGGTGTTCCATGAAGCGCTTGATGGTGCCGCCCTTGCCGGCCGCATCGCGGCCTTCGAAGAGGATGACCACCTTCTGCCCGGTTTCCTTGACCCAGGCCTGCAGTTTCAGCAACTCGACCTGCAGGCGGTACTTCTGCCGTTCGTAATTGCGTCGCTGCATCAGGTTTTTGTACGGGTAGCCGCCCTGGCGCCAGTCGGCAGCCAGTTCCTCGTCCGGGTTGATGGCGACGCTGTCGGCCGCGACGCGCTGCTGGCGCAGCAGGCCCTTGAGCAGGGCGACGGACTCTTCAGCCGGGACGCCGGCAAGCACGTCCTGCAGGGCGCCGAGTTTGGTCGTCCGGGCGCCCTCGGTGGCGGCACCGACGGCAAAGTTTTCGATGCCGGGGGCGCTCAGCACCGGTGGCACGTCGCCGCGGCTGACTTGGCGCCGGCGGGGAGCGCGTGGCTTGGCGGAACTGCTCTCGACGCTGGGCTTGACCGAAGCGGTGGCGGCCGTTCGCGGGGCATCATTTTTTTTTCGGGTGACCATGTTTCTCTCCGGATGGGTTACTGCTCGCCTTCAGTTTGCGGAATACCGGGCCCCATGTAGGGTGTCCAGCCTCCGCCGGCGTCAGGTCGAAATTGTTATCGGCATCAATGGCCTTGCCGAATTCTTCGCGGCATAGGCGCGAACGACCACCGACGCAGTGCATGAAAGCCAGGTATTTGTGCGCTTGCGCCCTGCTTTGCGCATCTGGAAGGTTGAGTGCCAAAGCTGACTGAATCTGGCGGGCAGCCAATTTGTAGCTGCCGTTCTCGTAATCAGCAATGCCGGCCGCCAGCGCCAGTTGTGCCTTGCTGGATTCTATCGGTGGCGAAGGGGATTCGGCCGGCGCGGCAGCGCTATCGGTGGGCGGGGGGGGCGCTGTAGCGGGAAGCTGGGCACAGGCGGAGCAAATCAAGGCCAAGGTGAGTCGGCAGAGCAGGTGGCGCAGACAATGGGTTGAAGTCATCGCAAAAGGGTTCAAGTTCCGTGTCATTCGAATTTGTGCTTGATGCGCAGCGTGGTGCTGGCGGTTATATCTACCTGACGTCGGTAGGGGGTAAAACTGCTATTGCGGATTTCGATCTTGTACTTGCCGGGCGGTAAGCGAAGTTCGTTGAGTGGTGGCGATACGCCGCGCATTTTGCCATTCACGTGAATCTCGCCCCAGGGGGCGATGGCAAGCCGGACGGTCCCGCTGGCTGGTGGCGGGGCTGCATCTTCATTCGTTGTCGTGGCGACCGGTTGTGCCGGTACTTCAGGCGTTGCGGTAACTGGCGCTTCCGTAGTCTGGAGGGGTGGTGAGACGGCTGGTGGGGCGGCAATGTCGGCAACGGGCTGCGCGCTGTCAATGCTCTGCGAAGGAGTGGCTGCAGGCGCCGGCTCGTCGGAAAAATACAATACGGAGCCGACGGCGATGCCGGCAACGACCAGCGTTGGCAAGCCGAAGCGAAGGAAGCGGGAAAAACCACCGGCTTCTGCCCGAGTTTTGCTCGCCGACGTGGCAAGGCCCACATCCTTGCCCGTGCTTGTTGCCGATGGGTCGTTGACCACCCGATCCTTTTGCGCCGACCGCACGACATGCCGCTCCCGGCGCAAAGCTTTCGCCATCTGGGTGGCATTCTGATAACGCTTGTCTGGATCTTTTGCCAATGCCCGGGCCACAATGCGGTCGAAGCCGTGGGGTATCTGTGCATTGAAGCTGGAGGGCAAGGGCGGCGCGCTATTGAGCACCTGATACAAAATGGCGTTCAGGTTGTCGCCGCTGAAGGCGGGCCGTCCCGTCAGCATTTCGTAGAGGACGCCGCCCAGCGAAAATATATCGGAACGGCCATCCGCGCGCAGGCCGTTGATTTGTTCCGGGGACATGTACTTCGGCGAGCCAAAGGCCATTCCGTCCACTGTCTGCGCCCCCGCCGGGATACTTGCCACACCGAAATCGGCGATCTTTACCCGACCATCATCGAAAACCATGATGTTGGCCGGTTTGATGTCGCGATGGATAACGTCGTTGGCGTGGGCAAAAGCCAGTCCGTCGGCAATTCTGGCGGCAATTTCGGCGCAACGTTCAGGCGGCAGGGCGACACCGGCCTCAAGAATCTCCTGAAGGGTGCGTCCGTTGAGGAACTCCATTGCGATGTAGGCGAGATCTTCGGTGCGGCCAGCATCATGGATGGTGACAATGTTGGGGTGACTGAGCCGCCCGGCCGATTTGGCTTCGCAGTAGAAGCGTTCCTCGAAGGCTTTCGTCTCTTCTGGCGACAGGCCGGCACAGCCGATCGTCTTGATAGCCACTGTCCGGTCAATCAAGGGATCGTGGGCGCGATATACCGTTCCCATGGCGCCCTTGCCTAGGATTCCGGTGATCTTGAAACGGCCGAGTTGGGCGATGGACATGATATTGGGCGTGCGGATTTCGATGTGCAGCAGGGACTATGCGCACTGCCGCGGTCGATGGTGGATTCTCTGGCTTTGGCTGTCAAGGAATTGCGAAGACAATGTTGTAGACTATGACGATCAGTAATCATTGGCCCATCGGCAAAGTATTTTGAGAAAAATAACCTTTCGCTTGGAAATGACGTGCTTGTCGGATAAAGGCAAGGTTCGCGCGCAGAATGAGGATGCAGTGGGCGCTGATCACGAGTTCGGTATCGCAGTCGTCGCGGACGGGATTGGTGGGCACCGTTCGGGTGAGGTTGCCAGTCGTTTGGCTATCGATGTCGTGCTCAAGCGCTTGCGCATCCGCATGCAGAAATTCCTGGCGGGAACGGAGCAACCGATGCCGCTGCAGTTTGCCGAGCAGATTGTTGGCGAAGCAAACCTTGAGATTCGCGCTGCGGCAGCCCGGCAGGCTGAACGTCAGGGCATGGGAACAACCCTTGCCCTGGCGCTCTTTTACGGTCAGCGGGTCGCCCTTCTGCATGTCGGCGATTCCCGCATCTACCGTCTGCGCGGAGGCTGCCTGCAGGTGCTGACCCGCGATGATTCGCTGCTTAGTGATCAGGTGGAGCGCGGGCTGATCGCCGCCGAAGATACGCGCCGTTCGCATAATCGCCATCTCGTAACCCAGGCGCTGGGTGCGGCCGATACGGTTTCCGTTCATCTGAACGAAGAAAGTGTTCGCGCGGGCGACGTTTTCCTGCTGTGTACGGATGGTCTCAGCGATCTGGTCGAAACGACCGATATCGAACTCGTCGTCGATTCGCTGAAGACCAACCTGCCGCTGGCAGCTTCCCAGCTCGTGCAGCTGGCTTGTGACAATGGCGGCTATGACAACGTCTCGGTAGTGCTGGTGCGTGTGCATGAGGCCACTGATGTGGGCCGCCAGGGTTGGTTTGCCCGCCTGCTGGCACGACTGACTGGAGGGAAGTGATCGTGGCCAAGTTGGTACTGACAAAGGATGGGAAGGTTCTCGACCAGCACTTCCTGGACAAGGAAAGCATCACGGTCGGTAGTGGCCCGGAAAACGATGTCGTGGTGCCGGACCCGGCGCTGAGCCCAGAACACCTGCGCGTCATCAGCATTGGCGAAGATCATATTGCCGAGAATCTGCAGGGCGATGGCGGCACGCTCATCAATGGCCAGGCGCTCAGCAGACAGATCCTGCAAAACCGTGATGTCATCAACTTTGGCTCGTATCAACTGGCTTACGTGAATACACGGATGGCTGCCGATATTGACCTCGAGCGCACCATGCTGATTCAAGTAATCCCGCGTGAGCCGGGAGCTGCTGAAGGCGCCCCTCTTTTCGCCGTTCCCGCCATGCAGCCTCCCAAGGTACGTCTTGCCGAGGGCTATGTCACGATCGAGGCCTGCGAAAGCGGATTCAATCAGGTTGGTGAACGCATTTTCCTGGAGCGCGTGGTCACCACCTTCGGCACCCCCGGCGAACAATTGGTCCTGTTCACCCGGCGTCCGCAGGGCTATTTCCTCTATCACGTCGAGGGGCGGAAGCAGCCGCACGTCAATGGCCGGCCGCTGGTTGCCAACGCCGCTCCCTTGCGCAGCGGTGACCGGGTCGTGGCGGCCGGATACCAATTCACCTTCAGCAGCAAATAGTCTTCCCGGTGGCAGCGTAGGGGGTTCCCACTTTGCTGCTTGCCATCGCCTTACTTCGCCATTTTTTCGTCGAGCATTTCGACGGGGATCATCGCCCGTAGCACCGTCTGCGTCTCGCCGCGTCGGACGCGGTTGGAGAGCCACCACAGGGCACCCTTCTTGATGCTCCATTCGGCCTCGTGACCGGCTAGCAGCAGCGCTGCCAGGCGCCCTAGCGAGGGTTGGTGGCCAACGATGAGCACGGCGCCGGAAGCCTGCGGCCAGCCGGAGGCGGCAATCAGTTCGGAGACGCAGGCCTCGGGGCCGATCTTGCGGTGGGTTTCGAAGGGCAGTTGCAGCGCCTGGGCCGTCTGCTGGGTGCGAATTGACGGGCTGACGACGATCCGCAGATCTTTCGGCTGATGCTGCCGAATCCAGGCAGCCATGGTTTTCGCCTGGCGCTCGCCGCGCTCGCTCAGGCGGCGCTTCAGGTCGTCATCGCCATCTTCGGCTTCGGCGTGACGCCACAACAGCAGATCCATGTTCTTGTCTCCGGAAAAGTCCGGCATTGTGCATTCCTCATGTTACGACGGTGTGGCAGCAGTATAGGACGCTTGGTCGGGGGCCGGGCCCTGGTGCAAGCGCTTGATTTGTCAGCATCAGGGTTTTCCCGCGAGCTATTGCCAAGTGCCGCGAATCGCCGAATACTCGGCGGACGGCCAACCGCTGCCGTCGGTTCGTGCCGGCTGAGTGAAGACAACAACAACCAGAGGAGATAGACATGAGCCTTTCCGTCAAGGTGCAGACGCACCAGCTGTCCACCCATGCTGTCCTGTGTGCTTCCGGTTTCAACCAGGTCAGCGGCGATTCGTCGGCCATAGAGGCGATGACCGATTTTTCCCGTGTGCCGGCCGTTACCGTTGCCGCCAGCGCCTCGCTCGGCGAGGCCAATGCCCGCATGATCTCGCGCGGCGTTCGCCTGCTGATGGTTACCGGCCACGACGAGCAGGTGCTCGGCCTGATCACCGCCCGTGACATCCTCGGCGAGAAGCCGTTGCAACTGTTGCAGGCGCGTGGTGGCCGGCGCGAGGATCTGGCGGTGGCCGACCTGATGGTGAAAATCGGGGCCATCGATACCCTGTACCTGACCGAGGTCATGAATGCCCGCGTCAGCGACATCTTCAATGCGCTGAAGGAAATCGGACGGCAGCACATCCTGGTTGAAGACGTCGACCAGGCCAGTGGCCAGCCGCGCGTCCGCGGCATCTTCTCGGCCACCCAGATCGGCCGCCAGCTCGGTGTGCCGGTGCTCGGCTTCGACCTGCCGAAGACCTTCGCCGAAATTGAAGCGGCGCTTGCCAACTAACCCATTGAAAGAAGTTTGATGCCCGCCATGCAATCCCATTCCGACGCCGGCAAGGTCGTCTCCGCCCGCGATGCCGTCCGCCTGATCAAGGACGGTGACACCGTCGCCACCGGCGGCTTCGTCGGCATCGGCTTTGCCGAGAATATCGCCGTCGCCCTCGAGCAGCGTTTCCTCAAGGCGGCGGCCGACGATGTGCATGGCCTCGGCAGTCCGCGCAACCTGACGCTGGTCTATGCTGCCGGTCAGGGCGATGGCAAGGAACGCGGCCTCAACCATCTTGGCCACGACGGCCTGGTCGGCCGGGTGCTCGGCGGCCACTGGGGATTGGTGCCGAAGCTGCAACAACTGGCGGTGAGCAATCGCATCGAGGCCTACAACCTGCCGCAGGGGGTGATCGCCCATCTGTTCCGCGACATCGCCGCCGGCAAGCCCGGGACCATCACCCGCGTCGGGCTGGGTACCTTCGTCGATCCGCGTTTCGGCGGCGGCAAGCTGAATGAAATGACGACGAAAGACGTCGTCCGCCTGATGGACATCGACGGTGAGGAATACCTGTTCTACAAGGCCTTTCCGATCCACGTCGGTATCATCCGCGGCACCACCGCCGATCCGGATGGCAACATCACCATGGAGAAGGAGGCGTTGACCCTGGAGGCCCTGGCCATCGCCATGGCGGCGCGCAACTCCGGCGGCATCGTCATCGCCCAGGTCGAGCGCATCGCCGAGCGCGGTACGCTTAACCCGCGCCAGGTGAAGATTCCCGGCATCCTGGTCGATTGCGTGGTGGTCGCCGAGAAGCCCGAATACCACATGCAGACCTTCATCGAGCAGTACAGCCCGGCCTTCGCCGGCGAGATCAAGGTGCCGATGTCGGCGATTGCCCCGATGGTGATGAGCGAGCGCAAGATCATCGCCCGCCGGGCGGCGCTCGAACTGCGCGCCAACGCCGTGGTCAATCTCGGCATCGGCATGCCCGAAGGCGTCGCCAACGTCGCCGCCGAGGAACATATCATCGACCTGCTGACGCTCACCGCCGAACCTGGCGTCATCGGCGGCATTCCGGCCGGCGGCCTGAATTTCGGCGCCGCCACCAACACCCAGGCGATTATCGACCAGCCCAGCCAGTTCGACTTCTACGACGGCGGCGGCCTCGACATCGCGTTTCTCGGTCTGGCCCAGGCCGACCGCCAGGGCAATCTCAACGTTTCCAAGTTCGGCCCGCGCCTGGCCGGCGCCGGCGGCTTCATCAACATCTCGCAGAACGCCAAGAAAGTCGTTTTCGTCGGCACCTTCACCGCCGGCAATCTCGAAGTCGCCATCGCCGACGGCCAACTGCGCATTCTCGAGGACGGCGGCGCCACCAAGTTCGTCGACGAGGTCGAACACCGCACCTTCAGCGGCCCGCAGGCTGCCAAGTGGGGCAAGGACGTGGTCTACATCACCGAGCGCTGCGTCTTCCAGCTGACCGCAGAGGGACTGGAACTGACCGAGATCGCTCCCGGCGTCGATTTGCAGCGCGACATCCTCGACAAAATGGCTTTCCGCCCGTTGCTGCGCGGCGAACCGAAACTGATGGACCCCCGCATCTTCGCCGAAGCGCCGATGAGCATCCGTCCGGAAATGCTCGAACGGCCGCTCAGTGAGCGCCTTTCCTTCGATGCCGGGCAGAACTTATTTTTCGTCGATTTCGCCGGCCTTTCCGTGCGCAGCGAAAGCGATATCACGCGCATCCGTGCCGCCGTTGATGAGCGCCTGCAAGCGCTCGGCCACAAGGTCTACGCCATCGTCAATTACGATCGCTTCAACATTGTCCCGGAGCTGGCCGACGCCTATGCGGCGATGGTTCGCGACATCGTCGAGGCCTACTATCACGACGTCACCCGCTACACCTCGAGCGCCTTCCTTCGGGTCAAGCTTGGCCAGGCCTTCGCTGGCCGGCAACTGGCAGCGCAGCTCTACGCCAGCGCCGAGGAAGCGCACGGCGGTCTGGGTGGCGCTCGCCCTGTTCGTTGAGGCGCCGGGGGCGCTCAAGTCCGTGCAAGACCTTATAATTCCCGCCATCAACCCCCATACGGAGCAACACATGGCACGTACCGTCAATTGCATCAAGCTCGGCCGCGAGGCTGAAGGTCTCGACTTTCCTCCCTATCCGGGCGCCCTCGGTCAGCGCATTTACGAGAGCGTTTCGAAGGAAGCATGGCAGCAATGGATCAAGATGCAGACCATGCTCATCAACGAGAACCGGCTCAATCTGGTCGATGCGCGGCATCGCAAGTATCTGTCCGAACAGGTCGAGAAGCATTTCTTCGGCGATGGCGCCGACCAGATCCAGGGTTACGTGCCGCCCAAGGACTGAGCTGAATTGACGGCGCCGCTTGCCGGCGCCGGTCTGGGATTGGCCAGCGTCGGGAAGGTGCGGCGGGCCTCGATAATGGTTTCCAGGGCTTCCGGGAAGGCGAAGGCTTCGATTTCGCCGACCAGTCTGTCGCCGACCGGGCCGAGCGCGGCGCGCAGTTTTCCGGCCTGCTCGGTGCCGCGCCGATAAGCTTCCAGGTCGGCCATCCTGAGCAGTTCTTCCAGTTCATTGAGGAGTTGGCGCAGCAGCGGCCAGTCGATCTCGGCCGGTGACTGCTCGGGCTTGGGCAAGGCTTTGGCCAAGCCCTGAAGCAGCGCCTGCAGTTGCTGCTCGACGGCGCCGAGCGTCGGTTCCAGCTGGCTTTCCAGCTGCCCTTCCTTGATTGCTGCCTCCAGGCGGGCGGCGCCTTGTCGCAGGTCGCCGGCGCCGATATTGCCGGCAACGCCTTTCAGCGAATGAGCGACGATGCGGGCATTTTCCCGGTCGCCGCTAGCCAGGGCACCGCGCACCCTGTCAATGTCGTTGCCGTGCAGTTCGCTGAACATCGACAACAAGTGCAGATACTGGCCGAGCTTGTTACGAACGACGTGCAGGCCGGCGTCGACGTCGAGGTCAGGCAGGCGGCGCAAGGCAGCAAGCACCTGTTCGTCGCCAGCCGGCGCGGGCGCCGGCTGTGGGCGCTGTTTAATCACGGTAGCGCGTGGATCCACCGGCTCGCTGTCGGTCACGCTGCTCTTGCCGCGCTGCAGGCGGGCGGTGAACCAGAAGCAGCTACCGACACCCGGCTCGCTATCCACACCGGTTTCGCCGCCCATCAGTTCCGCCAGGCGGCGGGTGATGGCCAGCCCGAGGCCGGTCCCGCCATAGCGGCGGGTGGTGGACGGGTCGGCCTGCTCGAAAGCCTTGAACAACTGGGGGATGGTCTCGTGGGCGATGCCGATGCCTGTGTCCTGGACGGCGAAGCGGACCAGCAGGCTGCCATTTCCCTCGGTCAACAGGTCGGCGCTCAACTGGATGCAACCCTGCTCGGTGAATTTGACGGCATTGCTGGCGTAATTGAGCAGGGCCTGGCGCAGTCGGGTCGGGTCGCCGTGCAGCGAGATCGGCACGTTGCCTGGCGCGACATCGACGCGCAGTCCCTTGGCAACCGCCGATTCGTTGATCAGGCCGGCGACATGGTCGAGGACGTCGGCAAGCCGGAAATCGGTGTGCTCGATCTGCAGGCGCCCAGCCTCGATCTTCGACAGGTCGAGAATGTCGTTGAGCACGGACATAAGATGCTGCGCGGCGGCGTTGACCTTGCCCAGGCGGACCGCCTGCTGCGGCGTTGGATTCTCGCGGGCGAGCAGATGGGTGATGCCGAGGATGGCATTCATCGGCGTCCGGATCTCGTGGCTCATGTTGGCGAGGAAGGCGCTCTTCGCCTGATTGGCCGCCTCGGCCTGATCCATGGCCAGGTGCAGCTCGGTCGTGCGCTGGCGCACCTGAACTTCAAGGCTGAGACGTTGGTTTTCCACTTCGGCCCGCAGCCGTTTCTGCTCGGTGATGTCCTGCTTGACGGCAACGAAGTGGCTGATTTCGCCATCCTCGCGACGCACCGGGGCGACGATGGCAAGTTCCGTGTATTCGCTGCCGTCCTTGCGCCGATTCTCGAACTCGCCCTTCCAGGTCTCACCGCGGCCCAGCGTCAGCCACAACTCGTGGTAAACGGCTGCTTTCGTGTTGCCTGATTGCAGCACGCGTGGATTCTGGCCGATGACCTCGCTCTGCGCGTAACCGGTCGCTTGCTCGAAGGCTGAATTGACGTACTCGATATTGCCGGCCAGATCGGTGATGACAATGCTCGCCGGGCTTTGTTCGACGACCTGCGACAGCTTGCGCAGCTGCGCCTCGGCTGACTTGCGGGCGCTGATGTCGTGGACGATGGCAAACAGCAGTTCGCGCTCGTCGATGCGGATCGGCCCCCAGAAGGCCTCGATCTCCCGTTCGCGGCCGTCGGCCATGCGCTGGCGGCTGAATAGCTGGCCGATGTCGGAATCGTCCGCTGTTGCCGTCGCCGGCAGTGCTGCCAGATCGCGCAGGGTCATGGTGCACAGGGTCTCGGCCGGCCAGCCGTAGAAGCTGCAGGCTGCCGGATTGACCTCGAGCACTTGGGTGTCGACGGGATCGATGATCAGCATCGGCGTGTGCTGGTTGTCGAACAGTGCGCGGTAACGGGCCTCGCTATGCACCAGCGCCTGGCGGCCGCTAGCCAGTGCCTCGGTCTTTTCGGCGACGCGGCGGCGGAGCAGGGTGTTGCCGGCCAGTGCCAGAAGCAGCAACAGCCCGAGTCCGCCGATGGCCAGCCACACCTCGCGCGGCACTACGCTCGGCGCCGGGGCGGCTATCCAGCGGCCGACAATGCGGAAATAAGGTGAGTCGGCCTCCGCCTGCCAGCGCTCGAGATAGCCGTCGATGATGTCCTGAACCTCACTGTTCGCTGCCTTGCGTGTTGCGTAATACAGCCGCGCCGGCTGGAACATCAACGTGGACTGGTGGAGCTGGAAAGTCGCCGCATTCGTATCGCCGTAGAAACGATTGGCCACGGCGCCATCAACCGTACCGGCGGCCACCTGTTCAAATGCTGCCTGTAGCGAAGCCACCGGCACCAGTTCTGTGTGGATGCCGAAGCCGGTCAGCAGTTCGCCCAAGTAGGCCTGCTGGATCGAGCCCTCGAGCACTGCCAGGCGTTTGCCGGCGAGGTCGGTGTAGGAGACGATCGGTGCTTCCCGACGGTTGTAGATGCTCGACCAGTCGTGCAGCGCCGGTGTCTTGTGAAAGGCGAGCGTCCGCGCCCGCTCGTCGGTATGGGCGACATCCGGCAGCAGGTCGATGCTGCCCTCACCGAGGGCGCTGAGGCACTCCTGCCAGCGGCATGGGACGGCAACCAGCGTCCAGCCCTCCTGGCGGGCGATTTCGCCGAGCAATTCGCCGAGAATGCCGCTTGGCTGACCAGCCGGGTCGAGCATCAGCTTGGGGGGATTGGCATAGATGCCGACGCGCAGTTCGCGAGTTTCGCCAAGTGCCGGCTGAGCGCCAAGGCTGCACAGGATCAGCAGGCAGGCGGCGACAATTCGGGGCAGGGCGAGGCGTGAGGCAATCATCGGGATGGCGCCGGCGGGTGGCGCGGCAGGGAGCGCGGACAGCCGAATATTGTAGGCGAAGCGGTGGGCGGCAACCGGACAAAAAAATGCCCGGCAGTGCCGGGCCAGGGGAGAGAGTCCTGATCGTGCTGTCAGGTGGTCTACTGCTTTGGCAAACGCGGGCCCAAGTAGTAACGGCGGCCCCACAGATGCGCTGAACATCAGTCTAGGCCGCCGTTGTTACAGCAGGATGACGGCTGGCGTGCCGTCGGTCGTTGTTTCAGTCGATGCGGCGGACACCTTCGGCAGTGCCGAGCAGCAGCACGTTGGCCGGGCGCAGGGCGAACAGGCCGTTGGTGACGACGCCGACGATCTGGTTGATCTGCGCCTCCAGGCCCTTGGGGTCGCTGATCGACAGGCCGTGCACATCGAGGATGACGTTGCCGTTGTCGGTAACGAAGCCCGCGCGCAACACTGGCTTGCCGCCCAGGCAGGTCAGTTCGCGGGCAACCTGGGCGCGGGCCATGGGGATCACCTCGACCGGCAAAGGAAACTTGCCCATGGTATCGACCAGCTTCGAGGCATCGCAGATGCAGACGAAGGTCTTGGCCACCGCGGCAACGATTTTCTCGCGCGTCAGCGCGCCGCCGCCGCCCTTGATCATGTTCAGGCCGCCATCGATCTCGTCCGCGCCATCGACATAGACGGGAATTTCTTCGACCTCGTTGAGATCGAGCACGCGGATGCCATGCCCTTCCAGACGCTTGCGCGTCGCCTCGGAACTGGCGACGGCCGTCGGGTAGCGATCCTTCAGGGCGGCCAGGGCATCGATGAAGAAATTGGCCGTCGAGCCGGTGCCGACGCCGATGATGCTGCCGGCCGGCGCATTCGCCGCCACATAATCGGCGGCGGCCTGGGCCACGGCCTGCTTGAGTTCGTCCTGGGTCATGCCTGCTTCTCCTGGTGAGTCGTTATCGACCGCCATTTTACCTGTCAAAAAAGTTTAACTTTCTGATTGTCCGGAACGTACTAAACTGGCTATACGGTTTTTTTATAAGGGAGAATGCGATGATCGAGGAAAAGAATAAAGCTCAGGAAGCAAACGCCGCTGCCAAGCCGGCGGCCGCCTCAGCCACTCAGGCTGCCGTGGCGAAACCCGCAGCAGCCGTGACCGCGAAGAAGGTTGCCGCCAAACCGGCAGCCAAACCGGCAGCCAAGCCAGCCGCCAAGCCAGCCGCCAAGCCAGCCGCCAAGCCTGCGGCGCAAGCGAGCACGAAGCCCGCAGCCAAGCCGGCAGTCGTCAAGGCTGCAGCAAAGCCGGCGGCGACCGCCGCCACGGCCAAGCCCCCGGTCACCCGCAAGCGCTCGGCCGTCGACGAGACCGTCGACAAGCATCAGAAGGAGCTGGCCGATGCCTTGGTGCAGGCGCAGGCAATCAAGTACGACAAGAGCAAGCACATCAAGCCGGCGGCCAAAGCCGCCAAGCCGGCGAAGGCCGAGAGGCCGGTCAAGGCAAAGAAGCAGAAGCTGGTGCGCGACAGCTTCGCCATGCCGGAAGGCGAGTACGCCCTGATCGGCGAACTCAAGAAGCGCCTGGCCGGCGAGTTCAAGAAGTCGGAACTGCTACGGGCTGGCGTCATCGTCCTGGCGGCGCTCAACGATACTGAGCTGAAGGCGGTCATGAGCCACGTCGAGCGCATCAAGACCGGGCGCCCGAGCAAGAAGTAAAGGTGTTGGCGAGCCGGCAGCGTGCCGCCGGCTCGTGTCCTCAGGCGTTGTCGTCGGGGGCGAGGGCAGCATTCTGCATGCCCAGGCGGCGCATTTTTTCCCACAGCGTCTTACGCGAAATGCCGAGCGCTTCGGCTGTGTGCGTCATGTGCCAGGCGTGCTTCTCGAGGGCGATCTGCAGGTAGTTCTTTTCGCAGGCCAGCAGGTATTCCGACAGGGACGGTGATGCGCTGCCCTCGCCATCGCCGCTGTCCAGGCTATCGCCGAAAAATGCTTCGGCATCGAGCAGCGGTCCTGGCGACAGGATGCAGGCGCGTTCGACGGCGTGTTTCAGCTCGCGGATGTTGCCCGGCCAGGCGTAGAGCGCCAGAACCTGCTCCGTGCCCGGGTCGATGCGGCGCGTCTCCTGCGGATTGGCCCGGTTGAAGGTTTCGACGTAGTGGCGGAGAAACCAGCGGATGTCGTCCTGCCGTTCGCGCAGCGGCGGGATGCGCACCTGGATGACGTGGATCCGGTAGTAGAGATCCTCGCGGAACTGTCCGCGTTCGACCATTTCCTTGAGATCGCGGTGAGTCGCGCAGACCAGCCGGAAATCGACGGGAATGGCGCCTTCGCCGCCAACGCGGACGATTGACCGCTCCTGGACGACACGCAGCAGCTTCGACTGCATGGCCAGGGGCATTTCACCGATTTCATCGAGGAACAGGGTGCCGCCGCCGGCCTGTTCAATGTAGCCGCGCTTGGTTTTGCCAGCCCCGGTAAAGGCTCCCTTGTCGAAGCCGAACAGTTCGGCTTCGAGCAGGCTCTCGGGAATGGCGGCGCAATTGACGGCGACGAAAGGCGAGGCGCTGGCGCAGGCCTGACGATGGAATTCGCGGGCGACGTGCTCCTTGCCGACGCCCGATTCGCCGGTGATGAGCAGGGCCGAGGCGTGCCGGGCCAGGCGCGGCAGGGTGTCGGCGATGCGGCGCATGGCCGGCGAGACGCCGAGCAAGCCGACTTCGCCGCTGGCCAGGGTGCCGTATTCCTCGGCCAGACCGCGGACCTTGAGCACCAGCAGATCGGCCTCGAACGGTTTGGCGATGTAGTCGGCGGCGCCGGCCTTGAGCAGTTCGACAGCGCGGTCGATGCTGCCGAAGGCGGTCATGAACAGGAAGGGTGGCAGCATCGGCAGGCGGGCCGAGAGTTCGAGGAACAGGTCGCCGCCATTGCGGTCGGGCAGGCGGATGTCGCTGACGACCACGCCATAGCGCCGGCCTTCCAACGCTGCCGTGGCCTCGCGGGCGGTGCGCCACCAGTCGACGTCGAAGCCTTCGAGCTGGAAACGCTGCGACAGCGATTCGCCCATGATGACATCGTCTTCGATCAGGCACAGGCGGAGACGGGGTTCAGACGGTGTTGCCATAAGGAATATCAACCTTGAAGGTGGTGTAGCCAGGCAAGCTCTCGACCTCGATTTCGCCTGCCAGCTGCTGGACGATCTGGTAGACGATCCACAGGCCTAGGCCGTGGCCCCGGTCACTGGTTGTGGCGAAGGGCTCGAACAGGGTGTCCATGCGCTCCTGCGGGATGTAGTCGCCATCATTGGTGACGGCCAGACGTAAATGCCGGTCGCCGGGTTCGACCAGCAGACGCACTCCGCCGCCCTCTTCGGCGGCACTGATGGCATTGAGCAGCAGATTGAGCAGGATCTGGCGCATCAGTGTGGCGGGTAGCGCCAGTGGCTGGTGCAGCTCGCTGACGACGACCACGCCGATGCCGCGGCCATGAGCTTCGGCTTCGGCGAGGATCAGCAGGTCGGCAACATCCTCTGGGGCGAACGGGCGATCCTTGGCCTTGCTCTCGACCAGCAGGGCGCCGACCGTATGGCGAATCTGCGTCAGGCCGCGTTCGAGCAACGATAGCGTGCTCAACGCCAGCGGATCGTTGCCGCTGCCGTGGCGCTGGTAAGTGTTGATGGCGGTCAGCATGCCGGCCAGCGGGTTGTTGATCTCGTGGGCAATGCCGGCGGTCAGCCGGCCGACTGCCGCCAGGCGTTCCGAGACCACCATCTGTCGTTCCAGCTCCTGCTTGTCTTTCAGTTCGCCGACCATGCGCTGATAGGCTTCGGCCAGTTGGCCGATCTCGTCGCCGCTCTTCGGCAGGTCGGTCAGGCGCGACTCGGCCAGTTCGCCGGGAACGCGGCGCATGGCCTCAGCCAGGCGCAGCAGCGGTTCGCCGGTGCGGCTGGCCCAGACCCAGGAGATCGGGGCGATGATCAGCAGCACCAGTACGGTGACCAGGGCGGCGCGTTTGACCAGGCCGACGAAGCGCGGCATGAAGGAAACCTTGGAGTAACCGAGGATGACATGGCCGAGAGCGACGCCGTCGGCGACCAGCGGCGACATGACGAAGTACACCGGTGATCCGGCTGGTTCGAGGACGCGCTGGGCCATTGCGTCGCCACCGACCGAGCCGCTGCGCAACTGGGCGTAGGCGCCGCCCTTGGTGGCCGGGCTGCTGCCGATGGGAAATTCGCGCGGCTTGCTCGAGACGAAAACCTTGTAGTCGGCATCGGTGATCAGCACCACCTCGGCGTGCAGTTCTGGCGCCGCTGGATAGGTTTCGCGCGCCGACTGCAGGATCTCGTAGGCGCGCCAGATGTCGTCGTGCAGCACCGGGCCGACCAGCGTGTTGGCCAGCACCCGACCGAGGCTCTTGGCGTGGCCTTCCAGGTTCAGACGCATTTCGTCGTATTCCCAGACGACCAGCGCGGCGGTCACTGAAATGGCGGTGCCGAGCACGGCGCCCATCACCCGCAGCGGAATCTTCCAGCGCAGTGAGAGGTTGCGGCGGAAGATCATTTGCCGTCGACCCGTTCGGCCATCTGGGCAATACCGTCGAACAGTGCCGGTTTGCCGACGGTGAAGCCGTCGAGGCGCAGGCGGCCGAGCAGTTCGCTGCCCAGCGGGTCAGCCTGCATGCCCAGCAACACCTGGCGGAACTGTTCGAGATCGCGTGCCGGAATGTCGCTGCGGGCGACAAAGGGCGGGTAACCGAGCAGCGGCGAGCGGTTGATGATCCGCGTTGCGGCGGTCAGGTCGGGTCGCCCCTCGGCCAGTGTTTCCCAGACGTAACCGTCGACGGCGCCGCCATCAGCCAGGCCGACGCCGACGGCTTCGACGACCTTGCGGTGGGCCCAGGTGAAGAACGTGCGGGCGAAGAAGCTGGATGGGCGCTCACCTTGTTGCAGCAGCAGGTATTGCGGATAAAGGAAGCCGGAATTGGAGTCGGGGTCGGAATAGGCGAAAACCTTGCCACGCAATTCGCCGATCGAATGCGTCTTATGGTCGTCAGCCGGCACGATCAGGTAGGACTGGTACAGGGGCTGGCCCCGCCAGAGCGGCACGGCGACCAGTCGGAATTCGCGGCGATGGCGGATATAGGGATAGCCGCAGAGCCAGGCGAAATCGATTTTGCCGGCGCGCAGCAGATCGCTGATTTCGCGGTAATTGCCGCGCTGGACGAAGACCACGGCGCGGTCGAGTTTCTTTTCCAGCCAGGCTCGCCACTGGCCGAGAAAGCTCACCTGATCGTCGAGGAAGACAGGTGTCAGGCCAATGCGCACAACTGCCCCGTCGGCGCTGGTGGCTGCCGCCGGCCAAGCCGGCAGGCTGGCCAGGGCCAGCAGCAGGCGGCGCCGGCGGGTGCGCAAAAGCGTTCGGTCGGACGGGAACATGAGGCTGATGATAAGCGTCGCCCGCGCCGCCTCGCCAGCCATATTTCGCCGCTGTTACGCCGGCGTAGCACCTTGCGCCGCAGCAATTCGCCCGAGTGTTACGCCAACGTAACACTCGGGCAACGCCTTCATTCATGGTGAATCGTTGGCGATGGCCGCCAGATGGGCACTTGGCTGGGTGGTGCCAGGCAGTGGCCCACATGTTGCGTTATTGATACGGAAATTCGCCGCGCCACGAGTGGTTGCGGCCCATTCAGCGCAACACACCACTGCAACCAGAGGAGGCAAGCAGATGAGTGAAGGACCAGGAGTTTCGGGGGGCGGCAAGCGACGTTATGCAATGGTGGTCGATACCCGCCGCTGCATCGGCTGCATGGCCTGCCAGGTCGCCTGCAAGGCGGAGTACGACACACCGCTCGGGGTCAATCGGACCTGGGTGCCGTACAAGGTGGTCGGCAAGTACCCCAACGTCAAGAAGCAGTTCCTGCCACGCCTGTGCAACCACTGCGAAGATCCACCGTGCGTGCGCAACTGCCCGGTCGAAGCCACCTTCGTCGTCGAGGATGGCGGCTTCGTGTTGCAGCGCTATGAGCGCTGCATCGGCTGTCGCAGCTGCATGGCCGCCTGTCCGTACAACGCCCGTTTCATGCTGCCGTCGCACCGGACCTACACGCCGATCACCAATGTCGTCGACAAATGCACCTTCTGCTTTCACCGCGTCACCCAGAACCTGGTGCCGGCCTGCGTGCAGACCTGTATCGGTCGTTCGCGCGTCTTCGGCGATCTCAACGATCCGAACAGCGAGGTCTCCTATTTGGTGGCCAAGAACGCGACCCAGGTGCTGCGGCCGGAGCAGGGGACCAAGCCGCACGTCTTCTACATCGGTGCCGACCGCAATGCCACCGAGTTCGGTCGCGACGCGTATCACAAGCCGGAAGTGATGGAGCTCGAGCGCTCCGCCTTCAAGCGCAACTTCAAGATCTGAGGGGGAAATCATGGGTGATTACGTCTGGTTCCATGATGTGTCTTGGCATGCGAGTTATGCCGTCTATTTCTTCGTTATCGGCATCGTCGCCGGCCTGTCTTTCATCTCGTACGGCTCGTGGCGCACGCCGGCCCTGCGGCCGTTGCGCGAAAAGTCGGCCTATGCCTCTTTCGTCCTGCTCGCTCTGGGCGGTCTGCTGCTGATCGCCGACCTGTCGCAGCCGCTGCGCTTTCTCAACATCCTCAATCCGTTCTATCTGAAGCTCAGTTCGCCGCTGGCCTGGGGGGCACTCAACATCGTTGCCTTCACCATTGCCTCGGTCTTCTACATCCTGGCGTTGCGCAATGGGGACGAGAAGAAGGGCGGTCTGCTGGCCCTGATCACCGCACTGCTGGCGCTCGGTCTGCCCGTTTATACCGGTTTCGACCTGTCGGTGCACCAGTCGCGGCCGGTGTGGAATACGCCGATCATGCCGGTGCTCTTCGTCGCCCTGGCGGTCGCCTCCGGTTCCGCCGTCGGCGCCCTGCTCGCCGCCGGCAATGCCGAGGCGCAGAAAGTGTTGCGGGAATACATGCTGTGGTCGGCCGGCGCGGTCGCCGTGATGCTGGTCTCGATCATGGGCACCACCAATTATGGCGGTGCGGCCGAGGAATTGACCTTTGCCCTGATGACCACCGGCACCATGGGCCTGCTTTTCGTCGGCGTTGGCTTCCTTGCTGGCAGCGTTGCCCCGGCGGTGTTGCTGTTCGCGCCGATCGGCAGGACCCAGGGTGTGGTGTTGGTTTCGGCCCTGCTCATCCTGGCCGGCAGTGCCGCCCTGCGCTATGTGCTGCTGATGGCCCCGCAACAAGTACAGACCCTGTTCTGATACAGGTCACGAGGAGATCAAGAAAATGGAAATGCCAAAAGTCACACGCCGTACCTTCCTCAAGGTCAGTGCCGGATCGGGGGCGGCGGCGGCGGCCGCACCGCGTCTGCTGTCGGCCATGGAGAACGATCTCGGCGGCAAGGATTTCGATCCGGTCGGCGGCGCCGAGCGCAAGGCCATCCCGGTCAACTGCCACGTCTGCAACATCCAGGATGGCGCCATTGCCTATGTCGAGAATGATCGGGTGGTCAAACTCGAAGGCAACCCGGAACATGTCTCGACGCGCGGCCGTTTGTGCGCCAAGGGCAATTCGGGCATGTGGTACAGCTACGACCCGGATCGCATCCTCTACCCGCTGAAGCGCGTCGGCGCTCGTGGTGAGGGCAAATGGAAGCGCATCACCTGGGACGAGGCGCTGGCCGAGGTTGCGGCCAAACTTGATGCGGCACTCAAGGAGGACCCGAACACGATCATGCTGAAGTACGGTCGCAACCGTACCGGTGGCACCATCGACCGCTTCATGAAGACGCTGGGCTCGGCCACGGTGCTCAATCACACCTCGGTCTGCGAGTCGTCGAAGAAGTGCGGCATGGAGCCGACCTGGGGTCCGGACATTGAAACCCCCGACTTTGCCAATGCCAAATACGTCCTCAATTTCGGCTCCAACGTGCTGGAAGCCTCGTACTTTCACAATCCGCTGTCGCAGCGGGTGACCGAAGGCCGCGTCGACAACCAGATGAAAATCGTCACCTTCGACGTCCGTCTGTCGAATACCGCCGGTTTCTCCGACGAGTGGATTCCCGTCTTCCCGGCTACCGACGGCGCCGTCGCCCTGGCCATCGGCCACGTGATCCTGCGTGAAGACTTGCAGGACTCGGAGTTCATCAATACCTGGACCAATGTCACCGTCGATGAGCTGAAGGCGCACTACCAGCAATACACGCCGGAATGGGCAGCGAAAATTTCCGGCGTGCCGGTCGAGACCATCGAGCGCATCGCCCGCGAGTTCGCCACCACCAAGCCGGCGACCTTGTTCACCTACCGCGGCCCGGCCAAGCACCTGTACGGTTCCTATAACGAGAAGGCTTGCATGATGCTGCCGATCATGACCGGCAACGTCGAGAAGAAGGGTGGCTATTGTCTGCCGCGCGGCATGGGCTGGCCGCAACCGATGCCGGAGCCGGGCAAGCCGGCGCATGATTCGGTGCTGGCACATCCGCCCGAGTATCCGCTGGCGGCGCACAAGGTCAGTCATCTGGTGCCGTTCTGGATCGCCGAAGGGCGGCAGAAGATCAACGTCTACTTCACCTACCAGGACAACCCGGTGTACACCAATCCGGGCGCCCGGGCCGTCTGGGGCAAGCTGCTCAGCGACGAGAAATTGATCCCGTACTACATCTCGATGAGTTCGCACATGGGCGAGGAAACGGCGCTGGCCGACATCATCCTGCCTGACTGTCCCTACCTCGAGCGCTGGGAGCCGGAATCGATGCCCAACTCGCTGTGGCCGTGGCTAGGCATCCGTCAGCCGGTGCACAAGTCGCTCGGCGAATCGCGCGAGAACCGCGTGCTGCTGCGCGACATCATCCACAAGCTGGACCCGGATGGCGCCCGTGGCATGAAGCGGTTCTGGGATTTCAAGGATGGTGAGGACTACATGCGCCATCACTTCGACAACGTGCCCGGCCTGAAAGAAGCCGGTGGCCTCGACTTTCTGAAGAAGCACGGCGTCTGGCCGATCTACGGCAAGCTCGATCCGAAGTCCGGCAAGGTCACCGACAAGACCGGCCGCGAAATCCGTGCCGAATACGGCCTCCACATGAAGGAGTTGTTGGCTGCCGACATGGCTGGTACCACCGTCGATGGCAAGGGCAGCATCATGAAGAACGGCAAGGCCATTGGTGTGCGCCGCAACGGCAAGAACTACGTCGGCTTCCCCACCGGGGACCGGCTGATCAACGTGCGCGTGCAGATGTGGGCCGATCATGGCTTCAATCCGATGCCGACCTTCAAGCGCATTCCCTGGCACGAGGCCATGAAGGAGGACGAATTGATCCTGTCCACCTTCAAGCTCAATGTGCACAAGCAATCGCGCACGGCGGCCGTCAAATGGCTGGCCGAAATCGCCCACAGCAATCCGGCCTGGATGAATCCGGAAACCGCCGCCAAGCTGGGGGTGAAGACCGGTGACCTGGTGCGTGTCGAAAGCCCGGTCGGCCATCTGGTGACCAAGGTCTACGTCACCGAAGGCATCCACCCGAAAGTGGTCTCCATCCCGACCGGTTTTGGACACTGGGAGTACGGCCGTCTGGCGACGCTCAAGGTCAAGGACAAGAAGGGCGACTATAGCCACGGTCAGGAAGACCCGGACCTGAACAACGTCTGGTGGGACGATAAGGGCGTGCATCCGAACGACATCATCCCGGTGGTTGCCGATCCGATCGGCGGTTCGCAGGGTTGGTACGACACGGTCGTCAAGGTCACCAAGGCCGGCCCCGATGACAAGTACGGCGACAGCGTCGCCGACTGGGATAAACACATGGCGGCCTACAAGGAGACCATGCGCTACGCCTACACCGGCGACCTGCACCGCAAGATGCATCCGGAAATGGCCGCCTGGGCCGGTCCGGAAAGTGTCAAGCACAAGGCCGCGGGCGGGCATTGAGAGAAGTTCTGTTGTAGCAACGAGCTTGGGTCCGCCAACGTCAGCGCTGGCGGACCAATTTTTCTGGAGTAGTCATGCTCGATACCGCATTTGCCATTGAACCAGTTGCCGGGACCTCTCTTCCGGTGGAGATCGATACGGCCGCTCTGGCGGAGGAATGCCGGGCACGCGCCGATATTTATCGCATGCTGGCCGGCGTGTTCATCGAAGAACCCAGCCCCGCGTACATTGCCGCCATGCGTGACGGAAACCTGCTGAGCCGCCTGGCGGAGGCAGGCATCACCTTTGGTGAGGATTTCCTGGCCAGTGATGCGCCTGCATTGGAAGAGGCGCTGGCTTGCGAATACGCCACCCTGTTCGCCTCTTCCGGCTGTTTCCCGCCGGTTGAATCGGTGCGCCTGCTCGGCCGTTTCAAGCAGGAGCCTTGCTTCCAGCTGGAAAAAACCTATCGCGAAGCCGGGTTCGTCTTGTGCAAGGGGCGCTTTGAAGTCTTCCCGGATCAACTCGGCGTCGAACTGCTGTTCGTCGCCGAGCTGCTCGGGCGCTGTGTCGAAGCCCTCAATACCGATCAGCTCAAGGAATACCGGCGCCTGGAAAAGGAGATCAAGCGTTTCTGGACGCAGCATCTCGGTCTCTGGGTGCGTGGCTACTGCCAGTTGATCGGCCGCGCCGCGAATCATTCCTTCTACCGGCAGATGGCCCGCTTCCTGCACGGCTTTGCCGAGGAGGAGATTGTCGCGCTCGGCTTGAAGCGGCTCGACGATCTCGACATGGGCCGGGCCGTGGTGCCGAAGAGCGAGATCCAGGTCGAATTCAATCCGGACGAACCGGTGTGCGGTGGCTGCGGACCGAGCGATGCGAAGTCCGCCGGGGCTGCCAGTACGATCCACAAACTGCACGACCTGCGTTTCTGAGGAAACAAACATGCTGCTCGATCTGCACGCCCGCCCCTTTGCCCAGCCCGACCGCCAGGTGATTTCCCAACTCGACTGGAGCGAAGTCGCTGCCCTGTGGGACAACAACCAGCTCGGCCAACTGCACGACTGGCTGAACGAACGCTGGTCGCGGCTGATCCGCGACAGCCAGCTCGGCCAGCAGGATCCGGAGGCTGAGTTCCTGCAGGCGCTGGCCTTCGCCGTCCTTGCTCTGTTCTTCACCCAGAACCAGAACCAGGAAGGCGCCCTGTTGATGGCTGACGATGCCATCATGGCGCTGAACAAGTACCGGCCGAGCTATCTCGGCGTCGCCATCGAACCAATCGTCGGCACGCTGCAGGAGTTGCGGCCATTGCTCTGCGGTCTGGCTGCCGACGATCCCTGTCCGCTGTATCCCTTTGCTTATCCGAAATTCCAGCATGGTCTGAGCAGCCAATGACACTGCGCTTCTGCTGTCTGCGTGATACCCCGGACAATGTGCCGGGGCCGCAATTCGTTTTCGACGGGCCGGCGATCGAGGCCTACCTTGATTGCTGCGCCGCCGTCATCCTGACCGAAGGCGACGAGCAGCGGGCGGCGACGCTGCTGGAAGCCGGAGTGCCGCTGTTGCTGATCGGCGAGGCGGCCTTGCGCGACAGCGAAGTCCTTACCCGCCTGGCAGAACGTTTCGGCAATGAGCGCATCGGCCTGCAGGTGCCGGTCCGGCGCCTGGCGGTGGACTGGTCCTTCGAGACGGTTTCCAATGCCGATTTCAAGGTCGTCACCCCGTCACTCTGTGCTCCGACCTGGGAGGTGCTCTTTGCTGACGGCTCCGGTAGCGGCACGCATGCCGACTGGTGGATCGGCCAGATGCTGGAACGCGGCGCGCAATGCGTGCTGCTGCGGGCCGACATCGACAGCGACGACGATCTCAATCTCTGTGCCGGGCTGCAGGAAAGCCTCGGCGACCATCTCTGGGTCGCGCCGCTGGCACTGCGCGAGCCGTCCATCGAGGCCTGGGTGGAATTCGGCCAGGTACGCCAGCTGGCCCTGCCGCCCGAATTGTTTGACCGCCGCGAAGTCTGGCAATCGGCGCCGCCGGAAATCGCGGCCACTGATGCACCCAAGGAGTTCGCATGAAAGCCCGCCTTGCCGGTTGCCTGCTGGCCCTGTCGTTCTGCCTTTCCGCCTGGGCCGAGGTGCCCTTGCTCGCCGGTCAGGACCTGGCCAAGGCGCTGCAGGGCGTGCCGCCCTGTTGCGTCATCGATGGCCGGCGGGAACTCAACCGGGTGCGGGCGCCACTGTCCGAGGCCTTGCCCTACCGGCCGGGCCTGAAGATCAAGCCGACGGCCAGCGTCGTCGTTCTGGCTGATAGCGACGGCGAGGCGCTGCGTATCGCGGCAGTTTTTGAGAAGCAGCATCCGGGCAAACGCATTCTCGCCGTCAAGGGCGGTGTCCAGGGTTGGCTGGCGGCCAAGGCCGCCGCTGGTGAGGAGACGCATCCCGGCGCGCCGGGCGCTGGCATCCAGTTCGTCATCCCGCACAACACCTGCGAAACCGGCGAGCCGTTGCAGAAACTGCAAAGCAATAAAAAATGAGTCTGGCGACCCCGAGCCTGCGCAACAGCCAATGCACGCGCTATCGCTATCGCTACAGCGAATGCCAGCGTTGCGCCGATGCTTGTCCGCACGAGGCAATCGCCCTCGGCGATGAGGGTGCCGCACTGATTGCCGATAAATGCCAGAACTGCGGCCTGTGCCTGAGCGCTTGCCAGACCGGCGCCTGGTCGAGCAGCAGCTTCCGCTTGATCGATCTGTTGCGCCAGGCCATCAAGCTGCCGGCCTGGCAGGTCGTCTGTGCGCCCGCCGGGGCGACAGCGGATGCCATCGTGCCCTGTCTGGGCGCCGTCGACGGGGTGACCCTGGCGTACATGGCCAAGCGTGGCATCCCGGTGACTTTGCACGGGCATTGGCATTGCACCGAATGTGCGCACGGCAGCACCGGGGCGGCGCTGCTGGCTGAAAATCTCGATGCCGTCGCCACCTTGCGCCAAGGGGCAGGGGCGGCAGGAATCGACTGGGTACTGCCGCAGCTTGCCCCGCCACCTGGCGAGGCCTCGACGAAGGCGCGCCAGAAGGAATTCGCCCCGGCCCGGCGACAGTTGTTCCGCCGCCTGGTCGGTCGCGGTGTCGACGAAGTCATCCTGGCGCCGGAGTCCGAGGATTCTCCGGTTCCGGAAAAAGCCATACGGCCGGGGCCGTATTCCCTGCCGGAGCGCCGCGAACTGCTGCAGATCGTCACCGGCGTGAAGACCGGCGAACCTTTCCCGATGCGCCTGCATGACGCGCTGCCGCTGATGAAACTGAGCCTGCAGCCGGGATGCACGGTTTGCGAAGCCTGTTTTCGCGTCTGCCCGACTGGTGCACTCCTGATCGATGAAAATCCGGATGCCTGGGCGCTGCAATTCCGTCTGGATCGCTGTGTTGGCTGCCAGGCCTGCCTTGAGGTCTGTCAGCCGCGCGTGCTCGATGCCGAAGCCAGCTTCGACGCCCGCGCCGAGCAGCCCGTGCGCCTGTTGCTGTCCTTGAACAAGCAGCGCTGTTCGCGTTGCGACCGCCATTTCGTCTCCGCCGTGCCGGAAAAGACCTGCCCGGTCTGCCGTGACGACGAGGATGCTTTCACCGCCATATTCGGCTGAATAACAGGAGATAAACATGCAATGGGAATTCTCGCCGGAAGACGTCGTCAAGGCACGGGCCGATTATGGCCTGGAAGATTTTCGTCGCGACCTGGCTGAAGAAGTGCGCCTGAACCTGCCGCCGGCCGATGAACTGCTGGAACGGCGCAGCTTCAACCTGATCTACGACCTGTGCTACGCGCTGGCTACCAACAAGGATATCGACGCTTTTCTCGGTGCCTATGCCTACGATCCGCCAACCGTCGACTTCCTGCGCGAGATCGAACCGGTGATGGCCGGCAACGTCGAGATGCTCGGCGCCATCCTGCAGCGCCTGATCATGGATCGCATCGAGTCCGGCATGGTGCTGGAGCAGGCGATCGAGGATGTCGCCGGCTGGCATCGGCAACTGGTCGCCGAGCCGGTCGCCGCCTGAGCGCCAATCCAAACGTATCCACAGATAATCCGGATTAGTGTTGTTTTGGAGCCGCACTGCCGGCGAGAGCCAAAAGAAGAAGGCCAGCAGTACGCTGGCCTTCTTCTTGGTCAGCCCCGCTGTGGGGCTGGTACTTCCCCGCTAGGCACTGCCCGGGGCAAGCTGGAGAGCCACCAGGGTGCGCTCCGAGACGATCAGGCGCTTGCGGATACCGGCGCCGATCTTGCGTTCCACTTCCCACATCGCCAATCCCTTGACGACGGCGACTTGTTGAATTGCGGTCACGACATCACCCAGCTTGGTGCAGAGGTAGTCAGCGCCGCGTTCGATTGAAGACTTCACTTTCATTCGGCCAAATCTCCCTTGTGGTTGAAACGAAGTTCCATCCTACCGGTCTGGAGCGGCTCTGAAAACTGTATATCCGGAACGGCCTGTTCGGATAAAACGAACAGTCGCCTGATGCCCCGCCAGCCGGTGCTTTGTCTCGGGAAGCCGCTTACTGAGCGGCTTCCAGGCGCAGGTAGGCACGGTTCACGTTGCCCCGGTGCAGGTCGTCGAAGTTGCGCAAGTGCTTGAAAGCGGGGGCTTCCTTCATGGCACCGACGGCCGTATCGACGCCGGCCATGTCTTCGGCAAATTTCTTGGTGCCGGCGACAACGAAGGTCAAATAATCTCCCGTCTCACGCAGGGCCTGGGCAACGTCGCAGACTCGGCCGTGGCCGGGCACGATGCGTTCCGGTTGCAGGTCGATGGCCTGCTTGAAGGCATGCAGCCAGGTTTCGGCATTGCTCTCGGGGAGGATGCCGAGGATGCGGTCCACGTAGATGTGGTCGCCGGAGAAGAGAATTTTTTCCTGGGGCAGCCAGACCACGGCATCGCCGGCAAAGTGGGCGTCGGCGAAATAGCGCAATTCCAGCGTGCGGCCGCCCAGCGTCAAAATCTGCGTGTCGCCGGCCAGCGGTTTGGCGGCAGGAGCAGGAATAGTGCCGTTCATCTGCTCCTTGAGTTCCGGGCGCAGTGATTCAATCTGTCCTTTACCAAGACGGGCTTGCGTCGTCGCTGTGCGCTGCAGGGCGATAATCTGCGCGCCCTGCGCGGCAAAGTAGCCGTTACCCAGCCAGCGGTGATCCTGGACGCCGGTGTTGATCACCCATTTGACCGGTTTGCCGGTCAGCTTGCGGGCTTCGCTTTCCAGCAATTTGGCGGCGACGGTCGAGGCGCCCGAGTCGATCAGGACGGCGCCTTCCGGCGTATCGATGACGCCATAGTTGGCATTCAGGCCGAAGTTCTCATGCAACCGGCCGCCAGTCTGGCCAATCAGCGCGAAAACGCCATTGCCGAGCGCATCGACCGTCAGCACGGCTTCGGCGCGCACGCTCTGGGTAAACATCAGCAGGGCGGCTGTCAGCGCCAGCAGGGCTTTTTTCATTGTTTCGTTCCTCCGTTGGTGTGGGCTTGATTGGTTTATAACCAAGTGCTTATTTTGGCCCGGTCCGGGATGCCGCCGGCGTGTACGACCTTGCCGTCCACAACCACGCCCGGCGTCGACATCACGCCGTACTTCATGATCTCCGGCAAATCCTCGACTTTGCTCAGAGTGATAGCGACACCCTTTTCGGCAGCGACGTCCTCGATCAGCTTGATGGTATTGCGGCAGTTGGCACAGCCGGTGCCGAGAACCTTGATGTCTTTCATGGTGTACTCCCTAGAGAATGATGTTGAACAGGTAGCCGACAACGATGATGCCGCTGCCGACGATCGAAACGTAAATGGCGATCAGCTTCACCTTGAGTGCTTTCCTCAGGATGATCATTTCCGGCAGCGACAGGGCGACGACGCTCATCATGAAGGCCAGCAGCGTGCCCATCGCCGCGCCCTTGCCGTACAGCGCCTCGACGATGGGAATGACGCCGGCGGTGTTGGTGTACATCGGCACGCCGATACCGACTGCCGCCGGCACCGCCCACCAGGCATCCTTGCCCATCAGCGTCGCCATCAGTTCCTGCGGCACGTAGCCGTGGATGCCGGCGCCGATGGCGATGCCGGCCATCACGTAGGGCCAGACGCGACCGACGATTTCCTTGACGCTACCCGAGGCCGCGGCGAAGCGCTCGGGCCAGGTCGGCGTGGCCATCTCGATATTCATTGCGCCGTTCTTCTGGATGGCGACGACCCAGTCTTCAAGCAAGTGTTCCAGGTTCATCCGGGTCAGGATCAACCCAGCGATCACTGCCAGGGCGATGCCAAAGGCGAAATAGAGCGCCGCCACTTTCCAGCCGAACATGGCGAACAGCATGACCACGGCGATCTGGTCGATCATCGGCGCGGCAATGAGGAAGGTCAGCGTGATGCCGAGCGGTACGCCGGCAGAGAGAAAGCCGATGAACAGCGGTACCGCCGAGCACGAGCAGAAAGGTGTCACGGCGCCGAGCAGCGCGGCCAGCAGGTAATTGACCGACGCCGCACGGCCGGCCAGCAGCGCCCGCGTGCGTTCCGGCGTGAAGAAGGTATGGACGATGCCCATGACGAAGACGACACCGGTCAGCAGCAACAGCACTTTCGGCGTGTCGTAGAAGAAGAAATGCAGGGCTTCGCCGAGGTGGGTCGAGCGGTCGAGGCCGAACAGGCTGATGAGCCAGTTGGCGAATTCGATCAGTTGGCTATAGACGCCAACCCAGAGGATGGTGGCCAGGGCGATGCCAAGCAGCCATACGGTGATGCGGGCTGCCGGCGATGTAGGCAGTTGTGTGGTGAGCATTGGGGCGATTCCAGAGTCAGGGCATTTCGGCAAAACAAGGTGAAAGCGGGATATGGGCAGCTTGGTTGGGACACTGGAGGAGACGTGGCTGCCTCCGAAAAGATGCAGCTTGCAGCAATTTTTTTCAGGCCTCGGTGCACGGAGTCTTGATGACAGGAAGCACCGTCGCCGGGGATGCAGGTTCTGGTTGGTCGCCGTTCTTTGAAATCTAACGGTAACGTTACTGAAATCAAGTTCCGAGCCGGGCCTGAATACACTGCTTTGACCGACAACATACTGTCAGAGGGGAAGCGTATGGCCGAGATCAAGAATGTTCTTTTTCTATGTACCGGAAACTCCGCTCGTTCGATCATGGCCGAGGCCATCATCAACGACATCAGTATCAACAAGGGCAAATTCAGGGGTTTCAGTGCCGGCAGCCATCCGACCGGGACGGTGAATCCGCTGGCGTTCGAGCAACTGCAGAACCTGCATCTGCCGACGGCCGGCCTGCGCAGCAAGTCCTGGGAGGAGTTTGCCGGTGACGATGCGCCAGAACTCGACTTCGTCTTTACCGTTTGCGACAACGCCGCTGGCGAGGTCTGCCCTGTCTGGCCCGGGCAACCGATGACTGCTCACTGGGGGATTGCCGATCCGGCGGCTGCCGAAGGAACCGACTTCGAGAAACATCTGGCATTTATCGAAGCGATTCGCCAGCTACGCAACCGTATCGAATTGCTGACCAACCTGCCGCTGGACAGGCTCGACAACCTTTCCCTGCAGAAGCATCTCGACCTGATTGGTAAAAGCTAGGTTGCTGCCAGTAGCCCTCTAAAAGCGGCATCCAGCCTTGCCAGGCGAGCAACTGGCAGGGCTGGACCGCGGCCAGTACCGATTTCGCAATGGGTACGTAGCACCCGGCCGCTGGGGGGGCTGATTTTCTTCTCGTGAGGAGTAGTCGTTCCCATTTGCGCAGACGATCGCAGCGGGCGAATGCAGCCACTGCACGCAAGCGCGCATTGTGGAAAAATGACGCTTTACCGCTCAAGAAGAAAACGCTGATGTACCGCTCCGTCAATCCATCCACACCGGCGACTCTCCCCCGGGGGCTGCGCCCGGGCAGTCTGCCCTGGCGGCGTCGCCCGGCGACCTGGATTGCCGTCTGGGCCTTGTACAGCCTGCTGGCGCTCGGCTACTTTGCCTACCGCGATGCCTGGTTGGGCAACATCTGTATCGGGCCACAATGATCGGCACGCCGTTCCGCCAGGAAGCCGCCTTCGACGCCTTGCTTCGCCCGTACCGGGAGCGGGCCGATCGCATCATGGTTGGCATGAACCTGTTCCTGCTGGGCGTCTGTCTCGCTGTCGCGCCCTTGCGCGCGACCTACGTCGAGGTCCTGCTGATCGGCCTGCCCACCCTTCTGCTGTCGTCGTGGCTGGCCCGCCAGCATGCTGGCGAACTGCTCACGCGCTTGTTCATGGCCTGCGGTTTCATGGTGTTCACCGGCTTGCTGATCCATCAGACGGGCGGTGATATCGAGGCCCATTTCGCCGCCTTCGGCCTGGTCGGCGTGCTGCTCTATTACCGGGACTGGCGCACCATCGTCGCTGCCACTGTGTTCATCTACCTGCATCACCTCGTTCTCGGCTATGCGCAGACTCTCGGGGCGCCGATCTATGTCTTCGACGACCGACGCTTTTGGTTGCTGTTCGGCCTGCATGTCGCCTATTTCCTGCCCTTTGTCGCGATGATGGGCTATCTGTCCGTCTGGCTGCGGCGCGAGGGCTACGAAAGCCAGCATGTCATCGACCTGGCGCAACGTATCGTCCAGGGCCATCTGCTGATCAGTGAGGAAGAGTCACGGGGCGGCTCGACCCCGTTGATCAGCGCCGTTCGTCAGATGAAGCTGCGGCTGCTCGACCTGCTGCGGGTGATGCCGGTGGCGGCGGCGGTCATTCGCATCGACAGCGAACAGGTGGTCAACGTCAACGAAGCCTGGTTGCGGACTCTCGGGCCGCTCGCGGTGCAGGCCGGGCGCTTCGGCGAGTCGCCGATCTGGGCCGATCCGGCGACCTGGGCCACCTTGCTCGGGCGTTTGCGGGCAGCCTCGGAGAAGCTGCTCGACAAGGTCGAAGTCGTCTTGCGACGGACTGACGGTACGCCCATCCTGTGCGAGCTGTCGCTGATCCTGCACGACGAGATGGTGCCGGTCATGGCCATCCTGACCGTCGAAGACATCACCCTCCGGCGTCAGACCGAGAAGACCATGCAGCGCCTGGCCTTCACCGACATGCTGACCGAACTGCCGAACCGGGCCCGGCTGTACCAGGCGTTTCACGAAGCGCTGGCCTTGTGGGAAAGCAAGGGCACTGCCTTCGCCTTCGTCGCCCTGGATCTCGATGGCTTCAAACCGGTCAACGACACCTACGGTCACGATGTCGGCGACGAACTCCTGCGCCTGATCGCCGCCCGTTTTCAGCACAGCTTGCGCGAGGGCGATGTGCTCGGACGCATGGGCGGCGACGAGTTCGGTGTGGTGCTCAATGATTGCCGTAACGGCGAAGCCGCAGCGCAAGTTGCCCAACGCTTCGTCGACGCCGTTGCCCGACCTTTTTACTTGAAGGATGGAACGGCCGTGATCCAGCTCGGCATCAGCGCCGGCGTGGTGCATGTCAGCCAGTGTGTCGACAACCCGCAGCGCATGCCTAAAAGCGCCGACGAAGCGCTCTACCGGGCGAAAGCAGCCGGCAAGAACCAGGTCGCGGCCTGACCCGGGGCCGCTTGAATTCCGCCGCTCAGCCTGGGCGATGCCCGGCGTGCAGGTTTATCGCTCGCCCTTCAGCCAGCCGAGTAACTCGTCCTTGCTCGGCATGCGCCCGGCGACCTTGACCTCCTCGTCGACGACCAGAGCCGGCGTGGTCATCACCGGGTAGGCGAGGATCTGCTCCATCTCGCGGACGTGTTCGAAATCGGCGGCCAGGCCAAGTTCGGCGACCGCTTCGCGGGTCAGTTGTTCGAGGCGGTTGCACTTGGCGCAGCCGCTGCCGAGGATCTTGATCAGCATGATGAACTCCTTGTCAGGTCAGGTGGGTCGGATGGGTCGGGCCAGTGCCAGCAGGTGGGTGGCACCGATGATGCCGCCGACCAGGGTGGCGATGAAGGCTGCCAGGAGCAGCGGCGAGGTGCCGTCGATCCAGGCGCCGTAGGTCAGGCCGGCCAGGGTCGAGAACAGGGCGACGAGGCCGACATAGGTCCAGGCGCGCAGCTTGCCGATGATGGCGGTGGTGATCAGGATGCTCTGCAGCGACAGTTCCGGGTCGGCCATCAGGTAAGCGATCAGCGGGCCGGGGTGCATGCCGAGCGAGAGGAACATCTTGGCGATCGGCACTTCGACCAGCGTCGGGAAATACATGAAGACGCCAAAGGCGACGCCGGCCAGGTTGGCGAGCAGCGTGTTGCTGCCGGCGATCGCCTGAATCCAGGCCGGCTCGATGAAGACGCGGATGACGCCGACGAGGAAGACGCCGACGATGAGCAGCGGAAAGATCTGTTTGACGAAACGCCAGGTTTCCCACAGCCACTGCTGCATGTCCCAGCTGTCGAAACGGCGGGCCAGCGGCAGCAGGATGGCACAGAGGACGGCCACCGCCAGCGTCCGGCCGCTGAAGGTGATCAGCAGCCCGGCAGCCGTCACCTGGATGCCGGTGGCGGCAAAGACCAGGGTGCCGACAATCAGCAGCAGGCTGGCCCAGGTCAGCCGGTTGAAGCCATTCTCGATCAGGCCCAGGCCGCGCCAGGCGAGGGCGCCGATGGCGGCGAGCATGGAGATCAGGAGCAGCCCCTGCAAGCTCAGGGCTTCGGCGCCGGTGGCGGCATCGGCCGGTACCCAGCGGTCGAGCAGGTTTTGCACGGCCGCCGCGTTGCCGGCCGGCAGGTGAAATTGGACCAGGGCCGTCTGCAGGAAATCGAGCTTCAGCGTGCCGGCCAGCAACAGGGCGACGAGGGTGCCGAGGAACAGCCAGGTGTTGCGTGAAATCCCCTCGCCGGCAGCGAAGGTCTGCGCATCGGCCAGGCGTGCGGTGTCATCGGCGTGAAAAATCGAGGCCATGATCAGGCCGATACCAATGCCGAAGGACAGCGCCAGGACGATGCGGGCGATGGCGAAATCGGCACCGAGGGCGACGCCGGTGTAGGACAGGGCGAGGATGTTGGCGGCCGGGGCGAAGAAGAGGAAGGTGATGGCCGGCCCGAGGCCGGCGCCCTTCTTGTAGATGCCGGCGAACAGCGGCTGGATGGTGCACGAACAGACCGCCAGCAGGCTGCCGGCGCCAGCAGCTGCCGGGTAGGAAATCCACTTCGGCGCTTCCGGGCCGAGAAAGCGGATGATCGACTGCTGCGGCACCAGCGCCGACAGCGCGCCGGCGATGAAGAAGGCCGGCACCAGGCAGAGCAGCACATGCGCCGCCAGATAGGAGGCCAGGCTGGCCAGGCCGCCCTGCAGTGCGGTGATCAGGAATTCCATGATTTTCCTCGCGGCTCGAGGTTTTTGTAATCGTCTCACTATTGGAGACGATCGGCCGCAGAAAAAGACGCAGTCTTCAGTCGGCTGCCGGCAGCGGCGGTCGCGGCGTGAAATCGATGACCTGGCCGCGCTCGTCGTAGCGCACGCGGCAGCCGATTTCCATCTTCGCACGCAGGCGCTTGCGTGCCCGCTGCAGGCGCGACTTGGCGCCGGACAGCGTGATGCCCAGGCGTTCGGCCAGCACCTGTTGCGGCTGGCCATCAATGTCACAGAGAGTGATCGCCAGGCGGTCTTCGGCGCCCAGTTCGGCCAGCACGCGCGGCAGGCACTGGGTCAGATCGTCGACGACCGGCGACGGCGCGTTGGCCGGGGCGATGATGTCCTCCGGCAACTCAATCAGCGTATGGGCGATACGCAGGCGATCGGCCAGCGCGTTGCGGGCGACATGGAACAGCCAGGCGCGCGGGTTGTCGATGGCGCAGAAGGCACTGCCCTGACGCAGCGCCTTGACGAACACTTCCTGGAGCAAATCGTCGGCGTCCTCGTGGCGACTCAGACGGTGGCGCAGATAGCCGCGCAACTCGCTTGCATGGGCCGCCCAGGCGCCGAGCAGGCAGGGAGCGTTCATCGCTCCAGTTGCCGCAGCCCGTCCACGCCGACCGGCGCCACCGCCAGCCACGGCACCAGCGCGCAGCGCGGCGCCAGGGTGTCGGCGACGCGGCGGATGTAGGGGATTTCGTAGGCGCCGCGCAGCGACAGCAGCGGGTCGCGGCTACCGCTGGCGAGCAGGCTCTGCTCGATGACCCAGGCCCAGGGTTTGATGCCGGCGCGGGCGAGGTCGCCCTGCAGGCGTTCGGCTTCATGCACCGGTGTCGCTTCCGGCAGGGTGACGATCAATACATGGGTGAACGCCGGGTCGCGCAGGCGCGGCAGCAACTGGCTCACCGCCGCCGGCATCTCGCCACGCGTGCGCAGCACTTCGCGGTGATAAGCCTCGGCGGCGTCGAGCAGCAGGATGGTGTGGCCGGTCGGCGCCGTGTCGAGGACGACGAAGCCATCGCTGCCGCGGTCGACCTCGCGGGCGAAGGCGCGGAAGACGGCGATCTCTTCGGTGCAGGGCGAGCGCAGGTCTTCTTCGAGCAGGGCCAGGGCGCTGGCGTCAAGCGTGCCGCGCGCCTTGCTCAGCACTTCCTCGGTGTAAGCAGCGACTTCGCCGGCGGGGTCGATGCGGCTGACCGACAAACCGCCGATTTCGCCATCGATGGCCGCGGCGACATGCGCCGCCGGGTCGGTGGTCGACAGATGCACCTTCAGGCCGCGCCGGGCCAAGGCAACCGCGACGGCCGCGGCAACGGTGGTCTTGCCGACGCCGCCCTTGCCCATGGTCATGACGACGCCGTGGCCGGCTGCGGCCAGTTCGTCGATCAGCAGGGCCAGCCCGGCGGGTAGCGGAGTGCTGGCATCCGAGGGGCGGGTGGGGGCTTTGACCGCTGCCGGCTGGACGATGGCGCGCAGCGCATCCAGCCCGACCGTGCCGCGCGGCAGGAAGGGCACGACCGTCCGCGGCAGGGCGCCGAGGCCGGCGGGCATGGCCAGCAGCGCGTCGACACTGCGCCTGCCCATCGCCAGCGCCACCGGATCGTCGGAGGCGGCGGTGAACAGCCCGTTGATGATCAGGCGCAGGTTGCCGACGCCGAGTCCGGACAGTTCGTTGCGGGTGCGTTCAGCTTCACGCAAGGCCGCCTGGTCGGCCCGGGCGACCAGGACGACCACGGTTTCGGCCGGGTCGGCCAGGCGGTCGACCGTCGCCGCATACAAGGCCTTCTGCTTCTCCAGTCCGGCCAGTGGGCCGAGGCAGGAGGCGCCGCCCTGGTTGCTGTCGATGTAGCCGCTCCAGGCTGAGGGCAGGGTCAGCAGGCGCAGCGTGTGGCCGGTCGGCGCGGTGTCGAAGATAACGTGATCGAAATCGGCGGTTGCTGCCGGCTCGCCAAGCAATTTGGCGAATTCGTCGAAGGCGGCGATCTCCACCGTGCAGGCGCCGGAAAACTGTTCTTCCATGCTCTGGATCGCCGCCGCTGGCAGGATGCCGCGGTAGGGGGCGACCGTCCGTTCGCGATATTCGGCGGCAGCGGCTTCCGGGTCGATGTTCAGCGCCGCCAGGCCCGGGGCACCGCGAATTGGCGTCGGCGTGCCCGATAGCGGCGTTTCCAGCACCTCGTCGAGGTTGGAGGCCGGATCGGTGCTGACGATCAGTACGCGCTTGCCGACCGCGGCCAGCGCCAGCCCACTGGCGCAGGACAGCGAGGTCTTGCCGACGCCGCCCTTGCCGGTGAAGAACAGGTAACGCGGTGCCGTCTGCAGATCGATCATCGTCCTGGCCTTCTCAGCAGCAGCCGGATTTCGGCGAACAGCAGGATTGCTTCGGCGCTTCCTCGCCGGCGCTCAGCGCCAGACCCAGTTTCTGGGCCAGTTGGGCGCGTGACGGGTAAAGGCCGGTGGTCATGATCTGGCCGTCGAAGGCAATGATCGGCAGACGCTCCATGCCGGCTTCCATTTCCTTGACCACCGCCGGGTTGGCGGCAAAGGCCTGCGGCTCCTGGCCAAGGTTGTAGCGGGCGACGCTGACGCCCTGGCTGCCGACCCAGGCGAGATCGGCGGCAAACTGGACCAGTACGGGATCGACCTCAACGCCGCAGACGCCGGTCGAACAGCACATGGCGGGATCGTAGACTTCAAGTTTTTTCATGACTCTCTCCTTGCTTCAAAGGGCTTTCTCGTACCAGGTCTTGCTCGAATTGACCATCTTCACCAGCCAGAGCATCACCGGCACCTCGATCAGCACGCCGACCACCGTTGCCAGCGCGGCGCCGGAGTCGAAACCGTAGAGCACGATGGCGACGGCCACCGCCAATTCGAAGAAATTGGAAGCGCCGATCATCGTCGATGGCCCGGCGACGTCATGCTGCACCCGGAACTTGCGGTTCAGCCAGTAGCCGAGGGCGGCGATCAGCAGGCCCTGAATGAAGATCGGCACGGCGAGCATGCCGATGATCAGCGGTTGCTTGACGATGGCTTCGCCCTGGAAGGCGAAGAGCAGCACCAGCGTTGCCAGCAACGCCATGATGGTGAACGGCCCGATGCGTTCCTGCGCTGCCTTGAAGGCCGCCTCGCCGCCGCGCAGGAAGTGCTTGCGCAGACCCTGGGCGATGGCCAGCGGGATGACGATGTACATCACCACCGACAGCAGCAGCGTGTCCCAGGGGATGGGGATGGCCGAGACGCCGAGCAGCAGGGCGACGATAGGGGCGAAGGCGAAGACCATCACCAGATCGTTGAGCGCCACCTGCGAGATGGTGAAATTGGCATTGCCGCGGCACAGGTTGCTCCAGACGAAGACCATCGCCGTGCACGGCGCGGCGCCGAGCAGGATCAGGCCGGCGATGTAGCTGTCGAGCTGTTCGGCCGGCAGGTAGGGCGCGAAGACGTGGCGGATGAACAGCCAGCCGAGCGCCGCCATGGTGAACGGCTTGACCGCCCAGTTAACGAACAACGTGATGCCGATGCTTGCCTTCTGGTCCTTGACCTCCTGGATCGAGTGGAAATCGATCTTCATCAGCATCGGAATGATCATCACCCAGATCAGCAGACCGACCGGGATATTGACCTGGGCGTATTCGAGCCGCCCAATCGCCTGGAACAGCCCGGGGAAAACCTGGCCGAGGGCGATGCCGGCAACGATACAGAGCACTACCCACAGACTCAGCCAGCGTTCGAAAAAGCCGATCGGCGCACCGGCGATCTGGCGGCCGGCGACTTCGCACTGGGCGCTCATTGTTCGCACTCCTGATGAATGCGCGCGGCAGCGGCCTTGACCTCGACGGTGCTCATGCTTTCCAGTGGCAGGCGGACGAAAGCCTCGACGCGCTGACGCAGCAGTTCGTAGGCGCGCTCGAAGGCGACGCGCCGGGCCTCCATCGGCTCGACATGGGCCGGGTCGGCGATGCCCCAGTGGGCGGTGGTCGGGTGGCCGAGCCAGATCGGGCAGGCTTCGCCAGCGGCCGAGGCACAGACGGTGAAGATGTAGTCGATTTCCGGGGCGCCGGGCGCGGCAAATTCATCCCACGACTTGCTGCGTGCTTCCGGCAGGGGAATCCCATGCTGCTCCAGGGTTTCCAGCGCGACCGGATTGACCTTGCCGGAAGGCTGGCTGCCGGCGGAAAAGGCACGAATGCGGCCACCGCCCAGATGGTTGAACAACGCCTCGCCAAGAATCGAGCGGGCCGAATTGCCGGTGCACAGCACCAGGATATTGATGGGTGCGGCTGTCATGCTTTCTCCGTAGTCGCGCAGTAATGGGTTTGCTCGCCGCAGGATTCGCCGGCGCAGCAGTGCTCGGTCAGGTAGCCGAGCAATTCGTTCATCGCCGGGTAATCGGCGATGTAGTAAATGAAGCGGCCTTCCTGGCGGCTGCGGATCAGCCCGGCGGTGCTCAGTTCCTTGAGGTGGAAGCTGAAACTGCCGTTGGCCTCGGCGCCGAGTTCGGCCGCCAGATCGGCAACACAAAGGCCGCGGGCGCCAGCCTGGACCAGGCGGCGATAAACGCGCAGGCGGGTTTCGTGGGCAAGCGCCTTGAGCGCCGTGGTGGCAAGTTCGATATCCATATTTATAGAATAGTCGAAACGTTAGCTCCCCGGCAAGCGGGGATTTGTCCGGCTTGCGCGTGCTGCCGGGCAGGCTCCTCGGTTAAACCGGGCCGACCGAAGCGTCCCATGCCCAGTTGATGAAGAGGACTGAGCCGATGAGTAGCAGGACGGTCAGGACGATCAGCAGCAGCATCGCCAGGCCGACGAACCAACCGCTGGCCCGGCGCGTTTCGCCAGGTTGCTCAACCTGCCGGAGCAGCAGATTCACGTTGCGCTGATTGGCTTTCCAGGCCGCATCGAAAATGTCACCGAGCCCGGGGACCAGGCCAACCACCCCTTCGATGGCAATATTCAGGATCATGCGTAGCAGCACGCGGCGCGGCACCCCCAGTTTGGCCGCCTGGGTGACGATGTAGGACGACAGGAGCACGCCGAGCGTATCGCCGACGACGGGGATCAAGCCGAGGAGCGCCTCGACGCCGATGCGGAAACCGCCGGGAAGGCGGATCGAATTGTCGAGCAGCCAGGCCAGAGATTTCAGTTGCTCGAGCGTAGCCTGCGACTTGGCGCCGTACTTCGGGTCGATGCGGTCGGGGCGGCGGTGCTCCATGGCTGTCCTTGAAAGGTGCGGCGTGGACTTCGAGGCAGGCTGCCGGCGAAAGTTTCCGCGAAAGTCGAGGCTGAACTTACCTGGCATTGGCGAGTCTTCTCAGGATGGTGGCATGCCCCCGCAGCCAACGCCATCGTTTCCGGAGAACCTTGTGGCTGACCGCGCTCCTTTGCCTGAAAAATCACCGCAAGTCGCCAGTGCGGCGGTGGATTCCTTGCCGATTACCGTCCTGATGAATGCGGGCTCCGGCAGCAATGACAAGGCCGATGCCCGGGCCGCCATCGCCAGCGCCATCGGGGAAAGCGACCGTGAACTGGAGATTCTGACTGCCCGACGCCCTCGCGATTTGCCGGATTTGGCGCGCCGCGCGGCCGCGCGGCGGCCGTGCATCCTCGCCGCCGCTGGTGGCGATGGCACCCTGAATGCCATCGCCCAGGTGGCCTGGGAGTTGCGCCTGCCATTGGGGGTGATTCCGCTGGGCACTTTCAACTACGGCGCCCGCAACCTGGGCATTCCGCAGGACCCAGCCGGTGCCGCCCGTGTCCTTGTTGAGGGCCGGCCCCGGCAGATGGCGGCGGGATTCGTCAACGGCCGCATTTTTCTCAACAACGCCAGCTTTGGTCTCTATCGCCGGCTCATCGAAGACAGGGAAAGCCACAAGCAGCGTTTCGGTCGCAACCGGCTGGTCGCCCTGCTTTCGGGGGTGGCGACCTTGCTCTATCGCCACCACCTCTATCGCCTAGACCTGGAAATTGATGGCCAGCCGGTGGCGTTGTCGACGCCTTCCGTCTTTTTTGGCCGCAATGCCCTGCAACTCGAACAGCTTGGACTGGACGAAGCGCTCTGTGTAGCCCAGGGGGAACTCGCCATCCTTGCCTTGCGGGACATCGGCCGACTCAAGATGCTCGGCTTGGTGGTACGCGGCGCCCTCGGGCAATTGGCAAACGCAACCGATCTCCAGCAAAGCTGTGCCCGGCGGGTGGAGGTCAAGCATCTGGGTGAGCGTCGTCGGCGGATCCGGGTGGCGCTTGACGGTGAAGTGGAGCGCTGCAGCTTGCCGCTCGTTGTCGAAGCAGTGCCGGATGCCTTGCTCATGATGCTGCCCGGCGAAGCGGAAAAGGAGCGCTGACGGCGATGACTCGCATCGCCCATATTTCGGATACCCACTTCGGCACCGAAGAGCCCCTCGTCTGCGTGGCTCTGCGTGCTGCGCTCCTGCGCGCATCGCCCGATCTGGTGGTGTTTACCGGGGACATCACCCAGCGCGCCCGGGCCGCCCAGTTTCGCGCCGCCCGCGCCTTCGTGGATAGCCTGGCGCCCCTGCCGGTGCTCATCGTGCCTGGCAACCACGACATTCCGCTGTTCGATCTGCTGACCCGCTTGGTCGCGCCCTATCGCAACTTTCATCGGCATATCGGCCCGGATCTGGCTCCCCTGTGGCAAAACAGCCAGATGGCGGTGCTCGGCTTCAATTCCACCCATCGCCTGCGCCACAAAAACGGCGTCATCTCGCCAGCCGCCGTGGCGTTCGTTGCGGCGCGCCTGACGGCCCTGCCGCAGCCTTGCAAGATCGTCGCCCTGCATCATCCGCTGGCCAGCGCCACCGCCGAAGACATTGCCAATTGCGCCCGGGGCAACGAGGCCGCCATTGCCGCCTGGTCGGCCGCCGGCGCCGATCTTTTTCTGGGGGGGCACATCCACCTGGCCTACTGCCTGGCGACCGGCGCTGCCCCGCACCGGGTACTCGCTGCCAATACCGGTACCGCCACCTCCCGCCGCCGCCGCGGCGGCATGGCGAATTCCTTCAACCTTGTCGAGCTGGCCATCGGCAGCAAACCCGGCCTGCAAATCACCCGCCTTGACTATCAGGCAGCCCGCGGGGAGTTTGCCGTTGCCCATGAATGGACGGGGCTCAAGGGGCCGCAGGGATGGGCCGTGGCCGAGGGCGGGCAGGGCCTGCCGCCAACAGACAAGACTTCGTGAGCGTGCAGGATTGGCGTCAGACGCTGAATTGCAGTGTCGAGGCGCGCAGGCGGTCGGCCAGGCTGGCCACTTCGTCGGCCGAGGCCGAGGAGGCGGCGGCAGCCTTGGCGCCGCGTTCGATCATCTGCGCCATGCGTTCGGTGTTCTGGGCGATCTGCTCGGCGGCCAGGCGCTGTTCGCCGAGGACGTCGACGATTTCGCGGGCGGCCACGGCCGAGCGCTCGCAGAAGGTTTCGATCCGCTGGGTTGCCGCCTCCGCCTGCGAAGCCAGTTCGGTACCGCGCTGCGAGCGTTCGGCGGTGGCGGCGACGGCGTCGCTGCTCAATGTCGCCGCTTCGCCCAGGCGCAGCACCAGGCCCTCGATCTTGCGCGTCGTGTCAGCGGTGTGATTAGCCAACTTGCGCACCTCGTCGGCGACCACGGCGAAGCCGCGGCCGGCTTCACCGGCCCGGGCGGCCTCGATGGCGGCGTTGAGCGAGAGCAGGTTGGTCTGCTCGGAGATTTCCTTGATCTCCTGGGCGAAGCCGGCGATCTGCCGGGTGTGCTCCTTGAGTTCCAGCATCGAAGTGGCGGCGGCGCCGGCCTGCTCGGAGATGTTGCCGATTTCGGCGATCGCCTGGTGGATGATGTGGCCGCTTTCCTTGGCCGTTTCGCGAGTGATCCGCGTCGCGTCGGCCGCACTGCCGGCGCTCTCCGCCATCGCTGCGATGGCCGTGGTCAGTTCCTCGATGGCGGCGGTGATGGTCGATGCCGAATCGCTCTGCAGGCTGCTCGCCGCCGCCACTTCCTGGGCTGACTGGCGCAAGGCGAGGGCGTTGCCGGAGGTTTTTTCGGCATCGGTCTTGACGTTGCCGATCAGCAGACGCAGGCGGTTCTGCATTTCCTCGATGGCGGCGACCAGCGAACTGGCGGCAGCCCGGCCGCTGTCCAGGCGCTGGGTCAGGTCGCCATCGGCGACGCGGCGGGTGGCGGCGACCACCGGTTCCAGTTCGCCGCCCAGGCGTTGCAGGATGCGCCGGCCGAGCAAGGCGGCGAGCGCCAGGAAGACCAGCGAACCGCTGATGCCGACAGCGAGGACGAGCAGGGCGTTCTCGGTGAAGCGCTGTTCGGCCAGTTGCGCCGCCTGCTCGCCGCCTTGCCGGCTGGCCTGGCTGATGGCGGCGAAGCTGGCGCCCAGCGCCTCGATCAGCGGCCGGTCGGCGTCACGCAGGGCAGCGTCAACCATCAGCGTGTATTTCCCCTCGCCCGGCTCGTTCTCGGCCAGCACCTGGTCGTAGAGCAGGTTCAGTTCCTCGGCCAGGCGGCGGATCTCGGCGGTCCGGCCGGCGTCGGCGAGGCCGCCGGCCCGGTGCTGCGTTTCCAGCGCCTCGACTTGCTGCCAGAAGGCCTGCCCGCCGGCGACAAACTCGGCCTGGCCCTTGTCGAACTCGGAGGCCATGTAATTGCGCAGCAACATCGCGTTGAGTCCGCGCTGCTGGGCCTGGAAGGCGCTCTGCGCGCCACTGACCTGCGACAGTGCCTGACTGGCCTGGGCGACGCCGGCCGAGACGTCGCGCACATCGTCGCGGAAGGCTTGCAGGCTGAGCAGTGCGGTCAGCAGGAGCAGCACGCCGAAGGCGCTGCCGACGCCGACCATGGCGAACAGGCCGCCACGGATGGAAAGGGAATCGAGAAAGCGCATGGTGAAAATGCCTTAAGTGTCAAAAACATCAGCACTGTAGTTGGCAAATATTTCAGCCGATTGACGCCAGGGGATTCATTACTGTCGGCGCCAAGGCCTGCCAGACCGGCAACAGCAAGGGATTTTTGGATTGTTACAGCCTGTCATTCAGTTGTAACAATCGCTGGTTAATCTGCTCCTCGTTATCCCTTTTCACCCACGCAGGAGATTACCCATGTTCAAGCAATCCAAGCTCGTATCCGCCCTCGCCGTTGCCGGCGTCGCCCTGTTCGCCCAAGCTGCCCATGCCGATATCGTCAAGATCGACGGTTCCTCTACCGTCTATCCGATTACCGAAGCCGTTGCCGAAGAATTCCAGAAGGCCAAGAAGAACGCCATCAAGGTGACGGTCGGTATTTCCGGCACCGGCGGTGGTTTCAAGAAGTTCTGCCGTGATGAACTCGATTTGACCGGTGCTTCGCGTCCGATCACCGCCAAGGAAATGGCTGACTGCAAGGCCGCTGGCGTCGATTACATCGAAATGCCGGTTGCCTACGATGCGCTGACCGTCGTCATCAACCCGAAGAACACCTTCCTCAAGCAGGTCACCGTTGAAGAAATGAAGAAGCTGTGGGAACCGGCCGCCCAGGGCACGATCACCAAGTGGAACCAGGTCAATCCGGCCTGGCCTGACGCACCGGTCAAGCTGTTCGGCGCCGGTGCCGACTCGGGCACCTTCGAGTACTTCACCGAAGCCATGGTTGGCAAGGCCAAGTCCTCGCGCGGCGACTACACCGCTTCCGAAGACGACAATGTGCTGGTCCAGGGCGTCTCGCGCGACGTCAATGCCATCGGTTACTTCGGCTATGCCTACTACGCTGAAAATACCGCCCGCCTGAAGGCGCTGCCGATTGTCAATCCGAAGACCGGCAAGGCCGTCGAGCCGTCCGGTGCCAACGTCGAGAACGGCTCCTACGCACCGCTGTCGCGTCCGATCTTCGTCTATGTCAAGGCCAAGTCCCTGCAGAAGCCGGAAGTCAAGGAATTCGTCGAGTTCTACATGAAGAATGCCGACAAGCTGGTCCGCGAAGTCAAGTACGTGCCGTTGCCGAAGGCTGCCTACGAAGGCAACATCAAGCACGCCAACGACAAGAAGGTCGGCACCGTGTTTGGTGGCAAGAACGAAATCGGCATCACCGTCGAGGAAATTCTGAAGCGCGAAGCGAAGATGTAAACTAAGGCAGGCGGACGGCATGCTGTCCGTTGTCGAACAGGCCGGTCCGGCAACGGGCCGGCCTTGTTTCCGAGGGGAATCTTCAAGTGAATCATGCCATGTCTGCAAACAATGTATCCGACCTGCATCAGGTCAGCGACCGCCTGGCCCACAACGCCATGCGCAATGTCAGCGAGCGCCTTATTGAGCTGCTGCTGCTGGCTGCTGCCGCTGTTTCGGTACTGACTACGGTCGGTATCGTCTATGTGCTCGTTTCCGAGTCCATCCATTTCTTCCAGAACGTCCCCTTTGTCGACTTTCTGACCGATACCCAATGGACCCCGCTATTCGATGATGCCCATTACGGCATCATGGTGCTCGTTTCCGGCACTCTGGTTTCTTCCGGTGTCGCGCTGCTGGTAGCCATTCCGATGGGCACCATCATCGCCATCTACCTGTCCGAGTTCGCCAATCCGAAAGTGCGTGAGATTGCCAAGCCGGTGCTCGAACTGCTCGGCGGCATTCCGACCATCGTATTCGGTTATTTCGCTCTGTTGATCGTCACCCCGCTGCTGCAGAAGATATTCCCTGAACTGCCGGGTTTCTCGCTGCTCTCCGCTGGCCTGGTGATGGGCATCATGATCGTCCCCTACATTGCCTCTCTGTCCGAGGACGCCATGCGCGCCGTGCCGATGAGCATGCGCGAAGGCTCCTACGCGATGGGCGCGACCAAGCTGTACACCGCGATCCACGTTGTTGTCCCGGCCGCCGTTTCCGGCCTGGCCGCTTCCTACATCCTGGGTATTTCCCGGGCGGTTGGCGAAACCATGATCCTGGCGGTTGCCGCCGGCATGCAGCCGAACCTGACCTGGAACCCGATGGAGCCGGCGGCGACCATCACTTCCTACATCGTGCAAGTGGCTCTGGGCGACCTGCCGCATGGCTCGATCGGCTACCAGACGATCTTCGCCGCCGGCCTGACCCTGCTGCTGATCACGCTGGCCTTCAATATTGCCGGCCAGTGGCTGCGTCGCCGTTACCGTGAGGCTTACTGACATGACCCCGATGACTACCGAACAAATCCGCGCGCTGATCGCTCGCGGCAAGCTGAAGGACACCTTGTTCCAGGCGATTGGCATCCTCTGCCTGGGCATTGGCCTGCTGGTGATTTTCCTGCTCGTCGGCGATATGCTGATGCGCGGCCTGGAACGTCTGAGCCTCGACTTCTTCACCAACTTCGCTTCCCGCCGGGCCGGCGAGTCAGGCATCCTGTCGGCCTGGGTCGGCACCATCCTAGTGATGTTCGTCACGGCGATGGCTGCCGTGCCGCTCGGTGTTGCCGCCGGTATCTACCTTGAGGAATACGCCAAGCGCAACTGGATCACCGACATCATCGAGATCAACATCACCAATCTCGCCGCTGTCCCGTCCATCGTCTATGGCCTGCTGGCGCTCGGCATCTTCGTCTATACCTTTGGCTTCGGGCAGAGCATTCTCTCGGCCGGCCTGACGCTGGCGCTACTCATCCTGCCGATCGTCATCGTGTCGACCCGGGAAGCCATCCGCTCGATCCCGGCGATGATCCGCGAAGGTTCGATGGCCGTCGGCGCGACGCGCTGGCAGACCTGCCGCTACCACATCATCCCCTATGCCATGCCCGGCATCCTGACCGGTGTCATCATCGGCCTGGCCCGCGCCATCGGCGAAACGGCGCCGATCATCACCATTGGCGCGCTGACCTTCATCGCCTTCCTGCCGCCGGTGCCTTTCACTGCGACCGGTACTGACGGTGTCTCGGCCGGCCTGTTCGACTGGGTGATGTCGCCCTTCACGGTGATGCCGATCCAGATCTTCAACTGGACCTCGCGCCCCGATCCGGCCTTCGAGGTCAATGCTGCCGCCGCCGGTTTCGTGCTGATGGGCATGGTGTTGTCGATGAACGCCATCGCCATTTACCTGCGCTACCGCATGCGTAAGAACATCAAGTGGTAACCGAACAAATTTCAGAAATGGAGCAGTCCATGCAAGTTCACGACCAACCCCAGCTCAAGGCGCAAGCCCGCAACCTCAATTTCTTCTATGGCGAGGCCCAGGCGCTGAAGAGCATCAACATGCCGATCTACGACAAGAAGGTCACCGCGCTGATCGGTCCCTCCGGTTGCGGCAAGTCCACCTACCTGCGCAGCTTCAACCGCATGCACGACCTCTACCCGGGCAACCGCTACGAGGGCGAGATCCGCTTCTTCCCGGACAACACCAACCTGCTGTCGGCGGACGTGGATCCGATCGAAGTGCGGATGCGCATCGGCATGGTCTTCCAGAAACCGAACCCGTTCCCCAAGACCATCTTCGAGAACGTTGCCTACGGTCTGCGGGTGCGTGGCGAGAGCAACAAGCGCGTCCTCGACGACAAGGTTGAACACGCCCTCAAGGGCGCGGCGATCTGGGACGAAGTCAAGGACCGCCTGCAGGAACTGGCACCGAACCTCTCCGGCGGCCAGCAGCAGCGTCTGTGCATCGCCCGCGCCCTGGCCACCGATCCGGAATTGTTGCTGTTCGACGAGCCGACCTCGGCGCTCGACCCGATCGCCACCGGCGCCATCGAGGAACTGGTGCACGAGTTGAAGAAGCGCGTCACCATCCTCATCGTCACCCACAACATGCAACAGGCGGCGCGCGTTTCCGACTACACCGCCTACATGTATCTGGGCGAGATGATCGAGTTCGGCAAGACCGACGAGATCTTCCTCAAGCCAAATGACAAGCGCACTGAAGACTACATCACCGGCCGCATGGGCTGAGGAGAAAGAGCATGTCTGATTCCCAACACGTATCCAGCCAGTTCGACGAAGACCTCAGCCGCCTGCGCAGCCACGTGCTGCAAATGGGCGGCTTGGTCGAGACCCAGGTCGCGGCAGCCATCGAGGCCTACAGCAACGGCGAGGTGGGGAGCGTCAAGACCATCGTCGAGACTGACCGTCGGGTCAATGAACTGGAAAAGGCCATCGACGATGATTGCGCCCACATCATCGCCAAGCGTCAGCCGACGGCTTCCGATCTGCGCCTGGTGCTCGGCATCAGCAAGATCGTCACCGATCTCGAGCGGGCCGGTGATGAGGCCAAGAAAATCGCCAAGGGCGTCCGCCGCATATACGAAGGCGGTCATCTGCCGGCGCAGTACGGCGTTGGCATCCGTCATCTGGCGGAAGCCGCGCTGAATCTGGTGCGCCAGGCGCTCGATGCCTTCGCCCGCCTCGATACCGAGCAGGCCAAGTCGGTCATCCGCCTGGACTCGGAGGTCGACGTCGAATTCAAGTCGATCATCCGCCAATTGATCACGCACATGATGGAGGACCCGCGGACCATTACGACCTCGATCGACATCATCACCATCGCCCGCGCCATCGAGCGCATCGGCGATCACGCCAAGAACGTTTCGGAACAGGTGATCTACGTGGTAGAAGGGCGCGACATTCGTCATAACAAGGAGGCCGCCAAGTGACACCGACGATTCTGGTCGTCGAAGACGAACCGGCAATCCAGGAGCTTGTGGCCATCAATCTCAAGCACGCCGGCTTCCTGGTCGTCCGGGCAGACAGTGCCGAGGAGGCTGAATCAGCCATCCGCGCCGCCCTGCCCGACCTGCTCGTCCTCGACTGGATGCTGCCCGGCCAGTCCGGCGTGGCGCTGGCGAAGAAGATCCGTGCTGACGAACGCACCCGCGAACTGCCGATCATCATGCTCACCGCCCGCGTCCATGAAGAGGACAAGGTGCAGGGCCTGGAGGCAGGTGCCGACGATTATGTGACCAAGCCCTTCTCCCCCAAGGAGCTGGTCGCCCGTGTGCGCGCCGTGCTCCGCCGCCGCGCGCCGCATCTGGCTGGCGAGGCAGTCGAGGTCGGCAACCTGGCGCTCAATCCGGCCACCCATCGTGTGCTCGCCGCTGGCCAGCCGATTGAACTGGGACCAACGGAATTCCGCCTGCTGTTCTTCTTCATGACCCATGCCGAGCGTGTCTATACGCGCGCCCAGCTACTCGACGAAGTCTGGGGCGACCACGTCTTCATCGAGGAACGCACGGTCGATGTCCATATCCGCCGCCTGCGCGCGGCGCTGGAATCCAGCGGCCACGACGAGCGCGTCGAGACGGTGCGCGGCACAGGCTACCGCTTCCGGGGAGCCTGAAGCGGGTGAGTTCCTATTTGCCACGGGCGCTGGTTTTTGCCCTGCTGACGGCCGTGCTGGCTTTTCCCCTCGGATACTTCGGCCAGCCGTGGATGGGCTGGGCCCTGTTCTATCTGGGACTCGGCTTGCAACTCGCCTACCACTACCGTAATTTCGCCCGCCTCGAACGCTGGTCGCGACGGCCGATGCTCGACGCCAGCCTGGAGGGTGACGGCGAGTGGGACAGCGTCTTCCGCCGCTTGTACAGCCATGAGAAGGAGTTGCTGGCCAAGATCGAGCAGCGCGAGCGCGATATCGCCCGGCTGATCGCCGCCGTGCATGTGATGAACGACGGTGTGGTTCTGCTCGACGGCTTCTTTCAGATCCAGTTCTGCAACAAGACGGCCGAGCGTCAACTGGGCCTCAATGCGACGACCGACCGCGGCGCCCCCATTAGCAACATCGTCCGCCAGCCGGAATTCATTGATTACATCGACAGTCGTGACTTCACGCGGCCGCTGATCTTGCGTCTGGAGCGCTATTTCGAGCGCGTGCTGTCACTCTACGTGATCACCTATGCCGAGGATAGCTGGCTGCTGCAGGTCAAGGACGTGACGCAGACTGACAAGCTCGACCGCATGCGCCGCGACTTCGTCGCCAACGTCTCGCACGAATTGCGCACGCCGCTGACGGTGCTCGCCGGTTTCCTGGAAACGCTGCAGGAGATTGACTTCGACGCCGACGAACGCCAGCGCTACCTGGGGATGATGGCCGAACAGTCGAAGCGCATGCAGTCTATCGTTCAGGATTTGCTGACCCTGTCGTCGATCGAGTCGGCGCCGCCGCCGGAGAATGATCCCGTCGATATGGCCAGCCTGGTCGACAAGCTGCGTCGCGATGCCGAAGCTCTGTGCGCCGGGCGTCACACAATTGCCGTCGTCAGCGAAGGGCAAGGCGACCTCTGCGGCTGCGAGCCGGAACTGGTCAGCGCCTTCGGTAACCTGGTGGCCAATGCCGTGCGCTACACGCCGGACGGCGGCACGGTGACCATTTCCTGGAAGGTGTCGGCGGAAGGCGCGGAGTTCGCCGTCAGCGACACCGGCATCGGCATCGACGCCAAGCACATCCCACGGTTGACCGAACGCTTCTATCGTGTGGACCGTGGCCGCTCGCGCGATGCCGGCGGCACCGGCCTTGGCCTGGCCATCGTCAAGCATTCGTTGAACCGCCACCAGGCGACGCTGGAAATCACCAGCAAGCTCGGCGAGGGCAGCCGTTTTGCCGCCCACTTTCCGAGCAGCCGAGTGGTGCTAACCGCCTGAATCACCAAAAATTCGAGAAATGCGTTGACGTAACATCGACGGCCAACGATAATGGTCGGCTATCTGGCGCGGGATGGAGCAGTTGGCAGCTCGTCGGGCTCATAACCCGAAGGTCGCAGGTTCAAGTCCTGCTCCCGCAACCAGGAAACTCAACGAGGGATCGATCGCTTACCGGCGTCGGTCCTTTTTTGTTGTCCGCGTCGGCTCGGCCAACGCAGCTTGGGCTTCCGGCCGATCGGCTTCGACGATCTTCCGGAGCAGCCGGGTCAGCTGGGCGATCTCGTCCGCCGCCAGGGCGCCGCGAATCCACTGGCCGTTCACTTCCAGCATTGCCTGCATGGCTGTCTCGATGGCCTGACAGCCCGACGCCGACAGACGTACCGGCTTCACGCGCAGATCGTCCGCGCTTTGCGAGCGTTCAACCAGACCGCGATCCACCAGTTGCAGCATCACCTTGGTCAGGCCGCCGGAGGTGATGACCACCTGATACTGGATCTGCGCCGGCGTCATCTGGTGCGGCGCCGGGGCATTGCGCAGGGTGGCGAGGACGTCGAATTCGGCGGCCGAGAGGCGGAATTTGTCGAGGACCGGCTGCATGGCGATCAGCGAGCGCTGGTGCGCCCATTGCAGGGCGAGAAACAACGGCGAGATGTCAGGGGCGAGGGCGCTGTCCCACGGATGGGTCTGCATGCTGGTGTTTCGGGTCATGGTCTTCGCCTCGGGCCGCAGGATGTTTCACATTGTAAGTTATCTTGCGAGAAAGATAATTGACGCTTAGGCTGCACTCAGGACATATGAATGCAGGTGCCGCAATGGAAGCAATCAAGTATCTACTTTGGGGTGGTCTGGCCGTCATCAGCCTGCTGTGGTGGGCTGCCGAGCAGACCAGTTTTCTCGCCCTCGAAGGCGTTTTCGCCTGGCGCAACGTGCTGACCCAGTACTCGGGGATCGTCGGCATCAGCGTCATGAGCCTGGCGATGATGCTGGCCGTGCGTCCGGCCTTTCTCGAACGCTACGTCGACGGCCTGGACAAGATGTACCGGCTGCACAAGTGGCTGGGCATCACCGGGCTGGTGGTTTCAGTCAGCCACTACCTGATCGTCAGCGCGCCGAAATGGGCGGTTGGTCTGGGCTGGCTGGAGCGTCCCGCACGGCCGCCGCGGCCGAGTCTGCCGGAAGGCTCGTTGCAGCAGGTTTTTGCGAGCCAGCGCGGCCTGGCGGAAGGTGTTGGCGAGTGGGCCTTCTACATCGCCGTCGTCCTCATGCTGCTGGCCCTGATCAAGTATTTTCCCTACCGCCGCTTCTTCCAGACGCATCGCCTGCTGGCCGTCACCTATCTGGCCTTCGCCTTTCACTCGGTGATCCTGGCCAAATTCGACTACTGGCGGACCCCGCTCGGCATGGTGCTGGCCGTCATGCTGATCCTCGGCAGCGTCGCGGCCGTGCTCAGCCTGCTGCGCCAGCGCCTGGGCGGTCGGCGCGTCGCCGCCGAGGTGACGGCGGTCGAACGGCTGTCGGGCATGGATGTCCTGGCCGTTGACCTGCGCCTGGAAAACGGCTGGCCGGGCCACGAGGCCGGACAGTTCGCCTTTGTCACCTTTCACGCTGACGAGGGGCCGCACCCCTACACCATCGCTTCCGCCTGGAACAGCAACGGCGACGTGCGATTCCTGATCAAGGCCCTCGGCGATTACACGCGCGCCTTGCCGGAGCGTCTCCGGGTCGGCGACCGCGCCGTGCTCGAAGGCCCTTACGGCCGCTTCACCTTCGCCGGTAGTGGCGGGCGGCAGATCTGGATCAGCGGCGGCATCGGCATCACCCCCTTCATCGCCCGCATGCAGGCTCTGGCCGCCGCAGCCAACGGTCAACCGGTGGACCTGTTCCACAGCACGGCGCAACTGACCCCGGAAGTCAGCAGCCGTCTGAGCGCCGATGCCGAGCGGGCGAAAGTCCGGCTGCACCTCTTCCATGGCCGCAAGTTCGCCATCGGCGATTTGCTGAACGGCGTCGAGAACTGGCGCGATGCCGACATCTGGTTCTGCGGCCCGGCCGCCTTCGGCCAGGAGGTGCGCGAGCGCCTGGTGGCCCTCGGCCTGCCGGCGCAGCGCTTCCACCAGGAACTGTTCGAGATGCGCTGAGGGCGGCTGCGCCCTTCAGCCCTTGGTTGGCCGCACTCTGGATGCCGCCAGCTTGGCCCGTTCGCGTGCCTGGTCGACGGTGTCACCGTTGGCCACGGCGACGCCCATGCGGCGTTTGGCGAAGGCTTCCGGTTTGCCGAACAGGCGCAGGTCGCTGCGCGGTACGGCCAGTGCCTGTTCGATGCCGGCGAAGGCAATGCCGGCCTCGTCCATGCCGCCGTAGATGACGGCTGAGGCGCCGGGTTCGCGCAGGGCGGTGTCCACCGGCAGGCCGAGGATGGCGCGGGCGTGCAGTTCGAATTCCGAGAAGCGTTGCGAGCACAGGGTGACCAGCCCGGTGTCGTGCGGCCGCGGGCTGACTTCCGAGAACCAGACCATGTCGCCCTTGATGAACAGTTCGACACCGAACAGGCCGCGCCCGCCTAGGTTGCCGGTGACAGCGGCGGCAATCTGCTCGGCACGCTCGCGGGCACGCGGCGACATCGGCTGCGGCTGCCAGGATTCGACGTAATCGCCAGCCACCTGCACATGGCCGATCGGCTCGCAAAAATAAGTGCGCACATCGCCTTCGCTATCGCGGGCACGGACGGTGAGCAGGGTGATTTCATAGTCGAAGTCGATGAAGCCCTCGACGATGACCCGCCCCTGGTTCACCCGGCCACCCTTGGCTGCGTAGTCCCAGGCTTTGTGCACGTCGCCGGGGCCGCGCAACAGCGACTGGCCCTTGCCGGATGAGGACATCACCGGCTTGACGATGCACGGGTAGCCGATGCCGCTGTCGATGGCCGCCTGCAACTCGAGCAGCGAATCGGCGAAGCGGTAGGGCGAGGTCGGCAGGCCGAGGACTTCGGCGGCCAGGCGGCGGATGCCTTCGCGGTTCATCGTCAGTTTGGCGGCACGGGCGGTGGGGATGACTTCGGCGAGGCCGGCGGCTTCAATTTCGACCAGGGTGTCAGTGGCGATGGCTTCGATTTCCGGCACCACGAGATGCGGTTTTTCGCTTTCGATCAGCCGGCGCAGGGCGGCGCCGTCGGTCATCGTGATGACGTGGGCGCGATGCGCCACCTGGTGGCCGGGGGCATCGGCGTAGCGGTCTACGGCGATGACTTCGACGCCCAGGCGCTGCAGGGCGATGATGACTTCCTTGCCGAGTTCGCCGGCGCCGAGCAACATGACGCGAGTGGCCGAAGGCGAGAGCGGGGTGCCGAGTTTCATGGTGCTGGATCTCCGTGCTTGGGCGGACTGGCAATCTAGGGGTTGGGCCGAGATGCGTCAAGCGGCAGCGGAGCTTGGGACAATAGGCGGCGTACTGCCGGGCCGTTACAATGGCTGTGAACTTGGGAGGGTTTACTGATGCGCAGAAGAATACTCGGGGCGGGGCTATCGATTTTCGGCCTGTCGCTCGCTGCACCTTTTACTGTGGCGGCCGGCGCGGCGCCCCTGCGGCTTGGCGTGCATCCCTACGCCAGCACGCTGACGCTGATCAATACCTTCCGTCCGTTGCAGCGCCATCTGGCCGAGTCGCTCGGCCAGCCGGTCGAGTTCTACACCGCCGCCAGTTTCGATGCCTTTGTCGACACGCTGATGTCGGGCGGCTACGACGTCGTGATCAGCCCGCCGCATTTCGCGGTCATGGCCATGGAAAAGCAATATCTGCCCTTGCTGCATTTCCGCACCAGCCTGGAGCCGGTGCTGGCCGTGCTTAACGACACTCCCTATCGACGGGCTCAGGATTTCCGCGGCAAGCGCATCGCCATGGCCGACCGCACCGCCTTCATCCGCCTGGTCGTCGTCAAATGGCTGGCCGACAACGGGCTGCAGGCGGGCAGGGACTACCAGATTATCGAGCGCCCCAGTCACGGCGCATCAGTCGGCGCGGTCAAGGCCGGCGAGGCCGATGCCGGGCTGACGACAACGACGGCGCTCAAGCAGTTGCCGGCCGATCTGCAGCAGCAGGTGCGGCCGATTACCACGGCCCTGCGCTTCCCGCACCTGTTCACCATGGCCAACGCCCGCCTGGGCAACGCCCTGGTTGGCCGCCTGCGTGAATCGCTGATGGCCTTTCCAACGACCGATGAAGGTCGCCTGTTCATGGAAAAAACGGCCTTCGGCGGTTACGAGCCGATCAGCGAAGAGAAGATCAAAGTACTGCAACCCTACGTCGACCTGTACCGCCAGCTCGCTGGCAGCCGCTGAGTGGGCATGCCGACACCGCTTTCCCGCTCCCTGCGTTTTCGCCTGCTCTTCGTCAGCCTGCTGATCGAGGCGGTGATGCTGTCGGTGCTGGTTGGCAACAGCGTGCGCCTGATCGGCCAGCAGCTGACCCACCAGGCCGAGGTGCGCATCCAGTCCACCGAGCTGGCCTACCGGACGGCACTGGCCGTGCCGCTCGCCTCGCGCGACTACCCGACCCTGCACGACATCCTGACCGGCTGGCATGCCGCTGCCGATGTCCGCTACCTGGCTGTCACCGACAACCAGGGCGGCATCCTGGCCACCGTTGGCTGGGACGAAAAGCAGCCACTGCCGGCGCCAACCTCGGTCAAGGATGGCGGTGAAATCATCCACGTCAGCTTCCCCGTCGAGTATCTTGGCGTCGCCTATGGGCGCGTGCATTACGGCTTGTCATCGCAGTTCCTGACCGATGCCCAACAGATGCTGTTCGAACAGAGCGTGCTGATCGCCCTCGTCGAACTGACCCTGACCTTCCTGCTGCTCCTTGCCACCGGTTACTGGCTGACCCGCGACTTCAGCGCCCTCAGTCAGGCCAGTGAGCGCATTGGCAAGGGCGATTTTGCCGTGCGTATCCCGATCAATGGCGAGGACGAAGTGGCTGCCGTCAGCCGCAGCTTCAACGCCATGGCCGAGGGCGTGCAGCAACGCATCAGCCAGCTCGCCGACAGCGAGCAGCGCTTCCGGGCGATTGCCGACTACACCTACGCCTGGGAAAACTGGTTCGGCCCCGACGGCCGCCTGCGCTGGGTCAATCCGGCGATCGAGCGGATGACCGGTTATTCCGTTGGCGATGCCATGGGGATGGCCGATTTCCCGCTGCCCCTGGTCCATGTCGCCGACCGTGACGTCGTCCATCGGCATCAGTTGCAGGCGCTGGATGGGCATACCGGGCAGGATCTCGAGTTCCGCATCGTCACCCGTCAGGGTCGCATGCTCTGGGTGGCCATGGCCTGGCAGCCGATCCGCAGCGACGACGGGGAGAGTCTCGGCTATCGCGCCAGTATCCGCGACATCACCCTGCAGCACCGGGCGACCGAGGAGCTGGTCTTCGCCGCCGCCCACGATGCGCTGACCGGCCTGCACAACCGCCGCGCCTTCGAGGAGGAATTACAGCGCGAACTGGCGGTGCAAGGGCAGCACGATTGGCCGCTGATCGTCTTCTACATCGACCTCGACCAGTTCAAGGTGATCAACGACACCTGCGGTCACGCGGCCGGCGATGCCTTCCTCCAGCACCTTTCGCGGGTCATGGAATTACGCTTCTCCTACGGCTTCCTCGCCCGCCTGGGCGGCGACGAGTTCGGCATGATCCTCAGCGGTGTCAGCCTGGAAGAGGCCGAGCGCCGTGCCCAGCACATCATCGACGACATCCGCACCCTGCCCTTCATCTGGGAAGGGCGCTCCTTCCGCATCGGTGCCAGCATCGGCATCGCCATCGCCTCTGCCGAGCTGGACAGCGAGGCCGAGCTGATGGTGGCCGCCGACACCGCTTGCTACGCTGCCAAGGAGCGCGGCCGCAACCGGGCTCAGGTATTCATCCCGGACGACCAGTACTTCCGCGAGCGCAAGGCCGATTTCCTCTCGCTGTCGCAGATTTCCGATGCCCTGACGCGCAACCGCCTGCTTCTCTACGCCCAGCGCATCATGCCGCTGCACGACGGCCTGGAGCCCTACGCCGAGGTGCTGATCCGCATGCTCGGCGAGGATGGCAGCATCATCCCGCCCGGCCGCTTCATCCCGGCCGCCGAGCGCTACGGCATGATGCCGCTGATCGACCGCTGGGTGATCGATGCCACCTGCGCCCAGATCGCCGCTTGGCAGGCCGACGGGCAGAGCATGCCGCGCCTGCACATCAATCTCTCCGGCCTGACGCTGGCTGATCCAGGGCTGGAGGACTACATCCGGTTCGTCTTCCGCGAGCACGGCATTTCGCCGCACAGCGTCGGTTTCGAGATTACCGAGAGTTGTGCCATCGCCCAGCTTGATCTGGCGCTGGCCTTCATCGATTTCTGCCGCGAGATCGGCTGTGAACTGGCGCTCGACGACTTCGGCAGCGGCCTCTCCAGTTTCGGCTACCTGAAGCGCTTCAAGGTGCATTCGCTGAAGATCGACGGCATGTTCGTACGCAATGCCGACCAGGATGCCGACGACCGGGCGGTCATTGAAGCCATCGTCCGCCTGGCGCAGCACAAGAAGCTGCATACGGTGGCCGAGTTCGTCGCCAGCCAGGGCGTGCTCGACACCGTGCGGGCGCTCGGCGCCGACTACGGGCAGGGCTTCCACCTGCACCAGCCGGAACCGCTGGCCAATCTGGCGCTAAGCGCTTGGCCCACGGTGTAACCGCGGCGTAACCTGCCCGTCACAAGGCTTACATCGGCGCCCCGTAAGGTGGCGCCATGCCCAAGGTCAGATCACTCTTCCTGTCCGACATCCACCTCGGCACCCGGGCGTGCCAGGCGGACCGACTCCTCGATTTTTTGCGCGAACACCCGGCCGAACAGACCTTCCTGATCGGCGACATTGTCGATTTCTGGGCCATGAGCCGCGGTATTCACTGGTCGCCGGCGCAGAACACCGTGGTCCAGAAACTGTTGCGCCGCGCCCGTCACGGCGAACGCGTCATCTTCATTCCCGGCAATCACGACGAGGCGTTGCGCGACTACTGCGGCACCGTCTTCGGCGATATCGAGGTGGCCGACGAATGGGTGCACGAGACGGCCGACGGCCGTCGCTTCCTGCTCATCCACGGTGACCAGTTCGACCAGGTGACCCGCCACCACCGCTGGGTGGCGGTCCTCGGCGACAAGGCCTACGACCTGCTGGTGCGCATCAACACCACCATCTCCTGGCTACGCCGCAAGCTCGGCATTTCCGGCTACTGGTCGCTGGCCGGCTACGCCAAGCGCAAGGTCAAGACAGCGCTCAACTTCATCTTCGATTTCGAGGATTCAGCCATCCGCCATGCCCGCGAGCGCGGCCTCGACGGCGTCGTTTGCGGCCATATCCACTGGGCGACGATGCGCGAGATCGATGGCCTTACCTACGTCAATTGTGGCGACTGGGTCGACTCCTGTACGGCCATCGTCGAGCACTTCGACGGCCGTCTGGAACTGGTTGCCTGGGATGTCCGCCGCTTGTTGCCGGCAGTCGAGGCCGCTGAATACGAGACGGCGGAGGCCGCGGAATTGCTTACCGTCGCCCATTGCTCCTCGCTTGAAACAAGGACTCACTGATGCGCATCCTGATGGTTTCCGATGTCTATTTTCCGCGCGTCAATGGCGTCTCCACGTCCATTGAGACCTTTCGCCAGACGCTGGCCGAGAGCGGCGTCGAGGTCCGCCTGGTCGTCCCGCGCTATGGTGACGAGGGCGCCGAACCGGGCATCGTCCGCGTCGCCGGGCGGTCGTTGCCGGGCGATCCGGAAGACCGCCTGGTCGGCTGGCGGGCCATGCATCGCAGCGTCCTCGAAGCGGCCGCCGATTGCGACCTGATTCATATCCAGACGCCGTTCGTCGCTCATTACGCCGGCCTGGCCGCCGCCCGCCGCCTGGGCCTGCCGGTGATCGCCACCTATCACACGCTGTTCGAGGAATACCTGCAGCACTACGCGCCCTGGTTGCCGGCTGGCTGGCTGCAGCGCCAGGCACGCGCCTTTTCGCGCCGCCAGTGCAATGCGCTCGACGCCGTCGTCGTGCCCTCGACGGCGATGCGCGAGCGCCTGACCGACTATGGCGTGAGCGTGCCCCTGCATGTGCTGCCAACCGGCATTCCGCTGCGCCGCTTCGCCGCTGGTGACGGTGCCGGCTTCCGCCATCGCCACGGCATTTCGGCACGGCGGCCGCTGGCCCTGTTCGTCGGCCGCGTCGCCCACGAAAAGAACATCGGCTTTTTGCTGGAAGCCTTGCTCGCCGCCCATCAGCGCTGTCCTGAAGTGCAATTGCTGATTGCCGGCGAGGGGCCGGCGATGCCGGCGCTCAAGGAGCGGGTCGGCGCCCTCGGCCTGCACGGCGCCGTGCATTTCATCGGTTATCTCGACCGCAGCCGGGAATTGCCCGACTGTTACGCGGCGGCTGATGTCTTCGTCTTCGCCTCGCGTACCGAGACCCAGGGCCTGGTGCTGCTCGAGGCGATGGCCGCCGGCTTGCCGGTGGTCGCCCTGGCCGCCATGGGCACCGTCGACATCCTGGCGCCGGGCCGCGGGGGCATTGCCGCGCCCGACGACAGCCAGGCTTTTGGCCACCTGCTCGGCGATTTCCTCAACACTCCGACCGCCTGGCGGCGCCTGCGTGAAGAGGCGCCGGGCTACGCTGCCGAATGGTCGGACACGGCCATGGCTGCTCGCCTGGCGGCGCTCTATGCCAGCCTGCCGGCGAACCGCCAGACAATGCTGGCCGGCGCCGGCGCCTGAGGGCTCAGATGTCCTCGACCTCCGGCACCATCTGGTTGAGCCGGCGCAGGCGTTCGGCCATGACGCGCATGACCTGGGTGGCGAAGAAGGGCGTCTGCTGGACGAGGAACTGGAAGCGCTTCTCGTCGATGGCGACGAATTCGCAATCATCGACGGCGACGACGCTCGCCGAGCGCGGCCCCGGCGAGACGATGCCCATCTCGCCGACGATGCTGCCGTGCTCCAGCATCTCGACCACCCGGTTGGCGACGATGACTTCGGCGCGGCCGGTAGACAGTACATACATCAGATGACCTTCCTCGCCAGCGCGAAACAGCGCATTGCCGGCCGGGACGCGGACGATGGTGGGGTTGTGGCTGAACAGTTCGAAGAAAACCATGAATTTCGCGCTCCATGTGCTGGGAAAGCCATTCTGGCATGGCCCGACAGGGTAGAAGATTACCGGATCATTACAGTCGGCGAGCCTTTGATCTGGCACAAACCACCGGCGGCATGGGCTTGCCCGCGCTGTCATCAAAGCTTAGCGCTGGCGCGTTACGGTGAGCGCTTTCACGGAGTTGCCATGCACGATCCCCGCCCACCAAGCAGCGGCCTTGACCCGGCCAACGAATCCCCGTTCAAGGGCAAGACCGGTCTGCAGCGCGTCTGGAATGCCTTGAATTACTCGCTGGCCGGTCTGCGCGCTGCCTATCAGTGTGAAGACGCGTTCCGCCAGGAAACCTGGCTTACCGTGATCCTGGTTCCCGTCGCCCTGCTGCTGCCGGTCGGCTGGCTGGCCAAGGGGCTGCTGATCGCCAGCCTGCTGCTGGTGCTGGTGGTCGAGCTGCTCAATTCGGCGGTGGAAGCCGTCGTCGACCGGGTCAGCCTGGAGAATCACCGGCTGGCCAAACGGGCCAAGGACATCGGCAGCGCCGCCGTGCTCGTCACCCTGCTGCTGGTCGCCGTCGTCTGGGCCAGCGTTCTGATGGAGATGGCGTGATGGCTCTGGAGATTGCGCTGGTCAGTGAGACCTATCCGCCGGAGGTCAACGGCGTGGCGATGACGGTGGGCCGCCTGGTCAGCGGTCTGCGCGAACTTGGCCACCGCGTCGAGGTGATCCGCCCGCGGCAGACGCTCGGGGATGCCGGCGGCGATGACGACCGCACTGTCGCCGCCCTGCCGCTGCCCGGCTACTACGGCCTGCGCTTCGGCCTGCCCGCTGGCGGCATGCTCACCCGGCGCTGGCGCCTGCGCCGTCCCGACCTGGTCCATGTCGTCACCGAAGGACCTCTCGGCTGGTCGGCGGTCAGCGCGGCGCGGCGCTTGGGCATTCCGGTGACTTCCGGCTTTCATACCAATTTCGACCGGTACAGCGCCTATTACGGCGTCGGTTGGCTGCGTCCGCTGGTGGCGGCGTACTTGCGCATCCTCCACCGGCGCACGCTGCTGACCATGGTGCCGACTGCCACCCTGGCCGCCGATCTGGCCGGCAGCGGCATCGGCGGCGTGCGCGTGGTTGGTCGGGGCGTCGATACGGGGCTTTACGATCCGGCCCGCCGTTCGGCTAACCTGCGCGCCAGCTGGGGCGTCAGCGCCGGACAGCCAGCCTGCCTCTACGTCGGCCGGCTGGCGCCGGAAAAGAATCCGCAACTGGTCCTCGCCGCCTTCGCTGCCATTCGCCAGCGGCATCCGGGGGCCCGCCTGATCTGGGTCGGTGATGGGCCGGCAGCGGAGGGGCTGGCCAGCGCCCATCCCGAGCACCACTTCGCCGGTATGCGCACCGGCGTTGATCTGGCGATGCACTACGCCAGCGCCGATCTGTTTCTCTTTCCCAGCCTGACCGAAACCTACGGCAACGTGGTCGCCGAAGCCATGGCCAGCGGCCTGCCGGTGGTCGCCTACCGCAGTGCGGCGGCGGCCGAACTGATTGACCATCGTCACAACGGTGTCGTCGCCCCTCCCGGCGACGAGCTTGCCTATATCGAAGCGGCCACCTGGCTGCTGGCTGAGCCCGAGCGTCGGCGTCAGGTCGGCGAGATGGCGCGTGCGAGCATGCTGACGCGGCGCTGGAGCGACATCGTCGAGCGCTTCGCGAGCGTTGTCGGCGAGGCGATCGAGATTAACGCCCGCTCGTCCAGCGGGTCAGCGCCGCAGCCAGCGCATCACGGCTGACTGGCTTGGCCAGGTAGTCGTCCATGCCGGCGGCCAGGCATTCTTCGCGGTCGCCCTGCATGGCGTTGGCGGTCATCGCGATCACCGGCAGGTGGGCTGCCGCCTTGCCAGCTTCGCCGGCGCGCAGGCGGTGGGTCGCCTCGAAACCATCCATGACCGGCATCTGGCAGTCCATCAGGATGATGTCGAAAGCTTCATGGCGCAGGCGCTCCAGCGCCTCGGCTCCGTTAACCGTGGTCGTGCACCGGCAGTGCAGCTTTTCCAGCAGGGCGATGGCTACCTTGCGGTTGATGGCGTTGTCCTCGACCAGCAGGATGTGCAGGTTGTCGGGAGCAGCCCGCGGGCTACGTGGCGCCACTGCCGGCAGCTGTTCGCCGACGGCGAAGGGCAGCTCAAGGTGGAAGGTGCTGCCCTGGCCGGGTGTCGATTCGACGTGAATCTTGCCACCCATCAGGTCAATCAGACGCTTGCAGATGGAGAGGCCGAGGCCGGTGCCACCGAAGCGCCGGGTAGTTGAGGCGTCACCCTGGACGAAGGGGGAAAACAACTCGGCGACGGTCTCGGCAGCCATGCCGATGCCCGTGTCGCGGACGCTGATGGCCAGCCGGATGTGGTCCGCTGCCGCAGGCGACGAAAGGCTGGCGATGCTCAGCTCGATACTGCCATTCTCGGTGAACTTGATGGCATTGCCGACCAGGTTGATCAGGATCTGGCGCAGCCGGCCGGGGTCGCCGACCAGGCAGGCGGGCAGCTCGGCTTCGCCGGTCGAGGTGAGGTGGATGCCGCGCAGGCCAGCCTGCGGGCGGAACAGGGTCAGTGTTTCGGCGACGACAGCGGCCGGCGCGAAAGGTATGTATTCCAGTTGTAGCTTGCCGGCTTCGACCTTGGAAAAATCGAGGATGTCGTTGATCAGGCCGAGCAGGCCATCGGCACTATGGCGGATGGTCTGGGCAAAGTCGCGTTGTTCGGCGTCGAGCCGGCTGCTCAGCAGCAGGTCGCTCATGCCGATGATGCCGTTCATCGGCGTGCGGATTTCATGGCTCATGTTGGCCAGGAAGCTGCTCTTCGCCTGATTGGCGCTTTCTGCCGCACGGCGGGCGGTGACCAGCTGGTCATGGGCCTGCATGCGTTCGAGGAAGGCGCCGGCCCAGCGCGCCAGCATGCGCACGAACTCGAGGTCGGAGGGGTCGAAATCGTGGTTGCGGCCAGTCGGTGAGGAAAAATTGATGGTGCCGCGAATCTCGCCATCGACGCGGATCGGCGCGCCGAGATAGGCGGCCAGCTGATATGCGCGGAAGCAGGGATGGCTGCCCCAGCCATCGCGCTCGGCATTGGCGACGGCAAAGAGGTCGCCACATTCGAGCGTGGTCAGGCAGTAGGTGTTGCCGAGCGGGAATTCCTGACCGTCGGCCAGGGTGTCCGGCGGCGAGACCTGGACCTCTACCCGGTAGCGATCGGCAGCGCGGTCGATGAAGCTGACGATGCCGTTGGGTAGCCGGAGGTGGTCGACGGCGACGCGCAGGGCGGCGCGCAGCGTCTCGCGCGGTTCGAGGCCGGTCAGGGCAACGATGTCGTTGAGGGCGCGCAGGGCATCCAGTTGGCGCTGCAGGCGGATCGCCTGCAGGCGCTGCTCGGAGATGTCCAGTTTGACGGCGAGGTAGTGGGTGACGTGTTCGCCGGCATCGCGGATCGGCGCGATGATCGCCCGTTCGTGGAACAGGCTGCCATCCTTGCGCCGGTTGACGAACTCGCCTTCCCAGGTGCCGCCGGCCGCCAGCGTCGCCCACATGGCCTGATGCGTTGGCCGCGGCGTCTGTCCCGACTGCAGGAAGCGCGGGTTGCGGCCGAGTACTTCCTCGGGCTGGTAGCCGGTGACCTGCGTGAAGTGCGGATTGATGTATTCGATGTTGGCCTGCAGGTCGGTAATGACGATGCTCGTCGGGCTCTGCTCGACAGCCTGCGACAGACGGCGGATCACGCTGTCGCGCCGGCGCTCGGCGGAAAGGTCTTCGAAGACGCCGACGTAGTTGACGACGCGGCCGCGGCTGTCGCGAACGGCCGAGATGGTCAGCCATTCCTCCATCAGCGTGCCGTCCTTGCGGCGATTGACGATCTCACCGCACCACAGGTCGTGCTGGCCGATCTCTGCCCACATGCTGCGGTAGAAGGCGGCATCGTAGTGGCCGGAGGAGAACAGGCGCGGGTTTTCGCCGAGCAGCTCGCCGCTGCTGTAACCGGTCACCTGCTCCAGGCGCGGGTTGGCGGCGACGATGCGGCTGTCGGCATCGGTGACCAGCACACCGTTGGTGCTGTGCTGGAAGACCTTGGCCGCCAGGCGGCGTTCCTCCTGGGCCCGCTCTTCGGCGCGCAGGCTGCGCAGCAGGCGGCGGATCATGGCGCCGCCGAGCAGGACCACGGCAAGCAGAGCCAGGCCGACGGCGAGCAGGGTGCGCTGCGTTTCCATCCGCCAGGTGGCAAGAGCCACTTCCTGATCGACCTGGACGACGACAAAAACCGGGTAGCTGCGCGAGGTGCGGAAGGCGGTACGTACTGATGACAGACGCTCGCTGTCGTCAGCGAAATTGCCAATCTCGCTGGCCCGCATCTGCTGCAGGCGTTCGCCGCTCAACTGCCGCTGGCCTGCCGCCGTGCCTTCGGCCAGCGACACCAGCAGGCGGCCGTCGTAGTCGATCATGTCCAGCCGGGTCAGGTCTGGATCGATATGGCGGGCAAAGTGATTGATGAAATAGTCGGGGTTGAGCGTTGCCAGCAGCTGCAGGCGCCGGCCGCCGACCATTTCTTCGCGGACCAGCGGCAGGAAGCTGGCGTCACTGGGATCGGCCGGCAGGGCCGGTGTGGTTTGCCGGCCATCGGCGAAATCGCGGCCGGCCCAGGGCGGGCCGAGGCGGAGGAAGCCGGTGCTGGTGCCGGCCTCGGCCGAAGGCTGGAAGAGCCGGGTGTCGATCTGCTGGCCGAGGTTGGCCGGATTGGAGCTGGCGACGATGCGCCCGTCCTCATCGGCGACGGAAAGCGAGCGCAGGAAGAGCAGACGGCGCAGCATGGCGTCCAGCTGGCTGCCGGTATGGGCGGGATGCGCCAAATCCAGTGTCTCAGGAAGGCTCTGCAGGGTCAGGTTGGCCAGGTTCAGCGTCTGCGTCAGCTGGTCTTCAAACACCCGCGCCTGCGTTTCCGCCTCGGCCAAGTGCTTGTCCAGCGTGGCCTGGCGGAGGTTGGTGACATTGACCAGGGTGCCTGCGACGACCGAGAGGACGAGCAGAACCAGCAGGCCGAGCAACAGCCAGGCCAGGTTGCGCGAGTTGCTGCCAGCTTCTTGCATCGAGCTCAGTCGCGGACGAGAATCGGCGTCAGGCCGTGGCGTTCGGCGGTGCTGCGCAGCAGGCCGCTGCGCTTGGCTTCGCCGACAAACTGTTCGACACGGGCGTGCCAGCGGTCGTCGCCGGGGCGCATGGCATAGGCGTAGGGGGTGATGTGGTAGGTGCTGTCCGGCTTGATCAGACGCGCCCAGTCGGTGGTCTTCAGCATGCGCTGGCTGAACGGATAGTCGGTCATGAAGACATCGGCTCGCCCGGATTCGACTTCCTGTTCGCGGGCATGCGGCGTGTCGAGAATCTTCAGTGTCGCCGCCTGCAGCTTGTCCTGCATCACCGTCTCGTGCAGCGTGCCGCGGGCGACGGCGACCAGGGTGCCAGCCTTGTCGATGTCGCTCCAGCTCTTGATCCGCCGGTTGCCCTGGCTGGTGATGGCGTAAATGTCGCTGGCCAGGTGCGGCCGGGTGAAGCGCAGATGGGCCTGGCGCGATGGTGTGATGCCGATGGCGAACATGGCGATGTCGCAGCGTTCCTGGGTGACGTCGTCGATCAGGCGGGCGAAGGAACTGTCGACGAACTCGACGTTGGCGCCAAGCTCCCGGCCGAGGGCGCGCGCCATGTCGACGTCGATGCCGGTGAGGTGGCGAGTTTTCGGATCACGATAACTGATGCCGAAATAATCGGGCCAGATGCAGACGCGCACGGTCTTGCTGGCCGCGATGCGGTCAAGGACGCTATTCCCGGCAGTGGCCGGCGGAGCAAGGACGAACAGCGGGATGAGCAGCAGCAGGGCACGCAGCATGATGAAATCCTATTACTTTTGTAATATTTTCAAGGGCTGCAGTTTAGCAAATGCGCCAGCTGCCGGCGTTTCTTTCCCGCCCGCGCCTGGCGATTATTGGCGCTGGATCAGTTCGACCTTATAGCCGTCCGGGTCTTCGACGAAGGCGATGATGGTCGTGCCGTGCTTCATCGGCCCGGCCTCGCGCACCACCTTGCCGCCACGCCGCTTGATCTCGGCGCAGGCCGCCGCCGCGTCCGGCACCGCCAGCGCGATGTGGCCGTAGCCGTTGCCCAGGTCGTAGGTCGGCGTGTCCCAGTTGTGGGTCAACTCGAGCACGGCCCCCTCGCTCTCCGGGCCGTAACCGACGAAGGCCAGCGTGAACCGGCCCTCCGGATAATCCTGCCGGCGCAGCAACTGCATGCCGAGGGCTTCAGTGTAGAAGGAGATGGATTTGTCGAGATCGCCGACGCGAAGCATGGTGTGGAGGATGCGCATGAGGTTCCTTTTTAAAATTGTGGGAGTAACCGGCCCAACTGGCGCAATTCCAGGCGGCGGGTGCGCCAGTCGGGGTAGAGTTGCTCGACCACTGACCAGAAACGCGGGCTGTGGTTCATTTCGCGCAGGTGGGCGAGTTCGTGGCAGACGACGTAATCGATGATTGCCAGCGGCATGAAGACCAGTCGCCAGTTGAGCGAAATGCCGTGGCGGCTGCAACTGCCCCAGCGCGTGCGGGCGGCGGACAGCCGTAGTGGTGGCGGGGCGACGCCGAGGGCCGGGGCGTAGTGGGCCAGGCGCTCGGTGAATACCTGGCGGGCCTTGTCGCGCAGCGCCTTTTCCAGCAGGGCGGCGGCCTCGATGGTCGGCGACGGCCAGAGATGCAGCTTGTCGCCGAGCCATTGCCAGCGCGGGCGGCCGATGGGGGTGATGGTGATGGTCAGCGGCTGGTCGAGAACGGTGAGTTGCAGGCCGTCGCGGATCGCCAGTTTTTCCGGCGCCGCGCGCGTCTGCCAGACGGCCAGCTTGTCGAGCACCCACTGGCCATGCTGGCGGATCAGCGCCTCGATGTCGGCCTGGCGGGCGCGCAGCGGGGCGCCGATGCGCAGGCCACGGTGATCAATGGCGAGACCGATGGTACGCCGCTGACTGCGCCGTAGGCAGTAGGCGACGCGCTGACCGGCGAGGACGATGCTGTGGCTGGCCTCAGGAGGCGTTGTGCTGGACATCCGAATAGCGGTGCGGCGAAATACGGTGCATTTCCGCTTCGATCCATTCTTCGGCGCGGCGATTGACTTCCTGTTCGCTCATGCCGGTGGCATCGAAGGCCGGGCCGATGCTGATGGTTACCGTGCCGGCCTGCTTTATGAAGGCCTGGCGCGGCCATAGTTCGCCGGCGTCATGGGCAATCGGCACGACCTTGCAGCCGACGTGGGTCGCCAGGTAGGCGCCGCCCGGCTTGTAGCGGCGCTTCTCGCCCGGCGGCACGCGCGTGCCTTCGGGGAAGAGGATGACGTAGAAGCCCTGCTGCAGCCGCTCGCGGCCCTGGGTGACGACCTGGTCGAGGGCGTCCTTGCCGGCGGCGCGGTCGATCGAGATCATCTTCATCGCTGCCAGGCCCCAGCCGATCAGCGGCAGGCGCAGCAATTCCTTCTTCAGAACGAAGACGCAGTAGGCGCCGTTCGGCACGTAATCCTGGATGGTCATCGTCTCCCAGGCCGACTGGTGCTTGGACAGAATGACGCAGGGTTCCTTCGGCATGTTCTCCAGGCCGATCACCTTGGGCCTGATGCCGAGGATGTTCTCGACGCCGAATTGCACACCGAGGCGCCACAGCTTGCCGAACCGGTAGCCCCACAGGCCGCGCAGCAGCAACGCGGCAATGACGACCAGCGGCGCCGAGAAAATTGACCAGACGATGGCATAGGCCATGAACAGCGTCGAACGGAGGGCGCTCATGCCTTGCCTTTCGCGAGGATGAAATCGACAGCTTCGGCGAGGTCGTGAAAGATCACCGTGCCCTCCGGCAGATTGCCCTCGGCCTGTGTCTTGACGCCCTTGCCGGTGAGCACCAGCATCGGCTGGCAACCGGCAACGGCGCCGGCCTGCAGGTCGCGCAGGGAGTCACCGATGGCCGGCACGCCTTCGAGCGGGATGTTCAGCGTCTGCGAAATGCGCTTGAACATGCCCGGTTTCGGTTTGCGGCATTCACAGGCGGAGTCGGCGGCGTGCGGGCAGTAGAAGATGGCCTCGATGCGGCCACCGATGGTGAACAGTGCCTTGTGCATCTTCTCGTGGATCTGATTCAACATGTCCATGTCGAACAGGCCACGGCCGACGCCGGACTGGTTGGTGGCGACGACCACCCGGTAGCCATGTTGGTTGAGGCGGGCGATCGCCTCCAGGCTGCCAGGTAGCGGCTTCCATTCGGCCGGGTTCTTGATGAACTGAGCCGAATCGAAGTTGATCACACCGTCGCGGTCGAGAATGACGAGTTTGGCAGGCATGGCGGCTTTTCCCGGCTTAGGCGGAGAGCTTGGAGAGATCGGCGACCTGGTTCATCGCCGCATGCAGCTTGGCGAGCAGGCCCAGCCGGTTGGCGCGCAGGGCTGGATCGTCGGCATTGACCATGACCCCGTCGAAGAAGGCGTCGACCGGGGTGCGCAGGGCGGCCAGCGCCGTCAGCGATTCCGTGTAGTCACCAGTGACGAAGGCGGCATCGGCCTGCGGCACGACTTCGACCAGTGCCGCGTGCAGGGCGATTTCGGCGCCTTCCTTGAGCAGCGCGCTGTCGACGTTGGCTTCGACGCTGCCATCGACCTTCTTCAGGATGTTGCCGACGCGCTTGTTGGCGGCGGCCAGCGCGGCGGCTTCCGGCAGGGCCGAGAAGGCGCGGACGGCGGCCAGGCGCTTGGGAATATCGCCCAGGCGCTGCGGCCGCTGGCTGACCACGGCATCGACTTCCTGTGCCGTGTAGCCCTGCTCGCGCAGGCTGCCGGCCAGGCGGTCGTAGATAAAATCGGCCAGCGCCAGGGGATTTGCCTGGAAGCCCTCGATGCCGGTAAATTGGGCGAAAACGCCGGCCAGCAGGCCGTCGACCGCCAGATTGAGGTCGCCCTCGGAGAGCATGCGGATGACGCCCAGCGCATGGCGACGCAGGGCGAAGGGGTCGCGGTCGCCGGTCGGAATCTGGCCGATACCGAACATGCCAACCAGGGTTTCCAGCTTGTCGGCCAGCGCGACGACGGTGCCGACGCGGCCGCGCGGCAGGCTGTCGCCGGCGAAGCGCGGTTTGTAGTGATCTTCGACGGCATCGGCGACGTCGACATTCAGCCCGTCGTGCTGGGCGTAGTAGCGGCCCATGATGCCTTGCAGTTCCGGAAACTCGCCGACCATGTCGGTCAACAGGTCGGCCTTGGCCAAGACCGCTGCCTGTTCGGCATGCTGCACCAGTTCGCCACCACCGAGCGCTTCGGCAATGGCGCGGGCAATGGCGGCGACGCGCTGCATGCGCTCGCCCTGGGTGCCCAGCTTGTTGTGATAGACGACCTTGGCCAGGCCGGCGACGCGCGATTCCAGTGACTTCTTGCGGTCCTGGTCGAAGAAGAACTTGGCATCGGCCAGACGCGGGCGGACGACGCGCTCGTTGCCGCCGATCACCGCGGAGGCGTCGGTCGGGCTGATGTTGCTGACCACCAGGAACTTGTTGGTCAGCTTGCCGGCGGCGTCGAGCAGCGGGAAGTACTTCTGGTTGGCCTTCATCGTCAGGATCAGGCATTCCTGCGGCACGGCGAGGAATTCTTCCTCGAACTGGCCGATCAGCACGTTCGGGCGCTCGACCAGGGCGGTCACTTCGTCGAGCAGCGCCTCGTCGTCGATCGGCTTGCCACCGGCCTTGGCGGCCGCGGCTTCGAGCTGGCGGGCGATCTCGGCGCGGCGCTCGGCGAAGGAGGCGATCACGGCGCCGTCACGCAGCAGCGTCGCGGCGTAGCTGTCGGCGTCGGCGATCACGACCTGGGGAACGGCCGCTTCGAAACGGTGGCCCTGGGTGATGTTGCCGGAGTTCAGGCCGAGCACGGAAACTGGCACCACGTCGGCGCCATGCAGGGCGACCAGCGCATGCGCCGGGCGGACGAAATTGACGCTGCTCCAGCCGTCGGCCAGCTGGTAGGTCATCACCTTGGGAATCGGCAGTGCCGCCAGCGCGGCTTCGACCGCCTTCTGCAGGCCTTCGGCCAGCGTCGCGCCCTTGGCCAGGCTGTCGTAGAACAGGATCTCGGCCTTGCCGTCGTTCTCGCGGCGCAGGCCGGCGACGGCGGAAGCGTCGGCGCCGAGCGCCGCCAGCTTCTTCAGCAGTGCCGGCGTGGCGTTGCCATTGGCATCTAGACCGACGGCCACAGGCATCAGCTTCTGCATCACCGGCTTGTCGGCGGCGACGGCGGCGACGGCGGTGACATGGGCAGCCAGTCGGCGCGGCGAGGCGTAGGCGGTGACGACGGTGTCGGCCGGGGCCAGACCGGCACTCTTCAGCGAGCTGGCCAGTGCGGCAGCAAAGCTTTCACCCAGCTTCTTCAGCGCCTTCGGCGGCAGTTCCTCGACGAACAGTTCAACGAGCAGATTCTTGGACGACATGATCAGGCAACTTTCTTTTCAATCTGGGCCAGCACTTCGGCCGCCCATTCCTTGGGCGCCATCGGGAAGCCGAGGCGGGCACGGGAGTCGAGGTAGGCTTGCGCGACGGCGCGGGCCAGGTTGCGGATGCGGCCGATGTAGGCAGCACGCTCGGTCACCGAGATGGCGCCGCGGGCGTCGAGCAGGTTGAAGGTGTGTGCCGCCTTCAGCACCTGCTCGTAGGCCGGCAGCGCCAGCTGGGCCGTCATCAGGTGCTGCGCCTGCTTCTCGTGCGCGGCAAACGCCGTAAACAGGAACTCTGCGTCGGAATGCTCGAAGTTGTAGGCCGACTGCTCGACTTCGTTCTGGTGATAGACGTCGCCGTAGGTCAGGCCTTCCGTCCAGGTCAGGTCGAAGACGTTCTCGACACCCTGCAGGTACATCGCCAGGCGCTCCAGGCCGTAGGTGATTTCGCCGGTGATCGGCTTGCAGTCGATGCCGCCGACCTGCTGGAAGTAGGTGAATTGCGTCACTTCCATGCCGTTCATCCAGACTTCCGGACGTCGTTCTTCTTCAGGTCGAAGCCGAGCGCTTCGAGCGAGCCGAGATACAACTCCAGGATATTGTCCGGCGCCGGCTTCAGTACCACCTGGTACTGGTAGTAGTGCTGCATGCGGTTCGGGTTCTCGCCGTAGCGGCCGTCCTTGGGGCGGCGCGACGGCTGTACGTAGGCGGCTTTCCACGGCTCGGGGCCGATCGCCCGGAGGAAGGTGGCGGTATGGCTGGTGCCGGCGCCGACTTCCATGTCGTAGGGCTGGAGCAGGGCGCAGCCCTGGTCGCTCCAGTATTGCTGCAGACGCAGGATGATTTGTTGAAACGTGGGTTTCTTGCTGGTCGTCATCGGACGCACTCGGAATGGCGGAAAGCCTTGAATTTTACTAGCTTTCGCCATGATCCGGCAGGCGCCTGCCGAGCCGGCGCTGGCAGGCGGTTTGCCCGGTTTGCTGTTGTTGCGACGCAACGTAATTGGCCTTGTGGTTTGGCTGTGGATTGACAAAGTCCAATTGAATCAATAAAATGCATTTCATGTTGCGGTGCAACATCGGTTCCCGGCTCCGCCTACGGCGTAGTGACAAGGGATTCCGGCCCGTCCTTCCCTTTGGCCGCCGATGTCGTATCCCCTGTAACCGTTCGCCGACGTCGCAGTCTTTCGTCGGTGGCAACTGTGAAGGAGGTCGCATGTTCGCTACGACTATTCTTGCCCCCGCTTTGCAGCGGGTTTCCCTTTTGATCGGTGATCTGTTCCGCAAGTCACTGATGGTCGCCGGCCTGATCCTGGTCATTGGCTTGATCGGCCTGCAAACCGGCCATAGTGGCCTGACCGATACGCTGAAACTCCTGGTTTCTCCGGTCGAGGCATCGATTGTTGAAGAACCCGCAATGCCGTCCGAAGTCGTCGATACGACGGCCCTGACGCCGCGCATGCAGGGGGCTCTCAACTTCGTCTCACGGCGCTATCGCGTTGCCAGCGATGCCCTGCTGCCGGTTTTCGCCACTGCCCAGGCGGTTGGCCGTGATCTGCATCTTGACCCGTTGCTGATCATCGCCGTGATCGGCGTTGAGTCCGGCTTCAATCCCTTTTCCCAGAGCGGTTATGGCGCCCAGGGCTTGATGCAGGTGGTGCCACGCTTCCACACCGACAAGCTGCCGGAAGAGGCCGATCCCTCGGCTTTCCTCGACCCGCAGATCAATGTTCAGGTCGGCGCCCGCGTGCTGCGTGATTCGATCAATCGTATGGGTGGCCTGGAAGAGGGCCTGCAGCAGTTCGGCGGCGCGCTCAGCGATCCGGATCGCCGCTACGCCAACAAGGTGCTGGCCGAGAAGCAGCGTCTGGAACAGGCAGCCCTGCGTCTGCGGACAACCTGAGGCAGGAGCAGGCGCTTTTTTGGCAGGATATTGCGATGTAATATCGCGCCACTATTGTTTCTTGGGGCGCCCGATGAAGAAGCTGCTTTCCTCCTGCCTGCTGTGCGGGGCGCTGGCCCTGCCGGCTTGGGCCGATGAACCCATCGCCCAGACCGCCGGCGGCAATGTCTGCGCGGGGGCCGCACAAAGCGATTTCTCGACTGTCGGCATGGCGTTCCAGGTCAGGGCTTTCCAGGTATTGACCGAGGAGGCGCTCAGTCTGCGCGCGCAGGGGATTGCCTTCCTGGCCGATCTGAAAGCCGCCGATGTCCGCGGTGAGCCCTTGTCCGGCGGCAATCTGCGTCGCCTGAACCAGGGCGCGGCGGTACTGCTGGAACAACGCCGGGCGCTGCTGGCGCTGGCCACTCGCTACGAATGCTGGCTCGACCTGCCAGTGCCTGCAGACGAGGCAGCCGCCCGGGTCCAGGCTACGGGCATCGCCATGTCGCTGGCGGCGGCGCTGATTCTCTACGACAACTACCTGACGGCAGTCGGCCTCTACCGGGCGACACCCTCGCTACGCCAGCACCTGAACCGCAAGGACACCGGCTTTGCCATTCCGCACGGCGAACTGACACGTATCTCGGCGTCCTTCGCTTCGGCGGTCAATCGCTCGCGGGTGCGCCGGGGGCTGGCCTGGCATGAGAAGAATGGGGGTCAGCTGGCCGATTCGAGCAACGCGGATGAGCGTTACGTTGCCGCCCTGATCGCCCAGAGCCCGTCCTACAACATGGTGCGCCGGGTCCGCCCGGTCGGCTATGCGGAAAACCTGATGGGGTTCTTCGGTGTGCTGTCGATCGATACGCTGAACCAGTTGAAAAACGAGGGCATCAACTTCTACAGCATGCTCTTCGGCAATGCCGTCGGTCTGGTCGAGTCGCGGCGCGGCAAGCTCGATGCGCAGCCGCAGGTGATCGAGAAAGTCGCCGGGGCGGTGCAGGCCGGCGACATCCTGCTCGAGAAGACGCCCTTTCGCCTGACCGACGCCTTCATTCCTGGTCACTGGGGCCATGCCGCGGTCTGGGTCGGCAGTGAGGCCGAATTGCGCGAGCTGGGAATCTGGGAGCATCCGGTGGTCCGCCCGCATCAACGGCACATCCGCGAGGGGCGCGGAGTGATCGAGGCGCTACGGGGCGGCGTCAAGATGAATACGCTGGTCCAGTTCGTCAATGTCGATGATCTGGCTGTGCTGCGTCCGCGCACAACGACGCCGGAGGAGCGGGTCGAGGTGGTGCTGCAGGCCCTGCGCCAGGTCGGCAAGGCCTACGATTTCAATTTCGACGTCGAGTCGACCGACCGCATCGTCTGTTCCGAACTGGTCTATCACGCCTACGGCGACATCCGCTGGCCGACCGCCCGGCATCTCGGGCGGTCCACGGTCAGTCCGGACAATATCGCTGTGCTCGCCACCGGTGACGGGCCGTTTGCCGTCACCCTGCTCTACCACGATGGCCGTGAGGTGAGCGGCGAGGCTCACCGTTTCATGGATACGCTGGTTCAGCGCGAGGTGGTCAAGCTCGCCCGCGGCGGCTAGCCAGGCCGAGCAGCAGCGCGAGCAGCGCCAGCGCTGGCCCGTTGCCCAGGCGGGCGTAAGGCGTCAGGCCCTGATAGGCCGTTACCTCGGCCTGCAGCACGCCTTGGGTGAATGGCGGCAGGATGGCGGTGACCGCACCGTCCGGCGCGATCACCGCGGTCATGCCGGTATTGGTCGCCCGCAGCATCGGTCGGCCGGTTTCGATGGCGCGCATGCGGGCGATCTGCAGATGCTGCGGCTGTGCCAGCGAGCGGCCGAACCAGGCGGTGTTCGACAGGTTGGCGAGAATGCCGGCCTGCGGCAGGGCGCCGATGATTTCCTCGCCGAAGGCATCCTCGTAGCAGATGTTGATCGCCACCTGGCGGCCGGCGACGTTCAGCGGCGCCTGCTTTTCCGGGCCGCGTTCAAACGACGACATCGGTATCGTGGCCAGTTGCATGAACCACGAGAAGCCGGGCGGGATGGTCTCGCCGAAGGGCACCAGATGCGTCTTGCTGTAAATCTGCAGCGGCGAACTGCCGATGCTCAGGGCGCTGTTCCAGTAGCGCTCGTTGTCGCCGGTCAGGGTGCCGAGGATCAGGTCGCCGCCGTGGCGGGCGACCGCCGCCTTCAGGGCCTCGATATAGGCCGGCGGCAGTTGATCGAAGAAGATCGGGATGGCGGTTTCCGGCAGCAGCGTCAGTTGCGCCGGATGGGCTTCGATCAGTTCGCGGTACAGGTTCAGCGTGCGGATCAGTGCGTCCGGGCGGAACTTCATTTCCTGCGGCACATTGCCCTGGATCAGCGCGACGCGAATCGGCTCGCCGTCAGGCGTCGTCCAAGCCACCTGGCGCAGGCCGAAGCCGGCAGCGAGGATGGCGACGATCACCATCGCGCCGCGCCAGCGGCAGACGAGCACGGCGCCAACCAGAACGACCAGCAGCGACAGGCCATGCACACCGAGCAGCGGTGCGAAGCCGGACAGCGGACTGGGCGGTGTCTGCGAGTAGCCGGCGGCCAGCCAGGGAAAGCCGGTGAAGATCCAGCTGCGCAGCCAGTCGCCGGCGGCAATCAGGATGGCGAAGAAGACGGCCTGGCGCCAGTCGGTCGCCGGCTGCCAGCGCTTGAAGGCGGCCCCGGCGAGTAGCGGGAACAAGGCCATCACGGCGCAGAACAGGAAGGCGGCGATGCCGGCCAACCACCAGGGCATGCCGCCAAAGACCGAGAGGCTGACGTAGACCCAGGAAACGCCGCAGAGGAAGAAGCCGAGGCCGAAAGCGAGGCCGGTCAGCGCCGCCTGACGGACGCTGCTGGCGGCGCGCAGCAGCAGGAACAGGCCGAGCCAGACGAGCGGCGCCAGCCAGAACAGGTCGAACGGCGCGAAGGCCAGCACGCCGGCCGCGCCGAGCAGGGCGGCGAGGACGTAGCGGGCCGGGCGTCGCCTAGCCAGCAGGGTTTTCAGCACCGGTCTCGGGTTTGGCTAGCGGGTCGACGAGCAGGGTGTATAGGCGGCGGCTGTCGGCGCGCAGGACCTGGAAGCGCATGCCGTCGATATCGACGCTCTCGTTGCGCTTCGGCACCCGGCCGAGGTGGCGCAAGATCAGGCCGCCGACGGTGTCGAACTCGTCGTCGGTGAAATGGGTCGAGAAGGCGATGTTGAAATCTTCGATCTCGGTGCGCGCCTTGACCCGGTAACGGCCGGCGGAGTCGAGGCGAATGTTGTCGTGCGCTTCGTCGAAGTCGTATTCGTCCTCAATGTCACCGACGATCTGCTCCAGCACATCCTCGATGGTGACCAGGCCGGCGACGCTGCCGTATTCATTGACGACGATGGCCATATGGTTGCGCGAGACGCGGAATTCGCGCAGCAGCACGTTCAGGCGCTTCGATTCGGGAATGAAGACAGCGGGACGCAGCCACTCGCGCAGCGTGAAGTTCTTATCGGTGTGGATGTGCAGCAGGTCCTTGGCCAACAGGATGCCGAGTACGTTGTCGCGGTCGCCGTCGATGACCGGGAAGCGTGAGTGGCCGCTATCGATGACGTGCGGCAGGATTTCGTCGAGCGGATCGTCGACATTGATGACACCCATTTTGGCGCGCGGAACCATGACGTCAGTGACCCGGGTTTCCGAAGCGGCGAGGGCGCCTTCGATGATGGTCAGCGCATCGGCATCCATCAGGCTGCGCTCGTAGGCGCTATAGAGAATCTGTATCAGCTGCTGGCGATCCTCGGGTTCGCGCAGTAGCAGGGAAGTCAGGCGTTCGATGAAACCGGGTTTACTGTCACTATCCATGATGTTTAGACCGCATAGGGGTCTGGATAACCCAGCGCGGCGAGAATCTCCCTTTCTTCGTCTTCCATGGTCTGGGCATCTTCGTCATTGTCATGATCCCAGCCTTGCAAATGCAGCATACCATGCACCGTCAGATGGGCGTAATGCGCCGCCAGCGGCTTGTTCTGCTCGGCCGCCTCCTTGGCCACGACGCTTGGGCAGATGACCAGATCGCCCAGCACCACCGGCGCAGTCTCGTAGGGAAAGGACAGCACGTTGGTCGCGTAGTCCTTGCCGCGGTATTCGTTGTTCAGCGCCTGGCCTTCGTCGGCGTCGACCAGGCGGATGGCGATCTCGCCGCCGCCGACCAGCGCGGCGCGGGCCCAACGGACGAAATCCGCCCGCAACGGTAAGCCCTCGCGGTTACAGGCATATTGCACGGACAGGTTAAGTCGGTTGCTGGCGCTTTTCATAGGCTTCGACGATGCGGGCGACCAGCGGGTGGCGCACCACATCCTCCTTCTTGAAGTGGGTAAAAGCCAGGCCGCGGACGCCGTCGAGGATTTCCATGGCTTCCTTGAGGCCGCTCTTGTGCCCCTTGGGCAGGTCAATCTGGGTGATGTCGCCAGTGACCACTGCCTTGGCGCCGATGCCGATGCGGGTCAGGAACATCTTCATCTGTTCCGGCGTGGTGTTCTGCGCTTCGTCGAGGATGATGAAGGCGTGGTTCAGCGTCCGGCCGCGCATGAAGGCCAGCGGCGCGATCTCGATGGCGTGCTTCTCGTAGAGCTTGCTGACCCGGTCGTGGCCCATCAGGTCGTAGAGCGCGTCGTACAGCGGGCGCAGGTAGGGGTCAATCTTCTGCGTCAGGTCGCCGGGCAGGAAGCCGAGCCGTTCGCCGGCCTCGACCGCCGGCCGGGTCAGGATGATGCGTTCGACCAGATCGCGCTCGAAGGCATCGACGGCGGAGGCGACGGCGAGATAGGTCTTGCCGGTGCCGGCCGGACCGATACCGAAAGTGATGTCGTGCTCCTGGATCGCCTTCAGATAGGCGACCTGGCGCGGCGTGCGGCCATGCAGTTCGGTCTTGCGGGTGATCAGCTGCGGGCCGTCGGTCAGGCCGTTGCCGGCATTGACGCGGCGCACCGGGGCATTGGTCAGCTCGATCAGGCCGAGCTGGATTTCATCGACCGACAGCGGCGCCCGCGCCATGCCATAGAAGTGGCGCAGCGCGTCGGCCGTCAGCTGGGCTTTCTCGCCGGTGATCGAGAAGCGCTCGTTGCGCCGGCGGATGACGACATCGAAGCCGGTCTCGATCTGCCGGATGTTCTCGTCCAGCGGCCCGCACAGGTTGGCCAGCAAGGTGTTGTCGACCGGGGCGAGAGCGAAGTCGACCGGTCGGCTCTTCGGCGCTGCCTTAGTCTTCGCGGATGACAATTTCGCCTCGCAGGCTGTGCGGCAGGGCCGAGGTGATGCGGACATCGACGAAGGTGTTGATCAGCCGCGGGTTGCCGACGAAATTGACGATGCGGTTGTTGTCGGTGCGCCCGGCCAGTTCGTGTGCGTCCTTCTTCGACAGGCTTTCGACCAGCACGCGCTGGGTGCTGCCGACCATCGCCTGGCTGATCACTTGGGCCTGTTCGTCGATGCGCTTCTGCAGACGGCTCAGGCGGGCGGACTTGACCTCGGCCGGCGTGTCATCGGCCAGTTCCAGCGCCGGCGTGCCGGGACGCGGGCTGTAGACGAAGGAGAAGGAGGCGTCGAAGCCGACGTCGTCGATCAGCTTCATGGTCTTCTCGAAATCTTCGTCCGTCTCGCCGGGGAAGCCGATGATGAAGTCGGTGGACAGCGAGATGTCAGGCCGCGCGGCGCGCAGCTTGCGGACGATGGACTTGTATTCGAGCGTCGTGTAGCCGCGCTTCATCGCTGCCAGTACGCGGTCGGAGCCGGCCTGCACCGGCAGGTGCAGGTGCGAGACCAGCTTCGGCTGCGTGGCGTAGGTGTCGATCAGGCGCTGGCTCATCTCGCGCGGATGCGAGGTGGTGTAGCGGATGCGCTCGATGCCCGGCACTTCGGCGAGGTACTCGATCAACATCGCCAGGTCGGCCTTCTCTTCGCTGCCGTCCAGGTCACCGCGATAGGCATTGACGTTCTGGCCGAGCAGCGTCACTTCGCCGACGCCTTGCGCGGCGAGGTCGGCGACCTCGGTCAGTACGTCGGTGAACGGCCGCGATACTTCGCCGCCGCGGGTATAGGGCACGATGCAGAAGGTGCAGAACTTGGAGCAGCCTTCCATGATCGAGACGAAGGCCGAAGCGCCTTTGACGTCGGCCGGCGGCATCGAGTCGAACTTCTCGATTTCCGGGAAGGAGACGTCCACCGCTGCCTTGCCGCCCGCCTTGCGCTCGGCAATCAATTGCGGCAACCGGTGCAGCGTCTGCGGGCCGAAAACGACATCGACGTAGGGGGCGCGAGCAACGATCGCGGCACCTTCCTGGCTGGCGACACAGCCACCGACGCCGATCACCAGATCCGGGTTGAGCTTTTTCAGGTGCTTGATCCGGCCGAGGTCGTGGAACACCTTCTCCTGCGCCTTTTCGCGCACCGAGCAGGTGTTGAACAGGATGATGTCGGCTTCCTCGGGATTGTCGGTCTTGACGATCGCTTCGGAGGCATTGAGCACGTCGGCCATCTTGTCCGAATCGTACTCATTCATCTGGCACCCGAAAGTGCGGATGAACAGTTTCTTGGGCATGGGGTAACTTTGTCGAACGGTGGCGTCGTTGGACAGCCGGACTGCGGAAAAGTCGCCGATTATAACGCGGTTGACCGTCTCGCCGACCGTCCTCTATAATCCGCGCCCTCTAGCGTGGTGATGTAGCTCAGACGGTTAGAGCGATGGATTCATAACCCATAGGTCGGCAGTTCGATTCTGCCCATCACCACCACTTTTCACCTGTTGGCTCCCGTGTCGAAACCGGCACCGTCTGCCGAGCCATGGGTGACAGGCGAACCAAGCCCCTTCCCCGCGCCGGATGTCGACTGGATGCACGATGCAGCTTGCCTTCTGCCTCTATAAATACTTCCCCTTCGGTGGCCTGCAGCGTGACTTCATGCGCATCGCCCTGGCCTGCCAGGCGCGCGGCCACATGGTTCGTGTTTATACGCTGAGCTGGGAGGGCGAGATTCCCTACGGTTTCGAGGTGGTCCAGGTGCCGGTCAAGGCACTGACCAATGCCAGCCGCTACGAGAAGTTCACCGCCTGGGTGGCTAAAGATCTGGCCGCCCGACCGGCCGAGCGCGTTGTTGGCTTCAACAAGATGCCGGGGCTCGACGTCTATTTCGCCGCCGATCCTTGCTACGAGGAGAAGGCGCAGACCCTGCGCAATCCCTTCTACCGCCTGTCCGGGCGCTACCGGCATTTTTCCGCCTCTGAACGGGCGGTGTTCGCGCCGGAAAGTCCGACGCAGATCCTGATGATTTCGGAAGTACAGCAGCCGTTCTTCGAGAAGCACTACGCCACGCCGAAGGCGCGCTTCCATCTGCTGCCGCCGGGCATCGCGCCGGATCGGCGGGCGCCGCCGGAGGCCCCCCTGATCCGCGCCGAATTCCGCGCTGAATTCGGCCTGGCCGCCGACGATGTGTTGCTGCTTCAGGTCGGCTCCGGCTTCAAGACCAAGGGCCTGGATCGGTCGTTGCAGGCGCTGGGCCATCTTCCCGATGACCTGCGCCGCCGCACCCGGCTGATCGCCATCGGTCAGGATGAGCCAAGCACCTTCCTGCGTCTGGCGCGTTCGCTGGGGCTGGCCGATCAGGTCAGCATCCTGCAGGGACGCAGCGACATCCCGCGCTTCTTGCTTGGCGCCGACCTGCTGGTGCATCCGGCCTACAACGAGAATACAGGCACCGTGCTGCTCGAAGCCGTGGTCGCCGGCCTGCCGGTGCTCTGTTCGGCGGTCTGTGGCTACGCCCATTACATCGCCGAGGCCGATGGCGGCCTAGTGATTCCTGAACCCTTCGCTCAGGCAGAGATGGATCAATTGCTGCAGCGCATGCTGCGCAACGACGAGGAACGTGCGCACTGGCAGGCCAAGGCCCTGGCCTTCGCCGAGACGGCCGACATTTACAGTAACGCCGAGCGGGCAGCTGACATCATCCTGGCGGAGCGCGGTTGATGGCGGCCGAACTGTTACTTGAAGCGCCCTTCGCCGAGCTGTGGTCCGGCCAGGATCCGTTCGTCGCCGTCGAAGCGCTGCAGGGTGAGGTGTTCCGCGAACTGGAGGGTCGCCGCACGCTGCGCACCGAGGTTGCCGGGCGCGGCTATTTCGTCAAGATCCACCGCGGCATCGGCTGGGGTGAGATTTTCAAGAACTTGTTCTCGCTGCGCCTGCCGGTCCTCGGCGCCGCCAACGAATGGCAGGCTATCCGCCGCCTGACTGCCGCCGGCGTCGCCACCATGCTCGCCGTCGCCTACGGCCGGCGCGGCTGGAATCCGGCGTGCGAGCACTCGTTCATCGTCACCGAGGAACTGGCGCCGACCATCAGCCTCGAGGACTTCTGCCGCGACTGGCCGCAACAGCCGCCTGTGCCGGCGCTGAAGCGGGCGCTGCTCGCCCGCGTCGCCGAAATGGCCGGGCGCATGCATCGGGCCGGCGTCAATCACCGCGACTTCTACATCTGCCATTTCCTGCTGCATCTCGATCCGGTGCCGACGCCAGCGGCTTTCCGCCTGTCGATCATCGATCTGCACCGGGCGCAGTGCCGGCCGGCAACGCCGCGCCGCTGGCGCGACAAGGACCTGGCAGCGCTGTATTTCTCGGCCCTGGAAATCGGCCTGACCAGCCGCGATTTTCTCCGCTTCCTGCGCGGCTACTTCGCGCGGCCGCTGCGCGACATCCTGCGCGACGAAGCGCCGCTCCTGCGACACCTGGCCAGCGAAGGCGAGCGCCTGCAGGAGCGCTACCAGCGCAAGTACGCCCGAGGGGCGGGCAAATGAGTTCGTGGTGGGGTGATCCAGCCTTGCCGCCGGAGGCCGGTCGGGCTTTCACCAGCCTGCAGGCAGTGTTCGCGCTGGAGGGCGAGCTGATCGCCCGGTCACCGCTGAGCAGCGTCCTGCGGGTCACCCTCGATGGCCGCCGCTACTACGTCAAGCGCTATGTCGGCGACCGTGGCAACCCCTTGCGCAACTGGTTCGGTCTGCGCAGCCGGCTGTTGAAACCGCCGGTGCAGAAGGAATGGGAAAACCTGCAGGCCTTCCAGGGCTGGGGTATTCCCACTGCCCGCCTGGTGGCTTATGGACAGGAGCGCAGTGGCGGCCGTTTCGTGCGCGGCGCGCTGATCACCGAAGAGCTGGCGGATACCGTCGACATGGCGCAGATGGCACGCGAAGGCGATCCCCGTCTCAAGGACGGCGGCTGGGTTGCCGCCGTGTCGCGGCAACTGGCGCAGGCGACGCGCGCCATGCATGCCGCCGGCTTCGCCCACAACGACCTGAAATGGCGCAACCTGCTGATCGATCGCAACGATCCGCCGCACCTGTATTTCATCGATTGCCCGGCCGGTAGCTATTGGTGGGGGCCGTTCCTCGCATACCGCAAGATCAAGGATCTGGCCTGCCTGGACAAGGTGGCCAAATATCAGCTGTCGCGCCCGCAGCGCCTGCGCTTCTATCTCGATTATGTGCAGCGACGGCGGCTGACGGCGGCCGACCGCAAAGTCGTCGGCAAGGTGCTGAAATTCTTCGCGGGGCGCGAATGAGCAATGCCGTGGTGCTCCAGGCATTGCGCGATGGCGGTCGGCAGCCGGTCTTGCCGTTCGAAATCGAGTTACCGGATGGCCGCTGGCTGACCTTCGCCCAGCTGTTGCGCCTGCTTCCGGGGCGACGCCTGGCGGGGCTGGCCTTGTGGAACGGGCAGAACGTGTTCGCCAAATTGTTCATTGGCAAGGATGCCGTGCGCCACGGCGAGCGCGAGCGTGCTGGACTGGCCGCCTTGAAGTCCGCTGCCCTGCCGACGCCGGACGTGTACTTTGCCGCTCCCGTCGCCGACGGCGGTTATCTGGTGCTCAGCGAATATCTGGACGGCGCCGTCGCGCTCGACGAGCAGCCATTATCGGCTGACGATCCGCGCCCCCTGCTGCCGGCCATGGCCTTGCTGGGGCGAATGCATGCGGCAGGCGTGGTCCATCGCGATCTGCATCCAGGCAATTTCCTGCGCCACGGCGCTCATCTGCTGCTGATCGACGGCGATGGCGTGCGCAGTGGGGCTTTGGCCGCCGCGCAAGCCATTAACCTGGCGTTGTTCCTGGCGCAACTGACGCCGGATTGGGACGAACGGCGGAGTGAGTTGCTGCAGGCCTACGCCCGGCCGGTCGATACTGCGGCTCTCGGCAGTGCCGTCGATGCCGCCCGTCAGGGGCGTCTGCGCCACTTCCTGGCGAAGACCGTGCGCGACTGCAGCCAGTTCGCCGTCAGTCGCGACTTGCGCCGTTTTGCGGTCGTCTTGCGTGAGGAGCAGGATGAGCTCCGGTCGTTGCTGGCCGATCCGGATGCAGCGATGGCCGGCGGTCGTTTGCTCAAGGACGGCGGCACCTGCACCGTCGCTGCCGTGCGGGTGGCTGGACGGACGCTGGTCGTCAAACGCTACAACCTCAAGCACTGGCGCCATGCCCTGTCGCGCGCCTGGCGGCCGAGCCGCGCCTGGCATTCCTGGCAGGCTGCGCACCGCCTGGCTTTCTACGGCATTGCCACGCCGCGGCCGTTGGCGCTGATTGAAGAGCGTGCCGGGCCGCTACGCGGGCGCGCCTTTCTGATTGCCGAACACTGTCCGGGCATCAATCTGCTTGACGACCTTGACCCGGCGCGCGAACCGGAAGCAGAGCTGCAGCAAGCTTTGTGCAGCTTGTTCCGCACCCTGCATCAGCTCCGCATCAGCCACGGCGACCTGAAAGCCACCAACCTGCTATGGCATGACGGCGAGATCGTGCTGATCGATCTCGATGCGCTGGTCGAGCACCGTTCCGCCAGCACCTTCGCCCGCGCCTGGCGACGCGACCGGGCGCGCCTGCTGCGCAACTGGCCGGCCGGGTCGCCGCTCGCCCAGTGGTTGCAGCAGATCTTGCCTGGCAGTTGAGGCTGCGTTCAGTCGGCCAGTGGCCGGTAAGGGAAGCTACGGAACAAGGCCTGGTGCTTTTCCGGCACCAGATAGACGTTGGAGAATTTCCGCTCCGGCCGGAAATCGCTGAGACACCACTGTGGCTTGCGCAGCCGCTGGTTCAGCCGTTGCAGACGACCGAACAGGGTGCGCGGGTACAGCTTCTTGCTGTCGAGCTGAACCAGCGCCAGGGCCTGATAGCCGGGCAGCAGCACATTGAACAGGTTCTCTTGCCGGAAGTCGGCGATGGTGTTGGGGTGGCGCCATTCGAGAATGATCAGCGGCTGGCAGCGGCTGATGGTTTTTTGCAGGCCTAACAGGGCCTTGCCTTCGTGGCCCTCGACGTCGATCTTGATGAAGTCGACGTTGTCGATGCCTTGTTCGGCCAGGAAATCGTCACCGACCACGGCGTGAATGGTCTGCGTGGACTGGTCGCCGCTGACCGATTCCAGTGACGAGGAGCCGAGGTTGCCCGAGCGCGAGACGGCGATCGCCAGGTCGGCGCGGCAGTCGGAGAGGGCAAGATTGAAGGCCTGTCCCCGGTCGCCGAGGTTGTTGCGCAAGTTTCTGGCGAGAATGTCAAAGATCGCCGGGATGGGCTCGAAGGCGGCCACAGTTGCGGAATGTTCGCCGATGACCACCGCGTGATTGCCGATATTGGCGCCGACATCGAGACTGGTACGCGGCTGCAGTCGCCCGAGAACCTCGCGCAACGAACTCAGCGCCAAGCCGTCGTACTCGCCGTGACGGACGATCTGCTCGGTAATTTCGTCGCCGACCACGGCTTCCAACTGCTTGCCGCTGGTCGTGGTGACGGTCTGCGTCGGAAAAGTCGGACAGGTGTTGCTCAGGCCATCCATGGGAGGCTCCGGTCGGGGTCAGTGAAGGGGGGAACGCTGGAAAACCACCACGGCATCGCCGGACTGATTCCGGAAGCGCTGGATTTCCTGCAGGTCCATGGACGAGACCCAGGTCTCGCGGTCCTTGTCCTTGCGGCGAATTTCGAACACGTAATACTCAAACCGGCCGGTTCGGGCGGCTTCCTCGATTTGCTCCGGCGTCAGGCTCTGATGCCGCAGCTTGCGATAGGCCTTGCCGGCGTAGTAGCCGGTGCGCGGGCTATCCAGATAGATGCGCTCATGCATCTGCGCCTGGCTCGCCAGCCACTGGCCGGCTTCACGGAATTGGGTCTTCTTGTCCTTCGACAGCGAGATCACGTGACTGAGTGCCAGTACGATGCACAGCATGATCACCGGCCATTTCAGGCGTGGCCAGCGAGTTACCAGTTCGTGCACGCCGACGGCGACCAGCGGCAGGGTCAGGGTGGCCAGGAAACTGACGTAGCGGCCAGTGAGGAATAGCTGGTAGGTCACGAAGGCCGTCAGAACCAGCGTATAGATGAGCAATAGATAGCCCATCAAGTTCCAGGTCGCCAGGCGATCCCGGAATTGGGCCGGGCGTAGCGCGTAAGCCAGTGGGATTACAAAGATCCCGAGCATATCCAGCCATTTCACTGGAATGATCGAGAAGAGACCAAAGAACAGGATGGAGGTCACCTCGTCCACCGAATAGCTGGGAAGTGCCGCCGCAAGCGCCTGGGTTGCAGTGGCGAATTTCGTCTTGGCAACAAAGGGATTGGCTGCAGTGAGATATTCCGAGAGCCGGTGCGTAAACTCGAATCCTTGAACCAGCAAGAAGGGTCCACTAGCGATCGCCCCAAGGAGCGCGAGACTATTCAGCTGAGCCGCGTTGCGCAGCCGATCCTTCCACGATGGCGCATTGAGCATCAGTCCCCACAAAAACAAGGCGGGCAGGAAGGCGACAGCCTCGACGCGGAACAACGCCGCCCCGCCAAGGCAGAATTGCGGCAACAGAGCGCTGGACCATGTCCGGTTCTTCTGCCAGCGAAGCGCGGCGACAACGGCGAGAAGGCAGAGGAGCCAGTAGCCGTTCTCCCGAATCAGGTCGAATCGATACTCGTTGAGACCGGGAAGGGCTAGTGCGACAAAAATGGCTGCAGTCGTTGCCTCGGGAAACTGCCGCCGGGTGATGGCGACCAGGCTGGCTGCGGCGCCAGCCAGCAGCAGGGCATTGAGCACATAACCGGCCAATTCGGCCTCCAGCCCGGTCAGTCGGCTGAACAGCGCGATGGCAATGGGGAAAAACACCCAGTCGAAATTGGCCTTGGCGGCAGTCCAACCTTCTTCGTTGAAGATGTTGGCAGTCTCGATATACAGCATGCCGTCGCGATTCGGGCCGACCATGCCGGCCAGGCTGATCAGCGACAGTAACAGGCTGGCGACGAAGACGATCGATAGGGGGTGGCGGCTGACGTCAGGCAGGCGAGCGAGCAGTTTGTTCATTCGATGTCTTTGAGCAGTTGACTGACACGCGCCCGCCAGGTGTGGCGCTGCAGGAAGGCGGCATGGCCCTGTTCGGCAATGCGTCGGCGGGCGGCATCGTTGGCCAGGTAGAAGCGCACCTTGTCGGCCAGTTCTTCGGCTGAGCGGAAGGTCTCGATTTCCTGGCCAGGGTGCAGCAACTCGGCGATCTCCGGGCAATAGTCGGAGAGCAGGAAGCTGCCGGCGGCGAGCGCCTCGAAAATGCGCAGGTTGATGCCGGTCTCGGCGCCGTAGAAGTCGGTGCGCGTGATATTGAGGACGATCTTGGCGTTCTGCAGCAGGTCGAGCAACTCGCTGCCCCAGACCGGCCGGTCGTCGGTGCATGCCCGCAGTTCGGCGGACATCAGCGGAAAGTTGCGCCGCCAGCGGTTGCCGCGGACATGCACATGCTGCCGGATCTGCTCGAGCAGGAAGATGCGGCGCAGGTCGGCGCTACCGACGAACAGCGCCTCGCTGGCAGTCCCGACTCCCCGGGGCGCCGGCTGCGGCAGGGCGCCGAACGGCAGGTGGCAGGCGTCCAGTCCGCAGGTATCGCGGAAGAAACGGGTGGTCATCTTGGAGAACGAGAAAATCCGGTCGTAAACCGGGAGCTCGTTCTGGATGAAATGGATGAATTCACGGCGCTTCGGATACAGGTTGCAGCTATCCGTATCGTAGAGCAGCAGTTGCGCGCCGTGCCGTTTGACCGTCTCGGCCAGCGCTGCCGGGGCGAAGAACTTGTAGGCGAAACCGATGACCAGCACGTGACTCGGTTTTTCCCGGTGCAGCAGGCTGTCCAGTTGGCCGATGTCGAGACGGGGGAAGCTGTGGAAGCCGTCGCGCTCGGAGACTTTCTGCTGCGCCTTGAGTAGTGAAGAAAGCAGGCCGTGGCCAAAGCGCGGCGGCGTGCGCAGGGCATCAAAATGGACTGACTCAACGCCTGATTCGATCAGGCTCTGGTTGATTTCCTTGCCCAGCGGAACGCCGCTGATGCCGTCGAGGAGCAGAAATTTCATGTGCCGGCCAGCGGGTCGTAACGGTCCACCGCGTCGAGGATGTGGTGAGTCGGAATGAAGGCCTTCCAGGCGTTTTCGCTCAGCCACGGCAGGGTTAGACGCGGGCAGACGACGGTGCCTGCCGCCCAGTCCGGGCGCCAGTGATAGTGCGCGTTCTGCTTGCGGTAGATGGTGATCGTCGGAATGCCGAGGAAGGAGGCGAGATGGCCGTTGCCCGAGTCGTTGGCGATCAGGCAGCGCGACTCGTAGATGAAGGCGGCGAGGGCGTCGATGCGCTCGAAGCGGGGCACCGGGAGCTGGCCGTCGACCAGCGTCTGCCAGCGTTCGTGATTTTTCGGGGCGACGACGATGTGTGGCTCGTAGCCGCGGGCACGCAGGCGTTTCCCCAGACGCAGGAAGCGTGAAGGTGTCCAGTCCTTCTTTTCCGGGCCGGCCGAGTCGGGGCTGATCACCACCCGCTGCGCGTATCTGCGGTGGATCAGGCTGGCCGGCGGGGTCAGGGCGACCTGCTTGTCCACGTGGGCCAGGCCCATGCGTGTGCGCATGTAGTCGAGCGTGATGTCCACGACGCTCTCATGGTCAAAACGCTTGTAGCGGATCGAGCCGGCGCTTTTGAGCAAGGCAGCGAGCTGCTCATGGACGACCGCCGGGCAGCGCTCGCGGTTGGCTTCGGTATGGTCGTAGACCCAGGTGTCGGGTGCCTTCTGGCAGACTAGCAGCCACTTCCGGCGCAGGATCTCGGTATTTTCCGGCGTCATGTTGTCACGCATGAACTGCGGCGGGCTGCAGATGACCAGGTCGAATTCGCCCAGGGTCTGGTCGAACTGGTCGCGGGCCGGATAGGGACGGATGTCGAGTTGCGGTAGCCATGCCCGCAGCTGATAAACGAGGTCGCCGAAGTAGCTGACGGCGAAACCGGCGCGGCGCAGGTTGTCGGCCATCATCACGTAGAGCAGCCCATCGCCGAGCGAGCTGAAGGCGACGACGGCCAGGCGGGCCTGGGTGGCCACCGCGGGGGCGAAGGTCTGCGGGCTATTCATGCTGGCGAAGCTGCCGGCAGAGCGGCTGCGGCCACGATATGCGCCCAGCTTTGGCGGGCCGCCTCATCGGAGAAGAGGGCGTGCAGCCGTTCGGCCGGGGCTGGGTCGTGGGGCGCCCTGGCCAGGGCGACCAGGCGTTCGGCGAGGCAGGAGGCGTCGCCGAGCGGAAAGCGGGCCTCGGGATCGGCGACGACTTCCTTGCCGCCACCGCAATCGGAACAGATGATGGGCAGGTCGGCGGCCATGGCTTCGAGCAGCACCATGCCGAAGGGTTCATGATCCGAGCTCAGGGCAAAAACGTCGAAGGCACGGAAGTAACGCCGGGCGCCGGGCACCTGGCCGAGAAAGCGGACCTGGTCGGCAACGCCGAGTTCGCTGGCCAGGCGCTGCAGGTCGTCGGCCAGCTCACCGCTGCCCATGATCGCCAGGCAGGCATCAGCCGGCAGGCGGTCGCGGGCCAGGGCAAAGCCGCGGATCAGCGTTGCCTGGTCCTTGTCCGGGTGCAGGCGGCCGACATTGCCGACGATCCAGGCGTCGGGCGGCAGCTGCAGGGCCTCGCGGGCGGCGGCGCGGGGAAGCAGTTGGCCGCGCACCGCATCGACGTCTATGCGGTTGTACAGGGTCTGGATCCGCGCCTCTGGCCAATCCGGCAACTGGCGGCGAATGTCGTCGCGCACGGCGTTGGAGACGCCGAGCAGCAACAGGCGCTGGCGGAAGGCGTTGGCCAGCCAGCGGCGCGGGGCGCGCGAATAGTCGCCGAAAGCGTGATGGACGCCGATCACCGGCAGGCGACCGCTGGCCAGGCAGGCGATGTAGAGGGGCTTGAAGCGATGGGCGATGATCAGTTCGAACGGCCGGCTGGTCAGGATGGCCCGCAGCTGGCGGATGGCCTTCAGCTTCAAGCCGCGGATGTCGGCGCTGCGAAAGTTCATGAACAGCACCTCGTCCGAGGCGGCGCCCTGGCGAGCCTCCGGCGTGTCTTCACCGGTCAGGAAGACGGTCATCACCTTGCAGGGGCCACCAGCGAACAGCGCCGCATACTGGCGGGCGACATCGAGAAACGGACCGTAGTGGCAGTGGCAGAACTGCAGCACCCAACGTTCGTTCATGGTTTAGCCCGGGTTTTGCGGCGTCTTGGTGACCAGCACGTCCTGCATGATCAGATACTGCAGATCCGAACCGAAGAACATGTTCAGCGCGTCGGTCGGTGAACAGATCATCGGTTCGCCGCGGCGGTTCAGCGAAGTGTTCAACACCACGCCGTTGCCGGTCAGCTTTTCCATTGCCTTCATCAGGTCGTAGTAGCGCGGGTTGTACTCGCGCTTGAGGACCTGGGCGCGCGAGGTGCCGTCTTCGTGGACGACTTCCGGCACGCGGCTCTTCCATTCCTCGGCGACTTCGAAGGTGAAGGTCATGAATGGGGCCGGGTGATCGCTGCCCAGCATCTGTGGGCCGACCGTGTCGAGCATGCTCGGGCAGAACGGGCGCCAGCGTTCGCGGAACTTGATCTGTTCGTTGATCCGGTCGGCAACGCCGGGGGCGCTCGGGCAGCCGACGATGGAACGGCCGCCGAGAGCGCGCGGGCCGAATTCCATGCGCCCCTGGAACCAGGCGACCGGATTGCCGTCGGCGAGAATCTGGGCGATGCGTTCGGGAACAGCGGTGTCGCCGTTAGCAATGACTTCCCATTGCGGCTTGGCCGAATGCCGGGCGCAGGCGGCAATGACGTCCTCGTTGCTGTATTCCGGGCCGAGGAAGACGTGTTCCATCTTCTCGACCGGCACGCCGCGCTCGACCGAGACGTAGGCGGCGGCGCCGATGGCCGTGCCGGAATCGCCGGAGGCCGGCTGGACGAACAGTTCCTTCAATTCCGGGCGGGCGATGATCTTCTGGTTCAGCTTGACGTTCAACGCGCCGCCGCCAGCGAAGGCCAGCCTGCCGGTTTCCTTGAGGATATCGCCGAGGTAGTAGTCCATCATTTGCAGCGACAGGTCCTCGAACAGCTTCTGCATGCTTGCCGCATAGTGGATGTAGGGGTCGTCGGCGATGTCGCCGTGGCGCATCGGGCCCAGCCATTCGATCAGCTTGGGCGAGAAGTAATAGCCCTTGCCCTTTTCCTTGTAGCGGCGGAAACCGATCACGTTGGCGTAGTCGGTGTTGACGATCAGCTCGCCGTTCTCGAACTTGGCCAGACGCGAGAAGTCGTATTTGCTTGGGTCGCCGTAGGGCGCCATGCCCATGACCTTGTATTCGCCGTCGAGCATCTCGAAGCCGAGGTACTCGGTAATTGCGCCGTACAGGCCGCCAAGCGAATCCGGATCGTAGAATTCCTTGATCTTGCGGATCTTGCCGTTCTCGCCGACGCCGAAGAAGGTGGTGGCGTATTCGCCCTTGCCGTCGATACCGAGGATCGCCGTCTTTTCCGTGAAGCCGGAGCAGTGATAGGCGCTGGAGGCGTGCGTCAGGTGGTGTTCGACCGGGACGATCTCAGTTTTTTCGAGATCGAAGCCAAGCTGCTGCAGGCACCATTCGATGCGCTTCTTGTAGCGCTTGAAGCGGCGGTTGCCGTTAAGCAGGGCGTCGACGGCGCGGTCCGGCGCGTACCAGTAGCGCTTGGCATACTGCCAGCGGGCCTTGTCGGCCAGGCTGATCGGCGCGAAGGGAATGGCCACTGCGGTGACGTCCTTGGGCTTGATCCCGGCGAATTCCAGGCAGAAGCGCGCCGATTCGTAGGGCATGCGGTTCTTGGCGTGTTTGTCGCGGACAAAGCGCTCTTCTTCGGCGGCGGCAACCAGCTTGCCGTCGATGTAGAGGGCGGCCGACGGATCGTGGGTCAGGGCGCCGGAGAGTCCAAGGATAGTAAGGGCCAAGGTCGGTTTCTCTTCTGTAGTGTCTTGGGAGGTCAGGGGCGGGAGTATACCTGCCTCATCGTGAGGCTGGCTTGTCCGCCGCCCGGTGGGCTTCTTCGAGCAGTGCCCAGTCGGCGGCCTGCCAGATATTCTGGCGCCTCTTCAGTTGCTTCAGGTCGCGGCGGGCGGCCCGACCGGGCAGCCAGGCACGGCGCAGGGTTTCCAGGTCGATCAGGGCGATTTCGGGCCATCCGTCCTGCCAGCGCACCATGATGTGCTTGTCGTAGAGGCTGCTGTGCTGCAGCTGATGGCGGTGCATGCGGCCAAGCATGCGGCCGACCGCGGATGCCAGCCGGGATTTTTCTTCCGGCGTGCAGTTGTCCTGGGTTTCGAGGTCTGCGTAACCGACCAGCTCCTCTGTGACGAGCACGGCCTGGACCCCTGCGGCAGTCTTCCGCTCACCGTGAAAAACCGGCTGCGGAACGGTGATGCCAAGAGCCAGCAGGCGCAGGATGTTGGCGTATTCGCGACTGACCGTCGGCCAGCCAAACGGATGGCGCAGCGTCCGGCACAGGTGATTGCACTGCTTTTTGACGTAATAGGTCCGGCCGTTGTGGCGCAGACGCATCATGCCGCTCCAGCCGCTGCGTCGCTGGTTGGGTTCCTCCACCCATTCGCCGGGGGCGTTCCACCAACCAGCGAAATCATCGGGCAGGGGTGTGCCGGCCATGTTGTCCTCCCTCATCGTGTCACGCTCAGTAAGGTTTGGCTTCGCCGGGCGGTCGCGTCTTGAAGCGGCGATGCACCCAGTGGTACTGCTCTGGCATCGTGCGGATGACGCTCTCAATCCAGGTGTTCATGCGCGTCGTGTCGGCCACCACGTCGTCGGTGGGGTAGTCAGCCCATGGCTCGCCGATTTCCAGCCGGTAACCTTCGCCGCCCGGAAGCATGCGGGTGACGCAGGGCAGCACCGCGGCGCCTGCTGCCTTCGCGAGGCGGGGTAGACCGGTGATGGTGGCGGCCGGAATGCCGAAGAAGGGCACGAAGAGGGCTTCGCGGCGGCGAGCATTGAGGTCGGGCAGGTAATAGAATGGGCGGCCCGACTTCATCGCCTTGATCGTCGCCCGTGCACCATCCTTGCGGGAGAGCAACTGCTGGTCACCGAAACGGCTGCGCCCACGCAGCAACAGACGATCAAAGACCGGATTGGTCTGCGCCGCGTAAATACTGACGATGTCGTAACGCATGGTGACGGCGACGCCGCCGGCATCGAGGCCGAGGAAATGCGGGGCGAGCAGGATCACCGGGCGGCCGGCGGCCAGCTGTGCCTGCAGGTACTCTTCGCCGTGCACCTGGATAAGCTTTTCCAAGCGTTGCCGGCTGCTCCACCAGAAAATGCCGCGCTCGAGGATGCTGCGGCCGAGGGTCTGAAAATGCCGGCGGGCCAGGTCATGGCGCGCGATCTCGTCAAGTTCGGGAAAGCACCAGGCCAGGTTGAGGGCGACGACAGCGCGGCGCTTGCGGCCGAACAGCATGAGCAGCCGGCCAAGGCCGTGACCGATGGCAGCCAACAGCGACAGCGGCAGGAAATGTAGCAACCAGAGCAGGGCGACGAGTGGCAGGCTGTAGAGGCGGCTCAGCATGCGGTGGTCGGAGCAGTCAGGAGGGCGGGCGTCATCGCGTGGCAACGGGCGGCGGGCCGCGGGTGGAAAGCCAGCAATGTTAACGCAAGAACGGGTGCCCACCAAACGGTGGGCACCCGTTTGCCGCCTGACAGAATCAGGCCGCGCTCAGCTGCGGATCAGGTGGTCGAAGGCGCTCAGCGAGGCAGTGGCGCCGGCGCCCATGGCGATGATGATCTGCTTGTAAGGCACGGTCGTGCAGTCGCCGGCAGCGAACACGCCGGGCACCGAGGTGTGGCCCTTGGCATCGATCTCGATCTCGCCGAAGCGCGACAGCTCAACCGTACCCTTCAGCCAGTCGGTGTTCGGCAGCAGGCCGATCTGGACGAAGATGCCTTCGAGTTCGACGTGCTTGATCTCTTCGCTGACGCGGTCCTTGTAGCGGAGGCCGTTAACCTTCTGGCCGTCGCCGGTGACTTCGGTGGTCTGCGCCGACTTGATCACCGTGACGTTGGCCAGGCTGTGCAGCTTCTTCTGCAGCACGGCGTCGGCACGCAGCGTGTCGGCGAATTCGAGCAGGGTCACGTGGGCGACGAGGCCAGCCAGGTCGATGGCCGCCTCGACGCCGGAATTGCCGCCGCCGATCACCGCGACACGCTTGCCCTTGAACAGCGGGCCGTCGCAGTGCGGGCAGAAGCAGACGCCCTTGGCCTTGTATTCCTGCTCGCCGGGCACGTTCATCTCGCGCCAGCGGGCACCGGTGGCGAGAATCACCGACTTCGACTTCAGCGTCGCGCCGTTCTCCAGTTGCACTTCGATCAATTCGCCGGGAATCAGCTTGCTGGCGCGCTGCAGGTTCATCACGTCAACTTCATATTGCTTGACGTGCTGTTCCAGCGCCGCAACCAGCTTCGGGCCCTCGGTTTCCTTGACCGAGATGAAGTTCTCGATACCGAGCGTATCCATCACCTGGCCGCCGAACCGCTCGGCCAGCACGCCGGTGCGGATGCCCTTGCGGGCGGCGTAGATAGCCGCTGCGGCACCGGCCGGGCCGCCGCCGACGACGAGCACGTCGTAGGCCCCCTTGTTGCCCAGTTCGGTGGCCGTGCGGGCGGCAGCGCCGGTGTCCACCTTGGCGAGAATCTCCTCGATCAGCATGCGGCCGGCGCCGAATTCGGCATCGTTGAGGTAAGTGGTCGGTACGGCCATGATCTGGCGCGCATTGACCACATCCTGGAACATGGCGCCGTCGATCATCGTGCTGGTCACGCCGGGGTTGAGCACGGCCATCAGGTTGAGTGCCTGGACGACGTCCGGGCAGTTGTGGCAGGACAGCGAAATGAAGGTTTCGAAGTTGAACGTGCCAGGCAAGGTTTTGATCTGGTCAATGACAGACTGTTCGACCTTGGGCGGATGGCCGCCGGTTTGCAACAGGGCCAGCACCAGCGAGGTGAATTCGTGGCCCATCGGAATACCGGCAAAAGTGATGCGCGGCGTTTCGCCGGGCAGGCCGATGGCGAAGGACGGACGCAGTGCAGCCTTGCCGTCTTCGCGCAGGCTGACCCTGGGCGAGAGTTCGGCGATGTCGACCAGCAGCCCGCGCATTTCCTGCGCCTTGGCGCTGTCGTCGAGCGAGGCGACGAGTTCGATCGGCCGCTGCAGCTTTTCCAGATAAGCCTTGAGTTGTTCCTTGATAGCGCTATCGAGCATGATTTTTCCCAGTTCGGTGAGTCGTTTGACACTGGCCGCTGGTCACGACGACCAACAGCCAGTAGCTAACAACTAATAACTAATTAGATCTTGCCAACCAGATCCAGCGAGGGGGCGAGCGTTTTTTCGCCTTCCTTCCACTTGGCCGGGCAGACTTCACCGGGGTGGGAGGCAGTGTATTGGGCGGCCTTCAGCTTGCGCAGGGTTTCCGAAACGTCACGGGCGATCTCGTTGGAGTGAATTTCCACGGTCTTGATCACGCCATCCGGATTGATGACGAAGGTGCCGCGCAGGGCCAGGCCTTCTTCATCGATATGCACGTCGAAAGCTTTGGTCAGCTGGTGCGTCGGGTCGCCGACCAGCGGGAACTGCGCCTTGCTGACAGCCGGCGAGGTTTCGTGCCAGACCTTGTGCGAAAAGTGGGTGTCGGTGGTGACGATGTAGACCTCGGCGCCGGCCTTCTGGAATTCGGCGTAGTTGTTGGCCGCATCTTCGATTTCGGTCGGGCAGTTGAAGGTGAAGGCGGCCGGCATGAAGATCACGACCGACCACTTGCCCTTCAGGCTGGCTTCGGTGACTTCGATGAACTTGCCATTGTGGAAAGCCTGGGCCTTGAACGGTTGAACTTGGGTGTTGATGAGTGACATGGGTGATTTCTCCTGGTGGGTTGATGAATCAAAGCAACGTCATCTTAGAGTTGCCCGGGCAATTGTGCCAATTGATTGCCTAAATTTTCAAGATAGCCAGTCGCTATGTGCGAATTGCCCGGTATGGGCGCTGCCGCTGTGTCCGGGAAGGCCCTTTTTGCTCGGAACTGGCACGTCGACATAGGCAATAAGTACTAGTTTATTGGCCTCATTGGCACTAGGGCTTATCCATCAGCCGTATTCGCTTGATGCACATCAAGTCCGACAATTACCCCCATCCGGAACATCCGCTTCCGTAAGTTGTTGTCAGCCACAGCGTCAAAAGGAATTAGTCCCGCATGAACATATCGAGCGCCATCGTGTACATCGCCCCGTCGCGGCTAGAGGAGGCCTGTGCCGTCCTCGGTTCCATGTCCGGCGTCGAGATTCACGCACGCTCGGCCGAGGGCAAGGTCGTGGTCACGCTTGAAGACGACGACACAAACTCGGCTGCGGATCGCTACGTGGCCCTGCATGGTGTACCCGGCGTCGCATCGGTGGCCATGGTTTATCAATACAGCGACGACGAATCAGATACCGAGGAGCAAGAGTCGTGAAACTCAATCGACGGGATTTCATCAAGGCCAATGCTGCGGCGGCGGCCATTTCGGCGGCCGGCCTGCCGGCTGGCACCGCCCTGGCAGCACCGCAGGCCGATGCCATTCGCTGGGACAAGGCGCCCTGCCGTTTCTGCGGCACCGGCTGCAGCGTGCTGGTCGGTACACAGCACGGGCGTGTTGTCGCCACCCAGGGCGATCCGGATGCGCCGGTCAATCGAGGGCTGAACTGCATCAAGGGTTATTTCCTGTCGAAGATCATGTACGGCAGCGACCGCCTGAAGACGCCGATGCTACGCATGAGCAACGGCAAGTACGACAAGAATGGCGAATTCGCGCCGATTTCCTGGACGCAGGCCTTCGACATCATGGAAGAGAAGGTCAAGGCGACGATCAAGGCCAAGGGGCCAAACGGCCTGGCCATGTTCGGCTCCGGTCAGTGGACTGTCTGGGAAGGCTACGCCGCCGCCAAGTTCATGAAGGCCGGCCTGCGTACCAATAACCTCGATCCCAATGCCCGTCACTGCATGGCCTCGGCCGTCGCCGGCTTCATGCGCACCTTCGGCATCGATGAGCCGATGGGCTGCTATGACGACATCGAACATGCCGACGCCTTCGTGCTCTGGGGCTCGAACATGGCTGAGATGCACCCGATCCTGTGGACGCGTATCACCGATCGCAAGCTGTCGAACAAGAACGTCAAGGTTGCCGTGCTCTCCACCTTCGAGCACCGCTCCTACGAACTGGCCGACATCCCGATGATCTTCACGCCGCAGACGGATCTGGCGATCCTTAACTACATCGCCAACTACATCATCCAGACCGGCAAGGTGAATCAGGCGTTCGTTGATCGGAACGTCAATTTCAAGAAGAGTGCCACCGACATCGGCTATGGCTTGCGGCCGACGCATGCCCTGGAAAAGGACGCAACCAGCAACGGCTATCCCGGCGCCGACGGCAAGCCGAAGGGTGATACCGGCAAGTCCGAGGCGATCACCTTCGACGACTTCAAGAAGTTCGTCGCCGAATACACCGTGGAGAAGGTTTCCAAGTTGTCCGGGGTCGCCGAGAAGGATCTGAAGGCGCTGGCCGAACTCTATGCCGATCCGAAGATCAAGGTGACGTCCTTCTGGACCATGGGCTTCAACCAGCACACCCGCGGTACCTGGGCCAACAACCTCGTCTATAACATCCACTTGCTGGTCGGCAAGATTTCCGAGCCGGGCAACAGCCCCTTCTCGCTGACCGGCCAGCCGTCCGCTTGCGGCACGGCGCGTGAAGTGGGTACGTTCTCGCATCGCCTGCCGGCCGACATGGTCGTGACCAATCCCGAGCACCGAAAGGTGACGGAAAAGCTCTGGGGGCTACCCGACGGGACCATCCCCGACAAGGTTGGTTTGCACGCCGTAGCCATGCAACGCGCGCTGAAGGATGGCAAGGTCAACTTCTACTGGCAGCAGTGCAACAACAACATGCAGGCCGGCCCGAACATCAATGACGAAATGTTCCCCGGCTGGCGCAATCCGGACAACTTCATTGTTGTTTCCGATCCTTACCCGACGGTTTCCTGCATGGCTGCCGACCTCATCCTGCCGACCGCCATGTGGGTCGAAAAGGAAGGCGCCTACGGCAATGCCGAACGACGCACGCAATTTTGGCGGCAGCAGATCAAGTCGCCGGGCGAGTCGCGCTCCGACGTCTGGCAGGTCATGGAGTTCTCCAAGCGCTTCAAGGTCGAGGAAGTCTGGCCGGCCGAACTGCTGGCCAAGGCGCCGCAACTGAAGGGCAAGACGCTGTTCGACGTGCTCTTCGCCAACGGCGTGGTCAATAAATACAAGCTCGGCGAGCTGCAGGCCGGGTTCGACAACGACGAATCGAAGCACTTCGGTTTCTACGTTCAGAAGGGGTTGTTCGAGGAATATGCCGCCTTCGGTCGCGGCCATGCCCACGACCTGGCACCGTTCGAGACCTATCACCAGTCGCGTGGTCTGCGCTGGCCGGTGGTCGACGGCAAGGAGACCCTGTGGCGCTTCCGCGAAGGTTACGATCCCTACGTCAAGAAAGGCGAGGGCGTTAAGTTCTACGGCCACAAGGATGGCAAAGCGATCATTTTTGCACTGCCTTACGCGCCACCGCCGGAAATGCCGGACAAGGAATTCGACCTTTGGCTGTCGACCGGCCGCGTGCTTGAACACTGGCATACCGGCACCATGACCCGGCGCGTTCCAGAGCTCTACAAGTCCTTCCCCGATGCTGTCATCTTCATGCATCCGGACGACGCCAAGAAGCGCGGACTGCAGCGCGGGATGGAAGTCAAGGTCGCCTCGCGGCGCGGCGAAATCCAGCTGCGCGTCGAGACGCGGGGGCGCAACAAGCCGCCGCGCGGTCTGGTCTTCATCCCCTTCTTCGATGCCGGGCGTCTGGTCAACAAGCTGACGCTTGATGCCACCTGCCCGATCTCGAAGGAAACCGACTACAAGAAATGCGCGGTCAAGGTCGTCCGCGCCTGAGTGCGAACAACGAAAACAAGCGACAGGCGGCCGCCGGGCAAACGGCGGCCGCAAATCGGAGGTAATAAATCATGAGATTCATCACAGCTCTGGCTCTGGCGTCGGCGGTAGTCCTGTCCGGGGTCGGCGTCGCGGGGGCGCAGGAGAAGGTGCTGTCGGAACGGGGCGACGTCTCGATCGACCAGCTGTCGAAGGTGGACATGTTCCGCCCGGAAAAGGATCGCGACATCATCCCGCGCGACTTCCAGAAGCAGCCGCCGCTGATTCCGCATACCGTCAAGGGATACAACATCACGCAGAACTTCAACAAGTGCATGGACTGCCATTCCAAGGAACGGGCAGAAGAAACCGGCGCCACCCTGGTCGCCAAGTCGCACTACCTCGATCGTGAGGACAAGAAGCACAAGAACATCTCGCCGCGGCGCTATTTCTGCATGCAGTGCCACGTGCCGCAATTCGACGCCAAGCCGCTCGTCGAAAACAATTACAAACCGGCTGCCAGGAAGGGGGAATGATGAGTCTCAACAAGTACATGCCAGCCTGGGTCAAGCGTATCGGGCTGACTACTGCGCTGCTGCTGTTCGTCGCCGGCATCGTGTTCTGGGGTGGTTTCAACTGGGCGCTTGAGGCGACCAATACCGAGAAGTTCTGTATTTCCTGTCACGAAATGGAGGAGAACGTCTTCCGCGAGTATCAGAACACCATCCACTACACCAACCGCACCGGCGTTCGGGCGACCTGTCCTGACTGCCATGTGCCGAAGGAGTGGGGGCCGAAGATGATCCGCAAGATCTACGCGTCCAACGAAGTGCTGCACAAAATTCTCGGAACCATCGACACGCCCGAGAAGTTCAACGCCAAGCGCGGCCAGCTCGCCCAGAACGAGTGGAATCGCATGAAGAAGAACGACTCCAAGGAATGCCGTAACTGCCACAACTACGACTACATGGACTATACAGAGCAGGGCAAGCGGGCGGCCAAGCAACACCCCGTGGCCTTCGCCGAAGGTAAAACCTGTATCGATTGCCACAAGGGCATCGCCCACCAGTTGCCAGCCATTGATCAGCACATCGGTGTGCAGAACGAAGGGGCTGTCATCATCAACCACGGCGAGAAGCCGGTGGCGGACGAGAAAAAGTAGTCGGACCTGCCCCGACCCAAAAAGACCCCGGCGCTGTCGGGGTTTCTTTTTGCCCCGTTCTATGCCGTGTGTAAATTGCAAATATTGACGCGAAGGGCATGAATAAAGGCTTTCCGGCCCAACACTTCGGTGAAAAGGTGTGCTACTTTTACCGTGCTGCCGTTCTGACGGCCAGTTTTCTTAATCAAACACAGGTAACTAGGAGGCACTTAGATGAATAAATCCGAGCTGGTCGAAGTTGCTGCAAAAGAAGCTGGTATTACCAAAGCCGCTGCCGATAAGGCCTTGTCCGCAATCATCGCGGCAGTGGTGTCCACCGTGACCAAAGGTGAGTCGGTCACGCTCGTTGGTTTCGGCACGTTCAAGTCCGCCAAGCGCGCTGCGCGCACCGGCAAGAATCCGAAAACCGGCGCCACGTTGAAGATTCCGGCCACTACCGTGCCGAAATTTACTGCCGGAACGGCTTTCAAGGCATCTGTTGCCGCCAAGAAAACCGCCAAGAAGAAATAATCAGGCTTTCCTCTATGCGGGGTCCGTGTTGAACGGACTCCGCTTTTAATTTGCGATGACGAATCCGAACCCCGAAACCCCCCCAGAAGCCCAGAACGTTGCCCCGCCACCCAACGACAATCGTCGCCGTCTGCGCGAACTGTTGTCGATCCCGGAGCGTGACCGTAGCGACGAACAGTGGGATGAGATCATCGAGTTGGAAATTCAGCTCGCTCCCGGCAACCGCATTTCCGGGAATGAGCCCGCTGGCGGCCAGAACCGCTCGACGATGCCGCAGGGCAACAAGCCTGGTGGTGGTGGCAACGCGCAGAAGAAGCATCGTCCGCGCACCAACAACAACCGGCGTCCGCGCCAGAACAAGCCGCCGTCAGGCGGGAATCCCGCCTGACGTTTTGCTGCCCTGCCGTGAAGCGGCATAATTGCCGGCATGCAGCATTTTGATCTGATCATCGTCGGTGGCGGCCTGGCCGGCGCCAGCCTGGCTCTGGCCCTGCGCGACAGCCGTTTGCGTATCGCCCTGGTCGAGAGTCGGCCGCCGGTTGTGCCGGCCGGGTGGGATGCCAGGATCTACGCGATCAGTCCAGCCAATGTCGCCTTTCTCGAAGCGCTCGGTGCCTGGAAGCATCTCAATGCGCAGCGCATGGCACCGATTCGCCACATGCAGATATTTGGTGATGCCGGCGGACGCCTAAATTTCTCTGCCTACGATTCCGGTGTGCCGGAGCTGGGCTGGATTCTCGAGTCATCGCTGATGGCTTGCGAGTTCTGGGAAAGCGCCAAGCGTCAGGCCAACCTCACCCTGTTTTGTCCGGCAGCCCCAGGGGCGCTGGAGTTTCGGCATGATGCGGCCGTCCTCCGTCTGCAGGACGGAACCGTGCTCTCGGCACGATTGCTCGTCGGTGCCGACGGGCGTGACTCGTGGACGCGGCAGGCGGCTGGGCTCGCGGCAATCAACACGCCCTACGGCGAAAAGGGTGTAGTCGCCAATTTCACGACCACGCTTGCGCATCGCAACACCGCCTGGCAGTGGTTTCGTGACGATGGCGTGCTCGCCTATCTGCCCTTGCCGGGGAACCGTATGTCCATCGTCTGGTCCACTCCCGACGAACAGGCTGATGCGCTGTGCGCACTTCCGCCAGTGGCCTTTTGCGAGACTGTTTCGGCTGCGGGCGAAGGCGTTCTCGGAGGGCTGGAGTTGCTGACACCGCCGGCCGCTTTCCCGTTGCGCCTGATGCGTGTTCCGGAGACAGTGGCGCCGCGTCTGGCATTGGTCGGCGATGCGGCGCATGGCATCCACCCGTTGTCCGGGCATGGCATTAATCTGGGCTTTCAGGATGTCAAGGAGCTCGCCAGCCTGCTGGCGGCGACGCCGCCCTGGCAGGATCTGGGCGACGTGCGGTTGTTGCGGCGCTATCAGCGGGCACGGCGCGAGGAAACCTTGTTGCTGCAAGGCGCTACAGACGGCTTGCGGCGTTTGTTCAAGAGCGGTGCGGCCATGGGGCCGCTGCGCAATGTAGGGCTGAACCTGACGAACGGTCTGCCTTTCGTGAAAAACGCATTGGTGCGCTATGCACTTGGTGCTTTCTAGGAGATTCGCATGTTGAAGAAACTGTTGTCGCTGGCCCTTGTCGCCACCGTCTGCCCGGCGCTGGCGGCGGGCGAGGCGGATATCCGGAAGGCGATGGAGGAACGTCTCGGGACCAAGGTGGAGAGCGTTACGCGGGCTGGCTATCTGGGCTTGTACGAGGTATACGCTGACGGCAATATCTTCTATACCGACGATAAGGTCAGCGCCATCATGATCGGTGGCCAGCTGATAGACGGACGGGACATGAAGAACATTACCGAGGAGCGGATGCGCAAGCTGACGGCCATTCGTTTCAACGACCTGCCGCTGAATCAGGCGATCAAGCAGGTGCGTGGCGATGGCAGGCGTGTGATGGCCACCTTCGAGGATCCCAATTGCGGCTATTGCAAGCGCCTGGCTCGTGAGCTGCAAATGCTGGACAACGTCACTGTGTACGTTTTTCTCTACCCGATCCTCTCCGAGGACTCGGTGCGCAAGTCGAAGCAGATCTGGTGTGCCCCTGACCGGGCCAAGGCTTGGACCGACTGGATGGTCGAGGGCAAGGCTCCTGCCGGGCGTGATGACTGCGATACATCGGCGGTGACGCGCAATCGCGACTACGGTCGGCGGCTGAACATTTCGGGTACGCCGACGATTTTCTTCGCCGACGGCGAGCGGGTTCCAGGGGCAGTCCCGATTGCCCGCATCGAGCAGAAGCTCTCGCAGATCAAGTAAGCATTCGGTCTGGTTCCAGGCGGCCTTTTCACCAGCAGTTTTGGCCGGCCCTGGAACCGGCAGTCGGTCGGCCCGGGTGCTGACCAGCGACCAGTGATCGGGTCGTGAAATATACTGGCGCCAGTGATCGAGGCATTGTGCATCACGCATGCCGATTTCCCATCGGCTTCACCGTTTCCCCGAGTGCTGCCAGCTATCCGGATCACCGCAAGGCCCCAGATGATCTGCGGGCCAATAATGGTGAACGCAATCCGGTGCGAGCCTACGCCGACTGACGGTCGGCCCTGACGGCGCTAATCTCGCCATACATTCCCTGTGCTTTTTCCTTCCCGGCTACCCATTTGGAATGCCGGCCGCCGGCTTTCTGCGGGCTTTTGTCCAATGCTTACAAGTCACTTTAAGTGTCGTTTTCCTAGCGTTGATTATTAAAGGAATTTTTTTCAAAATCAAGGTGAAGAATGTTCATCTAAGTCATTGTTGCGTAAGAAAAAAATTCGGATTTTTCTATTGACTGTGGTGTTTCGTTCAACTAAAGTGGGAAAACGTGTCGAAAAGTGGGTAAACGGGGGTTGATGGAATGTTCGAAGGAGCGACAGCGCTCAGTCTGGATGCGAAGGGGCGGCTTGCCATACCGGCAAGGCACCGCGAGTCCCTGCTCGCCGCCGCTGAGGGTTCGCTGGTCCTGACCGCACATCCGCACCGTTGCTTGCTGCTCTATCCGTCGCCGGCCTGGCAGCCGATCCGTGATCAGATTCTCAAGGCGTCCAGCCTTGATCCGCGGGCGGCTTCGATCAAGCGCGTGCTGGTCGGTAATGCCCGCACCGAGGAGCTGGATTCCGCCGGGCGCATCCTGGTTGCCGGCGAATTGCGCGACTACGCGCAGCTGGAAAAAACGGTCTATCTGGTCGGCATGGGCACCCACTTCGAAATCTGGAGCGAGGCCGGCTGGAGGAAGCAGAACGATCTGGCTGCGGAGGCGCTATCCGGCGATCTGCCGCCGGGCTTTGGGGATCTCGTGCTGTGACCGCCGGTGGCACCCACGTCACGGTGCTGCTCGATAAGGCGGTGGAGTCCCTGGCGATCAAGGCTGACGGTATCTATATGGATGCCACGTTCGGCCGCGGCGGTCACAGCCGCCACATTCTTTCCGGGCTTGGCGAGAACGGGCGATTGGTCGCCCTCGATCGCGATCCGCAGGCCATCGCTGCTGGTGCGGCAATCAATGATGGGCGTTTCCAGCTGGTTCATCGGGCCTTTGGCGAACTCGCCGAAGCCGCCGAGGAGGCCGGTGTTTCCGGTGTTGATGGGATTTTGTTTGATGTAGGGGTGTCGTCGCCGCAAATCGACGATGGGGAGCGCGGCTTCAGCTTTCGCTACGACGCGCCGCTCGACATGCGTATGGATACGACGCAGGGCGAGACGGCGGCCGAGTGGCTGGCGCGGGCCGAAACGAGGGAAATAACGGAGGTCATCAAAAATTATGGCGAAGAACGGTTTGCTTTCCAGATTGCAAAGAAGGTTGTGGCTGCTCGGCTCGAACAACCTATTGTCACAACAGCTCAGTTCGCGGCCCTCGTACGCTCGGCCGTGCGCACCCGTGAACCAGGGCAGGACGCGGCGACGCGCAGCTTTCAAGCTCTACGGATTCATATCAATCAAGAGCTCCGCCAGCTGGAGATAGCCCTGCCGCAAGCCCTCGATCTGCTCAAGCCGGGCGGGCGGCTGGTGGTGATCAGCTTTCATTCGCTGGAAGACCGTATCGTCAAGAACTTCATGCGCTCCCAGGCGACGCCGGATGATCTGCCCAAGGGCCTGCCCTTGCGTGCCGATCAGCTACCGCCGCCGAAGCTGCGCTTGATCGGCAAGGCCATGCGTCCCGAGGCGGCCGAAGTGGCAGTCAATCCACGGGCGCGCAGCGCCGTGATGCGGGTGGCGGAAAAAATCTGATGCTGCGCTTCAACATGACCCTTCTGCTCATTCTCGTGGTCTGTGCCCTGGCGCTGGTGACCTCCCAGCACCGGGCGCGCAAGCTGTTCCAGGAACTGGAGCAGGAGCAGGAGCGGGCGCGTCAGCTGGATGTCGAGTACGGTCAGCTGCAGCTGGAAATGTCCACCTGGGCGACGCATCCACGGATCGAGAAGATTGCCCGCGATCGCCTGCGCATGGTCCAGCCGGATGCCGCCGGGCGTGCCGTCGTTGCCCAGCCGGCGGGAGGGCGCTGATGGTCGTCCGTCGTCGCCCGCAACGCGGTCATCGCTATACCGAAAGTCCGGTGCTCGAACTGGCACTGCAGGGCTGGCGCTCGCGCATGGTCGGCCTGTTGTTGATGGCGGCCCTGCTGACCCTGGTCGCCCGCGCTTTCTATTTGCAGGTGATCAACAACGACTTCCTGCAGGAAAAGGGCGATTCCCGCTATCGCCGCGACATCGAGGTCTCGGCTTCGCGCGGCAAGATCACTGATCGTCATGGCGACATGCTGGCCGTGTCGACGCCGATGAAGTCGATCTGGGCGATTCCCGGTGACGCGCGGACGATGAGCGCCGAACAGAAGCAGCAACTGGCGGCGCTGCTCGAAATGAACGTGCGCGAACTGGATGGCAAGATCGCCCCGGAAAAGACCTTCGTCTATGTCCGCCGGCAGGTTTCACCGGAAACCGGCGAGCGCATCGCCGCGCTGAAGCTGCCTGGCATCCACCAGGAAAAGGAATACCGTCGCTTCTATCCGACCGGTGACATGACCGCCCACGTGGTCGGCTTCACCGGCGTCGACGACAAGGGTCTGGAGGGGGTTGAACTGGCCTTCCAGCCGAGCCTCCTGGGCCGTCCGGGGAACCGTACGGTGATCCGCGACCGCCGCGGCAACATCATCGAGGATGTCGGCGCCACGCGGCCGCCGCAGGATGGCAAGGAAATCCGCCTGTCGATCGACTCGAAGATCCAGTACCTGGCCTACAGTCAGCTCAAGGCGGCCATCGATCACCACAAGGCCAAGGCTGGCGGCGCCGTCGTCATCGATGCGCGCAATGGCGAGATCCTGGCCTTGGTCAACTGGCCGGCCTACAACCCGAACAATCGCCAGAAGCTTTCCGGCGCCCAATTGCGCAACCGCGCCATTACCGACACCTACGAGCCGGGTTCGGTGATGAAGCCGTTCATCGCAGCTCTGGCACTGGATCGCGGCAAGCTGAGCTTCAACAGCATGATCGATACGGCACCCGGCCGGATGACGATCGGCCGGGCGACCATTTCCGATACGAAACCCCATGGCAACCTCACTGTCGCCGAGGTGATCCAGAAGTCATCAAACATCGGCACGGCCAAAATCGCCTTGGGTTTCCCGGCGCAAGACATGTGGGAGATGTTCGACAAGCTCGGTTTCGGCCAGGAGCCGAATCTTGGTTTCCCCGGCGAGGTCTCCGGCCGTTTACGGCCGTGGAAAAGTTGGCGGCCGATCGAACAGGCGACCATGTCCTACGGGCACGGCATCTCGGTCAGCCTGATCCAGATGGCCCGCGCCTATACCGTCTTCGCCAACGACGGCGAACTGATGCCGCTGTCGCTGCTACGCGTGGACGAGACCCCGGTACGGGGCGTCCGCGTCTTTTCGCAACAGACCATGCGTGAGCTGCGCCTGATGCTGGAGATGGCAGTGCAATCGGAAGGCACCGCCCCGCGGGCGCGCGTTGCCGGCTACCGGGTCGGCGGCAAGACCGGTACCGCCTACAAGATCGAAGGCGGCGTCTATGCCCGCAAATACATTTCCTCTTTCGTCGGTATCGCCCCGATCAGCGATCCGCGTCTGGTCATTGCCGTCATGGTTGACGAGCCGTCGGCCGGCGGTCACTACGGCGGCGACGTCGCCGGGCCAGCTTTTTCCAACATCGCCGCTGGCGCCCTGCGCAGCCTTGGCATACCGCCCGATGCACCGCTGCAGGTGGCGGCAACGAGCAACGGAAAGGGGCCGCTGTGAGCCGCCCGCGTGAGCTGATCGAAGGCCTGGGTGTCGAGCCGACCGGAGCCACCGACGACAGCCGCCAGGTGCGCCCGGGCGACCTGTTCATCGCCTATCCGGGTGATCTGGCCGACGGCCGTTGCTACATTGGCGACGCACTGGCCCGCGGCGCCATCGCCGTGCTCTGGCAGCCAGGCGGCGATTTTGTTTGGGATGCCAGTTGGGCTGTGCCCAATCTGCCGGTCGACGCCCTGCGTCCGCAGGCCGGGCCGATCGCCCATGCCATCTATGGCCACCCGAGTGAAGGCCTGTCGCTGATCGCCATTACCGGCACCAACGGCAAGACGACGGTCAGCCAGTGCATCGCCCAGGCCTACGCCAAGCCCTGTGCCATCATCGGTACGCTCGGTGCCGGCTTCCCCGGTGAATTGGTCGAAACCGGCTTCACCACGCCGGAAGCGACGACGCTGATGCGCTATCTGGCCGAGTTCCGCGCGCATCATGCCGCCGCTTGCGCCCTGGAAGCCAGTTCGATCGGCATCGAGGAGGGCAGGATGAATGGCGCCCGCGTAGACGTCGCCGTGTTCACCAATCTCACCCGTGATCACCTCGATTACCACGCCAGCATGGACGCCTACGCCGAGGCCAAGGAGAAGCTCTTCCTCTGGCCACGCCTGCGCACCGCCATCATAAATCTCGACGATCCCTTCGGCCGGCGCCTGGCCAGCCGGACGACGGCCCTGCGCGTGCTCGGTTACGCCATCGGCGAAATTCGTCGCGACTTCCATGCCCTGGTCCGCGCCGAGAATCTGGAAAACACCCCCTTCGGCCAGCGCTTCACGCTGATCCTGCCGAATGGTCGGGGCACCGTCGATACGGCACTGGTCGGCCACTACAACGTCGCCAACCTGCTGGCCGTCGCTGCCGTACTGCATGATGCCGGCCTGGCGGCCGCCGACATCGTCCGCCGTCTGGCCGATCTGACCCCGCCGCCGGGACGTATGGAGCGCGTCGGCGGCAATGGCGAGCCGCTGGTCGTCATCGATTACGCGCACAGCCCGGACGCACTGGAGAATGCCTTGAGCACCCTGCGCGCCGTCGCCACCTCACGTGCCGGTCGACTGGCGGTGGTCTTCGGTTGCGGCGGCGATCGTGATCGCGGCAAGCGGCCGCAGATGGCCGAAGTGGCCTCGCGCATCGCCGATCGCGTGCTGGTCACCAGCGACAACCCGCGCCGCGAAGAGCCGGCAGCCATCGTCGCCGAGATCGTTGCCGGCCTGAGCCACGGCGAAGTCGAGATCGACCGCGCCGCGGCGATCCGCAAGGCCGTCGCCGAAGCCGATGCGCACGACGTCATCCTGCTGGCTGGCAAGGGCCACGAGTCTTATCAGGAAATCGCCGGCATCCGTCACCATTTTTCCGACGTCGAGCAGGCGCAGGCTGCGCTGGAACTGCGACGCAACACATCCCCTCAGGAGGCCGGCGCATGAACTGGCTACTTTCCCAAGTCGCGGCCGCTACCGGTGGTCGTCTGTGCGGTGCCGATCCGGCGCTGAGCGGTGTTACCACCGACACCCGTGCCGTGTTGCCGGGGCAATTGTTCATTGCTCTGCGCGGCGAGCGCTTCGATGCCCACGACTTCCTTGATCAGGCCGTCGCCGCTGGTGCTGCAGCGCTGCTCGTCGCCGACGCGAGCAAGCTGCCGGCCGGCATCCCAGCCGTCGTAGTCGCCGATACCCGGCTCGCTCTTGGTGCTCTCGCCGCCGCCTGGCGCGCCAACTTCGTGCTGCCGGTGATTGCCGTCACTGGTTCCAATGGCAAGACGACGACCAAGGAAATGATCGCCGACATCCTCAAGGCAGCCTTCGGCGATGCGGTGCTGGCGACGCGTGGCAATTTCAACAACGACATCGGTCTGCCGCTGACCCTGCTCGGCCTGAACGCCAGCCATCGCGCGGCGGTGATCGAGATGGGCATGAACCATCCGGGCGAGATCGCCTACCTGGCGCCGCTCGGGGCGCCGACGGTGGCCCTGGTGACCAACGCCCAGCGCGCCCACCTGGAAGGCATGGGCGATCTCGACGAAGTGGCGCGCGAGAAGGGCAGTATCTTCGGCGGCTTGGGCGCCGGCGGCGTCGCCGTGATCAATGCCGACGACGCCTATGCCGACTTCTGGCGCGGCATGGCGGCGCCGCACAGCGTGCGCAGTTTTGCCATCGACCACCCTGCCGATGTGCACGGTCAGGTCCGCCAGCATGGCCTGGAAACACAATTGACCCTGAGCGCGCCGGAAGGCGAGGGCGAGCTGCGCCTGCGCGTCGCCGGCCGCCACAATGCGCGCAACGCCGTGGCCGCTGCTGCTGCCTGCCTCGCCGCCGGCATCCCGCTGGCCGACGTGGTCGCCGGCCTGGAGACCTTCGCCGGCGTCAAGGGGCGTCTGCAGCGACGTGTCGGTCGCCAGGGGGCGGAAATTCTCGACGACACCTACAACGCCAATCCGGATTCGGTACGCGCCGGTATCGACGTGTTGGCTGCCACCATCGGCCGCAAGATCTTCGTTCTCGGCGACATGGGCGAGATTGGCGAAGCCAGCGGTCAGTATCACGACGAGATCGGCGGTTACGCCAAGAGCCAGGGCATTGATCGGCTGTTCGCTCTGGGCGATGCCAGCCAGCAGGCGGTGCGCAATTTCGGCGACGGTGCCCGTCACTTCTGCAATATCGAGAAGCTGCTCGCCGCGGTGGACAAGGAACTGGGGCCCGATACCACCGTGCTGGTGAAGGGCTCACGCTTCATGAAAATGGAACGGGTGGCCGATGCCCTGGCTGCCGAGGAGACTAATTAATGCTACTGGCCCTCACCCAATGGCTTGCCCAGGACATTCGTTTCTTCAATGTCTTCAACTACATCACGCTGCGCACGGTGCTGGCGGCGATGACGGCGCTGCTCATTTCCTTCGTCGCGGGCCCAAGCGTCATCCGCTGGCTGGCCGCCAAGAAGATCGGTCAGGCGGTGCGCACCGACGGCCCGCAGACGCATCTGGTCAAGTCCGGCACGCCGACGATGGGCGGCGTCCTGATCCTGATCGCCATCGGCATCACCACACTGCTCTGGGGCGACCTGTCGAACAAATATGTATGGACAGTGCTGGTGGTGACGCTCGGCTTCGGCATCATCGGCTGGTACGACGACTGGAAGAAGGTCGTCTATCGTGACCCGAACGGCCTGGCCAGCCGCTGGAAATTCTTCTGGCAATCGGTGCTCGGCGTTGGCGCCGCGCTGTTCCTCGCCTTCTCCGCCAATTCGCCGGCGCAGACCGAACTGATCGTTCCGTTTTTCAAATCGATCGCCTATCCGCTGGGCATCGTCGGTTTCATCGTGCTGACCTATTTCGTCATCGTCGGCACCAGCAACGCGGTCAATCTGACCGACGGTCTCGACGGTCTGGCGATCATGCCGACGGTCATGGTCGCCTCGGCCTTCGTGCTTTTTGCCTACGTCACCGGCCACGCGGTCTATGCCAAGTATCTGCTGATTCCCTATGTGCCGGGCGCCGGCGAGCTTTGCATCCTGCTCGGCGCGGTGGCCGGGGCCGGTCTCGGCTTCCTGTGGTTCAACGCCTATCCGGCCGAAGTCTTCATGGGCGACGTCGGCGCGCTGTCGCTCGGCGCCGCGCTGGGTACGGTCGCCGTCATCCTGCGCCAGGAAATCGTGCTGCTGATCATGGGTGGCGTCTTCGTTGTCGAGACGCTGTCAGTGATGTTGCAGGTCGGCTACTTCAAGTACACCAAGCGCAAGTTCGGCGAAGGCCGGCGCATCCTGCGCATGGCGCCGCTGCACCACCACTTCGAACAATCGGGCTGGAAGGAGACGCAGGTCGTCGTCCGCTTCTGGATCATCACCATCATGCTCGTGCTCATCGGGCTCTCTTCGTTGAAGCTGCGTTGACATGGATCTGGCTGGCAAACGCGCGGTAGTGGTCGGGCTCGGCGAGTCCGGGCTGGCGATGGCCAAGTGGCTGCATCGCCAGGGTGCCCGCGTGCGCGTTGCCGATTCGCGCGCCAACCCGCCGAACCGCGATGCACTCGAACAGCTTGCTCCCGGCGCCGAACTGCTGGCCGGCCCGTTTGCCGCCACCACCTTTGCCAATGCCGATTTGGTCGCGTTGTCGCCCGGCGTCGCCAAGGGCACGCCGGAAATCGCCGCCCTGGCGGTGCCGGTGATTTCTGAAATTGAACTGTTCGCCGCCGGTGTCCGCGAGCAGGTGCCGGGCTCCAAGATCATCGCCATCACCGGCAGCAACGGCAAGACCACGACGACGGCGCTGACCGCCCACCTGCTCAACGGTGCCGGCATTCCGGCCGTGGCCTGCGGCAACATCTCGCCGTCGGCGCTCGATGCGCTGATGGATGCGCTCGATTCCGGCACGCTGCCGCAGGTCTGGGTGGTCGAACTGTCCAGTTTCCAGCTGGAAACCACCCACCAGCTGCTGGCCGATGCGGCCACCTTGCTCAACGTCTCGGAAGACCATCTCGATCGTTATGAGGGCAGTCTGGCCTCCTATGCCGCGGCCAAGGGCCGTGTCTTCCAGGGCAAGGGCGTCATGGTGCTCAACCGTGCCGATGACTGGTCGATGGCCAACGGTCGCTGCGGTCGGTTGATGATCACCTTCGGCCTCGACAAGGCACCGCGCGGCATCGACTACGGCTTTGTCGACGGCACGCTGTGCAAGGGCAACACGCCGCTGGTGACAGTCGACCGGCTACGCATCTCCGGCCTGCACAACGCCGCCAATGCGTTGGCCGCGCTGGCCCTGTGCGACGCCATTGGCATCGATCCGGAACGTCTGATCGGGCCGCTGGAAAACTTCACCGGTCTGCCGCACCGCGTCGAGACCGTTGCCGAAATCGGCGGCGTGCTCTATGTCGACGACTCCAAGGGCACCAACGTCGGCGCCACGCTGGCCGCCATCGAAGGCATGGGCCGGCCGGTCGCCATCGTCCTCGGCGGCGACGGCAAGGGCCAGGACTTTTCGCCGCTGAAGCCGGCAGTGCAAAAACACGGGCGTGCCGTGGCGCTGATCGGCCGCGACGCGGCAGCGATCGGCATGGCCCTCGAAGGCAGCGGCGTGCCGACCTGCATCGTCGGCGACATGCCGGCCGCCGTGCGCTGGCTGGCCGCTCAGGCCAGGGCCGGCGACTGCGTGCTGCTGTCGCCGGCTTGCGCCAGCCTCGACATGTATCGCAACTACGCCCATCGCGCTCAGGCCTTCATCGACGCGGTCAGGGAGCTGGCATGCTGATCTCGGCCCTCGACACGCCGCGCCGCCAGGTCGCCGAAATCGACTACGCGCTCCTGTGGAGCGTCATGCTGCTGCTCTTCGCCGGTCTGGTAATGGTCTATTCGGCCTCGATCGCCATTGCCGAGGGCGGCCGCTTCACCAACAACCAGCCGGCCTACTATCTGGTCCGCCACGGTATTTTCCTCGGCATCGCCCTGATCGCCGCCGCCGTCACCTTCCAGGTGCCGCTGTCGCTGTGGCAGAAATACGCGCCCTGGCTGTTCATGATCGGCGTCGTGCTACTGGCCATCGTGCTGATTCCCGGCATCGGCAAGGATGTGAACGGCGCCCGCCGCTGGCTGCCGCTCGGCTTCGCCAACCTGCAGCCGTCCGAACTGATGAAGTTGTTCGCCGTGCTTTACGCCGCCGACTACACCGTGCGCAAAATCAACGTCATGCACGACCTGAAGCAGGCTTTCCTGCCGATGTTCGGCGCCATGGCCATCGTCGGCATGCTGCTGCTCAAGGAGCCGGACTTCGGCGCCTTCGTCGTCATCATCGCCATCGCCATGGGCATCCTCTTTCTCGGTGGCCTCAAGGCGCGCCTGTTCGCGCTGCTCACCGTTGGTCTGCTGGTCGCCTTCGCCATCATGATCGTCGTCTCGCCCTACCGGCGCGATCGCGTGTTTGGTTTCATGGATCCGTGGGCCGATGCCTTCGGCCGCGGCTACCAGCTGTCGCATTCGCTGATCGCCTTCGGCCGTGGTGAACTGTTCGGTGTCGGTCTCGGCGGCAGCGTCGAGAAACTGTTTTACCTGCCGGAAGCGCATACCGACTTCTTGCTCGCGGTGATTGCCGAGGAACTCGGCTTCGTCGGCGTTCTGGTGGTGGTTGCCCTGTTCGCCATCGTCGTCCAGCGCGCCTTCGCCATCGGCCGCCAGTGCGTCCAGCTCGACCGCCTGTACGCCGCCCTGGTGGCCATGGGCATCGGCATCTGGCTTGGCGTCCAGTCCTTCATCAACATGGGCGTCAATATGGGCCTGCTGCCGACCAAGGGCTTGACCCTGCCGCTGATGAGTTTCGGCGGTTCCGGCATCCTCGCCAACTGCGTGGCGGTGGCGATTCTCCTCAGGGTTGACTGGGAGAACAGGCAATTGATGCGCGGAGGCAAGCTATGAGCAAAACCATCCTGATCATGGCCGGCGGTACCGGCGGCCACATTTTCCCCGCCCTTTCCGTTGCCCAGAAGATGCGTTCGGCTGGCTGGCGCGTCGTCTGGCTCGGCAATCCGGAAGGCATGGAAGCGAAGCTGGTGCCGCAGCACGGCTACGAGATGGTCTGGGTCAAGTTCTCGGCGCTGCGCGGCAAGGGCATTTTGCGCAAGCTGCTGCTGCCGTTCAATCTGCTGCGCGGCTTCTGGCAGGGGCTGCAGGCCATCCGCCAGGTGCGCCCTAACGTCGTGCTCGGCATGGGCGGCTACATCACCTTCCCCGGCGGCATGATGGCGGCGCTGACCGGCGTGCCGCTGGTGCTGCATGAGCAGAACGCGGTTGCCGGGCTGGCCAACCGCGTGCTGGCCGGCGTCGCCGATCGCATCCTGAGCGGCTTCCCGGAAGTCTTCAAAAAGGGCCAGTGGGTGGGCAATCCGGTGCGCGACGAAATCGCCCGCCTGGCACCGCCGGCCGAACGCTTCGCCGGCCGCAGCGGCTCGCTGCATGTCCTGGTCATCGGCGGCAGCCTTGGTGCCCAGGCGCTGAACGAGGCGGTGCCGCGCGGCATGGCCCTGCTGACCGGTGACGAACAGGCTCAGATCGTCCATCAGGCTGGCGTCAAGCACATCGATGCGTTGAAGGCCAATTACGCGGCGGCCGGCGTCCAGGCCCATTGCGTACCGTTCATCGAGGACATGGCCGGGGCCTACGACTGGGCCGATCTGGTGATCTGCCGGGCCGGCGCGCTGACCATCGCTGAACTGGCGGCGGCCGGCGTGGCCAGCATCCTGGTCCCCTTCCCGCATGCGGTAGACGACCACCAAAGCGCCAATGCGCGTTTCCTGGTCAATGTCGGCGGTGCCTTCCTGCTGCCGCAGAATGAACTGACGGCGGACAGCATCGCGCTGATCCGCAACTACAGCCGCAGCCAGTTGCTGGAAATGGCCGCCCAGGCGCGCAGTCTGGCGCGCCCCGAGGCCGCCGAAGAAGTGGCGAGTATCTGCGCCGAGGTGGCGAAATGAACATGATTGAGCAAGAAGGTCAGGCATGAAACACAAGGTCAAACACATTCATTTCGTCGGTGTCGGCGGTTCCGGCATGAGCGGCATCGCCGAGGTGCTGGTGCACCTCGACTACACGGTCAGCGGTTCCGACCTCGCCGCCAGCGCCACCACCCGACGGCTCGAAGGCGAGGGCGTCAAGGTCTGCATCGGCCATGCCGAGGACAATATCGTCGGCGCCGATGCGGTCGTGGTGTCGACGGCGGTCAAGGAAGACAACCCGGAAGTGATCGCCGCCCGCGTCCGGAAAATCCCGGTGGTGCCGCGCGCCCAGATGCTGGCCGAGCTGATGCGCCTGAAGCACGGTATCGCCATCGCCGGCACCCACGGCAAGACGACGACGACCAGTCTGGTCGCCAGCATTCTGGCCGAAGGCGGTATCGATCCGACCTTCGTCATCGGCGGCCGGCTGAATGCTGCCGGCGCCAATGCCCGCCTGGGCAGCGGTGATTTTCTGGTGGCCGAGGCCGACGAGTCGGATGCTTCCTTCCTGTTCCTGTCGCCGGTCGTTTCGGTGGTCACCAATATTGACGCCGACCACATGGAGACCTACGGCCACGATTTCGAGCGCCTCAAGGGCGCCTTCGTCGAATTCCTCAACCGCCTGCCGTTCTACGGTGTCGCCGTGCTCTGCGCCGACGACCCGAACGTCTGCGCGATCATGCCGCAGGTCAGCAAGCAGATCGTTACTTACGGGCTGACGCCGGGATGCAATTTCCAGGCCGAGAACATCGTCGCCGACGCCGGCCAGATGCGCTTCGACTGCGTGCGCGTCAATGGCACGACCAGCCGCCTGGCGATTACCCTGAACACGCCGGGCCTGCACAACGTACTCAATGCTCTGGCGGCGATTGCCGTGGCCACCGAAGTCGGCGTCGGTGATGCTGCCATCGTCAAGGCCTTGGCCGAGTTCAGTGGCGTCGGCCGGCGCTTCCAGCGCTACGGTGAAGTCGCCCTGCCAGCCGGTGGCTCGTTCACGCTGGTCGACGACTACGGCCACCATCCGGTGGAAATGGCTGCCACGTTGGCCGCCGCCCGCGGCGCCTTCCCCGGTCGCCGGCTGCTGCTGGCCTTCCAACCGCACCGCTACACGCGGACTCGCGATTGCTTCGAGGATTTCGTCAAGGTGCTGAGCACGGTCGATGCGTTGTGCCTGGCCGAGGTCTATGCCGCCGGCGAGGCGTCGATTGTCGCTGCCGACGGCCGCTCGCTGGCGCGCGCCCTGCGCGTCGGCGGCAAGGTCGAGCCGGTCTTTGTCGAGGACATCGCGGAGATGCCACAAACGATCATGGAAGTCGCCCGTGACGGCGACGTGGTGTTGTGCATGGGTGCCGGCTCGATCGGTGCGGTGCCCGGAAAACTGGTGGAGATGAAATGAGCGGTTTCGGCAAGGTCGCAGTCCTCTTCGGCGGTACCTCCGCCGAGCGCGAGGTCTCCCTCAACAGCGGTTCGCGCGTGCTCGCTGCGCTGCAGGGCCAGGGCATCGACGCCCATCCCTTCGATCCGGCGACACAGCCGCTCGATGCGCTGAAGGGCTATGACCGTGCCTTCATCGCGCTGCACGGCCGGCATGGCGAGGACGGTACCATCCAGGGCGCCCTCGAACTGATGCACATTCCATACACCGGCTCCGGTGTCATGGCCTCGGCCCTGGGCATGGACAAATTCCGCACCAAGCTGCTGTGGCAGGCGGGCGGTCTGCCAGTTCCTGACTACGCGCTGCTTAACGCCGATTCCGATTTCGCCGACGTCGAGGCGGCTCTCGGTCTGCCGCTGTTCGTCAAGCCGGCGCATGAGGGCTCGTCGATCGGCATCAGCAAGGTCAAGGCGCCCGGCACGCTGGCAGCGGCCTACCAGGAAGCCGCCCGATACGATCCGCTGGTCATCGCCGAGAAGGGCGTCATGGGTGGCGAATACACGGTCGGCATCGTCGGCGGCGAGGCCCTGCCGATCATCAAGATCGAGCCGGCCACCGAGTGGTACGACTACGAGGCCAAGTACAACCGCGACGACACGCGCTATCTGTGCCCCTGCGCTCTGCCGGCAGCCAAGGAGCTGGAAATCCGCCAGGGTGCCCTGGAAGCCTTCCGCCTGCTCGGCGGTCGCGGCTGGGGCCGGGTCGATTTCCTGATGGACGAGGATGGCAAGCACTACTACCTGGAAGTGAATACATCGCCGGGCATGACCGATCACTCGCTGGTGCCGATGGCCGCCCGCGTCGCCGGCATGGACTATCCGGCGCTGGTTCGTCGTGTGCTCGAACTGGCTGCCAACGACTGAGACGATGAATGTGGCACAAACCGCACCTGCTCAATGCCCTCGCCGACCTGCTGATGCTGGCCGGCGGTGCCGCGCTGCTGGCCGCCGGCACGGTGTGGCTGGTGCGGGTGCAGGCCTTGCCGGTAGTGCGTGTCGATTTCGTCGCGCCGCTGGTCCAGACGCGGCGCCAGGAAGTCGAGCGGGTTTTGCCGCCGGTGCTCACCGGCAATTTCTTCAGCGTCAATCTGGAGGCGGTGCGCGGCTCACTGGAGCGCCTGCCCTGGGTGCGCAAGGTGGAAGTGCGGCGCATCTGGCCGGCGCGGCTGGCGATCAAGGTCGAGGAACATCAGGCGGTGGCACGCTGGGGCGACGGCCGGAACGAACTGGTCAACAACCATGGCGAGGTCTTTGCGGCGCTGCTGCCGGGCGAACGGCTGGCCAACATGCCGCTGCTTTACGGCCCATCGGGAACGGCCCAGGAAGTGCTGGCCCGCTACGCAGAGTGGGTCGCGGTCTTTGCCAAGGTGGGCGAGAAGCCGGTGCAGTTGCTGTTGTCACCGCGTCTGGCCTGGCAGTTGAAGCTGGACGACGGAATGCTGTTGAACCTCGGTCGCGAGCAGCCGAAGGCGCCCGTCGGCGTGCGTCTGCAGCGCTTCATCGAGGTCTATCCGGAGGCGGTCGCGACATTGGCGAAGCGTCCGACGATGGTCGATTTACGCTATCCGAATGGTTTCGCGATACGGGTCGCGGGCGAGGGGAAGGGAAACTAGAAAGATGAGCAGGGAAAACAAGGACATGATTGTCGGACTCGACATCGGTACGTCGAAGATCGTCGCGCTGGTCGCCGAGTTGGACGGCGAAGGGCACCTCAACGTGATCGGCATGGGTTCGCAGGATTCGCGCGGATTGAAGAAGGGGGTCGTGGTCAATATCGAGGAGACCGTGCACACCATCAGCCGCGTCATCCAGGAAGTCGAGCTGATGGCCGACTGCAAGGTGCGCGACGTGTATACCGGGATTGCCGGCAGCCATATCAAGAGCTTCAACTCGAACGGCATGGTGGCGATCAAGGACAAGGAAGTCACCCAGGCCGACATCGAGCGCGTCATCGAGACGGCCAAGGCGATGCCGATCCCGGCCGATCAGGAGATCCTCCATATCCTCACCCAGGAATTCGTCATCGACGGCCAGGACGGCATCCGCGAGCCGATCGGCATGAGCGGCATGCGCCTGGAAGTGAAGACGCACATCGTCACCGGCGCCGTCTCGGCGGCGCAGAATATCGTCAAGTGCGTGCGTCGCTGTGGTCTGGAAGTCAATGACCTGGTGCTGCAGCCGCTGGCCTCCAGCTACGCCGTCCTTTCCGAAGACGAGAAGGATCTCGGCGTCTGCCTGATCGATATTGGCGGCGGCACCACCGATCTCGCCGTGTGGACGCAGGGCGCCATTCGCCACACCTCGGTGATCCCGATCGCCGGCGATCAGGTCACCAACGACATCGCCATGGCCCTGCGCACGCCGACGCGCGAAGCCGAAGACATCAAGTGCAAGTACGGCTGCGCCTTGTCGCAACTGGCCGATGCCAGCGCCAATATCGACGTCGCCGGTGTCGACGATCGGCCCAGCCGCAAGTTGTCGCGCCGGGCGCTGGCCGACGTCATCCAGCCGCGCGTCGAGGAACTCTACGAATTGATCCAGAACGAGCTGCGCCGGGCCGGCTTCGAGGAAGTCCTCTCCTCCGGCATCGTCCTTACCGGCGGCGCCAGCGTCATGCCGGGTATGGTCGAGCTGGGCGAGGAAATCTTCCACATGCCGGTCCGCCTCGGCAACCCGAAATATGTCGGCAGTCTGGCCGATGTTGTCCAGAGCCCGCGCTTCTCGACGGCTTACGGCCTGCTGCTGGAAGCCCAGGCGCAGCGCAAGCGCGGGCAGAAGATCCAGGAAAAGCAGGGCTTCATCGACGTTTTTCAGGGCATGAAGTCGTGGTTTGCCAAGAATTTTTGAATTGCATTTGAACCGTTTTTTCAGAGGAGGTAGTCATGTTTGAAATTATCGAGAAGGACGAAGAAACCGGCACCATCATCAAGGTGTTCGGCGTCGGCGGTGCCGGTGGCAATGCCATCGAGCACATGATTCGCGAAGGTGTGAATGGCGTTGAATTCATCGCCGCCAATACCGATGCCCAGGCACTCGGCCGCAATGCAGCCTCGTGCAAGCTGTCGCTCGGCAAGAGTGGCCTCGGTGCCGGCGCCAAGCCGGAAAAAGGCCAGGAAGCCGCCATGGCGCATCGCGACGAAATCCGGGCCTGCCTGGAAGGCGCCCACATGGCCTTCATCACCGCTGGCATGGGCGGTGGCACGGGTACCGGTGCCGCCCCGGTGGTCGCCGAGATCGCCCGCGAGATGGGCATCCTGACTGTCGGCGTGGTCACCAAGCCGTTCAGCTTCGAAGGCGGCAAGCGAATGAAGTCGGCCGAGGCAGGTATCGCCGAGTTCTCCAAGCATGTCGATTCACTGATCGTCATCCTCAACGACAAGTTGATGGAAGTCATGGGCGACGATGCCGATGTCGACGATTGCTTCAAGGCGGCTGATGACGTGCTGAAGAACGCCGTCGGCGGCATCGCCGAAATCATTACCTACCCGGGGCTGGTCAACGTCGACTTCGAAGACGTGCGCACCGTCATGGGTGAAATGGGCCGCGCCATGATGGGCTCCGCCGCCGCTGCCGGCGTTGACCGCGCCCGCATCGCCGCCGAGCAGGCCGTCGCCTCGCCGCTACTGGAAGGGGTCAACCTGTCCGGCGCCAAGGGCGTGCTGGTGAATATCACGGCCGCCAAGGGCGGCCTGAAGATGAAGGAAGTCAACGAAGTGATGAACACCGTCAAGGCCTTTGCTGCCGACGACGCCCACATCATCTTCGGCGCAGTCTACGACGACCTGATGGGCGATGCCCTGCGTGTCACCGTGGTTGCCACCGGTCTCGGCCAGGCAGCGGCCAAGCGCCAGAGCTTCGAGGTGATCAATTCGCCGATGATCCAGGCTGTCGCCACCGGTACCAGTGATGCCGTCGCCTTCGGTAGCGGCCCGGCCATCGACTACAACCAGATCGCCGATGTCCCGGCCGTCGTCCGCAAGCGCAACGTCACCGTCGAGGCTCTGGCCAACAGCGGTGTCGATCGTTACGACATCCCGGCCTTCCTGCGCAAGCAGGCGGACTGATCCGTCAGTAACTCTCTCTGAAAAAGGGTGGCGTCGCGTTGTGCTACAATGCGGCGCCTTCCCAAACCATTCAAGTACTTAGCATGCTCAAGCAACGCACGTTGAAGACAGTCATCCGCGCCTCCGGCGTTGGCCTGCACGGCGGTTTCAAGGTCAATATGACCTTGCGCCCGGCAGCCCCGGATACCGGTATCGTCTTCCGTCGCGTCGATCTGCCGGAACCGGTGGATATTCCCGCTGCCGCCTTCATGGTCGGCGACACCCGCATGTGCTCCTGCCTGGAAAAGGACGGAGTCAAGGTGGGCACCATCGAACACCTGATGTCAGCCTTTGCCGGACTGGGCATCGACAACGCCTGGGTCGATCTGGATGCGCCGGAAGTGCCCATCCTCGACGGCTCCGCCTCGCCCTTTGTCTTCCTTATTCAGTCTGCTGGTATCGAGGAACAAGGCGCCGCCAAGAAATTCATTCGCGTCACCCGCCCGGTCGAAGTCCACGACGGCGACAAGTGGGCCCGCTTCGAGCCCTACGAGGGCTACAAGCTGTCTTTCTCCATCGTCTTCAATCATCCGGCCATCGACAAGTCGGCGCAGAAGGCCGAAATCGATTTCGCCGAGCATTCCTATACCCGCGAAGTTGCCCGCGCCCGCACCTTCGGCTTCATGCAGGAAGTCGAATACCTGCGTGAGAATGGCCTGGCCCTTGGCGGCGGTCTGGAAAACGCCATCGTCCTCGACGAATTCCGCGTCCTCAACCAGGATGGATTGCGCTACGGCGACGAATTCGTCAAACACAAGATACTCGACGCCGTCGGCGACCTATACCTGCTCGGTCACCCGCTGCTCGCCGCCTACTCTTCGCACAAGGGCGGCCATGCACTGAACAACATGCTCGCCCGCGAATTGCTCAATCACCAGGAAGCCTGGGAATTGGTCAGTTTCGAGAATGCAGCGCATGCTCCCGCCGGCGTCACCCGCTGGCTCACCCAGGCCGCCTGAGCGGCATGTGGCTGCTACGCCTGCTGGCAGTCATCCTGGTCATCACCATTGGCGCCGGTTTCCTGATCTACGCGCTGACCGGCAACCGTTACTACCTTAGCGTTTCCTGGCGTCTGCTGCGCTGGGGTGTGGTCTTCGCGCTGATCGTCTTTGCCCTGATGGTCGTCGAGCGTCTGGCCATCATTCCCGTTTAGCCGCACGTTCCAGCAGCCTCACCAAAGCCCCCTTCAGCGGACCGTCGGGGAGTCCTGCCGCGGTTGTCTGCAGGGTGTTGACAGCCTGGGTTGACAGCGGCTTGTACGTCGAACTGATTGATCGGAAAGGCAATTCGCGGGGTTGTACTTTTACCAGCATGAGGCTACACTCCGTCCCTCCCTTGGATAACTCGTCGCACAGTCGCTGGCTTAGCTGGCGCAATTTAGCGGCGACCGCACCGTTATCGGTGTGGATAACGACAGTCCCCGACTTGTAATTCGCCACGTGTGCGGCGTGACGCAGGCCCACCGGGGCTAGCGCCTCGAAGCGGCGTGAAAGCTTGAGCAACAGTCGTGCATGGGCCATCAGGCGGGCACCGGCGGCATCGCTGTCGAGATATTGCTCTGGCCCTTTGTACATTGAGGAGGTTCCGTGCAGATTATTCTGGTTTCGCGCCACTTGAGCGCGGCACGAACGATCACCATTATGCCCCGGCACGTGCTGCTGGTGCTGGCCGTATTTTTAGCCTTGGTCCTAGCGACCTCGGTCCTTTTTTCCTGGCTCTCGGTTCACTGGCGCTTGCCAATCGTCGAAAATCTGGTTCTTTCCCTGCAGCAGCAGGAATCCCGCCGCATTCAGGATTACGTCAGCAACAACCTGCAACTGATGGCCACTCGCCTCGGAGAATTGCAGGGCAAGGTGCTGCAACTCGACAGCCTCGGTCAGCGGGTGTCTGGACTGGCCGGCGAAAAACCGGCGAAATCGCCGGAAAAAGCGCTCGAAAAAGGTGGCCAGGGTGGTCCGTTCGTCCCTGAGCAGATGTCCGCCGGGGAGTTGCAGCAGGAGATCGAGCGTCTGGCGGCAGCTATTGACGATCGGGCGGACGCCTTGATGGAACTGGAGTTCCACTTGCTTGAGAGGCGTGTCAAGGATCGCCTGTTGCCGACCACGCTGCCAGTGAAGAATGCCCATTTTGGCAGCCCTTTCGGTACCCGCGTCGACCCGATCGCCGGTCTGCGGGCCCGTCACGAAGGCATCGACTTCGTCGCCCCGGTGGGTACGCCGATCGTCGCGGCAGCCGACGGTGTCGTGGTGGTTGCCGAATACCACTCCGAGTTTGGCAACATGGTCGACATTGATCATGGCGATGGTCTGACCTCGCGCTATGCCCACCTGTCCCGCCACGATGTGGCGGCAGGGCGCCTGGTCAAGCGCGGCGACACGATCGGCGCGGTTGGCAGTACCGGTCGGTCCACCGGGCCGCATCTGCATTTCGAGGTGCGCATGTTGGGGGTGGCGCAGAACCCCGCCTTGTTCCTCAAGCGCGGCAGCGAGTTCGCCCAGCTCCGCCGGCGCTGACTCTCCGGCACGAATCCTTGATCCAGGTTGCCCTCGTCGTATCGGGGCGGCATGCTAGAATCCGCGCTTTGCCGCGCCCTGCGCCACCACTTTAGATCGCAATGATTTCCGGCCTACTCAAGAAAATTTTCGGCAGCCGCAACGACCGGCTGATCAAGCAATATGCCCAGACCGTCAAGCGCATCAATGCGTTCGAGCCGACTCTGCAGGCGCTGACCGACGAACAGTTACGGGGCAAGACGGAAGAATTCCGCCAGCGCCATGCCAATGGCGAATCGCTCGACGATCTGCTGCCCGAGGCTTTCGCCGTTGTCCGCGAAGCCGGCCGGCGCGAGCTCGGCATGCGCCATTTCGACATGCAGCTGGTCGGCGGCATGGTGCTGCACTTCGGCAAGATCGCCGAAATGCGCACCGGCGAGGGCAAGACCCTGGTTGCTACGCTGCCCTCCTACCTGAATGCCATTTCCGGTCAGGGCGTGCATGTCATCACGGTCAACGACTACCTGGCCAGCCGCGATGCCGAATGGATGGGTCGCCTGCACCGCTTCCTCGGGCTCAGCGTCGGCGTCAATCTGTCGCAGATGGACCACGAGGCCAAGCAGGCTGCCTACGCCGCCGACATCACCTACGGCACCAACAACGAATTCGGTTTCGACTACCTGCGCGACAACATGGTCTATACGGCCGGCGAGCGCGTGCAGCGTGGCCTCAATTTCGCCATCGTCGACGAGGTTGACTCGATTCTCATCGACGAAGCGCGGACGCCGCTGATCATCTCGGGGCAGGCCGACGACCACACCGACCTCTACCAGCGCATGAAGGATGTCGTGCCCAAGCTGACGCGGGCGATGGAAGAGAAGGGCGAGGGCGACTACTGGGTGGACGAGAAGGGTCATCAGGTCCATCTGTCGGAGTCTGGCTACGAGCATGCCGAGGCGCTGCTGGTCGAGCACGGCCTGCTGGCCGAAGGCGCCAGCCTGTACGACGCTGCCAACATCCTGCTGATGCATCACCTGAACGCTGCCCTGCGCGCCCTGACGCTGTTCCAGAAGGATCAGCAGTATGTGGTGCAGAACGGCGAAGTGATCATCGTCGACGAATTCACCGGCCGTCTGATGGCCGGTCGACGCTGGTCGGACGGCCTGCACCAGGCGGTCGAGGCCAAGGAGGGGGTGCAGATCCAGGCGGAGAACCAGACCCTGGCCTCGATCACCTTCCAGAACTATTTCCGCATGTACGGCAAGCTGGCCGGCATGACCGGCACCGCCGATACCGAAGCCTACGAATTCCAGCAGATCTACGGCCTGGAAACCGTCGTCATTCCGACCCATCGGCCGATGGTGCGCAAGGACATGAACGACCTGGTATTCAAGACCGCCGACGAGAAGCACGCTGCGATCATCGCCGACATCAAGGAATGCTCGCAGCGCGGCCAGCCGGTGCTGGTCGGCACCACCTCGATCGAAGCCTCCGAACTGCTCTCCGGCCTGCTCGACCAGGAAAAGCTGCCGCACTCCGTGCTCAACGCCAAGCAGCACGCCCGCGAAGCCGAGATCGTCATCGAAGCTGGTCGGCCGGGGCAGATCACCATCGCCACCAACATGGCCGGTCGCGGTACCGACATCGTGCTCGGCGGTAGCATCGAGAAGGCGACCTCGGCGATCAAGCACGACGAGTCCCTGCCGGAAGCCGAGCGCGAGGCGAAGATTGCCGCCATGCGCGAAGAGTGGCAGAAGCTGCACGATCAGGTATTGGCCGCCGGTGGCCTGCACATCATCGGTTCCGAGCGCCACGAATCGCGGCGTATCGACAACCAGCTGCGCGGCCGCGCCGGCCGTCAGGGCGACGCCGGTTCCTCACGCTTCTACCTGTGCCTGGATGACCCGTTGTTGCGCATCTTTGCCGGTGAGCGCCTGCGCACCATCATGGACAAGCTGAAGATGCCCGAGGGCGAAGCGATCGAGCATCCGCTCGTCACCCGTTCGCTGGAATCAGCGCAGCGCAAGGTGGAGGCCCGCAACTTCGACATCCGCAAGCAGTTGCTGGAATACGACGACGTCTCGAATGACCAGCGCAAGGTCATCTACCAGCAGCGCAACGAACTGCTGGAAAGCCAGGACATCTCGGAAACCATCAACGCCATGCGCGCCGGTGTCATCGCCGACATCTTCCGCACCCACGTGCCGGCTGACTCGGTCGAGGAGCAGTGGGACATGGAAGGCCTGGAGCGCGCCCTGCAGGACGATCTGCAGATTACCGCGCCGGTCGCCCAGTGGTTCAAGGATGAGCCGACGTTGTCCGACGAGGAAATCCTCGCCCGCATCCAGCAAGGGGCTGATCAGGCCTATCAGGCCAAGGTCGAGTTGGTCGGCAGCGAAACCTTCCAGCAGTTCGAGCGCAATGTCATGCTGCAGAGCCTCGACAGTAGTTGGCGCGAGCACCTCGCCGCCCTCGATCATCTGCGCCAGGGCATCCATCTGCGCGGCTATGCGCAGAAGAATCCGAAGCAGGAATACAAGCGCGAAGCCTTCGAACTGTTTGAAGGCCTGCTCGACCGTGTCCGCCGCGACGTCACCCGTGTCGTGTTCACCGTGCAGATCCGGACGCCAGAGGATGTCGAGGAAACCGCACCGCATGCCGATGTGCACAACGTCAAGTATCAGCACGCTGACTACGACGAGGCACTGGCTGGCGAAGCTGAAGAACCGGCGGCGCAGCAGCCGGTGCAGGGGGGGGCGAAGATTGGTCGCAACGACCCTTGCCCCTGTGGCTCCGGCAAGAAATACAAGCACTGCCACGGCAAACTGAGCTGATAGTTGTTAGGAGTTAGCTGCCAGCCAGACCGGTTGGTCGCTAACTCCTTGATCCTAATAACTCGATCCTGGATCCTGATATGCCCGTCAACTACACCACGCCTGCTGCCGATCAACTCTTTCCCGTGGCCGGCGTTCGCCTGGGCGTCGCCGAGGCGGAAATTCGCAAGAAGAATCGGCGTGACCTGACGCTGGTGGCCCTGGATCCGGGTTGCACCGTAGCTGGCGTGTTTACCCAGAACCGTTTCTGCGCCGCGCCGGTGCAGTTGTGCCGCAGCCATCTGGCCGGCGGCAAAGAAATCCGGGCGCTGGTGATCAACACCGGTATCGCCAACGCCGGTACCGGCGAACCGGGCCGTCAGGCCGCCCAGGCAACCTGTGATGCGGTCGGCGGGTTGCTTGGCGTTGCCGCCGAGCAGGTGCTGCCGTTCTCCACCGGCGTGATTCTCGAATCCCTGCCGGTCGAGCGCATTCGGGCTGGTCTGCCGGCCGCTGGTGGCGACCTCAAGGCCGATAACTGGTATGCCGCAGCGCACGCCATCATGACTACCGACACGGTGGCCAAGGCGGCTTCCCGTCGCCTCGTGATCAATGGCCGAACGATCAACATCACCGGCGTCTCCAAGGGCGCCGGCATGATCAAGCCGAACATGGCGACCATGCTCGGGTTTCTCGCCACCGATGCCGGCATCGCCCAGCCGCTGCTCGATCGCCTGGTCAAGGAGGCGGCTGATGCCTCCTTCAACTGCATTACCGTCGATGGCGACACCTCAACCAACGATTCCTTCGTGATGATTGCTTCCGGCCAATCCGGTGCCAGTTTTGCCGCCGAAAGTGATGCTGGCTGGGACGAAGTCCGTGCCGCCATTGTCTCCGTCGCCGTCGAACTGGCCCAGGCTATCGTCCGCGATGGCGAGGGCGCGACCAAATTCATCACTGTCGCCGTTGACGGCGGGCTGAATGTCGACGAATGCCGTCAGGTCGGCTATGCGATCGGCCATTCACCGCTGGTGAAAACCGCCTTCTTCGCCTCCGACCCCAATCTCGGCCGCATCCTGGCGGCGATAGGCTATGCCGGCATCGCCGATCTAGACGTCGACGGCGTTCGCGTCTGGCTCGACGAGGTGCTGGTCGCCGAGCAGGGCGGCCGGGCAGCCGCCTATCGTGAGGAAGATGGTGCCAGGGTCATGGCCCAGGCGGAGATCACCGTTCGCGTTGATCTCGGTCGCGGCCAGGCGGCGGCGCGGGTTTACACCTGCGATTTTTCCTACGACTACGTGAAGATCAACGCCGACTATCGGAGCTGATCAGGGCAGCGCGGGGCCTACCGGCCCCGCTGCCGTGTCATCGCTCGCTTACTTCTTCGGTGCGGCGATCTGGTTGACCATGTAGGTCACCGCCGACTTCATTTCGGCATCGCTTAGATCAGCCATGCCACCGCGGGCCGGCATCGCGTTGTGGCCGTTGATCGCCGACTTGACCAGCGGATCGACGCCCTTGCTCAGACGCGGTTTCCAGGCTTCGATATCACCCAGTTTCGGGGAGCCACCCTTGCCTTCGGCGTGACAGTCCTGGCAGCGCGCCTGGACGATTTCCTGACCGGTCCGGGTTTGCGGCGAGGCGTAGGCCTTGTTGGTGTCGGCGGCATGACCGTCGCTGACCATGTAGGCGACGGCGCGGCTCATTTCGACATCGGAAAGTTTGGCCTGTCCGCCGTGGGCCGGCATGTTGCGCACGCCGGTGATGGCGTTCTGCGTCAGGTTGCTGAGTCCCTTGGACGCACGTTTCGACCATTCTGCCCGATCGCCGATTTTCGGTGCGCCATCGATGCCGGTGGTGTGGCAGCTGGCACAGACTTCGTCGACCACCTGTTTGCCGGTCCGCTCAGCAGCCTGCACCTGGTTGGTCGAGACCAAGGCGACCAGCAGGAGGGCGGTGAACCCGGTAACTTTGTATTGAATGTTTTTTTGCATGATTTTTCCCTTGTTCTGTAGCTGATCTGAAGTTGCGCAGCCGCTCCGGTCAGGAGCGCCATCGGTGGCGCTCATCATCCGTTTTGCCCTGAGCTTCGGGCAGGATAGCACTGCCGCCCGGCGGCGTTCAATGTGCCCTTTCGCCTGTCGCCAGGTCGTTCGATGCCAGCGTGCTAGACTGGGCCGGGCAAGGACTAACGACGATTTCAACAGGTGAAGAAGATGAGCGATATCCGTCACGATCTGACCCGGAATACCCTGGCCATACTTTGCATGCTTGGGCTCATCGGTGTCTCCCTCTGGGTTCTGCTGCCTTTTCTGGCGGCGACCGTCTGGGCGACGATGATCGTGGTCGCCACCTGGCCGTGGTTGCTCTCGCTGGAGGAGCGTTTCGGCAATCGACGGGTGCCGGCCATCGCCGTGATGACACTCGGCTTGTTGCTGCTATTGGTTTTGCCACTGTGGCTGGCCATCGACACCATCGTTGAGCATGCCGATGCATTGGCCGCCGCTACCCAGGGCATCATCGCCAATGGTCTGCCGGCGGCGCCAGCCTGGCTGGCAGGCTTGCCGCTGATCGGCGAGCGGCTGGCTGCCCTGTGGCAACAATTCGCTGCCGGCGGGGCGCCAGGACTGGTGGCCAAGGTCACGCCCTATGCCGCCGGCACCGGCAAGTGGGCCCTGGCGCAGGTCGGTGGGCTGGGCGGCATGCTGATCCAGTTCCTGCTCATCGTCACCATCGCCGCCATTCTCTACGGCAGCGGCGAGGGGGGCGCCCGTCTGGTCCGTCGCTTCGGTCGCCGGCTCGCTGGTGAGCGAGGCGAAAACGCCATTGTCCTCGCCGGTCAGGCGATTCGCGGCGTCGCCCTCGGCGTCGGTGTTACTGCCCTGGTACAGACGCTGCTCGGCGGCATCGGCCTGGCGGTCGCCGGTGTTCCCTTCGCCGCCCTGCTTTCGGCGGTGATGCTGATGCTGTGCATCGCCCAGGTCGGCCCCGGCCTGATCCTCTTTCCCGCCGTCGCCTGGATGTACTGGGTAGGCGATACCGGCTGGGCGACCTTCCTGCTGGTGTGGAGTGTCGTCGTTACCACGCTCGACAATTTTCTGCGTCCCATCCTTATCCGCAAGGGTGCCGACCTGCCCTTGTTGCTGATCTTCGCCGGTGTCATTGGCGGGATGCTGAGCTTCGGCCTGATCGGCATTTTCGTCGGGCCGGTGGTCCTGGCCGTGACCTGGACGCTGACCCTGGCCTGGGTCGAGGACGCCCTCGGCAAGGAGCCGGAAGAGTTGCCGCCGCTGGCCGCTCTAGAGCCGGCGCAGGCGAATCAGACGGAACCACCCGCCGGCTAGGGCTGGCCGGTCGTTTTCGAGGACGAGCGTTGGCGTCGTAGCCAGCACATCCTCGAAAATCACATCAAGCCGGGTCGCCACACGGCGCATCAGCGGGTTGGCCAGGCGGCGCAAGAAAGCCGGCTGGCCGTGCCGGAGAAACTTGTCGAAGACGAGAACCTGGCCGCCGGGGCGGACGAGGCGGGCGATTTCGCCGAGGCAGCGCTCCGGATCCGGGACCACGGCCAGGATCAGGTGCAGGATGGCACCGTCGAAACTGGCATCGGTGAAGGGCAAGGCATGCACGTCGCCCTGGACCGGCAGGAAATCGAGATGACCGGCGCGTGGCAGGGCACGACGCAGCATCGGCCGATTGAAGTCGACCCCGACGTAATGATGTTGTGGCGGCAGGTGCGGCAAATCAAGGCCGGTGCCAACGCCGGCCAGCAGCATTCGGCCGCCGGCACCGGGCAGGCTGGCCAGGCTATGCCGGCGGGCCGCCCTAGTCGCCCGGTCGACCGCCGCGTCGTAAAAGGGGGCGATCAGCGAATAGCTGTGTTTGAGACTCAGTGGAGCACCCTCGGCATGGCCAGCGTGAATTCCGGAATTTCGGCCTCGAAGTGGGTGCCGTCCTCGGCCACCATCTGGTAGGTGCCGCGCATCGTGCCGACCGGGGTATTCAACTGCGAGCCACTGGTGTACAGGAAACTTTCGCCCGGCTTGAGCAGCGGCTGCTTGCCGACGACCCCGAGGCCGCGCACTTCCTGCACCGCCTCGTTGGCGTCGGTAATGATCCAATGTCGCGATATCAGTTGCGCCGGAAGCTCTCCAATGTTGCGGATGGTGATGGTGTAGGCGAACAGGTAGCGGCCGGCGTCGGGGTCGGACTGATCGCCGAGAAACTGGGCGACCGGGGTGACTTCGATGCGGTACTTGGCGGGGTCGGGCATGGGATAATTCCGGTTGTTCTTGTTCAGGGAGCCATCATGGCAGTTAAAGATTACGTCATCGCGCCGAGTATTCTCTCGGCCAATTTTGCCAAACTCGGCGAAGAAGTGGCCAATGTCATTGCCTCGGGCGCCGACTGGATCCACTTCGACGTGATGGACAACCATTATGTTCCCAATCTGACCATCGGGCCGCTGGTCTGCGAAGCCATCCGCCCGTGCACCGCTGCGCCGATCGACGTGCACCTGATGGTCAAGCCGGTCGATCGCATCATTCCCGACTTCGCCAAGGCCGGTGCCAACATCATCACCTTCCACCCGGAAGCCTCCGAGCACGTCGACCGCAGCCTGTCGCTGATCCGCGATGCCGGTTGCCAGGCCGGCCTCGTCTTCAACCCGGCGACGCCGCTCGACTACATGGACTACGTCATGGACAAGATCGACGTCATCCTGCTGATGAGCGTCAACCCCGGCTTCGGCGGCCAGAAATTCATCCCCGGCACGCTGGCCAAGGCGCGCGCGGCTCGCGCCAAGCTGGATGCCTACGAACAGCAAGGTGGCCGTCGCATCCGCCTGGAAATCGACGGCGGCGTGAACACCGCCAACATCGGCGAAATCGCCGCCGCCGGCGTCGACGCCTTCGTCGCCGGCTCGGCCGTCTACGGCGCGGGCAAGAACAGCGATCCGCATCGCTACGATTCGATCATTTCGGCGCTGCGCGCCGAACTGGCCAAGACCTGAATATGTACTTCCAATCCGTCACTTTCGACCTCGACGGCACGCTGCTCGACACCATTGCCGATCTGGCCGAAGCCTGCCGCCTGATGCTGACGGAACTGGGCGAGCCGCCACGGACGCCGGACGAGGTGCATAGTTTTGTCGGCAAGGGCATGGCGGTCCTCGTCGAGCGCTGCCTGACCCGCGACCGGGCGCCAGCGGCGGAGTATCTGGCGGCCGCCATCGCGTCCTTCAAGCGCCACTACACCGAGGTCAATGGCCGGCAAACAAGCATTTATCCCGGCGTGCTCGAAGGGCTTGAGGCCTGGCGTAACGGCGGCTTTCGCATGGGCGTCGTCACTAACAAGCCGGCGATATTTACCGAAGCCCTGCTCGAACGCATGGGCATCGCCGATTTCTTCGACGTGGTCGTCTCTGGCGATACCACCGAGCACAAGAAGCCGCACCCGGAACCGATCCTGCACGCCTGCCGCTGGCTGGGTGTCGAGCCGGCGCACAATCTGCACGTCGGCGACTCGAAAAACGACATCGAAGCGGCCCGTGCCGCCGGTTGCGCCGCCTTCTGTGTACCCTACGGCTACAACGAGGGGGTGCCGGTGGACAGTGCCGAATGCGATGCGCTAGTATCCGACCTGCTCGCCGCCTACCGGCTGGCCCTCACTTTTCAAGACCTCAAGCACCAATGACATCTCTGCGACTCTGGACCGATTGGCAAGGCTGGCGCCGCTGGCGTCCCTGATCTTCGTTCGCGCGCCCGTCCGGCGCCCCGCTCCAGTTCGCAGTACCCCGTCATTCTTCGAGGCACCCCCATGACCGAAACCGAATTCAATGCGCTCGCCGCGCAAGGCTACAACCGTATTCCCGTCACCCTGGAAACGTTTGCCGATCTCGATACGCCGCTCTCGATCTACCTGAAGCTGGCCAATGCCCCCTATACCTACCTGCTCGAATCGGTGCAGGGCGGCGAGCGCTTCGGCCGCTACTCGATCATCGGCCTGGCCGCTTCGACACGCATCGTCGTCAATGGCCACCAAGTACTGGTGCTGACCGGCAACCGCATCGCCGAACGTGAGGAAGACACCAACCCGCTCGATTTCATCGGCAAGTTCATGGAGCGTTTCCGGGCGCCGCCGAGCGCCGGCCTGCCGCGTTTCTGCGGCGGCCTGGTCGGCTGCTTCGGCTACGACACGGTGCGCTATGTCGAAACCCGCCTGACCCGTACCCACAAGCCGGACGAGATCGGCACGCCGGACATCGGCCTGCTGCTCTCCGAGGAAATCGCCGTCGTCGACAACCTGTCCGGCAAGCTGACGCTGATCGTCTATGCCGAACCGGGTTTCCCCGGCGCCTTCCAGAAGGCGCGGGCGCGCCTGAAGGAATTGCTCGGCAAGCTGCGCACGCCGGTCAACATGCCGGTCGAACAGCCGGTGGCTTCGGAGCCTGCCGTCTCCATCTTCGGCGAAGGGCCGTTCAAGCAGGCGGTGCGCAAGGCCAAGGAATACATTACCGAAGGCGACATCATGCAGGTGGTGCTGTCGCAGCGCATGACCAAGCCCTTCCATGCCAGCCCGCTGGCGCTCTACCGGACGCTGCGCAGCCTCAATCCGTCGCCTTACATGTTCTATTTCGATTTCGAGGACTACCACGTCGTCGGCGCCTCGCCGGAGATCCTGGTCCGCCTCGAAGGCGACCGCGTCACCGTCCGTCCCATCGCCGGCACCCGCAAGCGTGGTGCCTCGCCGGAAGAAGATGCAGCGCTGGCGGCCGAGCTGCTCGCCGACGAGAAGGAGCGCGCCGAGCACACCCAGTTGCTCGACCTCGGGCGCAACGACTGCGGCCGCGTCGCCAGGATCGGCACGGTCAAGCTGACCGAGAACATGATCGTCGAGCGCTACTCGCATGTGATGCACATCGTTTCCAATGTCGAAGGCCGGCTGCAACAAGGGCTTGATGCGCTCGACGTGTTGAAGGCCACCTTCCCGGCTGGCACCGTCTCCGGCGCGCCGAAGGTGCGGGCGATGGAGATCATCGACGAGCTGGAACCGGTCAAGCGCGGCATCTACGCTGGTGCCGTCGGCTACCTCGGTTTCCATGGCGACATGGACCTGGCTATCGCCATCCGCACCGCCGTCGTCAAGGACAAGACGCTGCACGTGCAGGCCGGCGCCGGCATCGTCGCCGATTCCGACCCGCAGTCGGAATGGGAAGAAACCCGGAGCAAGGCGCGGGCCGTGCTGCGCGCCGCCGAACTGGCCGAGCAGGGCCTCGACACCCGTCTGGACTGAACCGGAGAAGCCCCATGCTGCTGATGATCGACAACTACGATAGCTTCACTTACAACATCGTCCAGTACTTCGGCGAACTCGGCCAGGATGTCCAGGTGTTTCGTAACGACGCCATCACCATCGCCGAAATCGCCAGGCTCAAGCCGCAATACTTGGTCATTTCGCCCGGCCCCTGCGCCCCGGCCCAGGCCGGCATCTCGCTGGCGGCGATCCGCGAATTCGCCGGCAAGATTCCGTTGCTTGGCGTCTGCCTCGGTCATCAGGCCATCGGCGAAGCCTTCGGCGGCAAGATCGTGCACGCCAAACAGTTGATGCACGGCAAGGTCTCGCCGGTCGAACACAAGGATGTCGGCGTCTTCAAGGGGCTGCCCAATCCGCTGACCTGCACCCGCTACCACTCGCTGGCCATCGAGCGCGCCAGCCTGCCGGACTGCCTGGATATCACCGCCTGGACCGCCGATGGCGAAATCATGGGCGTTCGTCACAAGACGCTGGCCGTTGAGGGCGTGCAGTTCCATCCTGAATCCATCCTGACCGAGCGCGGTCACGATCTGCTGAACAACTTCCTCGAGGAGCACAAATAATGACTCCGCAAGCCGCCCTGCAACGCGTCATCGAACATCGCGAAATCTTCCACGACGAAATGGTCTCGCTGATGCGCCAGATCATGAGCGGCGAAGTCTCTCCGGTGATGATCGCCGCCATCGTTACCGGGCTGCGTGTCAAGAAGGAAACCATCGGTGAGATCGCGGCTGCCGCCACTGTCATGCGCGAACTGTCGACCAAGGTCGTCGTTCCTTACGACAGGCATTTCGTCGATATCGTCGGTACCGGTGGTGACTCGGCGCACAGCTTCAACATCTCGACTACCTCGATCTTCGTCGCCGCCGCCGCTGGGGCCAAAGTCGCCAAGCACGGCGGGCGCAGCGTTTCCTCCAGTTCCGGCAGCGCCGACGTGCTGGAAGCGCTCGGCGCCAACATCAACCTGTCGCCGGAGAAGGTTGCAGCCTGCATCGAAGAGTGCGGCATCGGCTTCATGTTTGCCCCCAACCACCACAGCGCCATGAAGCATGTCGCGCCGGTGCGCCGCGAGATGGGCGTCCGTACCCTGTTCAACATTCTCGGCCCGCTGACCAACCCGGCGGCCGCGCCGAATACCCTGATGGGCGTCTTCCACCCCGACCTCGTCGGCATCCAGGTGCGTGTTATGCAGCGCCTCGGCGCCGAACGCGTGCTGGTCGTGCACGGCAAGGACAACCTCGACGAAATCTCCCTTGGGGCGGCGACCCTGGTCGGCGAGCTGAAGGATGGCGAGGTGCGCGAATACGAAGTGCATCCAGAGGATTTCGGCCTGCAGATGATGTCGCTGCGTAATCTGCGCGTCGGTAGCGCCGAGGAATCCAAGACGGTGATGCTCGGCGCGCTGGACAACCGCGAAGGCCCGGCCCGTGAGATCGTCTGCCTGAACGCCGGCGCCGCACTCTATATAGCCAACGCTGCCGACAGCATCGGCGACGGCATCGGCAAGGCGCGCGAAGCCATCGCCAGCGGTGCCGCCCGTGCCAAGCTGGAACAATTTGTCGAATGCTCGCGCCGTCTGGGGGCGCCATGAGCGACATCCTCAACAAGATCATCGCCACCAAGCGTTTGGAAATCGCTGCCGCGCTGGCCGTCAAGTCGCTGGCCCAGGTTGAAACCGAGGCCGCCACCCAGCCCGCGCCGCGCGATTTCGTTGGCGCCATCCGTGCCAAGCTGGCCGTTGGCCGGCCGGCAGTGATCGCTGAGATCAAGAAGGCCAGCCCGTCGAAAGGTGTCATCCGCGCCGATTTTCGTCCGGCAGACATCGCTTGCAGCTACGCCGAGCATGGCGCCGCCTGCCTGTCGGTATTGACGGACCGCGACTATTTCCAGGGCTGCCCGGAATACCTGCAGGCTGCCCGCGCCGCCTGCACGCTGCCGGTGCTGCGCAAGGACTTCATGGTCGATCGCTACCAGATCGCTGAAGCACGGGCCATGGGCGCCGACGCCATTCTCCTAATTGCTGCCGCGCTCAGCCTCGGTGAAATGCGGGAACTCGAAGCTATCGCCCACGGCTACGGCATGGCCGTGCTCGTCGAAGTGCACAACGGTGAAGAACTCGACGCCGCGCTGCAATTGCAGACGCCCCTGGTCGGCATCAACAACCGCAACCTGCGTACGTTCGAAGTCACGCTGCAAACCACGCTCGGCCTGCTTGAGCGCATTCCGGCCGAGCGCATTGTCGTCACCGAAAGTGGCATCCTGGCCCCGGCTGACGTGGCGCTGATGCGTGACCATCGCGTTGGCAGCTTCCTCGTTGGCGAAGCCTTCATGCGCGCCGCCGAACCCGGAGAAGAACTGGCCCGCCTGTTCGCCTGAGCGGCTTCCTGCACCAGAGGTAGTGAGGAGTGCTGAGACACAGAGAACGGTCTGAACAACCTTGCTGTCCTAGATTTTCTCTACGTATCAGCGCCCAACAGTCCTTCCTGACTGCCGCGCCAAGCCTTTGTGCCTGATCTCGCTCCCGGGTACTGTTGTGTGAATGCAACAGCATGCTGGAATGTGTGGGTGCAATTGGGATTAGGCCTTGCTGCACGCTCGGCGGGCAATCAGAATGCCCTTCAACTTCTCGATCCGAGAGGTAAAGCTAACCGGCCCGCAAGGCCGGTTAAAACTAACCACTAAGGAGATTTTCTGATGCAAAAGAAGATTATCGCTCTGGCTATCGCTGGCCTGGCTTCCACCGCTGCTTTCGCGCAGACCAATGTCACCATCTACGGCGTTGCCGATGCAACGTTCGACAGCATCAAGACCACCGGCAATGTTGCTGGCGTCAGCATTGAGCCGCGTCACAACCGTATCTCCACCAATTCTTCCCTGATCGGTTTCAAGGGTTCGGAAGATCTGGGTAATGGCCTGAAGGCTGTCTTCCAGTTCGAAGGCTCCGTCGGCTTCGATGGCGGCGCTGCGTTCGGCGGCTCCAACCGTGACTCCTACGTCGGCGTTGCTGGCGGCTTTGGTACCGTCGTTGCTGGTAACCTGACCGGCCCGACCCGCGCTTTCGGCGCTGCTGTTGACGTCAATGCTGGCGCTACCGGCATCTCCGCCAACTCCGGCATCATCGGCAAGTTCGGTGGCTTCCTTGAAGGTGTTACCACCGATGCCGGCGGTAACCTTACTGGTTTTACCGGCGCCCAAACGGCTATCGGCCGTTCTGCCACCGCCGCCAGCCCGTTTGACACCCGCTGGAAGAACACCATCGCCTACATCTCGCCGACCATGGCTGGCTTCACGGTGATCGGTGCTTACGTTGCCAACGAGAACAAGACCGGTAACATCAACACCTACGGCTACGACGTCGGCGCCAAGTACGCTGCCGGCCCGGTCCTGGTTGGTCTGTCCTACAACAAGGCCATGGTCAACAATGATGTTGCCGCTGCTGGTCTGACGGACATCACCGCTGCTGACCTGCGTCTGGTTGCCTCCTTTGACGCTGGCGTCGTCAAGATCAACGGTCTGGCCGAGCGCGTCAAGGTTACCGCTACCGGTATCTCTGAAACCCAGAAGGTGTACGGTCTGGGCGCCATCGTTCCGGTCGGCAAGGGCAAGGTCACCGGTCAGTACTATGTTGCACGCGACATCTCCGGTACCGTCTTCGGCACCGACACCGGCGCCAAGCTGTGGAGCGTGGGCTACGAGCACAGCCTGTCCAAGCGTACCATCCTGAAGGCCAACTACGCCCGTCTGTCTAACGACAACCAAGCTGGCTACCAGTTCGGTGTTAACTCCGGCGCTGCCGCCACCGGCGAAACCTCTTCTGGCTTCCAGTTTGGTGTTCGTCACTCCTTCTAATCCAGCCTCGCTGGTCTAGAAAGCCAAAAGGCCACCTTCGGGTGGCCTTTTTCTATGCTTGGTTGGCAATAGCAAAATAGGGGACAGACCAAGCAAAATAGGGGACAGACCACGGTTTTCATCGGCGGTCTGTAGGGCGCCTTATTCGCTGAAGGCGTAATTTAGCAGCGAAATCATTTATGCTTTCGACATTCTTTCGTCGGAGCTTCTTATGCCGCGCCGCCCCCGTCTGGCTTTGGCCAATGTTCCCTTGCATCTGATTCAACGGGGTAATAACCGCCAGGCCTGCTTTTTCGCGGACGAAGATTTTCTCCGTTACCTGGAGTGGCTGGAGGAGTATGCGGCGAAGTCCGGTTGCTGTATCCACGCCTGGGTATTGATGAGCAACCACGTTCACCTGTTGCTGACTGCGCATGATGCGCGCGCGCCGGGCGTGTTGATGAAGTCGCTGGGGCAGCGCTACGTTCAGTATGTGAATCGCGTGTATCGGCGCAGTGGCAGCCTCTGGGAGGGGCGCTTTCGTTCGTGCCTTGCGCAGGACGAGCGTTATTTGCTGCTATGTCAGCGATACATCGAATTGAATCCTGTGCGCGCCGGTATGGTGGAGCATCCGGCGGAGTACCGCTGGTCGAGTTACCGGGCGAATGCTCAGGGTGAGGCGTCGCCGCTGATTTCGCCGCATCCGTTATATCTTTCCCTGGGCCGGGATGATGAAGAGCGTCGGGCTGCTTACCGCGAACTGTTTCGTTACGAACTTGAGTCCGGGGCGGTGGATGCTATCCGCGATGCCACCAACGGTAATTTTGCTTTGGGCGACTCGCGCTTTTACGCCCAGGTCAGCGCTGCTTTGGGGCGGCGCGTGACGCCAGGTGCTCCCGGCCGTCCCAAGCGCTCGGATGCGCCTGAGAGCCTGGACTTGTTTTCCGCAGGTTAAAACGTGGTCTGTCCCCGGTTTTGCCGGTTTTGGCTTTCAGACGTGGAGGATCAGGTTGTCCCGGTGAATTATTTCCGCCTCGTCGACATAGCCGAGGATGCTTTCAATTTCGGCTGTCGATTTGCGGGCGATCCGGCGGGCTTCGCCACTACCGTAGTTGCTTAGTCCGCGGGCGATTTCGCGACCGCCAGGGGCGATGCAGGCGACGGCGGCGCCGCGCTCGAATTCGCCTTCGGCGGCGAGGACGCCAATGGGCAGCAGGCTCTTGCCGGATTGCAGTGCTTTCACCGCACCGTCGTCGAGCAGCAGGCGGCCAGCCAGTTGCAGGTGATCGGCCAGCCATTGCTTGCGGGCAGCCAGCGGTTGCGTCTGCGAGACGAGCAGGGTACCGACGGCTTCGCCATTGGCCAGACGAACAATCGGATCAGTTTCGCGGCCGCTGGCGATGGCGGTATGGGCGCCGCTACGGGCCGCACGTTTGGCGGCGATGACCTTGGTGAGCATGCCGCCGGTGCCGACGCTACTGCCGGCGCCGCCGGCCATGGCTTCCAGAGCGGGGTCGCCGGCGGTGGCTTCCTGAATCAGTGTGGCACCTGGATCCTTGCGCGGGTCGGCGGTGTACAGGCCGCTTTGATCGGTGAGGATGATCAGCGCATCGGCTTCGATCAGGTTGGCGACGAGCGCGCCCAGAGTGTCGTTGTCGCCGAACTTGATTTCGTCGGTGACCACGGTGTCGTTCTCGTTGATGATCGGTATGACGCCCATCTCGAGCAGGGCGTTGAGCGTCGACCGGGCGTTCAGGTAGCGTTTGCGGTCGGCCAGATCGTCGTGGGTGAGCAGGATTTGGGCAGTGTGCAGGCCGTACTTGCTGAAGGCAGCTTCGTAAACTTCGACAAGGCCCGCTTGGCCGACGGCAGCAGCCGCCTGCTTTTCATGCACGGTTTTCGGCCGGCGTCCCCAGCCCAGGCGCTGAACGCCGCAGGCAACGGCGCCCGAGGAGACGAGAACGACTTGCTTGCCCTGCTGGCGCACGGCGTGAATCTGCCGCGCCCAGTCGCCGATGGCTTGCAGGTCGAGGCCGGCGCCGTTGTTGGTGACTAGGGCCGAGCCGACCTTGACCACCAGGCGTTTGGCAGAGGCTAGGCGGGTCTTGTTCATGCTTCTTCTTTGGCTTCGCTGTCGTCAACTTCCGGCCGCGCCATCTGTTCCAGGGCTGCGTGAATGGCGTAGATCAGCGGCTTGGTACCTTCGCCGTTGATGGCGGCGATCGGGAAGAAGGGGCCGTCGTACTTGGTGGCTTTCTTGTAGGCCTTGAGGAAGTCCTTGATGGCTTTCTCGCGGTCCTCTTCCGGAATCAGGTCGAGCTTGTTGAGGACCAGCCAGCGCGGCTTGTTGGCCAGTTCCGGGTCGTGCTTGATCAGTTCGCCGACGATGGCCTTGGCGTCGCGCACCGGGTTGGCGTCCGGGTCGATCGGCGCGATGTCGACCAGGTGCAGCAGAATGCGCGTGCGCTGCAGGTGCTTGAGGAAGCGGATGCCGAGGCCGGCACCGTCAGCGGCGCCTTCAATCAGGCCGGGTACGTCGGCGACGACGAAGCTCTTCTCATCATCGACGCGGACGACGCCGAGATTCGGGTGCAGCGTGGTGAACGGGTAGTCGGCAACCTTCGGCCGGGCCGAGGAAATGGCGCGGATCAGCGTGCTCTTGCCGGCGTTGGGCAGACCGAGCAGGCCGACGTCGGCGAGGACGCGCAGTTCCAGGCGCAGTTCGAATTCCTCGCCCTGGTCGCCGTTGGTTTTCTGGCGCGGGGCGCGGTTGGTCGACGACTTGAAATGCAGGTTGCCGAGGCCGCCCTTGCCGCCCTTGGCGATCAGGATTTTTTGATCGTGCTCGGACAGGTCGGCGAGGATTTCTTCGGTATTCAGGTTGTAAATGACCGTGCCGACCGGCATGCGCAGAATGATGTCGTCGCCGCCGGCACCGTACTGATCGGCGCCGCCGCCGTTCTCACCGCGCTTGCCAATGAATTTGCGGGTGTAGCGATAGTCGACCAGGGTGTTGATGTTGCGGTCGGCAATGACGTAGATGCTGCCGCCACGCCCGCCGTCACCGCCGTTCGGGCCGCCCATCGGGATGTACTTCTCGCGCCGGAATGTCGCCGCGCCATTGCCGCCGTCGCCGGCCTTCACGTAAATCTTGGCTTCGTCGATGAATTTCATGTCTGTTCCGCCTGCTTTCCGATGGCTGCGCCGGTTGGCGTAGCTACAAACTAAAAAGCCCTATCCGGGCGGATAGGGCTTTTGCTTCCGCGGGGCCGAATTACTCGGCGGCCGGGACGATGGTGACCGTGCGACGCTTCTTTTCGCCCTTGATGGCGAATTGGACGACGCCGTCCTTCAGTGCGAACAGGGTGTGATCCTTGCCGCAGCCGACGTTCTCGCCCGGGTGGAATTCAGTGCCACGCTGGCGAACGATGATGTTGCCAGCCAGGACGAATTGACCGCCGTAGCGCTTGACGCCCAGTCGCTGGGCTTGTGAGTCGCGGCCGTTACGTGAACTGCCGCCTGCTTTTTTGTGTGCCATTTATTAGCTCCTTGAACTTAAGCAGCGATCGCGTCGATGCGCAATTCGGTGTAGTTCTGACGATGGCCTTGATGCTTCTGATAGTGCTTACGACGACGCATCTTGAAGATCTTGACCTTGTCGTGGCGGCCGTGGGAAACCACGGTGCACTTGACAGTGGCGCCAGCAAGGAAGGGGGCGCCGACTTGTACCGACTCGCCTTCGCCTACCATGAGGATCTGGTCAAGGGTAACTTCTGCGCCAACGTCTGCCGGTATCTGTTCTACTTTAAGTTTTTGGCCAGCGGAAACGCGATACTGCTTGCCGCCGGTTTTTATGACCGCATACATGGGTTGGACTCCGAAAATAAATCTAAAGGGTGCTACGAAGAACCGCGCATTATACGGAAAAGTTTCGCCAAGTCAAAGCCTTGTCGTAGGCATGTGGTAAACTTCCGCGCTTTAAAACACAGCTTGTTCCGCGACCCGCCTGGCGGGCGGGAAGGTTACAAAGAGGAGCTTCTCATGGCTGAAATCACCACGGCCTCCGGCCTTATCTACGAAGATTCCGTCATCGGCGACGGCGCTGAAGCCAAGGCTGGCGATCATGTTGTCGTCCATTACACCGGCTGGCTGACCAATGGCAGCAAGTTCGATTCGAGCAAGGATCGCAATGACCCGTTCGATTTTCCGCTCGGCCAGCGCCACGTCATCGCCGGTTGGGATGAGGGCGTCCAGGGCATGAAGATCGGCGGCAAGCGCAAGCTGACCATTCCGCCGCAACTTGGCTACGGTACGCGCGGTGCCGGCGGCGTCATTCCGCCGAATGCGACGCTGGTCTTCGAGGTGGAACTGCTCGCTATCCAATGAGCGATTCCGGCGACGACAAACAAGGCAAACGGCCGCCCGCCGAGGCAGCGGCCGATGATCCGTGGGCCAAGTGGCGGCAACCGGAGGCGCCGACTGCGGCTGCCTCTGAGCGCCCGCGCCCGGCTCCGCGCGAGAAGCGTCCGGTCGCGGCGAAAGCTGCCGTCGCGCCGGCCGAGCCCGTGGAACTACAGCTGCCGACCGGCACCCTGAGCCCGATCAGGAAGAAGGCCGAGCCGACCCGGGCGGCGGCGAAAAAGCCGTACGCCAAGCCGGCCGCCAGCGGCATCCAGCGTATCCATGAACAATCCCGTGGCAACAAGGTGCGCGACGCCAAGCAGCCGCGTCCAGCTACCGCTGCTCCGGTGACGCCACGCGATCCGGAGACGGTGCCAACCGGCGTGCGCCTGTCCAAAGTGATGTCCGAGCGCGGCATGTGTTCGCGGCGCGAGGCCGACCTGTGGATTGAGCGTGGCTGGGTCTTCGTCAATGGCGAGCAGATTGCCGAACTCGGTTCGCGCATCGAGCCGGATGCCGAGATCAGCATTTCGAAAGAAGCGGAGAAGGATCAGGCCAAGCAGGTCACCATCCTGCTCAACAAGCCGGTCGGCTACGTTTCCGGGCAGCCGGAGGCGGATTGCAAGCCGGCGGTGACGCTGATCTCGGCCGAAACCTGGGTGCGTCAGCCGGGTGACCAGGAATTCAAACCCTGGATGCTCCGTGGTCTGGCTCCGGCCGGGCGGCTGGACATCGATTCCACCGGCCTGCTGGTGTTCACGCAGGATGGCCGCATCGCCAAGAAGCTGGTCGGCGAAGATGGCCAGACGGAAAAGGAATACCTGGTGCGGGTCAATGGCGAAATGATTCCGAATGGCCTGGAACTGTTGCGCCACGGTCTGGAGCTCGAGGGCAAGCCGCTCAAGCCGGCCTGGGTCAAGCAACTGAACGAAGACCAGTTGCACTTCATCCTCAAGGAAGGCAAGAAGCGGCAGATCCGGCGCATGTGCGAAATGGTTGGTCTGCGCGTCATCGGCCTGAAACGGGTGCGCATCGGCAAGATCCGCCTCGGCGATCTGCCCCTCGGTCACTGGCGTTTCCTGCGAGCAGACGAGTCCTTCTGAGCAATGAAAAACGCCGGCAACTGCCGGCGTTCTTTTTTTGGCGCTACCTGACGATCAGGCGGTGCCGCCTGCTGCGGCGGCGCGGACCGGCGGCATCATCAGGCATTCGCCTTCGATGACCGGCTTGCCGCCGACCGTGCATACCGTATCCAGCGTCACGCGGTTCTTGGCGACGTTGACTTCCTTGACGGTGACGGTGGCGGTAACGGTGTCGCCCGGACGGACCGGCGCCTTGAATTTCAGCGTTTGCGACAGGTAGATGGTGCCGGGGCCGGGCAATTTGTTGGCCAGCACGGCGGAAATGAAGCCAGCCGAGAGCATGCCGTGGGCAATGCGGCCACCGAACATCGTGGTCTTGGCGTATTCCTCGTCGAGGTGAGCCGGATTGACGTCGGTCGAGATGCCGGCGAAGAGAACGATGTCAGTTTCGGTGACGGTCTTGGACGTGCTGGCGGACATGCCGGGATGCAGTTGGTCGATATGGTGTGTCGTCATGCGGGACTCCTGGGGCAAAAGGCAAAGGTAAGCGGCAACTCTAGCATACGATGGCGTATGGCAGTGGCGGCCCTCACTCGGTACGCAGGGCCTCGACCGGGTCGAGGCCGGCGGCGCGGCGGGCAGGCAGGACGCCGGCAGCCAGGCCGATGCTGATGGCCACGGCCTCGGCTAGCAGGACGAAACTGAGCGGCGTATGCACTGGCAGGGCCGGTACGGCGAAATGGATGGCCTGGGCGAGGCCGATGCCGAGCAGCAGGCCGAGCAGGCCGCCGAGCGCCGACAGCGCCACCGCCTCGCCGAGAAAGAGCAACAAGATGGTCCGCTGGCGGGCGCCGAGTGCCACCAGCAGGCCGATCTCGCCGGTCCGCTCGCTGACGGCGATGGTCATGATGGTGACGATGCCGACGCCGCCGACCAGCAGTGAAATGCCACCGAGCGCACCGACGGCCATAGTGAGCACGTTGAGGATGTTGGAAAGCGTCTTCAGCATCTCTTCCTGGGTGACGATGGTGAAGTCCTCGCGGCCGTGGCGGGCGATCATCCGTTCCTTGATGGCGGCGGCGACCAAAGCCGAGGGCACGCCTTCGGCCGCGGCGATGTTGATTTCATCGAGACCTTCGCGGTTGAACAGTTCCTGGGCGCGGACCGCCGGCACGAAGACGGTGTCGTCGAGATCGACGCCGAGGAACTGGCCCTTCGGGGCGAGGACGCCGATCACGCGGAACTGCAGGCCGCCGATGCGCAGGCGCTGGCCGAGCGCATTCTCGGCGCCGAACAGCTCATCCTTGACCTTGGCTCCGAGCACGGCGAAGGCGCGGGCGCTGCCTTCGTCCTCGTCGGGCAGGAAGCGGCCGCTTTGCAGTGTCGATTTGAAAACCACGGGCAGGCTGGCGTTGACCCCGTAGATCAGCGTCCGTCGGGTGCGTCCGTTGCCGGCGATCTCGGCATTGCCGCGGACGTTGGGGGTGACGGCGACGACGTTGGGCAGGCGTTCGAGGGCCTGGGCATCGTCCAGCGACAGTGGCCGAGCGCTCGACGGCAGGCCGGAGGGCGAGCCGCCGGTCTTCGTCTTGCCGGGGACGACGGTGACGACATTGGTGCCGAACTGGGTGAATTCGCCGAGCACGAAGCGGTGGATGCCTTCGCCGATCGAGGTGAGCAGGATCACCGCGGCGATGCCGACGGCGATGCCGAGCAGGGTCAGGAAGCTGCGCAGGCGCTGGGCGGTGATGGCGCGCATGGCCAGTTGGAGCGAATCGGCGACCAGCATCGTCAGTGCTTCATCAGCGCCTGCACCGGGTCCATCCGGGCGGCGCGGCGGGCCGGCATGACGCCGAACAGCAGGCCGGTGCCCAGCGCCGTCGACAGGCCAGCGATCACCGCCCAGTCCGGCGGATAGGCGGGAAACAACGGGAAGGCCTGGCGCAGCGCGAAGGCGCCGAGTTGGCCGAGCAGGTAGCCGAGCAGGGCGCCGACGCTGGAGAGCATCGCCGCCTCGGCCAGGAAGGCCAGGCGGATGGTCCGCGCCGGGGCGCCGAGCGCCTTGAGCAGGCCGATCTCGCCGGTGCGCTGGGTGACGGCGACGAGCATCACGTTCATCACCAGGATGCCGGCCACCGCCAGACTGATCGCGGCAATGCCGGCGACGCCGAGGGTCAGCGTGCCGAGCAGCTTGTCGAAGGTGGCCAGGATGGCGTCCTGGGTGATTACCGTGACGTCTTCCTCGCCGTGATGGCGTTGCTTGATGATTTCGGTGGCCTGCTCGCGGGCCAGCGGAATGGCCTCGCGGCTGCGCGCCTCGACCAGGATGCGAAACAGCGTGTCGGAGTTGAACATCGCCTGGGCCAGCGCCACCGGCACGATCACCAGTTCGTCGGTATTCATGCCCAGCCCCTGGCCGACCGACTTGAGCACGCCGATGATGCGCAGCCGGCGGTCGCCGACGCGGACCAGCTTGCCGACCGCCGGTTCGTTGCCGAACAGTTCGGCGCGCACGGTGGCGCCGATGACGGCGACCGAGGCGCCGCGGTTCCAGTCGTCGTCGGGCAGGCCGCGGCCCTGGGCGAGTTCGAAATTGCGGATCGGGATGAATTCGGCGGTCGAGCCGGCCACCATGATTTCGCGCAGCCGCCCGCCGTAGCTGATTTCCGAAGTGCCGACGGCAAGCGGGGCGACGCGGCTGACGGCGCTGGCACGGCGCAGGGCGCCGGCATCGTCGATGGTCAGGTCGCGCGGTGTCGTGGTGATGGCGTTGGCCGGGTTGAAACCGCCGGTGCCGGAACGGCCGGGCAGGACGATGACCAGATTGGTACCGATCGAGGAAAACTGGCCAACCACATAGCGCCGGGCGCCGTCGCCCAGCGCGGTGAGGATGACCACGGCGGCGACGCCGATCGACATGGCCAGCACCGATAGTGCCGTGCGTAGGGGATAGCCGGTGGCGGCGTCGCGGGCGAAGCGCAGGGTGTCGGCGAAACGCATGGCTAACGGGCCTTCATGGCTTGGCCGAGTCGCTCTGCAGCCGCCCGTCCTCCATCACCAGTTGCCGGCGGGCGCGGGCGCCCATGGTCGGGTCGTGGGTGACGACAATCAGCGTGACGCCGCTGGCATTGAGGGCTTCGAGCAGGTTGACCACTTCCTCGCCGGTATGGCGGTCGAGGTTGCCGGTCGGTTCGTCGGCGAGGATCAGCGCCGGTTGCATGATGGTGGCGCGGGCGATGGCGACGCGCTGGCGCTGGCCGCCGGAGAGCTGGTCGGGGCGGTGGTCGGCACGCTGGTCCAGGCCGAAATCGACCAGCGCCTTGGCCACCCGGGTATTGCGCTCCTTGAGCGGAATACCGGCCAGGGTCATCGGCAGGGCGATGTTCTCGGCGGCGGTCAGGCGCGGTACCAGGTGGAAGCTCTGGAAGACGAAGCCGATGCGCTCGCTGCGCACGCGCGCCAGTTCGTCGGCGGACAGGGTGGTGACGTCGATATTCTCGAGCTTGTAACTGCCGGCATTGGGCCGGTCGAGCAGGCCGAGCAGGTTGAGCAGCGTCGATTTGCCGGAGCCGGAGGGGCCCATCACGGCGACGTACTCACCGGCGTCGATGCTCAGGTCCAGTCCGGCCAGCGCGTGTACAGTCGAATCGCCGAGCTGGAAGATGCGCTCGATGCCGGTCAGTTCGATCAGCGCCATGAGCCGTTCGCCGTGATCAGCGACATCATTTCCCTTTTTCTTCCGGCGTGACCTTGGCACCCGCCTTGATGCCGTCTTTCTCCAGCGAGGTGACGATGCGGTCGCCGGCAGCCAGGCCTTCCAGGACTTCGCTGTATTCCCAGTTGCTGAGGCCGGTCTTGATCGTCCGCTCGACCAGTTGGCCATTCTCGGCATCGAAGAGCAGCACGCGGCCGCCTTCCTGGATGGCGGCGGTGGGAATGCGCAGCACGTTGTCGCGGGCGTCGAGGATGATCTCGACATCGGCGCTGTAACCGACGAGCAGCTTGCCGATGATCGCCGGATCGGCGAAATCGACCTCGATATCGACCGTGCGTGCCTGTTTTTCCACTGCCGAGACGTAGGGCGCGACGCGCCGTACCTTGCCAGCCATGCTTTGCCCCGGCAGGGCGTCTAGGTTGATGCGGACCACCTGTCCGGGATGGATTTTCGGCGCATCGACTTCGTCCATCGGCGCCTTGACGTAGAGGCAGGAATCATCGAACAGGTCGATCGCCGGTGGCGTCATCACGCCCGGCGGTGACGGCGTGGAGTATTCACCCAGTTCGCCGACGATCTTGGCGACCGTACCGTCGAACGGTGCGTAGAGGGCAACGCGGCCCTGCTCGGTGCGCGTCGCACGGAAGCGCGCTTCGGCCTGGGCGACGTCGGCCTTGGCGGTGTTGCAACTGGCCTGGCGGACTTCGGCATCGGTGCGCGCCGCTTCCTCGCGGCTGCTGGAGACGAAGCCGCGTGCACGCAGTTCGGCCTGGCGCTTGGCTTCTTTCCCGGCGTTGGCGGCGGCGATACAGGCTTCCTCGACGCGCTTGGCGGCGACCGTGACCTGCGCCCGGGCCAGCGCGGCATTGGCCTGCTGGTCGTCGTTCCACAGCTTCAACAGCAACTGCCCCTTCTTGACCTTGTCGCCTTCCTTGACGCCCAGGTATTCGATACGGCCGCCGATGATGGTGGACAGCTTGGTCCGCTGGCAGGCTTCGACCGTGCCGGCGCGGGTATTGGCCAGGGTCGCCTCGACCTTGCCGGTGGCGACTTCCTTGAGGGCGACCGGGATCGGCTTTGGCCGGGTGCTCCAGAACAGGGCGCCGGCCAGCAGGAGAACGATGAAGGCGATCAGTGCAAGGCGGCGCATGAGTGATTCCTAACGAAAACCGGGCAGCCACCCGGATTGCTGATGGCCCCAGACGGGTTCGAGCGGCCCCTGGAACAGGGCTTCGATGACCGGCGGTTCCGGCCAGGGCTCGTTCATGAAAGTCAGGCCGATTTCCTCGACGGTGCGGCCCGACCAGTAGTGTTCGGCAACTTCGTCGAGGGCCGAGAGCGACAGGCTGTGCGGCAGGCGCAGATAGTCGAGCCAGCTGGCGTCATGAAAGGAGCAGATATAGGCGCCCTTGGTTCGGGCGCACGACAGATTTTTGCCGAAGACGCGCTGCGGATGCTTGTGGCGGAAGGTCATCGCGTCGGTGCGCGTGGCGAACAGCAGCAGGGCGTGCAGCCGGCTGGGGAAATGGCTGTAGCGGCGCTGGCGGAAGTATTCGAGGTGATATTCGGCGAAGTAGTTCTGCACCGAGATCAACTGGTCGCCGGGCGTCGGTTCGCCGCCTTCGGGTGAGGCCAGGGTGCTGCCGAAGGGACTGCCCTTGAGGATGTCCCAGCCCGGTAGTTCGGCGCCGGGCTCCAGCCAGCAGAACAATTCCAGCGTCGCGGTGTCCTTGATCAGGTTGTCCATGAGCCGAGGGGGATGGGAAGCATGGCCGCATTCTGAACGATCGCGGCTGTTTGGCCAATTGTTGCTTGCGTCCGTCCATGCCATACCCGCGCCAGCAATGAATTGACATATGATCGAGGCAAGTGCGTTGGTCCATGTATAGCGCGGGAGGCTTAGCTGAATATCGTCAACGATCGCCCTTCGCCGGCCGTTCCGGGCAGGCGGATCAATCTGCGCCGGGCCTTTCTCGCTGTCTCGGCGGCGCTGGTCGGCATGCTGCTGCTCATCGCCGCGGTGACGCTGGCCGCCCTGTCGGCCTTCAATACGGCTGCCGATGCCGGACGCCACCGGCAGGACTCGCTGGCGCTGATCCATGCCGTACAGCTTGAAGTCGGCCTGCTCGGCCGCCTGGTCAACTCCTACGTCAGCACCGCCGACCCGCGGTTTCTCATCTATTACTACGATGTGCTGGCCATACGCGAAGGCACCAAGCCGCGCCCGCGCGATCTGCCGGCCAGCTTCTGGGAGCAGGTCATTGCCGGGAGGCGCGAATATGTCGTGCCGACCGACGGCGAACGCGAACCGCTGGCCCTGCTCGCCGGCCGTCTCGGTTTCGATGCCGGTGAGCAGGCGGTGGTCGGGCGCATCCAGCTGATCACCGAGCGCATGAAGGAAACCGAGCAGATCGCCTTTGCCGCGACCCAGGGGCTTTACGATCGCGAAACCAGCGAGTTTGTTTCCGAAGCCGAGCCGCAGCCCGAGTTTGCCAGCCAGTTGCTGCATCAATCGCTCTACCTGGGCCTGCGTGCAGATCTGGCACTGGCCGTGGAAGAACTGGCCTCGCTCGTCGATCAGCGGACGGCGAACGAGCTGGAACAGGCCTCCGAGCGCCTGCGCGCCTGGATTTTCGGGGAGTTGCTGGCGCTGTTGTTGAGCGGTGCCGTCCTGCTGGCCAGTTACCGCTACCTGGAGCGCCATCTGCTCGACCCCCTGACCGCGCTGCACGGCGCCGCCCAGGCGCTGGCCGGCAAATCCTTCGGGCAACGTATCGGCGATCTTCATGGTGTCGAGGAGGTTCAATCACTGGCGACGACGCTGGACGGCATGGCGGCGGCAATCGAGGCCGAACTTCATCAGCGCGAGGTGACGCAGAACGAACTGAACGAGGCGCGGGCGCGGGCGGAGGTGGCCACTGAAGCCAAATCGATCTTTCTGGCCAACATGAGCCACGAAATCCGTACGCCGATGAACGCCATTCTCGGCATGGCCTATCTGGCCATGAAGTCCGGCCTGCCGCCGCGTCAGCTCGACTACGTCAGCAAGATTCATGTGGCGGCGCGACTGCTGCTTGGCATCATCAACGACATTCTCGATTTCTCGAAGATCGAGGCGGGTAAGGTGGAGCTCGAACGAACGCCCTTCGAGCTCGAACCGGTCATCCAGAACGCCCTGTTCATGGTCCAGCAGCGGGCCGAGGGCAAGCCGGTCGAACTCATTCTCGACTGGCGCCTGCCGGCAGAGATGCCGCCACTGCTCGGCGATCCGCTGCGCCTGGGGCAGATTCTGATCAACCTGCTGAGCAATGCCGTCAAGTTCACCGAGCGCGGTCATGTCCGGCTGAGCATCAGCGAAGTCGGCTATGGTGAAGGTGACGTGGCCTTGCTCTTTGCTGTCGAGGACACCGGCATCGGCATGGATGACGAACAGCGTGGTCGCCTGTTCCAGGAATTCACTCAGGCCGACGGGGCGACGACCCGTAAATATGGTGGCACGGGTCTCGGCCTGACCATCTCCAAGCGACTGATCGAGGCCATGGGCGGACAGATCGGCGTCGACAGCGTTAGTGGTCGTGGCAGCCTGTTCCATTTTCAGCTGACTTTCCCGCTGGCCGGCGGGGGGGCAGGTGGGGCTGGCGACAAATCGTTCAGCGCCTGCACCCGGGCGTTGATCGTCGATGATTACGCACCGACCCGCGACAGCCTGACGGCCATGTTGCACACCATCGGTTGCGCCCATGTCGATCAGGCCGCCAACGGTGATGAGGCGCTGGTCCGCCTGCTGACCGAAGCGGCAGCTGGTACGCCCTACGATCTGCTGCTGCTTGATTGGGAAATGCAGGGTCTGGCCGGCAGCCGCCTGATCGAGGCGGCGCGCGTACGCGAGCTGAGCCTGCCGGCGTGCACGCTGGCCATGTCGACGGCCGACGTTGGCTTGCTGCGCGCCGAAGTGACGTTCCCGGAAGTCGGCGAATTGGCGCAGAAACCCCTCCTGCCAGGCGTTCTGCGGCGACTCTGTCGGCGGCTGCCGGGGACGGCCAGTGGGCAGCCGGTGGCGCTGACCGGGAGCCTGGCTCCGGATCTGGGGGGTATGCACATCCTGCTCGTCGAGGATCATGAACTGAACCGTCAGGTGGCCAGTGAAATGCTGGTCGGCTGGGGGGCGACGGTCGATGTTGCCGAAGACGGTCTGGTCGCCCTGGAAAAACTATTGGCGGCCCCGGCCGACCGCTATGCGCTAGTGCTGATGGATCTGGAAATGCCGGTCATGGATGGCCGCGAGGCCATTCGTCGCCTGCGTGCCGAGCGCCGTTTCATCGATCTGCCGGTCATCGTCATGACCGCTCATGTGCAGGGCGCGGAACTGCAGCGGGCGCTGGCCCAGGGGGCTTCCAGTTACATCGCCAAGCCCTTCGATCCCGATGAACTGCTGGCCAGCATCGCCCGTCATAGCCATCGCTCCAAGCCGCCGCCAGCAACCACGAGCGGGGCGACGCCTGCCGAACAGTCTTTCCTGACGGCGCTGAGGGCCATTCCGGAAGTCGATGTGGCAGTTCTGGAGAAGCGTTTCAGCGGTCGTTTGCGCTTTCTTGCCGAGGCCATCCGCTACTTTGTCGACGATGCACGGCAGTTGCCCGTCCGCCTGCGTAACGCCATCGAACTGGGCGATACCGACACGGCGCGGCGCGATGCGCATTCCTTCAAAGGGCTGTCCGGTACCTTCGGGCTGCGCCAGTTGCAGGAAGTCTTGCGACGCCTCGAGCTGGCGATCGCTCCCCAGGCGCTGGTGGAGTCGGAACTGGTTGCCGTCGAGCGTTGTCTAGGCGCCGTTCTGGATGCTCTGGGCGGGCTGCCGGTAGTCGCCGGCGAGGCTCAGCCCAAGGGCCAGGTCGGCGATGTGGAGGTGGTCGTCACCCTGCTCGTCCGCCACTTGCGCGATGGCGATGGCGAAGCTGAAGAGATGTGGCGCAACAATCGCACATTGCTGGCCAGCCGCTATTCGCCGCGGCAGCTGGCGAAAATTGAAAGGGCAATTGCCCACTGGGATTGCGACGCGGCCATTCAGGCCTTGGGCGAGCCGCTGGGCAGGGAGGAAAGCAAATGAATCAGGCAAGACAGCAGATGGTTCTCGTCATTGATGACACGCCGGCCAATCTCAGCCTGCTCAACCAGTTATTGCGCCCGCACTACCACGTCCGGCTGGCCAGTAGCGGCGCCCGCGGCCTGGAACTGGCGGCCATGCAGCCGCCCGATCTCGTCCTGCTCGACATCATGATGCCCGAGATGGACGGTTACGAAGTATGTCGGCGCTTGAAGGCGAGCCCGCTGTTCGCCGGCATCCCGGTCATCTTTCTCACCGCCAAGGTTGACGCGGCCGACGAGGAGTTGGGCTTCGACGTCGGTGCCGTCGATTTCATCCACAAGCCGATCGTCCCCTCCATCGTCCTGGCGAGAGTGCGGACGCACCTGCAGATCAAGGCCTGGCAGACATTTCTCGAAGATCAGAGCGCCTGGCTGCAAGGCGAGGTCGAGCGCCGGGTCAACGAGGTGCTTTACCTGCAGGAAGCGGCGATCCGAGTCATGGTTTCGTTGGCTGAGTTTCGCGATGAATGCACAGGCAACCACATTCGCCGGACACAGACCTACGTGCGCCTGCTCGCCCAGCACTTGAGTCACCAGGAGCGCGATCGCGAATTCCTCAGCGCCGAGCATATCGACCAGATCGCCAAGGCCTCGCCGCTGCACGATATTGGCAAGATTGCCATTCCCGATCACATCCTGCTCAAGGCGGGCAAGCACACGCCGGAAGAGTTCGAGATCATGAAAACGCATGCTGCGAAGGGCGAAAGCATGCTGATCCGTACCCGCCGGGAACTGGGCGAGGACAACCTGATGCTGCACTTCGCCTGCCAGATTGCGCGCAGCCACCACGAACGCTGGGATGGCACCGGCTATCCCGATGGCCTGCAGGGTGAGGCGATTCCGCTGGCGGCCAGACTGATGGCCGTAGCCGATGTCTACGATGCGTTGCGCTCGGTACGCCCCTACAAGAAGGCGTTCAGCCACGAGGAGTCGGTCGCTCTGCTGCTTGAGCAGCGAGGGCTGCATTTCGACCCGGCGGCGATCGATGCCTTTGTCGTGCTGCAGGAGGAGTTTTTACTGATTGCCAGGCAGTTCGCCGATAGCGCCGCGAACGAATTTTAGGAACACCATGAAACTCCGCTGTCTGTGTGCCCTGTTGATCGCCTTTCCGCCGCTGGCGGCGGCCGTCGATTTCGATTGGTCCGGCTTCGCCACACTCGGCTATGCCATTTCCGACAAACCGTACCGCTATCAGCGCGTCATCGACGAAGGTGGCACCTTCACCCGCGACAGCGTCTTGGGCGGGCAGCTCGACGCACGCCTGACGCCCCGTCTGTCGGCAACCCTGCAGGCCCGCCTGGCGCCGTCGGCGGACAGCGATTCGGGCTGGGATCCGACGCTGGCCTGGGCCTTTCTTTCCTGGCGACCGGCCGATGATTTGATGCTGCGCGCCGGCAAGTTACGCATCCCCTTCATGCTCGATACCGAGAACCTCGATGTCGGGGTGACCTATCCCTATGCCCGCCTGCCGACCGAGGTTTACGCGACGGCGCCGACCAGCGACATCTACGGACTCATGCTGTCGCAATCCTTGTGGAGCAACCTCGGTGAATGGGCAGTGGATGGCTACTACGGGCGTATCGGCACCCATCAGCGTGTCTATCTGCGCCGCGCCGCCGGCGAGCCGGAGGGCCGGGCCGGTTACGACTCGACGCGGATGAAAGGGGGCGGTCTGGTGGTCTCGCTGCGCCGTGACGACGACATCTATCGGCTCGGTCTTCACCGCATTCGCACCGAGCGGCGCAAGGGCGATATCACCGCCGACTTTCCCTTCACCTCCTTGCCGCCGCCCTACCAGCCGGGCGAAGGTTTCTACGACCTGAGCAATGCGCCGCAGACCAAGGCCTCGACCACCCGTATGCTGATCCTGGGCGCCTCGGTTGAACTGCCGGCCGCCTTCCGCTTGTCCGGCGAATACGTCCGCCTGCTCAATGACGGTGCCGTCAACGGCTGGAATCGCTGGGCCGCCTATGCGGCATTAAGCCGACGCAGTGGCGACTGGACTCCGTACGTGTACCTGGCCCGCATGCAGTCCGGCAGCCAGGTGCTCAATTTGTACGACGCCGTCACGGACAACCGTGTCTCCATTCCCAGCCCCCTGGTCGACGCCAGTCAGCGGGCCGTCGGCGACATGTTGCTGGCCCACGACCAAGGCACGCTGGCGATTGGCACCTCGTATCGTCTGGGGGCCAATACCTTGCTCAAGGCCGAGTGGTCACAGACGCGCACTTGGCGCGTGTCAGGCTTCATTGATCCGCCGGCCGGTGGGGACAGTGCGAATCAACGCATCAACGTGCTCTCCGTCTCCTGCAGTTTTACCTTCTGAAACTGGCGATGAAACGCCCTCAACTGCTCCTCGCCTTCCTCGCCTGCCTGGTGGCGGGGACAGCGCTGGCCCAGGAAATCGTCGTCTTTGCCCATCGCGGCATGCCGAGAAGCGATGCCGTCACCCTCAAGCGCCTATACACCGGGCGCATCGTCTCGATCAACCAACTGGCGGCGCGACCGGTCAATCTCGTCGCCGGCCACCCCGTGCGCGAGGCTTTCCTGGCCAAAATGCTCGCTCAGGATGAGCGCGAATACACCGCTTACTGGCTGGTCCGGCGCTATGTCGGCAAGGGGGCGCCGCCCGCCGAATTCGCTACTGTCGACGAACTGATCGCTTTTGTCGTCAGCACGCCGGGTGCTGTAGGCTATGCCCCGGCCAGCCAGTTGCCCGCCGGCAGCAACATCATTTTTCGACCCTGAGGTGTGAGGGGGCTGGCAATTTTTTTTCGGAGTGGTAAGCTGAACCCGTGTCGAGATAAGCAGCGTGTCCCGACATGTAGTGGCAGTAAATGCTGCGTTGCAGGAGATTCTATGGCAGTTGTCGAAGGAAGATTTTCTTGAGATTACCGAGTAGTACTCCCTAACGGCGACAAGCCGAATGCCCCGGTCGACAAGACAGGGGCGCAGCAAACGAAGCCCATGCCTCAAAGCATGGGCTTCACTCATTGTCAGTCCGGAAAATGCCCAGGTTCGCCACTCAGGGCTGAACTTCGGCAGTGCAATCGCAGCCTTGGCCGGCAGCGATCCAGCGGGCAAGGCAGCGCCTGGCGAAACCCTGAAGAGCGGGCGGAACCCATAAATGGCGATCGGGCTGGGTCATTAGTCCGCAGTGATAGCGAGTCTCGGCGGCTGACCATTCAAGGGCCGGACAAGGGCCGGCGGCGCGCCGGAAGCGAAGACGGCCGGCCGGACAGGTTTCCAGCGCGCAGCAGACGCCACAGCCGGTGCACGGCTCGCCAACGGCCGGCTTGGCGGGCGCGCTGCGATGAAGATGAATGGTTTCGGTAGCCACGACGAATTCTGCCGGAAAAGCGTGCACCTTCAGGTGGCTTCTTCGATTGAACCAATCAACGGAGCCTGAGTCACAAACGAGTACCTTATTTGACGGAGGTGTCGATGAAGAAATTTCTGACAGTACTGTTTGCCGGCCTGTTCGCCCTTGGTAGCGTCAATGCGCTGGCCTGTGGCGACAAGGCGAAGGATGAAAAACAGATGAGTACGCCGGACAAGACCCGGACCTGACTCGCTTCGCGTGCATGCAAAAGGCAGCCTCGGCTGCCTTTTTTCGTGGACCGGTCAGCGCTGGCCGAGGAACAGTTCGGGATCTACCGGCGTGCCGTTGAGGATCACCGTCCAGTGCAGGTGGGCGCCGGTCGAGCGGCCGGTGGAACCGACGGCGCCAATCCGTTCGCCCTTGGCGACGTGCTGTCCGGCGCGCACGCCGATTTGCGACAGGTGCATGTAGGCGCTGATCAGGCCCTGGCCGTGATCGATGAAGACCGTGTTGCCGTTGAAGAAGTAGTCGCCGATGTCGATCACCCGGCCGGCCGCCGGGGCGCGTACCGGGGCGCCGGCCGGCGCGGCGAAGTCGAGGCCGCTGTGCGGATTGCGCGGCAGGTCGTTGAAGATGCGGCGCAGGCCAAAGCGTGACGACAGGCGACCGTCGGCCGGGTGGGCGAAGGTGGTATCAGGGGGTATTGCTGAGAATTGCCGCTTGATCTGCTCGGTATGGGTCTTTTCGCGCTCGATGCGGACAAGGTCGGCCGGTTCTGGTTCGACCTTGCGCCGGTCCTTGATGGTCAGGCGTTGCTCCGGGTAATTCTTGATGCCGACCGGTACGCTCAGGCGGCGCTCGCCGGCTGGGTCGCTGACGGTGATCTCCAGCGGCGCCGGCAGGGTGTCGAGCGGGATGCCGAGCACGGCGAACCAGCGGCCGTTCTCGGCCACCACAGCCAGCGGCTGTTCGTTCCAGCGGGCGGCCGGCTGGTGGCTAGTGACCCCGCCGAGGTCAATGACCGCGACGCCGCCGGGCACGGGGAAATGGGTTGGCAGGGCGAGGGCGCCGCCGGTCAGTACCAGACCGAGCAGCAGGCCGAGCTTCTTCCTCATGCCTGGCTGGCCCACCACAAGCGCAGGCGCAGGCCGATCTCGCTGGTGTAGCCGATCGAGACAAAGCGGATGTTGCCGTCCGGAGCGATGATGACGAAGCCGGGGACGCCGGGCAGGCCGTACTGCTTCATGAGGCTGCCGCGGGCATCGACGACGCTTGGCCAGGCGTAGCCGCGTTCGTTCATCAGGCGCTGGATGGCCGGCGCCTCGCCCGACTGGCTGACGATGCTGGTCACCGGCCAGTCCTCAGCCAGCGCCGTGACGTTGCCGGCTGTGGTCCGGCACACCGGACACCATTCGGCCCAGAAATAGAGCAGCGTCGCCCGGTCAGCCTGTTCGCCGCGCCAGCCGGCAAGGCTGAAGGCGCTGCCATCGAGGCGCTGGGCGGTGAATTCGGGCGCCAGGCCACGGGTTGTATCGCGCAACTGCCACATCTGGAAAGCGATGAAGGCGGCGAGGAAGATCGTTGCTTCCAGCAACCAGCGCCGCCAGCGGGGTTTCGCCTGGGCCGGCGGTGGCGGGCTGGACGGCCTGGCTGGTCCGCTCAAAGCTGCTTCGCCTTGAAGGTGTTGCACTGGTTCATGTCGCCGGTTTCAAAGCCGCGCTTGAACCAGCGCATGCGCTGGGCGGAACTGCCGTGGGTGAAGCTTTCCGGCACGATGCGACCCTGCGTCTGCTGCTGCAGGCGGTCGTCGCCAATGGCCGAAGCGGCATTCAGGGCGGCTTCCAGATCACCTGGTTCGAGCACGCTCTTCATGGTGTCGGTGTGTTTGCCCCAGACGCCGGCCAGGCAGTCGGCCTGCAGCTCCATGCGCACCGAGAGGGCGTTGGCCTCGGCGGTACCGACGCGTTGCTTGCTGCGCTGTACCTGTTCGGCGATGCCGAGCAGGTTCTGCACATGGTGGCCGACCTCGTGAGCAATGACGTAGGCCTGGGCGAACTCGCCCGGTGCCTTGAAGCGGGTCTTCAGTTCGTCGAAGAACTCGAGGTCGATATAGACCTTCTGGTCGCCCGGGCAGTAGAACGGCCCCATCGCTGACTGGCCAGTGCCGCAGGCAGTCGGCGTGACACCGGAAAAAAGCACCAGCTTGGGTTCCTGGTATTGCTTGCCGTTGGCGCGGAAGGCCTGCTGCCAGGTGTCCTCGGTCGAGGCCAGCACCTGCGAGACGAAACGGGCGGTGGTGTCGTCGGCCGGCGGTCGGCTGGCCGGCGCGCTCTGCTCGATTGCCGGCAGGCCGCCGCCACTGAGCATGTTGAGTACGGTCAACGGGTTGATGCCGAGAAAATAGCTGGCGACCAGCGCGATGGCGATGGTGCCGATGCCCAGACGGCCGCCGCCGAGGCGCAGACCGCCCCGGCCGCCACCGCTGCCGCGGCGGTCTTCGAGATTGTCGCTCTCGCGGTGGTCGTCCATGCGCATGATCGTGCTCCTCAGCGGTAGCGGTTGATGGCTTCGCGGGTTTCCTCGGCGACGCGGCGGGCGGCGGCGGTGAAATTCTCGTCGCGGCCGGCGTACAGAATGGCACGCGAGGAGTTGATCATCAAGCTGCTGGCGCTGGTTGTGCGACCGGCCGTGACGGTGGCCTCGATATCGCCGCCCTGGGCACCGATGCCCGGCACCAGCAGCGGCATGTCGCCGACGATTTCGCGGACGCGGGCGATCTCGGCCGGGAAGGTGGCGCCGACGACCAGGCCGATCTGGCCGGTCGTGTTCCATTCGCCAGCGGCCAGGCGTGCCACCCGTTGGTAGAGCTTTTCGCCGCCAACGTCGAGGAACTGCAGGTCGGAACCGCCAGCGTTCGAGGTGCGGCAGAGCAGGATCACGCCCTTGTCCGGATAGGCGAGGTAAGGCTCGACCGAATCGCGGCCCATGTAAGGATTGACCGTCACCGCATCGGCCTGGAAGCGGCCGAAAGCCTCGACCGCGTACTGCTCGGCGGTCGAACCGATGTCGCCGCGCTTGGCGTCGAGGATCACCGGGATGCCCGGGTGCTTGTCGTGGATGTGGGCGATCAGCGCTTCCAGCTGATCCTCGGCACGGCGGGCGGCGAAATAGGCGATCTGCGGCTTGAAGGAACAGACCAGATCGGCTGTCGCATCGACGATGGCGGCGCAGAATTCGTAAATGGCGTTGTCGCGGCCCTTGAGGTGGGCGGGAAACTTGGCCGGATCGGGGTCGAGGCCGACGCAGAGCAGCGAGTCGTTCTTCTGCGCGGCGGCGGCGAGCATTTGGGTGAAGGTCATGCAGCGTCCTTTTTCAGATCAGACGGTAAATAGCGGGAAAACTTGTCGGGCAGCAGGCAGGTTTGCAGGCTGCGCTGGGTGAACAGGAAGCGGCCGTCGCAGATGAAGCCGAGCTGCTGCCAGTCGACTTCCTTGTTCAGCATCATCGTGCATTCGATCAGGTCGCGCCGGGTGAGCCGAGGATTTTTCGTGAATAGCGCCAGCACCGAGCCGTCGAAGCTGTTGCAATCGTGCAGGAAGAAAGGCTCCGCCTTGCGCGTCCGGCCGTTGACATAGATACGCGGCAGTTCGTTGAGCGGACAGGCGCGGCCCCACTGCCACCAGTTACTTTCGTCGAACTTCTTGACGCGGCGGGCGAGCAGTTCGGCCTTATGTTTTTTTAGATGTGCATGCTGGATGCCGTACAACATGCGCCGGGTTTCACCAGTGTCGACGGTCTTCGAGCAGACGAACTCCATGTTGCCCTTGGCGTGCGTGAAGATGTGGTCGGCCCCGGAGACGGCGCCGACCTTGACGGTGAACACGTCGGCGAAGCGCACGCCATGGTCGTCGCGCAGGAACATCAACTGGCCGTCGACCTCGGTGAAGGTCCGGCCGTCAGCCATGCGCCGGTCGAAGCGGCCCTTCTCGAAACGGAAGATGGCGCAATTTGGTGTGTGCGCACCGAAGACGCGGACGTCGCCGGTCTCGTAGAAATGCGTGATGCTGCCTTGCTGGTACAGCCAGGCATTCAACTTCTTGGCGGCGGTCAGCTTGATGAACTCGCGCGGCACGATGAAAATCAACTCGCCGCCTGGCTGCAGGTGGCAGATGGCCTTCTCGATGAAGAACAGGAACAGGTTGCTGCGCGCATCGAACAACTCGGAGCGGAGTTGCTGCTTGGTTTCCTCGGCCACATCCTGGAAACGGACGTAGGGCGGGTTGCCGATGATGGTGGCGAACTGTTCGCTCAGCGGATAGCTGAAGAAATCGCGGATTTCGGCGCCGGCCGGAGCGACGCGCGGGTCAATCTCGATACCGGTACAGTCGGCGCCGGCCTCCCGCAGGCGGCTGAAAAAGGCACCGTCGCCGGCCGAAGGCTCAAGCGTACGGCCGCCATTGCGCCGCAGGTCGAGCATGAAGTCGACGACGTTGGGTGGCGTGAAGACCTGGCCGAGACGTTCGACGTTGAGCGCCATGTCAGTCCGGCTGGCTGGGCTTGGCCGCCGTTTTTTCGGCCGCTGCCTTTTCCCGTGCCTTCTTCTCCCAGTAGCGCTCGTTCTTGCTCTCGTCGACGAAACGGTAGCGGCCGGCGAGCTCGCAGCCCTTCATACCCGGATCGCATGGCAGGTTGTTGATCTTCGTGCAGCGATCCCCGACCTCGTGCGGACAGCCCCAGCTACCAGCCATGTCAGGCGCCCTTACCCCAGGAGTCCTTGAGCGTCACGGCGCGGTTGAACACCGGCTTGCCGGCCTGCGAATCGACGCGGTCGGCGACGAAGTAGCCGTGGCGCTCGAACTGGAAGCGCTGCTCGGCTTTCGCCTCTTTCAGGCAGGGTTCGAGCTGGGCGGTAATGGTTTGCTTCGAGGCCGGGTTGAGATCGGTGAGGAAATCGCGTTCCAGGTCCGGGGCGTCGCCCTCGCGCCGGGCACCGGGGGCGGGGACGCTGAACAGACGCTCGAACAGGCGGATTTCCGCCGGGTAGGCGTGGGCCGCCGAGACCCAGTGCAGATTGCCCTTGACCTTGACGCTGTCGGCACCCGGCGTGCCGGACTTGGTGTCGGGCAGGTAGGTGCAATGGACGGCGATCACCTTGCCGTTTGCATCCTTGTCGCAACCGGTGCATTCGACGATGTAGCCGTACTTCAGGCGCGCCTTGTTGCCCGGGAACAGGCGGCGGAAACCCTTTTCCGGGACTTCCTGGAAGTCCTCGGCCTCGATCCACAACTCGCGGCTGAACGGCATTGAGCGCTGGCCGAGTTCCGGGTGCAGCGGGTGGTTCGGCGCGTGGCAGTCCTCGACCTGGCTTTCCGGGTAGTTGTCGATGATCAGCTTCAGCGGATCGAGCACAGCGACGCGGCGTTGGTCGGACTCGTTCATAACCTCGCGCATGGCATCCTCAAACAGCACGTAGTCGATCAGCGAGTCGTTCTTGGAGACGCCGATGCGCTCGGCGAACAGGCGGAAACCTTCCGCTGAATAACCCCGGCGACGAGCGCCGACCAGGGTCGGCATGCGCGGATCGTCCCAGCCGTCGACATGCTTTTCCTCGACCAGCTGAATGAGTTTCCGCTTGGAGAGCACGACGTAGGTCAGGTTGAGGCGCGAGAACTCGATCTGCTGCGGCAGCGGTCGTTGCAGCAGTTGTCCTTCGGCCAGGCGCTCGAGCAGCCAGTCGTAGAACGGGCGCTGGTCTTCAAACTCCAGCGTGCAGATCGAGTGCGTGATGTTCTCCAGCGCATCCTCGATCGGATGGGCAAAGGTATACATCGGATAGACGCACCACTTGTCGCCGGTGTTGTGGTGGGTGGCGTGGCGGATGCGGTAGATGGCCGGGTCGCGCATATTGATGTTGGGCGAGGCCATGTCGATCCTGGCGCGCAGGATGTGCGTGCCGTCGGCAAACTCGCCGGCCTGCATGCGCTTGAACAGGTCCATGTTCTCGGCGACCGAACGGTTGCGGAAGGGCGAATCCTTGCCCGGCTGGGTCAGCGTGCCGCGGTTGGCGCGCATTTCCTCGGCCGACTGGCTGTCGACATAGGCATGGCCGGCGGAGATCAGGTATTCGGCGAACTGGGCCATCCAGTCGAAATAGTTGGAAGCCTGGTAGAGGTTATTTTCGCCGTCCTTCTCCCACGAGCAGCCCAGCCATTTGACGGCGTCGATGATGGAATCGACGTATTCCTGCTCTTCCTTCTCCGGGTTGGTGTCGTCGAAGCGCAGGTGGCAGCGGCCGCCGTAGGCTTCGGCCAGACCGAAATTGAGCAGGATCGACTTGGCGTGGCCGAAGTGCAGGTAGCCGTTCGGCTCGGGCGGGAAGCGGGTGCGGATCTTCGCCGGGTCGAGTGCGGCTGCCGCATGGTCGGCCGCGGTGCCGGGCTGGCCGGCCCAGCGGCGCTGGGCATGCTTGCCGGCGGCGAGGTCGGCTTCGACGATATTTCTGATGAAATTGGCGGCGGGGGCGGCTTCTGGCTTGTTGGGGCTGCTCACGGTAGAACCTCTTGGCGGAATCGCGCTATTTTAACCGGCGACATCGCTCCAGCCGCTACAATCCCCGCTTATGTCCACCCTGCATAACCTGACTGCCGCCAATTTCCTCGCCGTCGGCGCTGGCGCCGCGCTCGGTGCCTGGGCGCGCTGGCTGCTCGGAGTGGCGCTTAACCCGCTGTTCATCGCCTTGCCGCTCGGCACGCTGGCGGCCAATGTCATCGGTGGCTATCTGGTTGGCGTGGCGGTCGGCGTCTTTCACCTCAATTCCGGCCTGCCGGTGGCGCTCAAGCTGTTCGCCATCACCGGCTTTCTCGGTGGCCTGACCACCTTCTCGACCTTCTCCGCCGAAGTCGTCGAACGCCTGCTGGCAGGCCAGCCTGCCCTGGCCATCGGCCTGGCCTCGGTGCATCTGGCCGGTTCGCTGACTGCGACCTACCTCGGGCTGCTGACTGTCGGCGCGACGAAAATCTGGGCTTAAGCGGTCTTCTTCAGCAGCTTCAGGCGTTGCAGCCGTCGGCGTTGAGCACGGTGAGATCGGCACCCAGGGTCAGCAGTTCGTCCACGATCCCCAGGCGGCCTTCCTTGGCGGCGCGCATCAGCGGCGTGAAGCGGCCGTCAGGGCCGTTGGCGGAAAGCTGGTCACGGGCAAAGCCGTGTTGGTCGAGGAAGCTGGCGAGGATCGGGGTCATGATGGCGCTTTCTGGCGTTGCGGATAGGGTGGCCCGGTTTCGAGGCGGGCATCGTCGACCGGCGTGCCGACGGTGAAGTGATAGACGCTCTGCCAGCGCTCGCCGGCGAGGCCGAAAGCCTGGTGCACCGGATCGTCGAAGAAGCAGCCGATGCCGGTGCCGCGCACGCCGGCCGCTTCGGCTTCAAGGTAGAGCACCTGGCCGAGCAGGCCAGCCTCGCGCAGCAGACTGCTATAGCCGTAACCATCGGCGTTGTCGAACTCGGCCAGCATGCCGAGCGAGAAGGCGCTGGTGGCGGCGATGTCCTGATGGCAGGAGAGGGCGCGTGCCAGGCGTTGCACTTCCTGCAGCCCCAGTTCAGCGAGGCAGAGCAGACCGAGGTGAGACGGCGCATCGGTAACGGCCTGGCGATCGGGAAAGGTGGGCGCCAGTGCCGCCAGCACTTCGCCGGCGTCTGGCGTCCGCGGCAGCAGATAGAGGCCCGGCGACAGACCGTCCACGCGCAGCACGAAAAGCAGCAGGTGCAGGCGTGGGGCAGCTTCCTGGGCCGAAAACGGCAGACCCGGGCGGGGCAGGACGGCATCCAGCATGCGCCAGAAATCCGCCTGCGGCAGGCTGCATTTCGGGTTGAAGCGCTGGGCGCTGCGTCGCTGGCGGATCAGTTGCGCGGCGCTGGCCGTTCCCGGATGGGCGGGCAGCGGCGGATAGTCCGGAAAGAGCGGGGCGCTGGCCAGCGTTTCCGCGGTGGCCGTCTGGCGGCTGGCCGTTGCGGCCTGGTCGATAATGGGCCAGCGATAGCCGGGTGACGGGTCAATGCACGTTGGTTTGCCCTGCCAGGCGACCTGCGCCAGCCGGTCGAGCAGTACTTCGGGCTCCGGCATCGGCTGCAGGCCTGACCCCTCGATGAGCAGCAGGATTTCCGCTTCCTCGTTTTCGGTGAAGGCATAGCGCGACGGCGGGAAATCCTCGGCCCGGTCGAGGCCGAGCAAGGCGCCGAGTGTTGCGCTGGGCATGGCCAGCGGCCGGACCGTCCAGCCGAGTACGGCGGCGGCGTAGGCGAGGGCGCCGACGGCATGACCGACATCGAGCTGGCAGTAGCGGAAGGCGCGCTCACCGTACTTCCAGGCTTCGCGCCACATGACGCTGCTCAGGGCCACGGCCAGCCACGGCGCCTCGCTGGAAGGCAGCGTCAGGGCGCGCCCTTCCAGTGCGTGTTGTTCCGCTTCGTAGTGATGCAGGCCGTCCGGCACGTCGGGCAGGCCGCCGGCCAGCACCCAGGCCTCGACCGGGTGCAGGTTGCCCGAGGACGGATTGCAGCGCAGCGCCCAGCGGCTCGGCCCCCAGCTCTTCCAGGCGGCGATGGCCAGGGACAGTTCGAGCAGGGTACCCAGACTATTGAGGTCGGGTTTTACCGGGCTGGCCGGGGGCGTCGCGAGGTCGGCGTAGGGTCGGTCGAAACGCCCGGCTGCCAACGGCAATTCGAGCACCGGGGCGCCGGGGTAATGGCGGAAGGGCGCCGGCTGGGCATCCCAGTCGAGCTGGCCCGGCCCCTCGGCGTAGGCCGCAAAGTGGTGCTTGGTACGCGCGTGGTAGGCGCGCAGGGGGGTTTGTGGGCTATCCGACATGGCGGCTGGTTTTTCCTTGGCTGAAAGGCCTTGAGCAAGGCCTGTGCTCTTTTGTAATCAGGGGCTTGCCAGGGTTGGCACCAACGCTGCAAGAAGGTTCAAACTCCAACCCGATCAATTGAGGAGATCACGATGGGAACAACCATGTCTCCCATTACCCGCGCGGCGACGCTACGCCTGGCGCTGGTGGCCCGCGCCCTAGGCCGCCATCTTATCCATCTGCCCCGGGTGCAGACCGACCATGGTCAGCACGGCGCCCTGGAAGCCGTTCCACCAGACCGCGACCCAGGCCGTGCCGTCGGCATCGATGCGCTCGACCTCACAGATCGACCCAACCATGTCCATGAACATGTCCAGATCGTCCTCGTCGAGATCCGGGTCGGGGGTGATGGCGAGAATGCGGACGCTGTCGCCGGGGGCGATGGTCTGGCCCTGGTGGTCGAAGGTCGTGGCAGGCATGGTGGGCTCCAGTGGGGTGATCGATGCCGTGTCGCAAAGTCGACGTTGGCGCAGGCTTTTAACGAGTTATCGCAACTGGCGTGCCACCCCGTTTCGTTGCATTGAAAGGATAGGCATGCATACCGACGAAGGAATCGACACCTGGCCGGCCCAAGTGCCGCTACTGCAGGAAAAACTGGGCGCCTCATCAGAGGCGGCCAACCCTCAGATGCTGGCGAGCAACCTGTGCAAGGTCTGTCCACCAGCCGGAGTCAGCAGCCAGGCAAGGGCGCCGCAGTTGAGTAAGACGGTAGCCCAGAAAACGACGAGAAACGAAGGCTTGGCCGACTTGTGGCGCAGCTTCTGCTGCGCCACCAGCGCTCCCGGCCAACCGCCGGCCAGGGCCAGCAGGTGCAGCGTGTTTTCCTGGGTGCGCCAGCGGCCGTTGCGCGCGGCCGATTTGTCGAGGGCGTAAGCCACGAAGGCCACAACACTGATCCCGCCGTAGAACACTGGCAGGATGGGCGGCAGCTTGCCGGCCAGGGTCGATACGACGAGAAAGCCCAGGAAGAGGGCAGCCAGTGCCAGCGGCCAGCGTTGGCTGCCTGGGCCGGTCGCCGTCCTCTTCTGGCCGGCGGGGCGGACGAACTGAACGGCGGCGGCGCGCGGGCGGCCCTTGTCGTCACGGGCCATTTCGTAAGTTACGATCTCGTCGCCGCCCGGTCTCGGCTGGCCGCGGGAGAAAGCGCGAATATGCAGGAACAGGCGCTCGCCACCGCTGTTCGGGGTAATGAAGCCGAAACCCTGCTCATCCTTCCATTGGGTGATCCGTCCCTGAAAACGCATGTTCGTTCCTGTTTGCCGTAGTCGACCGGCATTTTCGCCGAATCACGGCCGGTGTCACAGCACGTAGAACAGGATGGCGATGAAATGCGCCAGGCTGCCGGCAATGACGAACAGGTGCCAGATGCCGTGCCAGTGACGGAAGCGTTCGTCGAAGGCGAAGAAGACGATACCGACCGTGTAGAAGATCCCGCCCGCCGCCAGCCAGAGAAAGCCGGCCAGCCCGAGCTGGTCGAGCAAGGGGTTGATGGCGACGAGGACGATCCAGCCCATCAGCGCGTAGATGATCAGCGACAGCACCCGCGCTTCCGAGCGCGGCTTGATCTCCTGCAGCATGCCGAGCAGCGCCAGGCTCCAGACGATGGCGAACAGCGTCCAGCCCCACGGGCCGCGCAGGCTGATCAGGCAGAACGGCGTGTAGCTGCCGGCGATCAGCAGGTAGATCGACAGGTGGTCGAGCTTCCGGAAGATGCGCTTGAGGCGCCCGCGGACGCTGTGGTAGGCCGTGGAGATCGCATAAAGCAGGACCAGCGTCGTGCCATAGACGGCGACGCTGACCATCTTCCAGGCATCACCGCTGGCGGCGGCCTGGAGCTGCAGCCAGACCGCACCGGCCAGCGCCAGCACGGCGCCGATCAGATGTGTCCAGGCATTGAAGCGTTCTCCGTGATAAATGATGCCGCCTCGCTCGCAATGTTGGGAAGCCCGAGGCAGCTGTGTTCTGCGCTGCCAGGCAGAGTTCGGACAACGGCGGCGCAGTCTTGTTCCTTTGCCGTTTGGCGATGCGCTCAGGCCGACGAGAGAGGCAGTTTGCGGCGACTTCCACCGACGTGCAGTTCAAAGCTGGCGCCAAACCTGCACGGTGCCGACCAGATGGACGACACCGTAGCCGATACAGATGACGGAACTCCAGATCAGAAACGGAGTGACCTGCGCTCGGGCAAAGATAAAGAGTGGGAGGATGGCGAGGCCCCGCAGCAGATAGACGGCAGTAATGGCGGCAAGACACCATTTGAGCAAGGGCAGGGGCGCCAGCAAGCCGGCGCCGGAAAGCGCGTAGGCCGCCCAGAGCGCAAGGACGAGGGCAATGCCAAGGGTGACGATTGCCGGGTAGGCACGCCCAGCTTCGGCTGCCGACGCCATCCGCTCACCGGCACCAAAGAACCGGTACCACGGTGCGCCGCCAAAGACGATGGCGACGTGCAATAGAGCGGCCACGGCACTCAATGCAGCAGCGGCGAGGAGCCAAGCGTTGGAGAAGGTAAACATAGGAGCTGAAATCAAGAAGCCCGGCATGGAAATAACCGGACCGGGCGGCTACTCGCGCAGCGTCCAACGACCGAAGGGCGGGCGATTGAGTGGTCCCGGTCGGATCTCACGGCTTTGCGGACGCCTGGAGCGCCAGAAGAAGGTACTCACCGACATGCTTCTTCGAGATGTCCTGTACAGAAGAGAGCTTGATGTGGCGGCGTAACTTGCCTTCGCCCTCAAGCACCTCGAATCTATCCGGGAGGGCAGCGCCTGAACCAAACTCCAGCGAAACGTGCTTTGCATAAGAGAAGATGCCGCAAAAAGGCTTCGCGGCGGAGAACAGGATGCCTCCGTACTTCACTTCCTCGGAGATGGCGGGGGCCAAACCCAGAACGAGTTCCCGCAATGACTGAACAAGTTCAAAGCGTGCTTGATCGAGAAGACGTATGTCGTCGAGTAGTTGAGCGATGCGGTCGGCGGGCATGGCGTCAGGACTTGTAGTATTGCTTGAACTCGGCGCTGGGCTCACGCTCGGCGTAGATGTAAAGGACTATGCCATTGGGGTCTTGAACGGCAAAGCCACGGTCACCCCAGGGATGGTCTTCAAGCGGCATGATCGGAGCCAGACCGGATGCGCTGAGCAACTGGAACTCAGCATCGACATCGGAGACGCTGAAGTTGTAGGTCAGACCGGCAGGATTGCAGGCAGGTTGGTCGGTTTGCGCTGATATGAACTGAAGGGATGCGGCCTTCCCGAATTCAAGGTTGACGTACCAGCCGCAGTCGAAGGTGACCTTTGCACCAAAGTGCTTGACGTAGAAATCACGGGATTCCTCGACCTTCGTTGTGGTGATGCAGGGAGACAGTGAATTGGCAAGCATGAATGTTCCTATTGTGATTGCCGGTGTCGCAGTCGTCGTCTGCGAGCCGACCGGCAATGCAAAAATGCGGTGCTCAGACCCTGAAGCGCGCTGTTTCCGCACTCAGGTTGCGGGCGGTTTCGAGCAGCGACTGGGCGGCCTGTGCTGTGGTGCGCATGCTGGCGCCGGTGTCCTCGACCTGGTTTGCGATGCGCTCGACCTGCTGGGCCAGCGAGATACTGGCCTCGCTTTGCTCGCGGGTCGACGCGGCGACGTCGCGGACCAGGCCTTGCGCCGCGCGCGAACCTTCGGCGATGCGGTGCAGCAGTTCGGTCGTTTCGCCGGCAGTGGCGCGGGCCTGTTCCGCTTCCGGCAGCGCCGCGTCCATGACCTTGGCGGCATTCAACGTTTCGCTCTGGATCCGGTCGACGACGCCGGAGATTTCCAGCGTTGCCTTCTCGGTGCGTTCGGCGAGCACCCGTACTTCATCGGCGACGACGGCGAAACCGCGGCCCTGTTCACCGGCCCGCGCGGCCTCGATTGCGGCATTCAGGGCGAGCAGGTTGGTCTGGCCGGCGATGTCCTTGATCACCGAGGCGATGCGGGCGACTTCCTGAGTGTTGGTCGATAGGGTACGGACCTTTTCCGCTGCCTGGCCGACGGTCTTGGCCATCGTCACGATATTGTCAGCGACCGTCTCGACGCTGCGCTCGCCCTGACTGGCGAGTTTGGCGGCACTGCTGGCGTGGTCTTCGGTTTCGCTGGCGTTGCTGGAAACGTGGGTGATCGAGACGGTCAGTTCCTCCATGGCAGTCGCCATGGTCTGCGTCGCATCGGTCTGGGCCGAGGCGGCGTCGGCAACGCGGGCCGAGGTGTCGGAGATTTCCTGGGCCCGCGTCGCCACCTGCGCGGCGTTCTGCGAGATGTTGGCCATCATCCGGCGCAGCGATTCGACCAGCAGGTTGAGTTCGCCGAGCAGGCTGCCCGGCCGGGTGTGTTCGATCGAGACGGTCAAATCACCGCCCGCGACCTTGCTCATCGTTGCCACCGCCAGCGCCGGTTCGCCACCGATCTGGGCGAGCAGCGAGCGTGCCACCCACCAGGTGATGCCACCGACGATGATGAGGATCAGGCCGATGACGATGCTGGCGTTTCGCAACTGCTGGTAGAACAGTGCGTCGAGATCGTCGATATACAGCCCGGTGCCGACCACCCAGTCCCAGGGGACGAAATGTTCGACACGCTGCAGCTTGGGTACCAGGGCCTCGCTGCCCGGCTTGGCGGTGTGCGTTTCGGTGAAGCTGGTCTTGTCGAGCGCGGTCTTGACCAAGTCGCGGATGGTGTAGTTGCCCTGCTTGTCCTGGCGTTCCCAGTGACTCTTGCCGACATATTCTGGACGGATCGGGTGCATGACACCGATGCCCTTGCTGTCGTAAATGTAGAAATACTCCGGGCCCAGGTAGCGCATGGCGCGCAGGGCGTCATTCGCCAGTGACTGTGCCTGGTCGCGGCTCAATTCGCCCTTGCCTTCCTTTTCCTGGAAAGCCTTGATCGTGCTGATCGCGATATCGATGGCGGCGTTCAGGGTCGCCTTGCGGTCTTCCAGCAATTGTGTGCGCAGATGCAGGATCTGGAAGGTGCCAAGCAGGATCAAGCCAAGCAGTGCGACCAGCACCGACAGGGTCAGGCGACCCTTCATGCTGCTGAAATTGAAAACGGCCATGGTATTGCCCCCGAAGAGTATTGTGGTTTATGAGATCTTGGTATTTTTGCGCACAGCATATGATGGGCTCTTGCCTGGTCCGTGATTGGGTGCGAGGTGTCGGTCGAACTGGCGGTGGTGGGTCGGTGCTAGCCGTCAGGCTGTTTAGAACAGCCGCGTCAGGTGGGTGGCCAGTTCCCGTTCGCTGACGAAGCTCAGGTCATACATGGCGCTCAAACCCTTGGCGTGTTCGTCGCTCAGGCCGACGATGCACATGATGAAATGCTTGCCATCCAGGCCGAGGCGCTTGCGCAAGGTCTGGTACTTGTCGATACTCTGGCGGAACTCGCCGGTCTTGCATTCGATGCAGACCGGCGTCTTGCCGTCGATCAGCATGAACACGTCGAGCTCGTAGCTGTCGTCGTTCTGCAGCGTGATGCTCAGGTTGCGGGCGCAGGAGAAGCGCTTGTTGCGTTCGCGGGCATAGTTCAGAACCGTCATCAGGGCGAACCACTCCAGCCATTCGCCATTGAAGAAAGCGCGGATGCCGGGGGCATTCTGCAGAATCAACCGGATGTTGTTTTCCGTACGGTTGTGGAAGCACTTGGCGACGAAGGAGAAGTCGTACAATTGCTGGCAGAGGGCCGAAATGGCCTGGGCCTCGGCCGGCGATTTCCTGGTCAGCTGAATCGTCACGCTGGCGTGTTCCTTCTGCTGCGCCCAGCGAATGCGCTCGACGACTTCCTTGTGCAGCGTCGGATCGCCGCCGATGCTCATCGCCACTTCGTCGAAGAAACCGGTGGTGTCCACGCCGCGCAGATTGGCCTGAACCTTGATCTGCTTCTTGTGGAACCAGTCGTGGATCGGGCCGTGCTGCAGTTCGGTGGCCAGCGCATCGGTGTTGGTCAGATCGAGAGCGGCCAGCGCGGCCGGGGCCACTACGGATTCGGTAGCGGGCTGGAAGGCCGGCTTGTTCGCTGAGGTCAGGCGGAGGACTTCGCGCTGGGCGGTGAAGTACTTGTCGAGCAGCTTTTCGATGAAGAAGAGCGTCGGGTAGACCGCCGCCTCGGCGCCGCAGCCGGGGCAGGCAATGCGCTGATTGGCGAAGGTTTCGGGCTGTTCGGCGAGCAGCGCGCATTTGTTGCAGCGGACGATGGCCATGGGATAACGGTGGTCGGTTGGAATATCCCGTGAGTATAAGGGCAAGGGCATGCCGCCGTTTCGCAACGAAACTGCAACATTCCCGCAAGAAAATGCTTGGGCTGTTCCGTCCATTATTGAGGAGTTACCGATGCGTTCCCTGATTGCTGTTTCCGTTGCTACCCTTTTCCTGACCGCCTGCGCCAGCCAGGCCACGCCGCCGGCCAAGCCGGCCGCTGCTACGCCGACCGTTGCTGCGGCAACCCCGAAGGCACCCCAGTGCTGGAACGGCGATGCCGGCAAGTTCGAGGCCGTTGGCGTCAAGACGAAGATTTCCGGCGTCGAGGTGGTCTGCAAGCCGACCAGCGATGGCAAGAATGCTCAATGGATGGGTGCCGGCCACTGATCAGGCAGGCTTCCCGGCTCCGCAACGCCGCCCGCGAGGCGGCGTTTGATTTTGTGGCGAATATAATGCGGCCCCATGGCTCACTCCCCTCCACGCAGCGTCCGCCCACGACGCGATGATTCCGCCCGTGACACCCTGACTGCCGATGCCCGTCGCCTGCTCGCGCTGCAACGCGAGTTGCAGCGTGCGGCCGGCGACAAGCGGGAGCAGGCGCAGTCCGAGCTCGGCGCGCTGCTGGCGGCTTCGCAGGCGGCGGTGGCGGTGCGCCGGGCGAAGCTGCCGCGGCCGGAGTTTCAGGCCGACCTGCCGGTCAACGAGCGCCGGGCCGACATCGCCGAACTGATCGCCAACAACCAGGTGGTCATCGTCTGCGGCGAGACCGGCTCCGGCAAGACGACGCAGTTGCCGAAAATCTGCCTCGAGCTCGGCATCGGCGCCCGCGGCCTGATCGGCCACACCCAGCCGCGCCGGCTGGCCGCCCGTTCGGTGGCGACGCGCCTGGCGCAGGAGCTGAAGACCCAGGTCGGCGCCGGTATCGGCGTCAAGATCCGCTTCCAGGATCGCAGCGGGCCGGAGAGCTGGGTCAAGCTGATGACCGACGGCATCCTGCTCGCCGAGTCGCAATCCGATCCCTATCTCAACGCCTACGAGGCGATCATCATCGACGAGGCGCACGAGCGCAGCCTCAACATCGACTTCCTGCTCGGCTACCTGAAGCAGTTGCTGCCGCGGCGCCCGGACCTGAAAGTCATCATCACCTCGGCGACCATCGATGCCGAGCGCTTTTCACAGCATTTCAACGGCGCGCCGGTGATCGAGGTTTCCGGCCGGCTGTATCCGGTAGAGGTGCGTCATCGCCCGGTCGAGGACATCGATAAGAAGGACGACGAGCGCGACCTGTACGACGCCATCGTGGACGCCGCCGACGAACTGGCCCGGCTGGGCAGTGGCGACATCCTGGTCTTCCTGCCCGGCGAGCGGGAAATCCGCGAGGCGGCGGAAGCGTTGAGGAAGCACGCGCTGGCCCGGCCGGGACTGTCCTCGGCGCATGCGCCGGAAATCCTTCCACTGTTTTCAAGGCTTTCCGCCGGCGACCAGGACCGCATCTTCAAGCCTTCCGGCGGCCAGCGGCGCATCGTGCTGGCGACCAATGTCGCCGAAACCTCGCTGACCGTGCCGGGCATCCGCTACGTCATCGACACCGGGCTGGCGCGGGTCAAGCGCTATTCCTATCGCAACAAGGTCGAGCAGCTGCAGGTCGAGAAGATTTCGCAGGCGGCGGCCCGGCAGCGCGCCGGCCGCTGCGGCCGGGTCGCCGCCGGCGTCTGCATCCGTTTGTACGACGAGGCGGATTTCAACGCCCGGCCGCCGTTCACCGATCCGGAAATCCTGCGCTCCTCGCTGGCTGGCGTGATCCTGCGCATGAAGTCGCTGAAACTGGCCGACGTCGAGAGCTTTCCCTTCATCGAACCGCCACCGGCCAAGGCGATCAGCGACGGTTACGCGTTGCTGCAGGAACTCGGCGCCCTCGATGACGACAATAGACTGACCAAGGTCGGCGAAGCCCTGGCCCGCCTGCCGCTTGATCCGCGCATCGGCCGCATGCTGGTCGCCGCCCGTGACCTTGGCTGCCTGACGGAAGTGCTGGTGATCGCCGCCGGCCTGGCCACCCAGGACCCACGCGAGCGGCCGCAGGAGCGTCAGCAGGCGGCCGACGAGAAGCACAAGCTGTTCGCCGACGAGAAATCGGAATTCCTGTCCTGGTGGAAGCTGTGGAACTGGTTCAAAAACGCCGTCGAACACAAGAAATCGAACAAATCGCTGGTCGATACCTGCCACGCGCATTTCCTGTCCTATCTGCGGCTGCGCGAATGGCGGGAAGTGCATGGCCAGTTGCATGCGATGGTCACCGAACTCGGCTGGAAGGAAAACGACATTCCCGGCAGCTACGACGCCATCCACATGGCGCTGCTCTCCGGCCTCTTGGGCAACATCGGCTGCAAGTCCGACGAGTCCGGCTACTACCTTGGCGCGCGCGGCATCCGCTTCCTGATCCATCCGTCGTCGCCGCTGCAGAAAAAGGCCGGCAAGTGGCTGATGGCGGCCGAGATCACCGAGACGACGCGCCTGTTCGGCCGCTGTGTCGCCCGCATCGAGGATGGCTGGATCGAGAAAGTCGGCGCCCACCTGATCAAGCGCCAGTACTTCGATCCGCACTGGGAAAAGAAGTCGATGCAGGTTGCCGGCTGGGAGCGGACGACGCTCTACGGCGTGGTGATCAACCCGAAGCGGCGCATCCACTACGGGCCGCTGGCGCCGGCCGAGGCGCGCGAGATTTTCATCCGCCAGGGGCTGGTCGGCGAGGAGATCGACGAGGCCTTCGCCAAGCGCTGGCCGTTCTTCCAGCACAACCAGAAGCAGATCCGCGACATCGAGAAGATCGAGCACAAACAGCGCCGGCAGGACGTGCTGGTCGACGACGAGCTGATCTTCGCCTTCTACGACCACATCATTCCGGAAGGTATCCACAACGGCGCCACCTTCGACCACTGGCGCAAGGAAGCCGAGCAGGACAACCCGAAGCTGCTGTTCTTGGCCAAGGACGACCTGATGCGCCATTCGGCGGCCGGCGTGACGACGGAGGCATTCCCGCACACGCTCAAGGTTGGCGGCATCGAATATACGCTGACCTACCATTTCGAGCCGGGTTCGCCGCGCGACGGCGTGACTTTGACGCTGCCGCTGGCGCAGTTGAACCAGATTCCGGTGCTACGCATGGAATGGCTGGTGCCGGGGCTGTTGAAGGAAAAGCTGGTGCAGCTGATCAAGACGCTGCCGCAGAAAATCCGCGCCAAGCTGGTGCCGGTCCCGGAGTTCGTCGATGAGTTTATCGCCGCCACCGCCGGTAACGACCGCAAGATGAATCAGGGGCTGATTCCGCCGCTGATCGACTACATCCTCGAAGCGCGCGGCCTGAACGCCCGCGGCTGGGCGGTGACGCCGGATGCCTTCCGCCCGGATGCGCTGCCGGCGCATTTCTCGATGAACTACAAACTGATCGACGAGCACGGCCGGCAACTGGACATGAACCGCAGCCTGGTGGCGCTTCGCGGCGAGTGGGGCAAGGAGGCGAAGGAAGAATTCGCCGAATTGCACGAAACGCCATCCGAATATACCAAGCTGACCGACTGGACCTTCGGCGAACTGCCGGAGCTGATGGAAGTGCCGGTCGGCAAACAGACGGTGATCGGCTACCCGGCGCTGATCGACGACGGCGAAACGGTCAGCCTGAAGGTCTTCGATTCCGCCGAGGAAGCCGCCGAAAGCCACCGCAAGGGTCTGGCGCGGCTGTTCATGCTGCAGTTCCGCGAGCAGGTGAAATACTTCGACAAGAACATCCCGGGCCTCAGCCAGATGGCCATGCAGTACATGGCGTTGGGCAGCAGCGATGATCTGAAGCACCAGTTGGTCGACCTGAGCTTCGAGCGCGCCTGTCTGACGGAACCCTTGCCGACCACGCCGGAAGCCTTCAAGGCGCGCTGTGGCGAAGCCAAGGCCAGGCTCGGCCTGATCATGCAGGAAGTCTGCCGGATGGTCGGCACGGTACTGACCGAGTGGCAGACGGTGGTGAAGAAGCTTCCCGCATTCAAGGCGCATGCGGCCGCCGTCGCCGACATCGAAGCGCAACTGAAACGCCTGCTCGGCAAGACTTTCGTCGTCGACACGCCTTTCGATCGCCTGCAGCACTATCCGCGTTACCTGAAGGCAATCGGCGTCCGCCTCGACAAGCTGAAGGCCAACCCGGCGCGCGATGCGCAACTGCTGGCCGAGTACGGGCCGCTGTGGACCAACTACGAACGCCGTGCCATTCAGTTGGCCAAACTGGGTACCCTCGATCCGCAAATCGAGCAGTTCCGCTGGCTGCTGGAAGAATTGCGCGTCGGCCTGTACGCTCAGGAACTACGCACGCCGGTGCCAGTCTCGACCAAACGTTTGCAAAAGCAATGGGAAGGAATCAAGAATGGGTGATGTGATGCTGGCGCTCGGGCGAACCTTCGCCAACCTGAAAAGCCGCAAAGTCTGGCTGTATGTGCTGACCCCGGCGCTGTTCGCGCTGCTGCTGACCATCGGCTTGGCGGTGTGGGCGCTCGGTGCAGTCGTCCAGCACCTGCTGAACTACCCGCCGATGACCTGGCTGGCGGCCTGGGGGCTGCTCTGGCTGGCCACTATCCTGGCCTACCTCGGCGGCTGGCTGGCCATCTTCGCGCTCGCCTACCTGTTCGCCTCGCTGCTGGCGGCCATCGTCATCATGCCGTTGATGCTCAAGCACCTGTCGGAAACCGAGTACCGGGACGTGGTGCCGATGGGTAAGGACAGTTTTGTTGCGGCAGCGGTCAACAGTGTGCTGGCCTCGCTGATATTCGTCGCCGCCTGGCTGGCGACCATCCCGCTATGGCTGATCCCCGGTTTTTCGCTGCTGATCCCACTGCTGCTGATGGCCTGGCTGAACCGCCGGACCTTTGCCTACGATGCCCTGTCCATGCACGCGACGGTTCCTGAATGGACGGCGCTGCGACAGAAGAACAAGGCGCCGCTGTTCATGCTCGGCCTGACCATGGCACTGTTCGCCCACATTCCGTTGATCGGCCTGCTGGTGCCGGCGCTGGCGGCCCTATCGTTCGTCCATTACGGGCTGGAAGCCCTGCGCCGCTCGCGTGGCGGCGCCATCGTCAGCATAGAGGGAGAAGCTGCATGAGCCGTACTTTTGGCGCTGTCATCATCGGCGACGAAATCCTGTCCGGCAAACGCCAGGACAAGCACTTCGCCAAGATCACCGAACTGCTCGGCGCGCGCGGCCTGCAATTGTCCTGGGTCGAATACCTGGGCGACGACCGGCAGCGCCTGACGCAAACCTTCCAGCGCACGATGGCCGCCGGCGATGTGGTGTTTTCCTGCGGCGGCATCGGCAACACGCCGGATGACCATACCCGGCAGGCGGTGGCGGCAGCGCTCGGCGTCGATCTGGTGCTGCACCCGGAGGGCTATGAGGAACTGAAGGTGCGTTTCGCCGGCGAGGAAATCACCGACAAGCGCAAGCTGCTGGTGACCTTCCCGCAAGGCGTGCGCATCATTCCCAACCCGTTCAATCGCATACCGGGCTTCATGGCCAACGATCACTACTTCGTGCCAGGCTTTCCGCAGATGGCCCATCCGATGATCGAATGGGTGCTCGATACCTTCTACGAGAGCGAGTTCAAGCCGGTCGGCGACAAGGTCGAGAAGGCCTTCCTGCTGACCGGGCCGACAGCCTACGAAAGCGCGCTGCTCGACCTGATGGAACGCATCGTCGCCGACTACCCGACGCTGCGCCTGTTCTCGCTGCCCTCGCTGGTCGGCAAGGAGCGCAAGCACCTAGAATTAGGCGTCGAAGGCGAGCCGGCTTTGGTTGACCAGGCGATGGAGGAAATCCGCATCGAGATCGAGCGACGCGGGATCAACTGGGTCTGGCGGTCGTGAAGGAATTACGCGCATGAAACCGGCTACTCACCCCACGGCGCTGCGTACTCAGCAACTGTTGGCCGAATGCGGCGTTGCCACGACGGTCGTTGAATTCGAGCAGCCGACGCGCACCAGCGCCGAGGCTGCCGCTGCCATTGGTTGCTCGGTGGCCGAAATTGCCAAGTCCATCGTCTTCCGCGGCAAGGTCAGCGGCCAGGCCATCCTGGTCGTCGCCAGCGGTGACAACCGGGTCTGCGAGCGCAAGGTGGCGGAACTGGTTGGCGAGAAACTCGGCCGCGCCGATGCCGATTTCGTCCGCAGCGCCACCGGCTACGCCATCGGCGGTGTCGCACCGCTCGGCCATGCGCAGCCGCCACGCCTGCTGCTCGATGCCGACCTGCAGCGCTTCGCGGCGATCTGGGCGGCGGGCGGCACGCCGTTCTCAGTGTTCCGGCTGACGCCGGCGCAATTGCTGCAACTTACCGGCGCGCCCTGGGCGGACATCAGGGCAGAGTAAGGGCAAAAAAAACCCGCGGCCAGCGCGGGTTCTTGCTCCAGTCGAAAAGACTGTCTTACTTGGCCGTGCTCTTGCGGGCGGCGGCGGCCGTGGCGCTGGTCTTGGCCGGAGCCTTGGCAGCGGTCGGCTTGCTGACGGTCTTTGCGGCCTTGGTGGCAACACCGACATTGGCTTCGGCGATTTCCGACAACTGGCGGGTAACCGAGTTGAGGCTGTCGAAAGCCTGGTTGGAGGCGGTGATCACCGAGTTCAGGGCGGCGGCGAAAACATCGCCACCCACCGGTGCCGCAGCGCCGGCCTTCTTGGCGGCGGTGACAGCGGTTTCGGTCAGCTTGCCGTATTGCGATTCGATGACCGAGGTCAGTTCTTTCTGTACTTGCGTCGTCAGTTCATAGACGCTGCGCGAGTAGTCGACCCACTTTTCCAGATTGGGCTGAGCCAGTTCGGCATTGAGCTTGGCGACGCCGTTGGCATCCTTGGCCGCCATCAGTTGCTGGGCATTGGCCACGGAATTGTTGAAGAACTCGCGCGAAGCGGCGACGTTCAGGGCGGTCAGGCGCTCAACGCCGTTGAAGGCGGTGCGCAGGATGGTCAGCAGGACTTCGGTATTCGCCTTCTGGGCAGCAGCGATTTGTTCGATATTCGGGTTGCTCATCTTCTTCTCCTCGACAAACGATGGGTGCGGATGAAACAAAGGCCCCCGCCTTGCAGCGGGGGCCTTGGCAAGAAGTTACTTGCTCTTCTTGGCGGATGCTTGGCCAACAGCCTTGACGGTGGCGTTGGTGGCAGCAGCAACGTTGGCTTCGGTGATCTCGGCAACTTGCTTGGCAGCCTTGTTCAGGTTGTCGAAAGCGGAGTTGGCGGCAGCGATGGCGCTCTTGACGGCGGCAACAGCGACGTCAGAACCGGCCGGGGCAGACTTGGCAGCCTTGTCCAGCAGGTCGGCAACTTGCTTCTGGAAACCGCCGAATTGGGCTTCGATGGTCTTCGACAGCTCTTCTTGAGCTTGAGCGGAGATTTCGTAGACGCTGCGCGAGTAGGCAACGGCCTTCTCAACGTTCGGCTGGGCCAGGGAAGCCTGGATGGACAGGGCTTCCTGAACGTCCTTGGCGCCGAGCAGAGCCTTGGTGCCGGAGACGGAGTCTTCCAGGACCGAGCGGGCGGTGTTCAGGTTCAGGGCGGCGATGCGCTCGGCAGAAGCCAGGGCGGCATTGGCAACGGACAGCAGGGAATCAACGGTGGCCTTGTTGGCGGAAGCGAATTGCTCGGGGGTCGTGAAGCTCATGGGAATCTCCTAGATAAAAAGGGCTTGGCAAAAGTTTTCGAACCGTTGCAGCGCCACTTTCAAGCGTTGTTGCACTGCACCATGCGTTGAATTATAGGAGCGATTGTTGCATTGTCAACAAATATTTGGTGCGGTGCACAAATAAAGTGAATGCTGTTGAAAATCATCGGTTTGCCGTTTGCCGCCAGGGGCGGCCAGGGCCTGACGCACTACTCCCGTGCATTTGGTGCGGTCAGGCCGGCGGCGCCTTTGAGCTCCAGTTGTTCGCCGCGTCGCTGTGGAGTTTCCGGCTGGCTGCTGCTTTTCTTCGGCTGGATGACAGCCCGGACACGGGCTGGCGGGGCTTTCGGATCACGATTTTCGCCGGCGGTGACCAGGTACTTTTCGCTGATCGCGTCGTACCAGATGTAGTCGCCGCGAATCTGGTCCTCGCCGCTCTGCACCCAGGCGCGGTGGAACAGTTCCGCCACCTCGGTGTTGCTGTTGTACTCGATGCGCTCGGCTTCGCCTTCCATGAAGTCGTCGCGTCCCTCGCGCTTCTGGCGGAAGCGCGCCAGGCCGCCCTTGCCACCAAAAGCCGTGCCTTTCTGGAATCCGTACTGGTCTTCGGTGACGACGATGCGGTCGGCCTTGAGGATCAGCGTCCCCTTGGTAATCACGACATCGCCTTCGAGGATCTGGATCTTCTTGGCGTCATCGATGGAGATGCGATTGGCTTCGAGGTGCATCGGCTTGTCGCGGTCCGCCCGTTCGGCGAAGGCCGGAAGCGCGACGAGCAGGACGGCGAGGAGGGGGGCGAGGCGCAGTTTCATGGTGTCTTCTCCGGGCGCGCATAAAGGCCCGTAACCTGGGATTGCAGGACGAAGGTGGCGGCGTTGTTGTCGATTCTGGCGCCGGTGCCCTTGAGCCAGGACTGGCCCATCGTGATTTCCACCGGGCTGTCGGTGAAGGCGGTGCCCAGATCGGGTTCGACGGTAAGGTCGGGCATCCGGGCCAGCAGTTCCGGCCGGTCGGCGGTGGCGCCACGGGAAGCGCGGACATCGTCCCAGAGAAACACCGTCTCGCCACGCGCACTGACCTTGGCGTTAAGCGCGGTGAAAGTGACCGGTGGCGCATCACGGCGGAAATGGATGAGTGTCGGTGATTTCAGCTCGGATGAGTCATCGTCCGGATAGTGAACGAGATTGGGGGCTGATAGGCGGTACTTGACCAGGCCGTCAGCATCAAACCGGCGTACCGTGAAGTTATCGACGATGGCATCGGGGTCATGACGCAGCTTGCCGTCGCGCCGCGACTCTTCGACGTTGATGGCACTTTGCAGCCAGAAACTGAGTCCGGCCAGCAGGGCGACCAGGACGATCGGGAAGAGTTGGCCTTGCCAGTTTTTCATGGCTGGACGATCGCTGGGATGCCGGCGATGGTGTGCATCAGATGACCTTGGCAGTAAACAGGTCGTGCATGTTGAGGGCGCCGGCCAGGCGGCCCTCGTCATCGCAGACGAGAAGGGCATTGATACGCAGGCGTTCCATCATTTCGACGGCTTCGACGGCCAGGCGGTTGGCAAGAATGGTGTGCGGCGCCGCGTGCATGACCGAGGCGATATTGCCCTGGCGCAAGTCGATGCGTTTTTCGAAGGCACGCCGCAGGTCGCCATCGGTGAAGATGCCGAGCGGCCGCTGTTCACCGTCCACCACGGCAACGAGGCCGAGACCGCCGCGCGACATGGCGACGACGGCATCGGTGATGCCGGTCTCCGGGGCGACGGTCGGCACGCGTTCGGCCGGACGCATGACGTCGGCGACGTGGGTTAACAGGCGGCGACCGAGCGAGCCGCCGGGGTGCGAGCGGGCGAAATCCTCGGGGCCGAAGCCACGGGCATCGAGCAGGGCGACGGCGAGGGCGTCGCCAAGCGCGAGGGCAGCGGTGGTGCTGGCGGTCGGCGCCAGGTTGTGCGGGCAGGCTTCCTGGGCGACGCCGGCGTCGAGGTGCACATCGGCTTCGCGCGCCAAGGTCGAGCTTGGCACGCCGGTCATGGCGATCAGGCGGGCTCCCTGGCGCTTGATCAGCGGCACGATGCGCAGCAGTTCCTCAGACTCCCCGGAATTGGAGAGCGCGAGCAGGACATCCTCGCGGGTAATCATGCCGAGGTCGCCGTGGCTGGCTTCGGCCGGATGAACGAAGTAGGCCGGGGTGCCGGTGCTGGCCATGGTCGCCGCAATCTTGCGGGCGATGTGGCCGGACTTGCCCATGCCGCTGACGATCAGACGGCCGCGGCTGGCCAGGATCAAGTCCACGGCGCGGGCGAATTCACCATCGAGTCGTTCGGCCAGGGCCGCCACTGCAGCCGCTTCGATGACCAGCGTCCGCCGGCCCAGTTCCTGAGCGCGTTCCGGCGAGTGGTGGTGGGCCTTGGGACTTGGGTTCATGGGGGGGCAGCGGTTATGATGGCCGGAGTATACCTGAATCGCGAAACGGCCCTTGAGCGCACTATCCCTCGTCCTTCTTCTGCTAGGCGCATCGGTGATGGCCGTGGTCATTTTCCGGCGCTTCAACTTGCCGCCGGTGCTCGGCTATCTGGCCGTCGGCAGCATCATCGGGCCGCATGCGCTGAATCTGATGTCGGACATCCACAGCGCCGAGTATCTGGCGGAGTTCGGCGTCGTCTTCCTGATGTTCTCGATCGGTCTCGAGTTCTCCCTGCCCAAGCTCTACGCGATGAAGCGCATCGTCTTCGGGCTCGGTCTGCTGCAGGTCGTCCTGACCATGCTGCTGGTAGGCATCCTGGTCGTGGTATTGGGCATCGGCTGGCAGTTGGGTATCGCCCTTGGTGGCGTTCTCGCCATGTCGTCTACCGCCGTGCTGACCAAGCTGCTGACCGAGCGCATGCAGCTGAACACGGCGCACGGTCGGGAGATCATGGGCGTCCTGCTGTTCCAGGATCTGGCCGTGGTGCCGCTGCTGGTCATCATCCCCTCGCTGACCCAGCCGCCGGAAGAGCTCGCCCTGCTGCTCGGCATTGCCCTGCTCAAGGCGGTGGTCGTGCTGGCGGTGATCCTTGTCTTTGGCCAGAAGCTGATGCGCAAGTGGTTCCATTTCGTCGCCCGCGCCAAATCCTCCGAGGTGTTCGTCCTCAATGTGCTGCTGATCACCCTCGGCCTCGCCACGCTGACCCAGATGGCCGGCCTGTCGCTGGCGCTGGGCGCCTTTGTCGCCGGCATGCTGATCTCGGAAACGGAATACCGGATGCAGGTGGAAGAGGACATCAAGCCTTTCCGCGACGTATTGATGGGACTGTTCTTCGTCACCATTGGCGTCAAGCTCGATATGCACATCCTGATCGGTCTCTGGTGGCAGGTGCTGCTGCTTCTCTCGGCGTTGCTGTTGAGCAAGGCGGCCATCGTCGGCTTGCTCTCCTGGCGCCTCGGCGCCTCGCCCGGTAATGCCATCCGCTCGGCGCTATGGTTGTGTGCCGGCGGTGAATTCGGCTTCGTGCTGCTTGGCGAAATCACCCACATGCCGAAAGAGGTCGAGCAGGTGGTGCTGACCTCGCTGGTCCTCTCCATGCTGATCGCGCCCTTCATCGTCCAGTACAGTGAGAAGCTGGTCATGCGCTTCGTTGCCAGCGAATGGCTGACACGTTCGATGCACCTGACGCAGATCGCCGCCCAATCGATGGGTACCGAGAAGCACGCGATTCTCTGCGGCTTCGGTCGTAACGGGCAGTATCTCGCCCGTTTCCTCGGCCAGGAAGGGATCAATTACATCGCCCTCGACCTCGATCCCGACCGCGTCCGCGAGGCAGCGGCTGGTGGCGAAAGCGTCGTCTTCGGCGATGCCGGGCGCAAGGAGGCGCTGGTCGCAGCCGGCCTGATGCGGGCCAGCGTCGTCATCGTCACCATGAGCGATACGCCGCTGGCGGAAAAGGTGCTGCATCACGTCCAGTCCCTGCGCCCCGATCTGCCGGTCGTTGTCCGCACCGCCGACGAACGCGACATGGCCAGGCTGGCCCAGGCCGGCGCTGCCGAGGTCGTGCCGGAAACGCTGGAAGCCAGCCTGATGCTGGCTTCCCACGCCCTGGTTCTGGTCGGCGTGCCGATCAACCGCGTGCTCAAGCGCATTCGCCAGACGCGCTCGCAGCGCTATCGTCTGCTCCGTGGCTTCTATCGCGGGGTTAGCGACCGCGAGGAAGACGACAGCCATCAGCCGCGTCTGCACTCAATCTGGCTGGCGCCCGGCGCCGCGGCGATTGGCCGGACGCTGGCGGAACTGGCCGTCGAGAGTTTCGGCTGCGAGGTCAGCGCCATCCGCCGGCGTGGTATCCGGGCCGTCGAACCGGCGCCGGAAACGCGTCTGGAAGAGAGTGACGTCATCGTCGTGCTCGGTACGCCGGAAGCGGTGGCCGTGGCCGAGCAGCGGTTTTTGCAGCGGTAATCCAAAAGAAAGAGCCTGCCGAAGCGGCCTCATCTCATTGCGCCAAAAAAGCTCAGAAACCCATGCAGACAGTGTAGGACTGGGCGTCGTCGATGAGCGTTCCTGTCGTTCCGGTATTTGGTACGGCCGCCTGCGCCGTGGTCTGATTGGCCGCCTGATTGGCCATGGTCATCATTGAACCGGTGGCCGTGTTGCCGTCATCCATGGTCGTGTCCAGTTGCTTAGCGAACCGGCCGAGGATGCCTTGCGAACAGACGACATAGGTACCGCGCAAGCCGGTGATCGGTGTTGCACTGCCACTGGTGATGCCGATGATGCCACCGTCGGCATTCTTCGGGATGTAGTCGGCGACGCCAGTGGTAGTCGGTCCGGGGGCGAAACCGGCGAGGCGGACATGCTGCCAGAAGAGGTAGCTCTCATCGGTAGCGGTCGGTGAGTTCCAGGCGCCGTTGATCACGCCGTTGCCTTGCGAACTGGCTGGCGTAGTGGCAGTGGTGGCACCGGTGACATGCGTGGCCGCAGCGGCATCATCACCCGGCAGGGCCTTGTACTTGTCCTGGTAACCGTAGATGAACAGCGGGATGGTGCGGAAATCATTGGCGAAATTCTTCACCTTGGCGCTGTTGATCAGTTCTTGTCCCTTCAGCACGCCGCCGAGCAGCAGGCCGATGATGACCAGCACGATGGCGATTTCGACGAGTGTGAAGCCTTTTTGGTGGCTTTTCATGGCATGCTCCGATTCAGTTGTTCTGCAAACATCTCTGCAAAATACATGCCCGCGAAAAGAGGCTGGGTTTTGGCAGATTCTTCTTGGTTTTGATGGTTAAGTGTCGAAATATGGACAGTCTGTTTCAATAATGGACGCCACCTACAAGCAGAAGCTGGCGGCGCGCCTGGCCGACTGGTCACATCTCCTGCTCGCCGGGCACCTGCTGATGCTGCATGTGCTGGCCTTCGGCGGCTGGAGCAATCCGGCGGTGCACCTGCTCTGGGTGGCGGCCATCGGCCTCTTCCTGATCTGGCAGCCCTTCGTCGCCGGCGAGCGGCGGATCAGTCCGCGCCAGGGGGGCATCCTTTTCCTTGTTGTCCTCGGTTCGACCTGGATACTCGGGCCGTGGCTGCTGCTCATCTGGTGTGGCGCCCTGGCTGCGGCGATCGGTGGCCGGGTGATGTGGACCGAGCGGCGCGGCGAACGTATCGGCTATCTGCTGGCTTTCGGCTATGTCGTCGGCGTTACGGTTTTTGGCGTGCTGCCGGAGATTTCCCCCAAGGTGGTCCTCGATCCGCTGCCGCGCGAAGCCTTTGCCCGGCTGATGCCACTGTTGCTGCCGCTGTTGCTGGTCTTTCCGGCGCGGGCGCCGCAGCGCCGGGCTGGCGATGCTTTCGACCTGTTCTACGGCATGCTGGTCTTCCTCGTGCTCGCCGTATTCGTTCTCGGCGCCCTGGCTTACATGCTGGTCGGTGGGGTTGGCTACGTGCAGGCCTTGTTCATGACCTCGATGACCATGGCCGGTGCCCTGCTCCTGGTGGCCTGGTCGTGGAATCCGCGGGGCGGATTTTCCGGCGTCAGTTCGGCAGTGTCCCGCTATCTCCTGTCGGTCGGCATGCCGCTCGAACAGTGGCTGGTCCATCTGAGCGAAGAAAACGAGCGGCAAACTGAGCCGGCGGATTTCCTGGCGGCGGTGATGGCCCGCCTGCAGGCCATGCCCTGGGTCGTGGGCGTTTCCTGGGATGCCGCCGACAGCAGTGGCGAGTCGGGCGAGCATACAGCGCATGTCCACGAGCACCGGGCCGAGGCGCTGGCCCTGGCCATCTATTTCCGCACGCCGCCATCACCTTCAGTGCGTTGGCATGTCGAATGGCTGTTGCGTCTGACCGCGGAGTTCTATCTGGTCAAGCGGCAGGCGCGTGAACTGCAGCGCATGGGCTATTTGCAGGCCGTGTACGAAACCGGCTCGCGGGTGACGCACGACGTCAAAAACCTGCTGCAATCCATGCAGGGGCTTTGCTATGCGGCTGGCCAGCCGGGCGATCCGGTGGAACTGGCTGGTCTGCTCGGCAAGCAGTTGCCGTTGATAACCGAACGCCTGAAGGCGACGCTGGAAAAGCTGCAGACGCCGCTGATCGAGCGCGGCGAGTCGCTGGCGGCGGACGATTGGTGGCGACGCCTGCGCGGTCGCTACGCCGACAGCGGCATCGACTGGCAGGGGCAAGCCGCCAGCGGTGAGTTTCTGCCCGGCAACCTGTACGACAGCGTTGCCGAGAACCTGCTGCAGAATGCCTTGGCCAAGCGTCAGCGCCAACTGGGCCTTGCGATCACTGTCCAGTTTGGCGGTGGCGTGCTGTCAGTCAGCGACGATGGCGAGCCGCTGTCGCCGGCGCTGGCCGCGGCCATCCTGCGCGAGCCAGTGAATTCCGAGGATGGTCTGGGTATCGGCCTCTACCATGCCGCCCGCCAGGCGGCAGCGGCCGGCTACCGGCTCGAATTGAGCGACAACCGCCCGGGCCGGGTGGCCTTCAGGCTGTCAGTTCCCGGCTGACCTCGGCCGTCGCTGCAGCCGCCCGTGGGCCGGTCAGCCGATGGACCACGGTGTTGCCCTTGCCCTTCAGGTAAATGGTCTGCGGCGCCTCGAAAACGAAGTCTTTGGCCAGGCGCTGCCACGTCGTTTCATCCACCTGGATCATTCCCGGTACCCCTTCGCTGGTGATTCGGCTGGCCAGATTGACGGTGTCGCCCCACAGGTCGTAGATGAACTTTTTCTTGCCGACGACGCCGGCGACGATGGGGCCGGTGCCGATGCCGATGCGCACGTCGAGATGCATGTCGTTGACGACGAAGTCGCGGTGCAGCAGGTCGCGCATGGCGATAGCCAGTTCGGCGATGGCCCGCGAATAGTTGCTTTGCTCGTTGTTCAGGCCGCCGGCCACCATGTAGGCGTCGCCAATGGTCTTGATCTTCTCGACACCGAATTGCTCCGCCAGTTCGTCGAAGGACGAGAAGATGCGGTTGAGCATGGCGAAGACCTGCTGTGGCGTCATGCCTTCAGCGATGCGGGTGAAATTGACGATGTCGACGAACATCACTGAAACATCGGCGAAGCCGTCGGCGATGGTCTGCTTGTCACGCTTCAGGCGTTCGGCGATAGGGCCGGGCAGGATGTTGAGCAGCAGCCGCTCGGAGCGATCCTGCTCTTCCTGCAGCTTCTGGTGAGTAGCTTCCAGCTCGGCCTGGGCACGGGCGCGTTCGATGACCGCGTAGCGTAGCAACAAATAGACGATGGTCGAGATGGCGGCGAAATTGAGGGCGAAGAAGAAGACGGTCGTTTCGGTGGCAATCTTCGGTCCCTTGCTGGCCAGGCTGTCGGCCAGGTAGTAGTCGAAGAAACCGGAAAGTGCGGTGAGGAAGATGTAGGCGATGAACCAGGCGATCGATTCGCGCGGCCCGATGAACAGGATGGCGCCGATCGGCGCCAACAGCCCCCACAGGCTGGTGCCGCTGGCCGTGATGAAATTGCCGATGCCCCACTGGACGGCAAACGGGGCAAAGAGCAGGAGCGCCAGCTGCGAGTGACGGAAGAGGTTGAAATTCCGGCTGTAAAAGAAAAACAGCAGATTGCCGACGAGCAGGATCTGGAAGATGAACGGCTCGGTGGCCGAAAACTGCGGCCCCAGCTGACCGTAAAGAAAAAGCCAGAGCATGGATCCGAGGCAGACCAGACCGGTGGCAAAAATCAATAATGATTTTTTCAGCCGGGTCTCGGCATCATCGTCCGGATCAATGCCGGCATCGCGCAGGGAAAAATGGAAGTTGGGCTGGCTCACGGAATCAGGGCATCGTCATGGCGACTGCGTGATTCAGTGTGGCAGTGGCGCCAGCACAGGTCAACCGACGGCCGAAGCGATTTCGCCTAGGGCAGGCGGCCAGCGGTGATCATCCGGCTCATCAGGATGGGCAGCGGTACCCAGACGACTTCGTCGTCGAAGTCTGGGGTGTGGGTGCGGCTGACGAAATTGGGTGTGCCCGTGGTGTTCAAGAGTTCATCACCTGCCGCGTTGGGAACCTGAGTTCCCGTCGAGCGATAGCCGCCGAGGCCGTTTCGGCCGTGGGAAATCACGATGGCCGGTAGGTTGGTGGCAATGTTTACTGCTCCATCCGTTACCTTGAAAGTGCTGGCTCCTGGGGTGGCAAGGGTGAATGCAGATGCAAACGTCGCGTCAACTCTGTAGGTGAAACGCTGACCCCATGGGTCCGTCTCCGGCAGGCCTAGCGTCGCCCACGGCAAGACGCCTGACGTAAGCGTAGTAGCTGCAATCCCCGCATTTGCCGAGCCGCTGGCGATGCTTGGGTCTGCGGGGGTGGGAAGGCGGCCGTTTATCACCGCATAACCGAGCAATGCCTCTCGGATGTCAGCCAGCTGGCGGCGAGCTTCGCTCAGACGCTGAATCTCTTGCTGGGTGGTTAGGGTCATCATCAGTCCGCCAGCAAGCAGGGCAAAGATGACCAGAACTATGGCCATCTCGACGAGAGAGAAGCCGCTGGCGCGAATGGAGCGAGGTTGGGCTTGAGAAGGGAGTGGTGTCATGGCAGTGTCACTGTATGCCCGTCGAGCGAAAGTGTGCGGTTAAGTCGATCGTAGGTGACCAAGGGAAACCATCCGTTCTGCTCCAGACTCTTATGCCACGGTTCTCCTTGCCAAGTAGTTGACGCCTTCGAAGCGTAATCTCCAGACTTGTAGGGGAAAGCGCCGATGTCAGCAGAATCGGGCATTCCGTCATTATTCGTGTCAGCCTCTGGCAAAGAGCCGCCAACGGCCGCGACGGCATAGCGTATTTCGCCCAAAATGCGTTTGGCCACAGCATCCTGCCATGCAGTCTTGGTGATGGCGATGATCCGGTCATTGAATGAATTACTGTCGGTGCCGGAGAAGAAATGGTCATCACCGTCACGGTTGCTCGTTGCCGGATTGCCGTTTAGATCATCGAGATAATCAGCAATATTGTTACTAGGCCGGTTCTGCCCAGCTAACGCCCCACCGGGAGCGATGATAAGAGCGATGATGTCGGGCTGCCCATTGAGGCTCAGTGTTGCGGTAGAGGAACTGCTGTTGATGGGCGTGTTTCCATCCTGGAAGGCCGGCGCCAGAACGTACCAAAGCGCTGTTCCGGATGAGTCGCGAAAGTCAGTCGTGTCAACGGTGCGCCAGGGGAAGCGGCCGGCATAACTCGGACACGGGGTGGCTAATGGGGAAATGCCGAAGTCATCGATCGATGGGCAGCGCAAACTGCCTGGCCGGTTGGCATCGAGAATGGCTCTGGCGAGAAGTTCGTCGCGGGCTGCCAGGAGGGCGGCCGTGGTTTTCGCCTCGCGCTCGACGGCCATGGTGTTGGAGCGGTTGGCCTGCTGCAGGTAAGTCGCACCGGCAGCGATCATCAGGATCAGCATCAGGCCGATGAGGATGATGCCCTGCTGCGAGCGCCGGTCGCCGATCATGGGCGGCGGGGAGTGCGCTGGATATGCCCGTCGCCGAGCAGCGGCAGGCGTTCGCCGGTGTTCGGGTCGACGCTGTCGCCGATCGGTAGCGCTGGGGTCGGCGCTGTGTTCTGCCAATCGGCCTGACCGTTGATCCAGCGTGTCCGTTTGCCGCTGGAGCTACGCACTTCGCCGTTTACCGTGACGCTGCTTTGCTGGATGCTGCTTGGGCCCTGCAAGCGCTGGCGGTTGAGCTCCTGGCGCTGTTGCGGGGTCAGGAACAGGCGGCCGAGGGGCTCGCCTTCGGCGCTGGCGGAGGGCGGGATGGCGGCCAGCAGGGCGAGGATGAGGAATGGCTTGCTCATGGCTGGCTGGCCGATGGGCGAACGGTGATCCAGCGCAGGTCGCATTCGCCATTGAGCTGGGCCAGGTCGGTGCTGCCAACGGGAGGAGGAGGGAGTGGCGACAGTGTGCAACTGCGGATGAGGACCAGCGCCTTGGCTTCCCGCTGCAGGCGGCGCAGGAAGTTGAGCAGGTCTTCTTCGTGCAGCAGGCGCATCTGGATGCGCATCGGACTGGCGAAGTAGCCTTCCTCGGGGGCGCCGCCGCCGTCCAGTGGCTTGCGAATGCCGAATTCGTAGTTGATGCCGGGAATGCGCATCTGTTGCTGGATATCCTCGATCACTTCAGTCCATTCGAGCCGTTGCTCGTTGCCGGTGATGCCGGTCTGCTGCATGCGTTGATAGAGGGCTGCGCGGTCCCTGAGTTCCTGCTCTTCGGTGCGCACCTTGAGCAGGCGCTGTTCGGAACTGGTCTGGCGGCGTAGTGCCTCGTCGCGTTCGCTACGGGCGCCGGTGACCTGATTGCTGCTCCAGGTTACCGGCAGGATGGCTAGCACGAGCATCAGCAGGGCGCCGAGCAGTGGCCATTGCAGTTTGCCAAGATCGCGGGCGGTGAAGGTCATGGCGTCACCGTCCGGGTGATTTCAATGGCGAAGGCGCGCGGTTGCCGGTTGCTGGCGGCTTCGTCACCACCTCGCAGGGGGCGTTCCGACTCCATGTCGTAGGGCGGTTGCAGGATGCGTACCCGGTTGTCGGGGTCGATACGCAACAGGTCGGTGAAGGTTTCAAAGAGGGCAAGCACCTGACGGATGCTCGCCGTCGTATCGGGATCGATGCTGCCGCGGACGATGGTGATCTCCTCGCTGTCCTGCTGGTCGGCCGGGTTGCGGCCAATCTGCCATTCGAGGCTGCTCAGGGTCACCGCCGGCACCTGGTCAAGGGCGCGGCTGAGACGCAGCAGGGTGTGTTCGGGCAGGCGTTGCTGGCGGCTGAGTTCGGCGTAGCGATCGGTCAGGCGGCGCAGGGTTTCCTTGTCAATGCCGAGTTGCGGGAAGCGGTCAGAGACTTCGCCGTAACGGGCGTCGAATTCCTGCTGGCTGGCCAGTAGCTGCCGGGTTTCGTTGGCCAGCGACCAGGCAACGTAGCTCTCGCGAGCGGCAAATAGCAGGCCGCCAAGGAGGATGATCAGGCCACAGGCGACGATGCCTCGACGTAGTTGCGCTATGCGGTAGTCATGGCGGTGGGCGGGGCTGGCGAACTGCTGGCGCGGCGGGTTGGTGGCCAACTGGTGCAGGAAGAGCAGGTCACAACGGTTGTCTTCGGGCGGCGTTTTCAGGCCGAGGTTGGCGGCTGCCTGATGGCTGTCGATGATGGCGAAATTGAGCTTGCCGTGATCCGGGCAGGCTTTCTCGATGGCCGGGATGGCGGTCGGATGGGCGAAGATGAAGACCGGCAGGCTCTCGTCGCGGCTGATCAGGCGCTGGCCGATCAGGTATTGCTGCAGCTTGCTGGCCTCGGCGGCAAAGCTGCTGGCGATGCCGGCGATACTGCTGTCGCTGATCGGCGCCATGCGCGAGAACAGCGTCTGACCATCGACCAGATAACTCTCGCGAATCGAGTGGTCCTGCATGCTGAGCAGGATGCAACGCTTGTCCTTGTTGCCGAGTTTCTGCAGCAGTCCGCCACCCAGTTGGGCCACCGTGTAGATGCCAGCGAGCGGGGCTTCGGCTTCGCCGATGCGCTGCAGCCAGGGCTCAAAATGGGCCGGGTTGGTCAGCGCCGAGAGCAGCAGTTTCTCGTTCTTGCGCCGGGTCTTTTCGTAGCCCAGCGAGAAGGCGGCGGCGAGCGGCGTACCCATGAAGTGCTGGCCGATCTTGCGGGTGATCAACGCCTGACGGTCGGCGCCCTGGAGGAAGGGAATGGTTTCGAGAACGTGGCCTTCCTCGGCGATGTTGGCGAGCAGGGTGAATTCGCTGCGGCGGTGGATGCCCAGGTAATCCTGAAAGGCGGCCAGGCCTTCCTCGCCATTGGCGAACGAGGCCTCGGCGTGCAGGCGCCCGCCTTGCCAGCGGTAGGCGGTCAGGCGATGCGTATTGAGATAGAAGAGGCGGCGGGCGGTCACAAGGGAATCTTGCTGATGACGTCGTAAATGGGGCCGATCACCGACAGCATAATCCAGCCGAGCAGGGCGCCCATGAAAAGCGTCAGCATCGGCTCGATCAGCGCCTGGGCCTTGCCGACCGACTCCTTGACGTCGCGGGTGTAGAAGTAGCTGACGTTGAGCAGGGCCTTGTCCAGACCGCCCGTATTTTCGCCGACCCGTAGCATGCGCACGACGAGCGGCGGAAAGAGACCGACATCGTGGAAGGCGGCGGCGACATTGCGGCCTTCGCGAATGGACTGTTCAGCCCTTTCCAGTGCTTGGCGGACGACCCGGTTGCCGACGATGTCCTGGGTGGTGCGGATGGATTCCAGGATCGGGATGCCGGAGGCATAGAGCATGGCGAAGGTGTTGGCGAAACGCGACAGGATGATTTTCTTGAAGATGGCGCCGAGTAGCGGCAGGCGCAGCTTCAGGCCATCGAGGCGGATCTGGGCGAGGGGATTGCCGCGGATGAAGAAATGTCCGCCAATGACAGCGAGCAGCGGGGCGAGCAGGAACAGGTGCCAGTAGTCGACGAGCAGATCGGAGACGAAGAACAGTATCTCGGTCTGCAGCGGCAGCGTCTGGCCCATGTTCTTCACGAACATTTTCAGCTGCGGGACCATATAGACCATCAGGAAGATCGTCGCGGCGATGACGATGGTGGCGACGAAGGCCGGGTACATCAGAAGTTTTTTAGTATGCGAGGCGAGTTCATCTTCCCAGCGCAGCGATTCGCCGAGGCTGGCGAGCACTTCCGGCAGCTGGCCGCTGGCTTCGCCGGCGCGGATGAGGTGGACAAAGACCTGGCTGAACACGTCCGGATGGGCTTCCATTGACTGCGATAGCGTCTGGCCGCCTTCGATGTTCTCGATCAGCACGGCGACCACTTCGCGGAATCGCGGGTGCTCGATCGAGTCGCGCAGGTCACCCAGTCCCTCGAGCAGCGGCACACCGGAGCGCGCCAGTTGTTCAAGATGGAAGCAGAAATTGATCAGTTCCGGGCGCGGAATGCGCCGCTGGCCGAACAGCGAGCGGTGTTCGACCAGCTTGCCGCTGACCAGGTCGAGGTCCATGCGCTTGAGGCGCATCTCGAGGTCGATCAGATTGATGGCATCGAGACGGCCATAGGTCATCTTGCCATCGCCGCTGACCGCCTTGTAGTCGAACAGCATGCTTACATCCGGTCAGTCAGGTCGACGACGCGGGCCAGTTCTTCCAGCGATGTCGTGCCGTTGATGACGCGGCGCAAGCCATCCTCGGCCAGCGTCACGAAGCCCTGGCCGAGCGCCCGGTTGCGAATCTCGTGGGTGGTTGCCCGGCGGGCGATCAGTTCGTCGAGGCCGGCATCAATGCGCAGCAGTTCCATGATGGCGATGCGCCCACGATATCCCTGGAAATCGCAGATTTCGCAGCCGGTCGCACGGAACAGCTCGGGACGTTCGCCTTCGGCCTGGGTGCCGAGCAGGCGGATCTCGTGCGCCTCGGCGTGGTAAGGCGACTTGCAGTGGTCGCACAGACGGCGGATCAGGCGCTGGGCGACGATGCCGATGATGTTGCCGGCCATGATGTCGGGCAGCACACCGATGTCGAGCAGGCGCGGCACGGCGCCGATGGCCGAGTTGGTGTGTAAGGTGGTGTACACCTGGTGGCCGGTCATTGATGCACGGAAGGCCATTTCCGCCGTCTCGGCATCGCGCACTTCGCCGACCAGGATGACGTCCGGATCCTGGCGCATCATCGAGCGGATGCCGTTGGCGAAATCGAGCTTGGCGTTCTCCGCCACCGAGGTCTGGCGGACCATGGCCATCGGATACTCGACCGGGTCCTCGAGGGTCATGATGTGGATGCCCTCGGCGTTGATGTGGTTGAGCACCGAGTACAGCGTCGTCGTCTTGCCGCTGCCGGTCGGGCCGGTGACCAGGATGATGCCCTCGGGACGGGAGATCATCAGTTTCAGCTGGTGCAGGTGCTCCTCGCTAAGGCCGAGATGTTCGAGCGGGACGATGCCCTTCTGCCGGTCGAGGATGCGCAGCACGATGTTCTCGCCGTGGATGGTCGGCTGGCTGGCAACGCGGAAATCGACCGGGCGGCCGGACACCGACAGGCTGATGCGGCCGTCCTGCGGTGCCCGCATCTCGGCGATGTTCATCCCGGAAAGTACTTTGATGCGCACCGTCATCGCCGGCCAGTAGGATTTGTGCAGGGCGCGGATCTGCCGCAGCATGCCGTCGATCCGGTAGCGGATGCGGAGGAAGTTGGCCTCCGGCTCGAAGTGGATGTCGGAAGCTTCGCGCTTGACGGCATCGGTGAGGATCGAGTCGATCAGGCGGACAACCGGCTGGCTGTACTCATCATCGCTGGCCGAGAGGCTCTTCCAGTCGATTTCGCCGGTCTCGATCTCGTGCAGGATGCCGTCGATGGACAACTCGTGACCGTAATACTGGTCAATGGCGCGGTCGATTTCCGATTCGCCGGCGAGCAAGGTCTCGATGTCGGTATGTTCCTCTATCATCGAACGCACGCGGTCGAGACCGACGATGTCGTTGATGTCCGAGATGGCCAGGGTCAGGCGCCGGTTCGGATGGTCGTAGTCGAGTGGCAGCAGGTGATAGCGCTTGGCAATGTCGCGCGGTACCAGCTTCAGGGCGAGCGGATCGACGACGGCATGCGACAGGTCGATGCTCTGCTTGCCGAGACTCTCCGACAGCGCCTGGCGCAGCGTCGCCTCGGTGACGAAACCGAGCGATACCAGCAGCTTGCCGATCGGCTGGTTCTGCTTCATCTGCTCGAGCAGCGCGATGCGCAACTGGTCTTCCGAGAGGATGCCTTCGGAGATCAGGATCTGGCCAAGCGGCCGGCGTTGCAGCGTCGACGTGCTCATGACGGCCTCAGGGCTGGAGCTCGGCCAGGCGCCGCCGGGCCTGTTCCGTATCGAAGGCAGCCGGTCGCCGAGTCGCCGCCTCGAGCGCCAGCCGGTAATGCTGGGCGGCCGGCCGCGGCTGGCGCAACTGGTCGAGGCTGATCGCCAGGTTGAACAGGTAATCCGGGTTGGCGTCATCGGCGGCGACGGCGTTGAAGTAGGCCTGTTGCGCCTCGGCCCAGCGCCGCTGGCCGGCATAGAGGTTGCCGAGCGTGAAGTTCAGCTCGGCCGATTGCGGCTGCGCAGCGAGCAGGGTCTTCAAGCGGCTCTCGGTGCTCAGCGGATCGGTGCCGGCCGCCGTGCCGCCGAGGACCGCCGCCTGCGTCGCCGGGTTGCTCGGGTCGGCGACCAGTGCGCGCTGCCGCCAGCCCTCCGCTTCGTTGCCGCGGCCCTGGTGCTGAGCAATGGCGGCTAGGGCGAGCAGGGCATCGACATTGTTCGGGTCGCGCTGCAAAGCCTGCAGGAAATCGTGGTTTGCCTGGTCCAGATGACCTTCCTGCAAGGCCCGGTGGGCGCGCGTCAGGGCCGGGTCGGTGACCGGTGGCGTGCGCGCCAGACGAATCGGCGCGGCGGGTGCCGCTTCACGCCGTAGCGGTGCGACCTGTGGCAACGGCGGTTCCGGCGGCGGCAGTCTACCGACTTCCGTGTAGCTGGCTTCTGCTTCGCCCACTTGCGGCGCCAGCATCGGGACCGGGGGCGGCGGTGCCAGCGGGACGACCGGCGGCTGCGCGGTGAGCGCTGGCGGGCGTGAGCCGGTCGCTGACAGGCTGCCGCCGCCAAGCGCGTTGAGCTGGAACCAGAAATAGCCGGCGATGGCCAGGCCGCCGATGACGAGAACGCCGAGCGCCAGCCAGAGCGGGGCGCGGCTGGGGACTTCGGGCGTCAGCTTGGCAGCGAAGGCGTTGCGGGCGATGGCCTGGCCGCTGGCAGCCGAATGGGCGAAGGCGGGGGCCGGTTCGGCGGCAGGGCGCGCCTGGGCTGAACGGGCGAGGTCGGCATCGACAGCGTCTATATGCGTAGCCAGATCAGGTAGCGGCCGGTTCGGCGCCGTCGGTGTCTCGCCAGCCAGCGGCGCCAGTGTCAGTCCCTCGTCGGCAGCCGGCGCTGCCGTACCCTTGCCGGCCTGCTGGCGGGCCGCTTCCTGCTTGCTCGATTCAGCCCGTTTGAGGGCATCCATCAACAGGCTCATGCGCGGCTCTCAGCGGCTGGGAACGACATTGAACGGCTGCGCTTCGTTCGGCTGCCGGAAGAACGTGCCGCCAGGCAGGAAATCGCGCATGCCGGCAAAGTCACCTTCAAGACTGGCGTCCTTGATGACGATGGGGCGCAGGAAGATGACCAGTTCGGATTTTCGGGCGATGTTGTTGCGGCTGTTCAGAATCTCGCCGGCGATCGGGATCTGACCAAGACCGGGAACGCGCTGGTTCTTGTAATCAATTTTGTCTTCCATCAGGCCGCCCAGGATGGCGATGTTGCCACTGGCAACGCGCATGATTGACTCGATTTCCCGCGTCCGGATTTGCGGCACCAGGTTGGGAATGGTCAATTCCGGATTGGGGTCCGGAATCATTGATGCGATGCTGGTTATGGTTGGTCGCACGTTCAGGATCACGTTGTCGCTGTCGCTGATCTGCGGGGTGACGGCGAGTACCAGTCCAACCATCACGGTTTTCGGGGTGGTGGTAAATGCCTTGATCGGTTGGCCGCCAACGAGGCCTGACGTCTGCGTGATGTCCGATTTGACTTCGAAATAGACAATGTTTTCGACAACCTTGAGCAAGGCAGTCTGATTGCTGAGTACGGATAGTCGGGGGCTGGAGAGAACCTTGGTGGTGCCGAAGGTCTGCAGCATGGTTATCAGTGCGGTGGGATCGTTGGCTCTTGAATAGCTGATGTTGGCGGGACTGTTTAATTGGCGTCCGACAAAACTCACCAACCCGCCCCGGCTGATTTCATTCCAGTCAATACCTTGTTCGTAGCCGTCGTTCAGGGTCACTTCCACGATGGTGGCTTCGATCAGCACCTGCTTGCTGGCCGAATTGACCACTCTGTCGAGAAATTCCTGAATCCTTTCGTGCTGCCGGCCGGTGGCACGGACGGTGATGACGCCGCTTTCCGAGTTCATGATGACCGAGGCCGCTTCGCGGAAGGTACTGGTGCGATAGACCGCGGTGCCGGTGCGCTGGCTGTTTGACGACGGGGCCGGATTGGACTGCAGGGCGTTGGCGATGGTCTGGGCCGCGCTTCGACCGGCTTGTGGCAATGCGGCGGCGCCGGTTGCTGTCTGTTCAGCACTCTGTTCGACGAAGGTTTCGCTGGAACCTTCCGGCAGAATCTTGTCCGTTTCGCGCAGGATGTCCTTGATGTTTTTCTCCAGTGACAGCCAAAACTGGTTTTTCGAGGCATTCTCGATTCGCGAGTTGGAAACATTCCCACTGGCTCCGCTGGCCATGGACGCGGAGCCGCTACTGCCAGGCAGGCCAGTTTCGATCTGTGTGTTAGTCGAAACAGTCGCCGCCATGTTGCGCGACATGTTCACGTAATCCACCTTGTAATGCTTCAGGAACGGCGTGTCCGGCATCACCGCCAGGTTCGGTCCATCCAGTTCAAAACGCATGTCGACCTGCTTGGCGATGCGTGTCAGCAATTGCGGCAGGGTCTGGTCGATGGCATTCAGCGAGACGACGCCGGTGATGCCAGGATGGATGTCGACATTGACCTTGGCGTCCCTGGCCAGGGCGAAAAGCAGATCATGGACCTGGACGTTGTTGACGACGACGCTGTAGGTTTCGGCCTTGGCTTGCGGGCGGGGTTTGGGCAGGGCGAGTGTCTGGCGGACGGGGGCGGGAATGCTGGCGGTGCTGATGTTCGGGGTGGCAGGGGCCGTACTAGCCTCGGCGCTCAGGTGGCCCTTGAGCGGTTCGCGCGGCGTTGGCGCCGCGCAGGCTGCCAGGGTCAGGGAAAAAATCGTTGCGCTGAAATATCCGATCTTCATCGGGACTGTACCTTGTCTCAACTGTCGGCGCGCCAGGTGGCCGGAACGTCGCCGATGCTAGCACGTATCCCAGCGTAACGTCATGATTGAAAACCGTTCAGTGCAGGCGGGAAACCTGACGCGGGAAGGGCTGGGAGGCCTTGATCGATTCCGGCAGGACCTGCATCGCAGTGGCGGCCGCTTCACGGGTCGGGAAGTCGCCGTAGATGACGCCGACGCGGTCGCGTCCGGAGAGGCTGGAGCGGTATGCGCGGATGGCTGCCGGGTCGAGTTGCTGAGTGGCGCGAGCGAGGAAGCCTTCGATTTCGCCGGTGTGGGTGGCATCCGTGGCTAGCAACTGGATGAAGTAGCTGGTGCGCGGAGCGTTTTCGATCCAGTCCGCATACTGTTCCATGTGGGTGCGAGTGAGTGGGCCGAAGCGCAGGTTAACGGCAGGTGTCGGATTCGCCGTCCCCGAGCGCAAGGGTTTGCCCCGGGCACTGGTCGGCGCCGGGGTGGCTTCGCGGGACGGCTGGCTGGCGGTGCTTGCCTCATCACCATTGCCGCCGGTACGCGTACCGAGCAGGAAGGCGCCGGCCAGCAGGGCGATGGCGAGGGCAGCCAGCGCCGGCCAGCGCCAGGCTGCCGGGGCTCTGGCACCGGCCGATGGGCCTTGCAGTGGCAGGAAACGGGCATCCTGGGCGGCGATGGCGATCTCAGCGCTGTCCACTTGGTGGCTGCCGTTCGAGAAGGCGGCCAGCAAGGCCTTGTCGGCGAGAATGTTGATGCGTCGGGAGAGACCCAGCGAGATTTCGGCAATCTGTTTGATGGCGGCGGCGGAGAAGGGATTGGGCCCACGGTAGTCGGCGGCGCGCAGGCGGAACTCGATATAGCCGGCAATATCCTCCTGCTTCAACGGTGCCAGGTTGAAGTGCTGGGTGATGCGTTCGCGCAACTGGCGCATGTCGTTGGCGGCCAGCCGTTCGTCCAGTTCCGGCTGGGCGAAGAGGGCGATCTGCAGCAGCTTGGTGGCCTTCGATTCCAGATTGGAAAGCAGGCGGATTTCTTCCAGCGACTCGGCGGGCATGGCATGCGCTTCGTCGATCAGCATGACCACGCGCTTGCCGGCGGCGTAGCGTTCGATCAGCGCTTCCTGCAGGGCGCGGGTGAGCGAGTGGGTGGCCTTGCCGTCGGTCGGGATGCCGAGTTCGTCGGCGATGGCGCCGAGGATTTCCTGGCGTGACAGCGATGGATTGGCCAGATACAGCGTTTCGACGCTGGCCGGCAGGCGTTCGAGCAGCATCCGGCAGAGCATGGTCTTGCCGCTGCCGACTTCGCCAGTGACCTTGACGATGCCTTCGTCCTGGGTGATGGCGTAGATCAGCGCATCGAGCGTCGGGCCGCGGTTGGCGCCGGTGAAGAAGAAATCGGTGTGGGGCGTAATGCGGAAAGGCGGTTCGCGCAATCCAAAATGTTCGAGATAAAGGCTCATCGGCGGTTACGGCCTTCCAGGCGGTTGTAGAGCGTGGTGCGGTTGATGCCGAGACGACGGGCGGCACGGCTGATGTTACCGCCGCTCAGTTCAATGGCGGCTTCCATGTAGCCGCGCTCCCAAAGCTCCAGGGTGGCATCGAGATCGAGGACGTCGGCGTTTTCCAGATGGCGGCGCGCCGCCTGGCGTACCTGAACCAGGTCGTCGGCGGCCAGGCCACGGCTCTCGCCGGTGGTGGCCTCGTCTTCGCTGTCAAATTCGCTGCGCAGACGGTCGGCCCCGACTTCCTGGCCGGCGCGGCTGGCGGCCAGGCGGATGACGATGTTGCGCAGTTCGCGCACGTTGCCGGGGAAGCTGTATTGCATCCATAGCTGGCGGGCGGCCGGGCTAAGCGTAAACAGCGGGCGTTGCGCCTTGTCGGCATAGAGGCGGGCGAAATGTTCGAGCAGGAGCAGGCGGTCATCGCCCATTTCGCGCAGGCTGGGCACGGCGACGGAGAAGACCGACAGGCGGTGGTAGAGATCGGCGCGGAAGCGGCCGGCGCGAATTTCCTTGCGCAGGTCGCGATTGGTGGCGGCGATGATGCGGGCCGTCGAGACGTGCGTCTGGGTTTCGCCGACGCGCTGATATTCGCCGTTTTCCAGTACGCGGAGCAGCTTGGGTTGCAGTTCGAGCGGCAATTCGCCGATTTCGTCGAGAAACAAGGTGCCGCTGTCGGCATCCTCGAAATAGCCGGATTTGGCGCCGGTGGCGCCGGTGAACGCGCCGCGGGCGTGGCCGAACAGCGTCGGCTCGAGCAGGGCCGGCGAGATGGCGGCACAGTTGAGGGCGAGAAAGGGTTTGTCGCGGCGGGTGGTCAGCTGGTGCAGGTGGTAGCTGGCGACGATGTCCTTGCCGCTGCCCGATTCGCCTTCGATGAGGACGGGGAAATCGAGGTCGGCATACTGGCCGAGTTGCAGGCGCAGGCGTTGCATTGGCAGGCTGTCGCCGACCAGGCCGACGGTCGCCGATGCCGGTTGCGGCTCGGCGAAATCCATGGCCTGGGTGAACAAGGCGGCCAGGTGCCCCGGGTCGCAGGGCTTGCCGACGAAGTCGATGGCGCCGAGGGTGCGGGCATGGCGGGCGTTGTCGGCATCATTCTGGCCGGTGAGAACGATGATCTTCATCTCCGGCGCCAAGGCGAGCAGGTCGCCGATCAGCGCGAAACCTTCGTCAGCACGGTGCGGAAAAGGCGGCAGGCCAAGATCTACAAGAGCCAGTTGCGGTGGCTGGCGGAGCTGGCGGAGCAGGCTCAGGGCGTGCGGCCGCGAATGGCTGGTAACCACGTCGAAGGTCTGGGCGAAGGCGAAACTGAGCGATTCGGTGATCAGCGAGTCGTCGTCGACGATCAGCAGCAGGGGCTTGGCGGCAGACAAGGACGCAACATTCCATATGAAATTTGTCTGATTATAGCCTTGTCGCCTCAGGGCGTTGGCCGGGGCATCTGTTAAAATCCGGCGACTTTTTCCAAGGAAAGCGACTTGTCGGACGACATTCTGGTCGATATCGAAGACCTGCATTTCAGCTATGACGGGCGACCGGTGCTGCAGGGAATCAACATGAAGATTCCGCGCGGCAAGGTGGTGGCCATCATGGGCGGCTCGGGCTGTGGCAAGACCACACTGCTGCGCTGCATCGGAGGTCAGTTGCGGCCGACCGGCGGACGCGTGCGCCTGGACAAGCACCGCGTTTCGGAAATGTCGCACGACGAGTTGTATGGCCTGCGCCGCAAGATGGGCATGCTGTTCCAGTTCGGTGCGTTATTCACCGACATGTCGGTATTCGACAACGTGGCCTTCCCGATTCGCGAACACACGGACATGACGGAAGCGATGATTCGCGACCTCGTACTGATGAAGCTGGCCGCCGTCGGTCTGCGCGGAGCACATCGCCTGATGCCCGGCGAACTTTCCGGCGGCATGGCGCGCCGTGTGTCGCTGGCCCGGGCGGTGGCCCTCGATCCGATGTTGATCATGTACGACGAACCGTTTGCCGGCCTCGATCCGATCGCGCTCGGGGTCATCGGCCAGTTGATCCGCAAGCTGAACGACGCCCTCGGCGCGACCTCGATCATGGTCACCCACGACGTGCAGGAGTCGCTGCTCATCGTCGATTATGTCTATTTTGTCTCCGGCGGGCGGATCGTCGCCGAGGGTACGCCCGACGAACTGCGCGCCTCGCGCGATCCCTTCGTGCACCAGTTCATTCATGCCGAGGTGGATGGCCCGGTGAGCTTCGATTACCCGGCGCCGTCGGTGCGCGACGAATTCCTTCCCGGAGTGGCGCATGGCTGATCCCGCCGCTCTCCTGCGCAAACTAGGCCATTCCGTAATTGATCGCATCTGGCGCCTGGGCTTTGCCGCCCGTTTCCTGTTCGCCATCCTGCGTTTCTCGGGGGCCTTGTTCCGGCGCCCGCAACTGATTGCGCGCGAAGTCTATTTCAGTGGTGTGCTGTCGCTGCTGATCATTTCCGTCTCCGGCCTGTTTGTCGGTCTGGTACTCGGGTTGCAGGGTTATGAAACGCTGCAGCGCTATGGTTCGACGGAAGCGCTCGGCATTCTGGTGGCGCTGTCGCTGGTACGCGAACTCGGTCCGGTGGTCGCCGGGCTGCTCTTCGCCTCGCGCGCCGGTTCTTCGATCACCGCCGAGATCGGCCTGATGAAGACGACCGAGCAGTTGAAGGCGATGGACATGATGGCGGTCAATCCGATCGCCCGCGTCGTCGCCCCGCGCTTCTGGGGCGGGGTCATCGCCATGCCGCTGCTGGCCGCGCTGTTCTCGGCCATGGGCGTGCTCGGTGGCTGGCTGATCGGCGTTGTCTTCATCGGTGTTGATGAAGGGGCGTTCTGGGCGCAGATGCAGGCCGGCGTCGATTTTCGTTACGACATTGTCAATGGCGTGATCAAAAGTTTTGTGTTTGGCATCGCGGTTTCGCTGATTGCCGTTTTCGAAGGCTACGATTCCGTACCGACCGCCGAGGGCGTGTCGCGGGCCATCACGCGTACTGTGGTGACCTCGGCGCTGGCCATTCTGGCGCTGGATTTCGTTCTGACTTCGTTCATGTTCCGGGGAACTTCATGAACCGTACCGTTCTCGACCTCTGGGTCGGCATTTTCGTCGCCATCGGCATTGCCTCGCTGATGTTTCTGGCGCTCAAGGTCGGCAATCTTTCATCCGCTCACCTGTCGGAGACTTACACGCTGCAGGCCAAGTTCGACAATATCGGCGGTCTCAAGGTGCGTGGACCGGTCAAGAGTGCCGGCGTGGTTGTCGGCCGGGTGGCGGAAATCGGCTTCGATCCGGTGACCTACGAGGCTGTCGTAACGATGAATGTCGACGGCCGCTACGTATTTCCGCGCGATACCTTCGCCGGGATTTACACGGCCGGTCTGCTCGGCGAGCAATATGTCGGCTTCGATGTCGGCGGTGATGAGGCAATGCTGAAACCTGGCGATACAATTTCGAAAACCCAATCGGCCGTGGTTCTGGAAAAATTGATCAGCCAGTTTCTTTTCAGCAAGGCTTCGGAAGGACAGGAAAGCAAATGATGCGTAAGGCACCTTCGATCGTCCCGGCATGTCGCGCCCTGCTGGCTGCCGGCCTGCTCGTCGCCGGCGGCGCTGCGTTCGGCGAAGGTAACCCGCGCGATCCCTACGAAGGGTTCAACCGGAGCATGTTCGCCGTCAACGAGGTGGTCGACAAATATGCCGCCAAGCCGGTCGCCCAGGTTTACGACCGAGCTACACCATTGCCGGTGAAGGCGGCGGTCGGCAATTTCTTTGGTAACACCGGCATGCTGTGGGTTGGGGTCAATAGTGCGCTGCAGGGCAAGTTTGCTGATTCCGGAATCGATTTTGGGCGCCTGTTGATCAATTCCACCATCGGCATCTTCGGTCTTTTCGATGTTGCCAGTGAGCTGGGCCTGGAGCGGCACGACGAAGATTTCGGCCAGACGCTGGCCGTCTGGGGTGTCGGGGATGGTGGCTTCGTCTTCTGGCCGGTGATCGGGCCGCGGACGCTGCGCGATACCGCCGGCTGGGGCGTAGACTATGCTGCCGATCCGGTGCGCTACTTCGACCCCACTGGCGTGCGCGACGCTGTGTCGATCGTTCGTTTCGTCGATATCCGCGCCAGCCTGCTGCCTTCCGACCGGGTGGTCGAGGAAGCGGCGCTCGACAAATATGCCTATATTCGCGACGCTTATCTGCAGCGACGCCTCAACCAGATTCACGATGGTCGCCCGCCGCGCCTCGATGACGACTACTGATTTCAGCGAACCCACATGTCCATGATGAAAAACCTCCTCGCCCTGGCCGCCGCTGCCTGCCTCTCCCTGCCGGTTTTCGCCCAGCAGGCGCCCAACGATCTGGTTCAGCAGGTCACCGAGGATGTGCTCGAGATCATCCACAAGGATCGCGAGATCCAGAACGGCAGCACAGACAAGGTGATCGATCTGGTGGACAAGAAGGTCCTGCCGCACTTCAATTTCCGTCGCATGACGGCCTTGGCCGTGGGCAAGGACTGGCGCAAGGCGACGCCACAACAGCAGCAGCAACTGGCCACTGAATTCAAGACGCTGCTGGTCCGCACGTACGCCAATGCGCTGACCGGCTACCGCAACCAGAAAGTTGTTTACAAACCCTTCCGCATGAAGCCAGAGGAAACCGATGTGTTGGTCCGTACCGAAGTCCAGCAGCCGGGCAACAAGCCGATCCAGCTCGATTACAGCCTGGAGCTTCGGGATGGCGTCTGGAAGGTCTATGACGTGACGGTCGCCGGCATCAGCCTGGTTACCAACTACCGCGACCAGTTCGCTCAGGAAGTCCGCGCCGGCGGCGTCGACGGCCTCATCGCGTCCATCGCCACCAAGAACCGCTCCCTGGAAGCCAACCAGGCCAAGGCCGAGAAGAAATGATCGAACGTCGTGGCGGTCGCTTGCTGGTTACCGCGTCGTTGACCATGGACAACTCGCGCCGCCTGCTCGCGGCCGGCTGCGCCGCCCTGCAACCCGGCGAACAGGTGTTCGATTTCTCCGGTGTCAGCGAGGCCGATTCGTCAGCCATCGTGGTCATGCTCGGCTGGCTGCGTGCCGCGGCGAAGGCTCGGGCCACTGTCAGCTTCGTCAATATCCCGGCGGGGGTTGCCTCGCTGGCCGAACTGTACGGCGTCAGCGAACTGCTGCCTCTCGCCTGAGGGCGTCCATGACTGCCGCTGTTTCCATCGTCGACGTCGTCAAGCATTTCGGTTCGCTGAAAGCACTGGCCGGGGTCTCGCTCGAGATCGGCGAAGGTGAGTTCTTTGGCCTGCTCGGGCCGAACGGCGCTGGCAAGACGACGCTGATTTCGACCCTGGCCGGACTTCTTCGCGCCGATTCCGGTTCGCTGAAAGTCATGGGCTACGATGTCGTCAGCGAGTTTCGCGAGGCTCGGCGACGGCTCGGCATGGTGCCGCAGGAACTGGTTTTTGATCCATTTTTCAGCGTCCGCGAGACGCTGCGCATCCAGTCCGGCTACTTTGGCATCCGCAAGAACGACGACTGGATCGACGAGATCCTCGCCAACCTCGATCTGACGGGCAAGGCCGACACCAACATGCGTCGCCTGTCGGGTGGCATGAAACGGCGCGTACTGGTGGCCCAGGCGCTGGTGCACAAGCCGCCGGTCATGGTGCTTGACGAGCCGACCGCCGGCGTCGATGTCGAATTGCGCCAGGGGCTGTGGCAATTCATTCGTCGGCTCAATGCCGAGGGCCATACCATCATCCTGACCACGCACTATCTGGAAGAAGCCGAGGCGCTGTGCAATCGCATCGCGCTGATGAAGCAGGGGCGGGTGGTGGCGCTCGACACCACGGCCAACCTGATGGCCGAACATCCGGGCGCCTCGCTGGAAGAGGTGTTCATGCGGACGATGCGGGCATGATCGGTTTCTGGACCCTGTTCGAAAAGGAGATGCTGCGTTTCTGGAAGGTCGCCTTCCAGACCGTGGCGGCACCAGTGCTGACGGCTTTGCTCTACCTGCTGATCTTCGGTCATGTGCTGGAGGATCATGTGCGGGTGCATGGTGTGTCCTACACCAGTTTCCTGGTTCCCGGCCTGGTGATGATGCAGGTGTTGCAGAACGCCTTCGCCAACTCGTCATCCAGCCTGATCCAGGCCAAGATCACCGGCTCCATCGTCTTCGTCCTGCTGCCGCCGATTCCCTACAGCGCCTTTTTCGCCGCCTACGTGCTGGCGGCCATGGCGCGCGGTCTGATGGTCGGCGTCGGCGTGTTGCTGGCGACCGTCTGGTTCGTCGACCTGCAGGTCGTGGCGCCGCTATGGATCATCGCTTTCGCCGTCATCAGCGGTGCGCTGTTCGGCGCCCTGGGCATGATTGCCGGCATCTGGGTGGAGAAGTTCGACCAGTTGGCGGCTTTTCAGAATTTCCTGATCATGCCGCTGACCATGCTCTCCGGCGTCTTCTACTCGATTTATACCTTGCCCCCATTCTGGCAGGGCGTGTCGCATTACAATCCCGTCTTTTACATGATCGACGGCTTCCGCTATGGCTTTTTCGGCGTCTCCGACGTGTCGCCACTGGTCAGTTTTGGCGCCGTCTTCGCCTGCTTCGCCGCCGTCACCGGGCTGACGCTGCAACTCCTCAAGCGCGGCTGGAAACTCAGAGGCTGAATCCCACATGATGCATCCCGAACAAATCAAGCAACTCATCCTCGCCGGGATGCATTGCGACCATCTCGAACTCGACGGTGACGGCCAGCATTTCTCCGCCCTCATCGTCAGTGCCGAATTCGTCGGCAAGAATCGCGTGCAGCGTCAGCAGCATGTGAACAAAATTCTCAAGGCAAATTTCGATTCCGGCGAACTTCATGCCCTTTCCTTCAAGACCCTGACCCCGGAAGAATGGAGTTCCCAGCGTGGATAAGTTGTTGATCAAGGGCGGCCAGCCGCTGTCCGGCGAAGTCGCCATCTCCGGTGCCAAGAACGCCGCCCTGCCAATTCTCTGTGCCTCGCTGCTCAGCGCCGAGCCCCTGCAGCTGACCAATGTGCCGCATCTCAACGACATCTCGACGATGCTGCGCCTGCTCGGCGATATGGGTGTCGGTGTCACCATGGAGGGAGTTGCCGGGCTGGTCCTCGACGGCAGCGGCCTGACCAATGCGGTTGCCTCCTACGAGATGGTCAAGACCATGCGCGCCTCGATCCTCGTTCTTGGCCCGCTGGTCGCTCGCTGTGGCGAGGCACGGGTTTCGCTGCCGGGTGGCTGTGCCATCGGCGCCCGGCCGGTCGACCAGCACATCAAGGGGCTGCAGGCGATGGGTGCCGAGATCACCGTTGAGCAGGGCTATGTGCATGCCAAGGCGACCCGTCTGAAAGGTGCACGTATCTGCACCGACATGGTTACCGTCACAGGGACTGAGAACCTGATGATGGCTGCCTGCCTGGCTGAAGGCGAGACGATCATCGAGAACGCCGCGCGCGAGCCGGAAGTGGTCGATCTGGCCAACTGCCTGGTCAGCATGGGCGCGCGCATTTCCGGTGCCGGCACCGACGTGATCCGCATCCAGGGTGTGGACAAGCTGCACGGTGCAACGCATTCGATCATGCCGGACCGTATCGAGACCGGTACCTACCTATGTGCCGCCGCTGTCACCGGTGGCTCCGTGCGTTTGACGAAAACCTCTGCCGCCTATCTCGACACTGTCGTCGACAAGCTGATGGATGCCGGCTGTGACATCACTGTCGAGCGCGACGCCATCCGTCTGGTCGCCCCGGCGCGCCTGAAGGCGGTCAGCCTGCGCACGGCACCGTATCCGGCCTTTCCGACCGACATGCAGGCGCAGTTCATGGCCATCAATTGCGTCGCCGACGGTGTCGCCACCATTCGCGAAACCATTTTCGAAAACCGCTTCATGCACGTGAACGAGCTGATGCGTTTGGGTGCCAACATCCAGATCGAGGGCAATAACGCCATCGTCCGCGGTGTGGACGGTCTCGAGGGGGCGACGGTGATGGCCACCGATCTGCGCGCCTCGGCTTCGCTGGTCATCGCTGGCCTGGTCGCCAAGGGGGAGACGCTGATCGACCGAATTTACCACCTAGATCGTGGCTACGAGCGGATCGAGGAGAAGCTTACTCAGCTTGGCGCGGCCGTCAAACGAGTGCGCTGAGGCTTGCTGATCAGCCGTTTGCCCAGTGCATCGGCTGTTGTTTCCAGGGGGGAGTTCCTGTTTTTACCAGCGGGAATTGAAAAAAGAAAAAAAAGGCTTTGCGTTCCGCTCATACTGCCCCATACTTTGAGCCTCGGGATTTCCAGGCAGTGTGTTGTTCCTGCACCGTAATCGGTTTGTCAGCTCCTCGGTCTTGGTTCTCGTGTTTATTTAATTTTTTCCAAGGATGCATGCAATGGCAAATGGTACCGTCAAGTGGTTTAACGACGCCAAGGGTTTTGGCTTTATTTCCCCGTCCGAAGGTGGTGAAGACCTCTTCGCTCACTTCTCCGCTATTCAAGGCAATGGTTTCAAGACCCTGGCCGAGAACCAGAAGGTGACCTTCGACGTCGTCAATGGCCCGAAGGGCAAGCAGGCTGCAAACATCCGCCCGGCTGAATAAGCTACCGGATACGCCTGTATCGAAAGCCCGGCTTGCCGGGCTTTTTGCTTTTGGGGCCGCGGTGACTGCGGCCCCTTTGCGTTAAAATCGCCCTTTTGCTCGCGAGACCGCCCGTGACCGGTATCACCATCGCCCTTTCCAAGGGCCGCATCTTCGATGAAACCCTGCCTTTGCTGGCCGCCGCTGGCATAGTGCCGAGCGAGAATCCGGAAACCTCGCGCAAGCTGATCATCGAGACCAATCGTCCTGAAGTACGCGTCGTCATCGTCCGCGCTACCGATGTGCCGACCTATGTCCAGTATGGTGCCGCTGATCTCGGCGTGGCCGGCAAGGATGTGCTGATCGAGCATGGTGGCGAGGGCCTCTACTCGCCGCTCGATCTGAAGATCGCCAAATGCCGGATGATGGTTGCCGTGCCGGAAGGTTTTGACTACGCCAGCGCCGTGCGCCAGGGCAACCGCCTGAAAGTTGCCTCCAAGTACATCAAGACGGCGCGCGAACATTTCGCCAGCAAGGGTGTGCACGTCGACCTGATCAAGCTCTATGGCTCGATGGAACTGGCGCCGCTGGCCGGCCTGGCCGATGCCATCGTTGATCTGGTGTCCACCGGCGGCACGTTGAAGGCCAACAAGCTGCTCGCGTGCGAACACATCATGGACATTTCCTCGCGTCTGGTGGTCAATCAGGCGGCGCTGAAGGTCAAGCGCGAAACTCTGCAACCGATCATCGACGCCTTTAGTCAGGCAGTGGAGAAATAAGCACCATGCCCGCGATCAAGCGCCTTGCTACGACCGATGCCGATTTTTCGGCGAAGCTGAAGGAGCTGCTGGCCTTTGAGGCGGCGGCTGACGAAAACATCGAGCGTACGGTCGCCGGCATCCTGGCTGATGTAAAAAAGCGTGGCGATGCCGCTGTAGTCGAATACACCAATAGATTCGACCGTCTGGCGGTTGCTGCGATGATGGATCTCGAACTCGGCCAGCCCGAGTTGCAGGTGGCGCTCGCCGGTCTGTCCGCTGAGCGCCGCGCCGCACTGGAAGCTGCCGCCGGGCGTATTCGCTTCTACCACGAGCGGCAGAAGCTGGAAGGCTGGTCGTATACCGAAGCCGATGGCACCCTGCTCGGCCAGATGATCACCCCGCTTGACCGCGTTGGTCTCTATGTGCCGGGTGGCAAAGCGGCCTACCCGTCGTCGGTATTGATGAACGCGATTCCGGCCAAGGTCGCCGGCGTCAAGGAGCTGATCATGGTCGTGCCGACGCCAGGCGGCGAGCATAACCAGTTGGTGCTGGCCGCCGCCTGCCTGGCCGGCGTCGACCGCGTGTTTACCATCGGTGGTGCCCAGGCCGTCGGCGCGCTGGCCTACGGTACCGAAACCGTGCCGCAGGTGGACAAGATCGTCGGCCCCGGCAACGCCTATGTTGCTACCGCCAAGCGCCGGGTTTTTGGCATCGTCGGTATCGACATGATCGCCGGGCCGTCGGAAATCCTCGTCGTGTCCGATGGTTCAGGCAACCCGGACTGGCTGGCGATGGACCTGTTCTCGCAGGCCGAGCACGACGAACTGGCGCAGTCCATCCTGATCTGCACCGACGCCGCCTTCATCGACAAGGTCCAGGCGAGCATTGAGAAATTGCTGCCGACGATGCCGCGTCAGGAGGTCATTCGCACCTCGCTGACCGATCGCGGCGCCTTCATTCTGGTGCGCGACATGGACGAAGCGGTGGCCATCGCCAACCGCGTCGCGCCGGAACACCTGGAACTGGCGCTCGACAACCCCGACCCTTGGGTCGAGAAGATCCATCACGCTGGTGCCATCTTTATCGGCCATTACACCTCGGAGTCGCTTGGCGACTACTGCGCCGGCCCCAACCATGTGCTGCCGACCTCCGGCTCGGCACGCTTCTCGTCGCCGCTCGGCGTCTATGACTTCCAGAAGCGGACCAGCCTGATCAAAGTCTCAAAGGCCGGCGCCCAGACACTCGGACGCATCGCGTCGACGCTGGCGCACGGCGAAGGCCTGCCGGCGCACGCGAAATCGGCCGAGTTCCGGCTGGAAGACTGATTTCCTGACATTTCTGCGGTCGCCCGTGGAAAAAACTGAAACTCCCCCGCGCCCGGATCTCCGGGCGCTTTTTCTCGGTTTCTCCTCCGTTGGCCTGTCTGGCTTCGGTGGCGTGCTGCCGTTTGCGCGCCGAATGCTGGTCGATCAGCGGCGCTGGATGACCGCGGAGGAGTTCAATAGCCAACTCGGACTTTGCCAGTTTCTCCCCGGGCCGAATGTGGTCAATCTGGCGGTGGTCGTCGGTAAGCGTCATGGCGGGCTGGCTGGCGCCATCGTTGCGCCGCTCGGGTTGCTCGCCGGGCCGTTGGTTGTCGTCCTTCTACTGGCCCTCCTTTATGATCGTTACGGTGAGTTGCCAGTGGTGCAGTCCATGCTGCGCGGTATTGCCGCAGCCGGTGCTGGGCTGTTGTTCGGGATGGCATGGCGCATGGGCAGTGCGCTGCGCGACAAGGCGTTCTTTCTACCGTTAACAGCGCTGGTCGTCATAGCTATTGCCGGTCTGCGCTTGCCAATGCTCTGGGTGATGCTCGGCGGCCTCATGCTGTCGGGTGGTGTCGCCTGGTGGCGGCTGGGGCGGTGCTGATGATCGTTCTGGCGCTGTTCGTCGAATTCGTGATCCTCTCCTTCGTCGCCTTTGGCGGCGCGACAGCGCTGCTGCCGGAGATGCACCGCGTCGTCGTCGTCCAGCATGGCTGGCTCGATGACACCACCTTCACCCATCTCTACGCCATCGCCCAGGCAGCGCCGGGGCCGAATGTGCTGGTCGTCACGCTGATCGGCTGGAAGGTCGCCGGCCTGGCTGGGGCGCTTGCGGCGACGCTGGCCATGTGCCTGCCGATGAGTGTGCTGATCTATCTGTTGATCGATCGCTGGGAGAGCTTCGCCGGCAAGCGCTGGCAGAAAGCACTCAGCCTGGGCGTGGCGCCGCTGGCAGTCGGCCTGGTGTTTTCCGGGGCGACACTGATCGCCAATTCGGTCGGACTTGCGCGAGGCGGCTGGTTGCTGTTGCTGGCCACGAGCATTCTGTCGATCAAAACTGGCCTGCACCCACTTTGGCTGATCGTTGCAGGTGCCGCCTGCGGGATGCTTGGCGTGGTTTAGTGCAATCTCCAGGGTGTCCCCGCAGCAAAAAAATCGCCAGGTAACCAACCTGGCGATTTTTTCTTTTTGGGTGATTCTGTCAATCGTGGCGGTTTGCCAGTTTCCTTCGCAAGCCCATTCCCAGCATCGCCACGGCAAGTAGCGCCAGCGTACCTGGTTCTGGAACGGTATTCGCTGCTGTCACTGTAAGCGTGCCGCGATTAAGTTCCCCTTGGTAAAGGTTGCCCGTTGGCAAGAAGTTGTTCTTGTACCAAGCGGCCTCATCCTGCGTATAGGCGGTTTTCCATTGTTCGCCCCAATTGCCGAGCAAGGAATCCGAGCACGTCACGCGAGCCAGCAGGTCGTGGGTGCCTATCATGGCGTTTGTCACGACGAAAGAACTGCTGCGGAACTCGTAAGTGCCGCCATCAAGCCTCTCTGGCAAATTCCAGTCGCGATAGGATGCATTTGCAACACGGTAGTCGGCCAGAAGAACCTCGCTGGTGTTGTCGAGTGCCGCGTCCCCGTTCCAGTCGATCCATACCTTGACGAAATCGGCGTAGTGGTTGCCGATGTTGGTCTTGTGCATCGCGACCTTGAACTCGACGGATTGTCCGACAACAAGGGAGGCCGAGTTTCCCCAATTGGTACCGTCAGTGCTCCACGTTATGCTGGAGATGTCCTGCCAAGTGTCATTCGTGTGACTCGGCGCCACTGTTGCCCAAACGTGCCCGGCCACGGCAATCAAGCCGATACCAAGAAGCATGCGCAGTGATTTCAAATTCATTATGTGCAACTCCAAGTGATGCAGTCTCGATCCGTCTTCGCTTTTACGACAGTACTATCGAAGCAAAGATGAACATTCGGCATTTTAGAAGCATGCTTTGTGCCAAACTTTATCTTACTGATTTAAAACAAGAACGTTATCAAGGCGAAAACGGAGTGTAAAAATTACCGACAGTTTCAAAACTATCGGTTAAATGATCCATCCGGCAGCGTGACTGGCCTCGTTGATTCTTTGCTTATTTGCTCAGTTCGTTTTGCAGCCGCCGAGCATCCTCAATACCGGGGAACGAAGAGGCCATTTTCAATGCCTGAGCAACCTCTTCACGCGCCTCCGCAGTTCTCCCGCTCTTGGCCAAGGCCGCCGCAAGGTGGTAACGGATTTCAGGGTTGCTTGATGCGCGCAGGCGGGCGTCGCGCAGTAGTGCCAGTCCACGGTCAACCTGTCCTTGGCGGAACAAAAGCCAGCCGAGGGTATCAATCACCACGGGATCGTTGGGGCGCAGGGCGTAAGCGCGCTCGGCGAAGCTGTTTGCAGATTTGTCATTTTGCGCGGAAGCTACGTGCGCCAAGTTGTTCCATACCAAGGCCTCGTCCGGCTGCAGCTTGAGGAGACTTTCGTAGGCCGTTCGGGCGGCGGCAAGATTCCCCAACTGCAACTCGGCATCGCCGATGGTGCGCAGGATCAAGGCGTTGTCCGGATGCTTTTTCAGCCATATTTTGAGGAAGGCCGCGCCTTTAGCCAAGTCAGCAGCTGCGGCATGAGCACGGAACAAACGCAAGGCCATATCGGCGCTGTCGTCCTTTTTCAGGGCATTGGCGTAGGCGGTCAGCGCCACATTTTGTTGCCCGCGCGCCATCGCCAGGTCACCCTGGAGGCGCAATGCGATGGCCTCACCGGCGGACTTTGCGCCAATTTGCTTGATCCGCTGTTCGGCCTTGGCAAACTCGCGTTGCCGAATTTCGATCTCTGTAAGCAGAATAAGCGCCGGCAGAAAATCCGGTTGCGTGCTGAGCGCTTTTTCCAGACTGTAGTTGGCGCCCGAAGCATTGTTGGCCAGCACCTGCAGTCGAGCGACCTCGAGCTGGGCTGCCGGATCGTAGTTTGCATAGCGAGCCATGTCGGTCAGGGTTTGTCGGGCGGCCTTGCTGTCTCCCTTGACTAGCTGTGCCCGAGCAACCAATCCCAGAGTCGTGAGGTTTTCCGGGGCGCGTAGCAAAACCTCCTTGGCAACTTCCAGTGCCTTGTCGATCGCTCCTGTCCGCAGGTGCAATTCGGCGAGCCGGTTTCCTGCCGCAATTGCGCCTTTCGGTTGTACGCGCGCCCGGTCGAGCCAGCGGGCCGCCTCGTCAGGGCGATTCGCTTTTTCCTCAATTGACGCCAATTCCATCATCGCTTCGATGTTTTTCTCGTCCGCCTTCAGCAGGCCGAGCAGTCGTTGGCGCGCAGCTTCTGGTTTGCCCTCCGCCATGTCCAGCGAGCTGAGGTTCAAGACCGCCCCGGAGTGGCCCGGATTTCTTGCCAGAACCTTCTCGTAGGCCTTGCGTCCGCCAGCTCGATCACCCGTGGCAACCAGGGCGATGCCGAGCATGTTGAGCACTGCCGGATTCGAAGAATCGCTCCTGGCCATGGTCTCGCTAACTTCGAGCGCTTTCTTTGGCTGGCCGACACGCAAGTAGAGTGAGCTAAGGAACATTCCGGTGCGCGACTGCTTGTTGTCGGCGGCCCACGCCTGGTCCAACTGCGCAATCGCCTGATCGACCTTGCCGCTGCTGGCCAGGCTGATGCCGAAATCGGTACGGATATCGGCGGCGCCGCCGGAGTGCCGTACAGCTTGATCCAGGAGTTCGGTAGCGCCTTGATGGTTGCCGGCCTGCATGTAGGCAATACCCAGCAAAGCGAGAGTCCGCGGATCGTTCGGTGTCCGGCGCCTGAGCGGTTCCAACAAAATGATGGCGCCGGAATGGTTGCCTGCGTCGAGATAAAGTCTGGCGAGCAGCTTTGTCCCGGCAGAGTCACCGGGGTAGCGGCGCAAAAAGATGGAGAGTTTGTCGGATGACTTCTCCTTGTTGCCCAAATCGTAGTGCGCCGTGGCATTGAGCAGCAGCATTTGCTTGTTGTTTACCAGCACGGCCACAGGAACCGGATCGAGCAGGCGCGTAACCTCCTCGAGTGCCGCCCTGGCTGCCCCCTTGTCGCCGAGACGTGTCGCGATCAAAGCACGCAAATAAGAGGCACGGGGCTCCAGCGGCACGATCTTCTTGATCGCCAGCAGTTCGCGGTCGGCTTCATCGACGCGGCCGAGGTCGAGCAAAAGGCCTGCGCGCGCCAGTCGCGGATCCAGGTATTCAGGTTGGAGCGTTGATGCCTTTGTATAGGACGCCAAGGCGCTTTGGCGATCGCCGGCCGACTGTTGCAATGAACCGCGGATGTTCCAGGCGGCCGCATTGTTCGGCGCCATCGACAGGGCCTCGTCGACCTGCTTGTTGGCCAGGGCGAGATTGCCCTGGCGCATGTTGAGTGTTGCCTGGGCCAGACGAACTGCAACGGAACGCGGATCAACCAGCAGCGCCTCGTCCAAGGTCTTCAGCGCCACTGGGGTGTTTTCCCTTTCGGCCTGGGCGTTGGCGCGCAGAACGAGCACATCGACCTGCTGGGCTAGGGGGAGGCCACCAGCGGTCACGCGCTCAAGCAGCACATCGTACTTTCCTTGGAGCAAATAGGCTTGACCCAGCAGCGGAACGACCTCAGTACGACTTACGCCCTGGCGCAGCGACTCCTCGAATTCGACTTCTGCACCGATGGGGTCGCCAGAAGCAAGCAGTGCTTTACCCAGTAGCATGTGCGCCGCCAGCATTTTCTGGTCGGCCTGGATGGCGTTTTTGAGCTGGACGATAGCGCCCGACAGATCCTTGCGCTCGTAGCGCGAAAGGGCGTCTTCATAATAGCGTGATGCCTTGGAATCGGCCGGCGCAGCAGGCAATGACAAGGCAGCAATACTGGCCGTCAGCAGAATCTTGGTGAGGAGGCGCATGGGGACTTAAGCCAGGGTCGGAAATGACAAGCGACAATAATACCAGTCAGTCTTAGCGCTCGGCCCCATCGCAGGGCAGCGATGTGCCCTACAGATCAGGAGAGAATGTCAGATAGGATGGCCCCCAGGGTTGCGCACTCCGCACGGCTGCCTATCGTGATGCGCAGGAACTGGTCGATGCGCGGCAGCTTGAAGTGACGGACGATGATGTTGCGTTCGCGCAATGCCTTGGCGAGCTCTGCAGCATCTCGTTGCGGGTGGCGGGCGAAGATGAAATTGGCGGCTGAGGGCAGTACCTCGAAGCCTAGAGCGGCCAGCTCCGCGATCAGTTGTTCACGGGTGGCAACCACCTCTTGGCTGGCTTTCTCGAAATATTCCTGATCCGCGATGGCGGCAGTAGCGCCGACGATGGCCAGGCGGTCGAGCGGATAGGAGTTGAAGCTGTTCTTGACTCGTTCCAGCGCTTCGATCAGATCCCCGTGGCCAATCGCGTAACCGACGCGCAGGCCGGCCAGTGAGCGCGACTTGGAAAGGGTGTGCACGACCAGCAGATTGTCATGGCGGGCGGTCAGCGGAATCGCCGACTCGCCACCGAAGTCGACATAGGCCTCGTCAATGACGACAACGGATTGTGGATTGGCGGCGGCGATGCGTTCGATCTCCGCCAGCGGCAGCAGGCGCCCGGTCGGTGCATTCGGGTTGGCGATGATGATGCCGCCATTGGCTTGATTGCAGTAATCCGTGGGGTTGATCGAGAAATCGTCGGCGAGCGGCACGGTGCGGTGCGCGACGCCATAGAGGCCGCAATAGACCGGGTAGAAGCTGTAAGTGATGTCCGGGAAGAGGATCGGCTGTTCATGCTTGAGCAGCGCCATGAAGATATGTGCCAGCACCTCGTCGGAGCCGTTGCCGACGAAGACCTGCTGTGGCGTGACAGCGTAGCGGCTGGCGATGGCGGTCTTCAGCAGATCGGCGTTCGGATCCGGATATAGGCGCAGACGGGCGCCGTCGTCACCCAGTTCGGCACGTATCGCGGCGACGACTTTCGGCGAGGGTGGGCAGGGGTGCTCGTTGGTGTTGAGCTTGATCAGATTGGCGATCTTGGGCTGCTCGCCCGGCACGTAGGGGGTGAGGTCGCGGGCGACCTGGCTCCAGAAGCGGCTCATGGGATTTTGCGGGTTTGAATTGAAGTCAAAATGGTATCATGCCGCTCCAATCCAACGTTTTCGAAGCCTTTCGCCATGCGGCAAGCTGAAATCACCCGTAACACCCTGGAGACGCAGATTACCGTGCGTCTCGATCTCGACGGTACCGGTCAGGGCAGGTTCGCCACCGGCGTACCGTTCCTCGATCACATGCTCGACCAGATCGCCCGCCATGGCCTGATCGACCTCGATGTCACCGCCAACGGCGATCTGCATATCGATGCCCATCACACGGTCGAAGATATCGGCATTACTTTCGGCCAGGCGCTGGCCAAGGCCTGGGGCGACAAGAAGGGGCTGACCCGCTACGGCCACAGTTACGTGCCGCTGGACGAGGCGCTGTCGCGCGTCGTCATCGATCTCTCGGGGCGTCCGGGTCTGGAACTGCATGTCGAATTTACGCGGGCGATGATCGGCCAGTTCGACGTCGATCTGGTTTCCGAATTTTTCCACGGCCTGGTCAACCATGCCGGTATGACGTTGCACATCGACAATCTGCGCGGCAAGAACGCCCATCACCAGGCGGAAACCATTTTCAAGGCCTTCGGTCGTGCCTTGCGCATGGCCGTGACGCCCGATCCGCGCATGGCCGGCTGCATGCCGTCGACCAAGGGCACGCTGTGACTATCGCCGTCATCGACTACGGTATGGGCAACCTGCGTTCGGTGTCGAAGGCGCTGGAGCATGTCGCTGGCGCCACGCCGGTCGTTGTTACGGCCGACCCGGCCGTTGTGGCTGCTGCCGAGCGCGTGGTTTTTCCCGGCCAGGGGGCGATGCCCGACTGCATGCGCGAACTCGATTCTCGCGGCCTGCGTAGCGCGGTTGTGCAGGCGGCGCAGGACAAGCCTTTTCTCGGTATCTGTGTTGGCGAGCAGATGCTGTTCGAGCGCAGCGAGGAAGGCGATGTGCCCGGTCTCGGTGTGTTCCCCGGCATGGTCCGGCGGTTTCCGGATGCCAAGATGGTCGATGCCAAAGGCGATCGCCTGAAGGTGCCGCACATGGGCTGGAACGAGGTCTGGCAGAAGCCGCACGCCTTGTGGTCGGGCATTGCCGACGGTTCACGCTTCTACTTCGTGCACAGCTATTGCGTGCAGCATGTCGATGCCGCGCTGACGACTGGCACGACTGAATATGGCCTGCCCTTTACCTGTGCGGTGGGCCGGGATAATATCTTCGCGGTCCAGTTCCATCCTGAAAAGAGCGCCCGCGACGGCCTGCACCTTCTGAAGAACTTTGTCGAGTGGCGCCCCTGATTCGCGTCTGCCGAATTCCCCACCGTTGATTCCCCCCCCATGCTGATCATTCCTGCGATTGACCTGAAGGATGGACAATGTGTCCGCCTCAAACAGGGCCTGATGGAACAGGCCACCGTCTTTTCCGACAGTCCTGCCGAACAGGCGCGGCACTGGCTCGACCAGGGCGCCCGACGGCTCCACTTGGTCGACCTGAACGGGGCCTTTGCCGGCAAGCCAAAGAATGCGGCGGCGATCAAGGCCATCCTGGCCGAGGTTGGCGACGATATCCCGGTACAGCTCGGCGGCGGCATCCGTGACCTCGATACCATCGAGGCTTGCATCGACGGCGGCCTGGCCTACGTGATCATCGGCACCGCCGCGGTCAAGAATCCGGGCTTTCTGCACGACGCCTGCGTCGCCTTTCCCGGCCACATCATCGTCGGCCTGGATGCCAAGGACGGCAAGGTGGCGACCGACGGCTGGTCGAAGCTGACCGGCCATGATGTCGTCGATCTGGGCAAGAAGTATGAGGATTACGGCGTCGAGTCGATCATCTATACCGACATCGGTCGCGATGGCATGCTTTCCGGCCTGAATATCGAAGCTACGGTGCGTCTGGCTCAGGCGCTGACCATTCCGGTCATTGCCTCTGGCGGCTTGTCCACACTCGACGACATCCGGGCGTTGTGCGCCGTGGAAGGTGAAGGCGTCGTCGGCACCATCGCCGGTCGTGCGGTTTACGACGGCTCCCTCGACTTCAAGGCAGCGCAGGAACTCGCCGACGAGCTGGGCGCCTGATGCTCGCCAAGCGCATCATTCCCTGTCTCGACGTCACCGCCGGTCGCGTCGTCAAGGGGACCAATTTCGTCGATCTGCGCGATGCCGGCGATCCGATTGAAATTGCCCGCCGTTACGACGAGCAGGGTGCCGACGAGGTCACCTTCCTCGACATTACCGCTTCGAGTGACCAGCGCGACATCATCCTGCACATCGTCGAAGCCTGCGCCGAGCAGGTTTTCATTCCGCTGACCGTTGGTGGTGGTGTGCGCAAGGTCGAGGATGTGCGCCGACTGCTCAATGCCGGGGCCGACAAGGTGTCGATGAATACCGCCGCGGTGCAGAACCCCGATCTGGTCTTCGACGCGTCCAGCAAGGTTGGTTCGCAATGCATCGTCGTCGCCATCGATGCCAAGCAGGTAGCGCCGGGCAAGTGGCATGTGTTCACGCATGGCGGGCGTAACGACACCGGCCTCGATGCCATTGAATGGGCCAGGAAGGTCGAAGCCCTGGGGGCCGGCGAAATCCTGCTGACCAGCATGGATCGCGATGGCACCAAAAACGGATTCGACCTGCCGCTGACTCGTGGCGTCTCCGATGCCGTCAAAATTCCGGTGATCGCCTCCGGTGGCGTCGGCAACCTGCAGCATCTGGCCGACGGTGTCAGCGAAGGCCGGGCCGATGCGGTGCTGGCCGCCTCCATCTTCCACTTTGGCGAGTACACCGTCCGCCAGGCCAAGGAATACATGGCCGCCCGCGGCATCGAAGTTCGCTTGTAATGGCCGACCTCGACAATAGCCTGCCCTGGCTGGAGGCGCTCAAGTGGGACGTCGACGGGATGATTCCGGCGATCGCTCAGGACGACAATGGGCGCGTGGTCATGTTCGCCTTCATGAACCGCGAATCGCTGCTGGAAACGGTGCGTTGCGGCAACGCGGTATACTGGTCGCGATCCCGTCAGCGACTCTGGCGCAAAGGCGAGGAATCGGGCCACTTCCAGCAAGTGAAGTCGATCCGCACCGATTGCGACGGCGATGTTTTGCTGCTGGCCATTGAACAGGTAGGCGGCATTGCCTGTCATACGGGACGGGAAAGCTGTTTTTTCAATGAACTGCAGGGCGAATTCTGGGTTCCCACTGATCCGGTTCTGAAAGACCCTAAGGAAATTTACGCAAAATGAGCACGCACGACATCCTGCACCGCCTTTCCGAGACATTGGCCTCGCGCCGTAACGCTGACCCGGAGAAGTCCTATACGGCCAAGCTGTTTTCCGAAGGCCCGGATTCGATCCTCAAGAAGATTGGCGAGGAATGCGCCGAGCTGATCATGGCGGCCAAGGATGGCAAGAAATTGAACATCGTCTGGGAATCGACCGACGTCATCTATCACGTACTGGTCCTGCTTGCTTTCTACGGCCTGAGTATCGAGGACGTGTCGCAGGAAATGCGCCGGCGTGAAGGCATTTCCGGCATCGACGAAAAAGCGGCACGGGGTAGCAAGTGAGCGATTGCTTGTTCTGCCGCATCGTCGCCGGCAGCATTCCCAGTCAGAAAGTTTTCGAAGACGAGGAAATGCTCGCCTTTCGTGATATCCAGCCGGCGCGCCCGGTGCATGTTCTGCTGGTTCCCAAGAAGCACATCAGCTCGCTGATGTCGGCAACGGCCGAGGATGCGCCGGTGCTTGGCCGCATGCTGGCCAAGGCCAACGAAATCGCGGTGGCGGAAGGCAGTCCCGACGGCTTTCGTGTCATCATCAACAATGGTCGTGTAGGGCAGCAGGAAGTGCCGCATCTGCACATTCATATCGTGGGCGGGCCGGAACCGGTCGGCCCCATGCTCAAACGCATCTAGGAGACAACCATGGGCAGTTTTTCCATTTGGCACTGGCTGATCGTACTGGTCATCGTCATGCTCGTTTTCGGCACCAAGAAGCTGCGTAACGTCGGCCAGGATCTCGGCGGCGCCGTCAAGGGTTTCAAGGACGGCATGAAGGAAGCCAACGCCGACAGCAAACCGGCCGATGCACAGCAGCCGACCCAGCAGGTCGGCGAAACCATCGACGTCGAAGTCAAGGAAAAAACGAAGAGCTAGTTATTAGATATCAGTATCGAGGGTTGAGCAGTTTGCGCTTGCTTGCTCGATCCTGACTCCTGACAACTCGATCCTGGAATCTATGTTCGATATCGGCTTTTCCGAATTGATGGTGATCGGCATTGTCGCCCTGCTCGTTATCGGGCCGGAGCGCCTGCCCAAGGTGGCCCGCACGCTGGGCCATCTGCTCGGGCGCGCCCAGCGTTATGTGAACGACGTCAAGTCGGACATCAATCGCGAAATGCAGCTCGACGAACTGAAGAAGCTCCAGACGCAAGTCGTCGATTCGGCGCGGTCGATGGAGACATCCATGCGGCAGGAGTTCGATGTGGCGCGCAGCGCTGTTGAAACTCCCGTCCAGGCGGCGGTCAGTCAGATTGAAGCGGCTGGCCAGCAGGTCAACGCCGCTGGCACCGCCGAAACCCCAGCCAAGCCCGTTGCATGAGCGATAACCAGGCAAACGCCGCCCCCGAAGAGTCATTCATTTCCCACCTGGTCGAGTTGCGCGATCGGTTGATTCGCAGTCTGATCGCCGTTGCTGTATTCCTCGGCGCGCTGTGTCTTTATCCCGGGCCGGGAGAGATCTACGATTTTCTCGCGGCGCCTCTGACTGCCGCGTTGCCGGAAGGTACCAAGATGGTGGCCATCGGCGTTATCACGCCGTTCATGGTGCCGCTCAAGGTTACCGCCATGGTCGCTTTCCTGCTGGCCTTGCCGTTCATCCTCTACCAAGCGTGGTCCTTTATCGCACCGGGTCTGTATGCCCATGAAAAGCGTCTGGGGATTCCGCTGATCGTCTCCAGTACCCTGCTGTTCGTGCTCGGCATGGCTTTCTGCTACTACTTCGTGTTCGGTCAGGTCTTCCACTTCATCAACAGTTTCGCGCCGAAGAGCATCACGCCGGCGCCGGACATCGAGGCCTATCTGTCCTTCGTGATGACCATGTTCCTTGCCTTCGGCCTGTCCTTCGAGGTGCCGGTGGCGTTGGTCGTTCTGGTAAAGCTCGGTGTGGTCAGCGTCGAGAAACTGAAGGAGTGGCGGTCTTACTTCATCGTCGGTGCCTTCGTCGTTGCCGCCATCGTCACGCCGCCGGATGTCGTCTCGCAACTGGCGCTGGCCATTCCGATGTGCCTGCTCTACGAAATCGGTATCCTGGCTGCCGGTCTGGTATCGCGTCCGCCGCCGGAGGTCGCCACCGATGGTGGCCCGGGTGTTACCGACGATGATCTGCAGCAGGCTGAGGAAGAGTTCCGCAAGCTCGACGGCAGCAAGTAGTCAGCTCTTTTTCTTGACCGGCCCAGGCCGGGTGGCGAGCGTTTGCATCGGCGCGCCGTCGGCGAACCACCACAATGTCCCTGCCGGCATTTCCGTCCATTGCTCGTTGTCGGTCAGCGGCAGGGTGGCGATCACTGCCACGCGATCATTGGCTGTTGTCAGTTCGCTGAAATCCACCATCACGTCCTGATCGCTCAGGTGCGCCTGGGCGAACGGTGCCTGGCGGACAACAAAACTGAGCTTGGTCGAGGCGTGGGCGAACAGCCAGTCGCCGTTCGAGAGCAGGAAGTTGAATTCGCCATGTTGGCTGACTTCCAGCGTCAATTGGTGAATCGCAGCGAACAGTTCGGTGGTGGTCGGCGCTGTGTTGCCGAAGCGTTGGCGCAATTCCTGGAGCAGCCAGCAGAAGGAGCGCTCGCTGTCGGTCTGGCCGACCGGCAGGTAGCTGCCGACGAGTTCAGGGGCAAAATCCAGCAGGTTGCCGTTGTGCGCAAAAATCCAGTAACGGCCCCACAGTTCGCGCATGAACGGGTGCGTGTTCTCCAGCCCGATTGAGCCTTGCGTTGCCTTGCGGATGTGGGCGATGACGTTCTGCGAGTGGATCGGGTAGCGACGGACCACTTCGGCGATGGGCGAGGTGCACGAAGGTTGCGGATCGAGAAAGAGGCGACTGCCGCGCCCCTCGAAAAAGGCGATGCCCCAACCGTCCGAATGTACGTCTGTGGCGCCGCCGCGCGCCTGGAAACCAGTGAAGGAGAAGCAGATGTCAGTCGGCACGTTGCAGTTCATGCCGAGCAGCTGGCACATCGTTTATTCCTTCTCGGGCGGTACGTTCGGCCGTTTGCCGATCTTTACCTCAAGTTCGATGATGTTGCGGTCGCGGCGCAGGCGGAAGGGAATGCGCTCGTCTGGTTTGAGGGCGGCGATCAGGTCGAGCATGACTTGCGGGTCGCGCACGGCTTTGCCAGCAACCGCCAGCAGGACATCGCCCGGGCGGATGCCGGCGGCGTCGGCTGGACTGCTGCGCATGACGCCGGCGATCAGGGCACCTTCGGTATCGGGCAGGCCAAAGGATTCGGCCAGTTCTGGTGAGATTTCCTGGGCTTCGACGCCGATCCAGCCGCGGGTGACGGCGCCGCTCTGGATGATCTGCTCCATGATGCTGCGGGCACTGGCGGCCGGGATGGCGAAGCCGATACCGTGATTGCCGCCGGTGCGCGAGTAGATGGCGGTATTGATGCCGACCAGGTTGCCATTGACGTCTACCAGGGCGCCGCCGGAGTTACCGGGGTTGATCGCGGCATCGGTCTGAATGAAGTTCTCGAAGGTGTTGATGCCGAGGTGCGAGCGCCCGAGTGCCGAGACGATGCCCATGGTCACCGTCTGGCCGACGCCGAACGGGTTGCCGATGGCGAGCACAACATCGCCGACACCCAGGCCTTCCGCCTGGCCGAAGGTAATGGTCGGCAACTTGTCGGCCTTGATCTGCAGTACGGCGAGATCGGATTCCGGATCGCTGCCGATGACTCGTGCCTTGTGGGTGGTGCCGTCATTGAGCGAAACCTGGATGTCATCGGCGGCATCGATGACATGGAAGTTGGTCAGAATGTAGCCGTTGGGGCTGACGATGACTCCGGAGCCGAGGCCGGAGTTGCGCTGCGCCGGGCCTTCCTGACGGTCGCCGAAGAAGTGGCGGAAGATCGGATCGTCGAGCAGCGGATGCCGCTGCTGGCGGATTTTCTGGGTGGTGTAGATATGCACCACCGAGGGCAGGGCGGCACGGGCGGCATCACGGTATGAACCACTGGGCGCTGGTTCACCGTCAAGTTGGCGCGGTGCTTCCTGCAGGGCGACGACCGGCGATCGCTGGGAGATCCATTCTGGCTTCAGGGTTCCGACCACGAACAGGATGGCCACCGCAATGGTTACCGTTTGTGCAAAAATCAGCCATAACCTGTGCATGAAAGACCGTATCGATGAAGCTTGAAGCCTTGGTGAACTATCTGGACGGGCTCCTGGAGCCCGGAAAGTTCCGCGATTATTGCCCAAATGGCCTGCAAGTGGAAGGTCGTGACGAGGTGGGGCGGATCGTCGCCGGCGTTACCGCCAGCCAGGCGCTGCTTGATGTTGCCGTGGCGCGCGGAGCAGATGCCGTCGTCGTTCATCACGGTTATTTCTGGAAGGGCGACGACGGCCGGGTGACCGGCATCCGCCGGCAGCGTCTGCGCACCCTGCTCGGTCACGAGATCAGTCTGTTGGCCTATCACCTGCCGCTCGATGCTCATCCACAACTCGGCAACAACGCCCAACTGGCAGCAGACTTGGGCTGGCAGGCCGAGGGTCGTTTCGGCGAGCAGGATATTGGCTGGTTGGGGCGGCCGATTGAAGTGGAGACGCTGGCCACGCTGGCGGCGCAGGTTGAGCATCGGTTCAGGCGAGCGCCGCTGGTCATTGGCGATGGTGCGAAAACCATCCGGCGCATCGCCTGGTGTTCCGGTGGTGCGCAGGGTTATTTCGAGCAGGCCATCGCTCTGGGTGTCGATGCCTATCTGTCAGGCGAGATTTCCGAGCAGACCGTCCATCTCGCCCGCGAAAGCGGTGTTGCCTACCTCGCAGCCGGCCATCATGCCACCGAGCGCGGTGGCATCAGGGCGCTGGCCGCCCATCTGAACGGCCATGAAGGACTGACCTGCGAGTTCGTCGACCTCGACAATCCGGTCTAGGTGGGGCGCCGGCGCAGTCCGTAGCCTTCCTCGAGCGTGCGCATGAGCAGGGCGATTTCCTCAATCACCTCGAGCGGGAAGCCGCTGCGATTGCCGGCGCGATTGTCATGAACCAGTTCGCAGAGGTAGTCCATGCATTCCTGTTCGCCCCAGCAGTTGGTGATGCGCCAGACGATGTGGGCATAGTCTTCCAGTGACTTGAGGCCGGAAACCGGGGTGGTCGTTTCGTCCCAGGAGGGAATGCGGACGTTGAAGCGGCCGCGCATGGTCGTTGCCAGGCTTTCGTACTCGGCACGCATGTCGCTGCGCCGATAGAGATCGAGCAGCATCGTCCACGGCTGGATGTTTTCCGGTGAGTTCTCCTCGATGTGCATGGCCAGCGTTTCGGCCGCTCCCCGGATACGCCCGAAGGAGAGCATGATTTCCGCCAGTTCGAGTGCCGAATTGCCGTCGTTGAAATCGACATTGACGGCATTGCTGCGTTCGTCGTCTGCCGGTGCTGCGTCGAGCGGAATATCCACGACCGGCGCCGGTGGCGGTGCCGGCCTCACAGACTCATCGGCTTGGTGCGGTAGCGGGACGCGCTCGGCGGCGACATTCGCCGGCGGGGCGGCGTGGGTGACCTTGGTCAGGCTGAGTTCGTCACTCATCCGAGTGGTTTTGCGCCGGGTGACGAAATGGGCCAATCCGGCCGCAATGCCGCCACCGATCAGGGCGCTCAACAGCAGTTCCAGCCAGTTGCCGCTGGCCGTTGCCGGTGGTGCTGGGGGGGGCGGCGCGGCGCGCAGGGCGGCAGTATCGCTGCTAGGGGTTTGCAGGCTTTGTGCGGTCATCAACCGCTGCTGGGCGACAAGAGCCTCGGTGGTCAGGGCGAGTGCTGTGTTGAGCTTTTCGACTTCCTGGTTGAGCAGGTGGAGGGTTGTTTCGAGCTTGAGCATGCGCTCTTCCACATCGCCGGCCGATGCTTTGGCGAGGCTCGGCTTGACCTCGGGGCGGATCTCATCGGGCGCCGCGCCGAGCACGATGCGGTCGGGACCGCCGGTGGCGGCTGCAACCGGCGGCGATTCCGCTTTCGGCTTGGCGACCGGTTGCTTCTTTGGCCGTGGTGGCGGCGGTGGCATCTCGTCGGCGGTCGAGCGGCTCGCCGCGGCCGGCCGCACGGAACTTTCGGCCGGGCTGCGGCTGAGCAGGGGGATGCGGATGTTGCGACCTTCGGCCAGGGCTTCGTATTCCACGAGGTCGGGGTTGGCCCGCTTCATCGCTGCCAGCAGGCGCCTTTGTTCGGGCAGATTGCCGCCACTCTGGGCTTCGGCAATCGATTCCAGGGTGTCGCCGCGGCGGGCGGTCCACTCGCGGAAATTGCGCGCTTTCCGGGTCGTCGGCGATACCGGCGCCGCCCTGATGGTCGGGGCTGATGTTTCGGCTTCGGCAAGGAGCATGGGCGGCGACGGCATCAGCACGTAGTCGCGCTGCAGGTCAATGCCGCAGTGGGCGCGCAGTCCGATGACGAAGACCGGCTCGGCGATGGGCTGGGTGCCGGTGATGGTCAGCGTCAGATTGCTGCCACTGCGCTGCAGGCGGAAGCGGGCGCTGGAGATGACCGGCAGGTCCGAACTGCGAATTGCGGCGAGGGAGAAGCAGGCACCTTCGACAGCTTCACCGTTTACGGCAAGAATGGGAACTTCGGCTCTGAGGGGTTCACCAATGCGGGAGAGGAGAACGATATCGCCGAAACCGAGAGCCAGTGCATTGCCGGAGAAAAGTGCAGCAATGAGGGCGCCGGTGCGCAGCATTATTGGTTTCATGATGAATCCTATGCGGGGGAATTTTTATAGTCTTTGGTAAAACTCTAGCATTGCCCGGGAACTCCGATGCAGAAATATTGCACACTGTCAGCCAATCTTTGTTGGGAGCGAAAAGGTTTATGAAACAAGCATTTCCGCAAAATTGCATAGTCATGATTCCGGTTGCCGGAGGCGATCTCGGCTTTCCGGTGCGGCGAATCTTCTGCGTCGGACGCAACTACGCCGACCATGCGCGGGAAATGGGGGCGCTCGATCAGGCCGAGGGCCGTGAGCCGCCGTTTTTCTTTACCAAGCCGGGGGATGCCGTGGTCGCCGGAGCGGGCGAACTGGCGGTGCGCTACCCGCCGGCGACGGCCAATCTGCATCATGAGGTCGAGATGGTGGTGGCGCTCGGCGCCGGCGGCGCTGATGTACCGGCAACGCAGGCGCTTGCCCTGGTCTTCGGCTATGCCGTCGGCCTCGATCTGACGCGGCGCGACCTGCAGGCGGCGGCCAAGACCAAGGGCCATCCCTGGGACATGGGCAAGGGCTTCGATCAGTCGGCGGTGTGCGGCGCGATCATGCCGGTGGCGGCCTGCGGCCATCCGGCGGCCGGGCGGATATGGTTGAAGGTCAATGGCGAAGTACGCCAGGACGGAGATCTGGCGGCGATGATGTGGAAGGTGCCGGAGATCATCGCCCAGCTATCGACCCTGGTTCGCCTCGAAGCCGGTGACCTGATCTACACCGGCACCCCGGCCGGGGTCGGGGCGATCATTCCTGGCGATGTGCTGGAAGGCGGCGTCGATGGCGTCGGCAACCTGCAGGCGCGCATCGTTGATTGAGTGGTTGATGGCGGCGGGGCACCCCGCTGCCGTGCCCCTTACAGCGGGCGCTTGTCGATGACCCGCTTCGCCTTGCCGAGCGAACGCTCGATACCGCCGACCTCGACCACATCGATGCGCGCCGAGATGCCGATGTAGGACTTGATGTGGTGCTGCAGGTCGTGGGCCACGAATTCCTTCTCGGCGCAGCTGGCGAACTGGAACTCCGCCTTCATTTCGACATTGACCTTGAGCGAGTCGAGGTGGCCGTCGCGGCTCAGTTCGATGACGTAGTGCGGCGACAGCTTCGGCTGCTTGAGGATCAGTTCCTCGATCTGCGACGGGAAGACGTTGACGCCGCGGATGATCAGCATGTCGTCGGAGCGCCCGGTGATCTTGCCGACGCGCCGCATTGAGCGGGCGGTCGGCGGCAGCAGGGCGGTCAGGTCGCGGGTGCGGTAGCGGATCACCGGCATCGCTTCCTTGGTCAACGAAGTGAACACCAGTTCGCCCTGGCTGCCTTCGGGCAGGACTTCGCCGGTGTTCGGGTCGATGATCTCCGGGTAGAAATGATCTTCCCAGATTACCGGGCCGTCCTTGGTTTCGGCGCACTCGTTGGCGACGCCCGGGCCGATGACTTCCGACAGGCCGTAGATGTCGATCGCGTCGATGCCGAAGGCGGCCTCGATTTCGCCGCGCATGGCGTCGGTCCATGGTTCGGCGCCGTGGATGCCGATGCGCAGTTTGGTGCTGCGCGGATCGATGCCCTGGCGGCGGAACTCGTCGGCGATGTTGAGCATGTACGACGGGGTGACCATGATGATCGATGGCTGGAAGTCGCAGATCAGCTGTACCTGCTTCTCGGTCTGCCCGCCCGACATCGGGATCACCGTGCAGCCCAGTTTTTCGGCCCCGTAATGGGCGCCAAGGCCGCCGGTGAACAGGCCGTAGCCGTAGGCGACATGGACGATGTCGCCCTTGCGCCCGCCGGAAGCATGGATCGAGCGGGCGATCAAGTCGGCCCAGGTGTCGATGTCGCGCTGCGTGTAGCCGACGACGGTCGGCTTGCCGGTAGTGCCGCTCGAGGCGTGAATGCGCACGACGTCCTCGCGCGGCACGGCGAACATGCCGTAAGGGTAGTTGTCGCGCAGATCCTGCTTGGTGGTGAACGGGAAGCGCGCCAGATCGGCGAGCGTCCGGAAATCTTCCGGATGGACACCGGCGGCGTCGAAACTGGCCCGGTAGTGCGGGACGTTGTTGTAAACATGCTTGAGCGTCCATTTCAGACGCTCGGTCTGCAGCGCGACGATTTCGTCGCGGCTGGCGGTTTCGATGGCGTGCAGCCCTTTGTTCATTATTGACTCCCTCCTCGGCCGGCAATTCTCTGGCGCCGGACGCCGACGACGGTTGAGCCAGATCAAGCACCCCCGTTTTTGCCTATGCCGGCGGGCTTGCCCGCCGTGCGACAATGCGCGCGCATGCTGCTTGCCGCCATCCGCGGACTGATCGCCCATGCCTTCCCGATCCTCGTCGCCCAACTGGCGTCGATCGGCATGTATCCAGGCTGTTGAATCAACGCCGTAATTATGAATTTTGGCCCGCTATGAAAACGCCGGTCTGTGGTAAGATTTTGGGCCTAACAACGGTATAACAGGGTGGGGCCGGGGGACTGCATGGCTACTGCTCATTGCTCGCAACTCAACTAATCGCAAGGAAAGCGCATGAAAATTCACGAATATCAGGGCAAACAACTCCTGAAGAAATTCGGCGTTACGGTTCCGCGCGGGATTCACTGCACGACCGTCGAAGACGCAGTCAAGGCAGCCGAAACCCTGGGCGGCAAGGTCTGGGTCGTCAAAGCCCAGATCCACGCTGGTGGCCGTGGCAAGGGCGGTGGCGTCAAGGTCGCAACCTCGCTGGAAAAAGTGCGCGAGTACGCCAGCCAGATCCTCGGCATGCAGCTGATCACGCACCAGACCGGTCCGGAAGGCCAGAAGGTTCGTCACCTGCTGATCGAAGAAGGCGCCGACATCCAGCACGAGTACTACGTTGCAGCGCTGACCGATCGCGCCACGCAGTCCGTCGCCATGATGGCCTCCTACGAAGGCGGCATGGACATCGAAGAAGTCGCCCACAAGACCCCGGAAAAGATCGTCAAGGTCTTCATCAACCCGCTGGTCGGTCTGACCGACGCGCAGGGCCTGGAACTGGCCAAGGGCATGGGCATGCTGGAAGCCTCGATTCCGCAGTGCATCGACACGCTGAAGAAGCTCTACACCTGCTACATGGAAACGGATGCTTCGCTGGCCGAAATCAATCCGCTGATCCACGAAGCCGACGGCACCGTCAAGGCCATCGACGCTAAGTTCAATTTCGACTCGAACGCGCTGTACCGTCAGGAAGAAATCGTCGCCATGCGCGACCTGGACGAAGAAGATGCTGACGAAATCGAAGCTTCCAAGTTCGATCTGGCCTACATCTCCCTCGACGGCAATATCGGCTGCCTGGTGAACGGTGCCGGTCTGGCCATGGCCACGATGGACACCATCAAGCTGTTCGGCGCCGAGCCGGCCAACTTCCTCGACGTCGGTGGCGGCGCCACGACCGAGAAGGTCACCGAAGCCTTCAAGATCATGCTCAAGAACCCGAAGGTCAAGGGCATCCTGGTCAACATCTTCGGCGGCATCATGAAGTGCGACACCATCGCTACCGGCGTTGTCGCTGCAGCCAAGGAAACCCATCTGTCGGTGCCGCTCGTCGTGCGCATGAAGGGCACCAACGAAGACATGGGCAAGCAGATCCTCAAGGATTCCGGTCTGCCGATCATCTCGGCCGATTCCATGGCCGAAGCCGCCACCAAGATCGTTGCTGCGGTCAAGTAAGGAGCTATTGAATGTCCATTTTCATCAACAAGAACACCCGCATCATCACCCAGGGCATCACCGGCAAGACCGGCCAGTTCCATACGGAAAAGTGCCAGGAATACGCCAACGGCAAGGAATGCTTCGTCGCCGGCGTGAATCCGAAGAAGGCCGGCGAGTCGATCTTCAACATCCCCATCTACGCCTCCGTCAAGGAAGCCGCCGCTGAAACCGGCGCCACCGTGTCCGTCATCTATGTGCCGCCCCCGGGCGCTGCCGCCGCGATCTGGGAAGCCGTTGAAGCCGACCTCGATCTGGCCATCTGCATCACCGAAGGCATCCCGGTCCGCGACATGCTGATCCTTCGCAACAAGATGAAGGAAAAGGAAGCCAAGGGCGGCAAGAAGACCCTGCTGCTCGGCCCGAACTGCCCCGGCCTGATCACCCCGGACGAAGTGAAGATC
>PHCE01000027.1 GCA_002840765.1 Betaproteobacteria bacterium HGW-Betaproteobacteria-7
GGCGCGCGACGGGCATCTGGTGATCGCCGCGCAGGTCGATGACACCTGGCTAAAGCTAGCGCGGTTGATCGGCGGCGAAGCGTTGGCGGCCGACGCCCGCTTTCACGGTGCGGCAAACCGAAACGCCAATCGCGAGGCGGCACTGGCCGCGGTGCTCGCCGGCCGCCAGGCGATGCGCCAGGAAGCCGTGCTGGCCGTGCGCGAGGACTGGTGATGCACGGCCGGCGCGCCTTCCTGAAACTGCTGGCCAGCCTGCCGGCATGGCCGGCTGGGGCGGCGCTGGCGGTACCGGAGTTCGCCGCCGTCATCCCCGGCCGGCCGCTGGTCTTTCCCCGCGACCACGGCGCCCATCCCGAATTCCGCACCGAATGGTGGTACGCCACCGGCTGGCTGGCCTTGCCTGACGGCCGTCCGCTCGGCTTCCAGAGCACCTTCTTCCGCATCCGCACGGGCCTCGGCGAAGACAACCCGAGCGCCTTCGCGCCGCGCCAGTTACTCGTTGCCCACGCTGCGCTGGCCGATCCGGCGCTCGGCCAGCTGCGCCACGATCAGCGCAGCGCGCGCAGCGGCCTCGGCCGCGCCGGGTTCTCAGAGGAACGCACGCAGGTGTGGATCGGTGACTGGCGCTTCGAGCAGGAAGGCAACAACTACCGCACCGCCGTCCGCGCCGCCGACTTCGCCTACGCGCTGGAACTGCGTCCGGACGGCCCGCCGCTGCTCAACGGCGCCGGCGGTTTCAGCCAGAAGGCGCCGGACCCGCGCCACGCCAGCTACTACTACAGCCGGCCGCAACTGGCGGTCGCCGGCACGGTAACGCTGGCCGGTCGGCAGCAGGCGGTCAGCGGCCGCGCCTGGCTCGATCACGAGTGGTCGAGCGAATTGCTGCCGGCCGGCGCCCAAGGCTGGGACTGGATCGGCATCAATCTCGACGACGGCGGGGCGCTGATGGCCTTCCGCCTGAGACAGACCGATGGCACGGCCCTGTGGGCCGCCGCGACATTCCGCCCGGCCGGCGGTGCGGTGCAGGTGCTGGCGCCGGAGTCCATCAGCTTCACGCCGCTGCGCCGCTGGCGCTCGCCGCGAACCGACATCGACTATCCCGTCGAATGGCAGGTGCGCATCGCCGACCGCAGCTTTCAGCTACGCCCGCTGTTCGACGACCAGGAACTCGACAGCCGGCGCTCGACCGGCGCCGTCTATTGGGAAGGCGCCGTGCGCCTGAGCGAGGCCGGCCGCGAGATCGGCCGCGGCTATCTGGAAATGACCGGCTATGGCGAGGCGATCAGGGTTTAGGTCGCCCGCGCCCGGTGCAGTTTCTGGTAGCTATCGATCAGACGCTGGTGCCGATCGAGACCTTCCAGTTTCATGCTCGTGGGCGTCAAGCCGAAGAAGCGCACGCTGCCGTCCACCGAGCCCAGCACCGCATCCATGCGCGGATCGCCAAACATCCGGCGGAAATTGACTTCGTAATCGGCCAGTTCCAGGTCGTCGTCGAGCAGCACCTCCAGCACCACATTCAAGGCCTGATAGAACAAGCCGCGCTCGACCGTGTTCTCGTTGTACTGCAGGAAGGTGCCTACCAGCTCGTGTGCCGCTTCAAATTGCTGCAAGGCGAGATTGATCAACAGCTTCAACTCGAGAATCGTCAGCTGACCCCAGACCGTGTTCTCGTCAAACTCGACGCCGATCAAGGTGATGATGTCGGTGTAATCATCGAGTTCGCTGTCTTCCAGACGTTCCAGCAGGGCTTGCAGCTGGGCATCGTCGAGGCGGTGCAGGTTGAGGATGTCCTCGCGGAACAGCAGCGCCTTGTTGGTGTTGTCCCAGATCAGGTCTTCCACCGGATAAATTTCCGAATAACCCGGCACCAGGATGCGGCAGGCCGTTGCGCCGAGTTGGTCATAGACCGCCATGTAGGCTTCCTTGCCCATGTCCTCGAGAATGCCGAACAAGGCAGCGGCTTCGTCGGCGTTGGAGTTTTCACCCTGACCGGAAAAGTCCCACTCGACAAACTCGTGGTCAGCCTTGGCGCTGAAAAAGCGCCATGACACGACGCCGCTGGAATCGATGAAGTGTTCGACGAAGTTATTCGGTTCAGTGACGGCGTTGCTTTCAAAGGTCGGCCGCGGCAGATCGTTCAGGCCTTCAAAACTGCGCCCCTGCAGCAACTCGGTCAGACTGCGTTCCAGCGCCACCTCCAGGCTCGGATGCGCGCCGAAGGAGGCAAACACACCGCCGGTGCGCGGGTTCATCAAGGTCACGCACATCACCGGGAATTCACCGCCCAACGACGCATCCTTGACCAGCACCGGAAAGCCCTGTTTTTCCAGTTCCTCGATGCCGGCCAGAATGCCGGGATATTTCGCCAGCACCTCCTGCGGCACATCGGGGAGGGCGAGTTCACCTTCGAGAATTTCGCGTTTGACCGCCCGTTCAAAAATTTCCGACAGGCATTGCACCTGCGCTTCGGCCAGCGTATTGCCGGCGCTCATGCCATTGCTGAGGAACAGGTTGTCGATCAGGTTGGTCGGGAAATGCACCACTTCGCCGTCCGACTGGCGCACATACGGCAGCGCACAGATGCCGCGCTGCACATTGCCGGAGTTGGTGTCGTAGAGATGCGAGGCCCGTAACTCGCCATCGGGGTTGTAAATTTCCAGGCAGTATTCATCGAGAATTTCCGGCGGCAGCGCATCTTTACGGCCCGGCTTGAACCAGCGTTCATTCGGGTAATGCACAAACGCCGCGTTGGCGATGTCCTCGCCCCAGAACTGGTCGTTGTAGAAGTGATTGCAACTCGCCCGCTCGATGAATTCGCCCAGGGCCGACGCCAGGGCGCTTTCCTTGGTCGCGCCCTTGCCGTTGGTAAAACACATCGGCGAGTGCGCGTCGCGGATATGCAGCGACCACACGTTGGGCACCAGATTGCGCCACGAAGCGATTTCAATCTTGATGCCCAGGCCCGCCAAAACCCCCGACATATTGGCGATGGTCTGCTCCAGCGGCAGATCCTTGCCGGCGATATAGGTACTTGCTGCCGAATCGGGATTCAGCGCCAGCAAGGCCTGCGCATCGGCATCCAGATTTTCTACTTCCTCAATCACAAATTCGGGCCCGGTTTGCACCGCCTTTTTCACCGTGCACCGGTCGATGGAACGCAAAATGCCCTGCCGGTCCTTGGCGGAGATGTCCGCCGGCAACTCGACCTGAATCTTGAAAACTTGCTTGTAGCGGTTTTCCGGATCAACGATGTTGTTCTGCGACAGGCGGATGTTGTCGGTCGGAATATTGCGCGTATCGCAGTACAGCTTGACGAAGTAAGCCGCACACAAAGCCGATGAAGCCAGAAAGTAATCGAACGGCCCCGGCGCCGAGCCATCGCCCTTGTAGCGGATAGGCTGGTCGGCGATGACCGTGAAGTCATCGAACTTGGCCTCAAGACGAAGCTTGTCGAGAAAATTGACCTTGATTTCCATGCGGGGATTCCGAAAGAGAGTTCAAAACGAATGGGCCGCCATTATCGGTGACAGGCAGCGTGCGCTTTGCAATTCTGCACTTCGGCATTCAATAACGACGCAGGTTGGCCTCCGGCAGGTGTGAATAACATGCCGCGGAAGCCCCGGTTTGGTCGGGTGGTTGCGGGTCTATGCCCCGTCCTGACCGTACTGAGCGCCGCGCCGGAAAAGGGCTTCATCCTTCGATGAAGCCCGCCGCAAACCGCCGGGAAACCCGCCGGTCTAACTCAGGGCGCCAGCAGTTCGGCGCAGTGCCCCGGCTCGGCCGGCGCCGCTTCGATGCACGCGCCACGTCCGATGCACTGATCGGGCGGTAGCTTCTTGCCCTGCTCGACGTGCCCGACCAGCAGATCGAACGCCTGCTGGGCGTGCGGCTGGATCAGCTCCAGTTGCGGCAGGGTCAGCTTGTAGGTCTCGATGTGGTTGCCGTTCTGCACCTCATAGAGCCGGTAGGCCGGCTGGCGTTCGTGACGGTGGCGACGATGATGTCGGTCATCATCAGCCTGCTGGTCGCCGGCCGCCGCAACCTTGCGGGCATAGGCACGGGCATGATGGTCGATCGGCAGCAGCGCATCCATGGTCCCGGCGACGGTGATCAGCGGGCGTTGCAGGCGACCGCTGGTAGCGAAATCGGCGACGTTGTCGCCCACTTCCGAGGCCGACTGGCGGGCGACGTAATTGTAGTTTTCCAGGCCGCTGCCATAGGTGTCATAGGCCGGATCCAGGCGCTTCTGCCACTGGCACAGCGTCACCTCCCAGAACGAAGCGGAATTCATCGACCACAGTGAGCCGGCGCCGCTGCCCAGATCGGGCGGATAGCCGGCGGCGCGGATATTCCTTGCGGCGGTACTCGTCGCATCCATGCCACTATCGACGTAATCCGGGAAATTCAATACGGCGGCCGGCAAGTCGGTCAACAGGTTGGCGGCATTGGCATCGACGAAGGTGCCTTCCCAATCGACGCCGCCATCGAACCACTCCGGGGCCGACTCGACCGCCCGCCGAACCTGGTAGCCGCCGTTGGAGGTGCCGACGGCGTAGGTAAAGCGCGGCGCCTTGCCGTAATTGGCGGCCGCCCCCCGATGGGCCAGTTTCGAGGCGAGCACCATGAAATCGCGCCAGCGGGTAAATTCCTGGCCCGGGTCGTTAGCGTAGAAATGCACCCAGGTCGGCGACGCCGGATTGAGGCGGCAGCCCAGCGGATCGCTGGCATCGCTCAACCTCAGATTGAGCATGCCCTTGTTCTGCGAGGCGTAGGCGTAGCCTTTCTGGACGACATAATCGCTCCAGGCGAAATCGCCGTTGAACTCGCTGCGCGTGCCGGACGCCCCGGCCACCACCAGGCGGCCGTTCCAGTTGGCAGGCAGGCGCAACAGGAAACGGGCCTGCCCGGTCGGATCGCTGGCAATGCGGGCGTTGAGCTGGATGCCGGGCACCGGACCGTTGATCGGCGTCCGGTTGGCCGGGTCCGGCGCGATCGTCGCCCGGTCGGTCTGCGGCGTGAAGGCGAATGGCGGCAAGCCGGGCAGCGAATTGTTGGCCGGCGTCGTCGCCGCGTTGGCCGTGGTCAGGTCGGGGCTTTCGACACAGCTGACGTCGGCCAGCCGGTTGCCAAAGGCCTGAACCAGGTTGCCGCAACGGTCGGCATGCGCGGCGCCGGTGCCGAGCAGCATGATCAGGGCAGAGAGGCAGCGAAGTGCAGGCCGGGATGATTTGTCGGGAAGGGGTTTCATGGTTTATCTCCTGTCGTTATTGTTGTCCCGGCCGGAGCGACCGGAACATGCCGGGTTGGCAACGTCATCGTTGCAACCTGATGGCATACTGATCATCGGCCTCAATTATTGCAATTCAAATTGGCAACCATGAGCCGATCGGCTCATTTGGCCTGACCAGGAGAGACATATTGGTCATGCGCTTTGGCTATCGCAGCCTGTCACGCTGACTACTTCAGACGGCTGCCAACAAAGCGGGACTACCGATCGGAAAGCAGATGGCCTGGTAGGCCCAAGACGAAGAGATCCATCAGCAAAGTGGGATCCAGTCGGCGTATATGACCGATGTCGTGAGCATGCCGAGCAGGCCAGCGATGGCTGGCCGGGGTGTCCGGTACAACGTGGGGCGCTGGATGGTCGAGGTCTGGTCGGCCGTCAGCCGGTAGGCGCCGACGCTCAGGACGTCGCCAGGTGCTGCAGCAGGGTCAGCTGGGCGACCGCCTCCTGCATCGCTTCCATGCCTTTCGCCAGTTCTTCCAGGCGGGCCAGACTGGCTTTGAGCTCTTCGCGTTCCTTGCCCGCGTTCTCGCTCATGCTGACGATCTGGTCGGCCGCAAGCGTGCTCTTGTCGGCCATTTCCTGCGTCGTGCCGACGGTTTCTGTCGCTACCGCGCGGATTTTCGCAATCGTCGTCACCGCTTCGTGAATGCTCTTGGTCGTCCCCTGCGCTTGATCCTTCGCCGACTGGGCGAGCTTGCGCACCTCGTCGGCGACGACCGCGAAGCCACGCCCGGCTTCGCCCGCCCGGGCTGCCTCGATTGCCGCGTTGAGCGCCAGCAGGTTGGTCTGGTCGGCGATCGCGCCGATGCCGCCGGTAATCTGGCTGATCCCTTGCGAGATGCGTTCCAGATCGTCGAGTTCGCTGCCCAGCCGCGACTGGGCCGAGCGGGTCTGGGTGGCGGCATCGCTGATCGAGCGGATGCTGCGCTGGGCGATGTCCAGGGTGTCGGCCTGGTGCAATGTCGCCTGCTCCAGTTGCGGCAAAGCAGCGAGCAAGGGGGCGATGGCTTGCTGATACTCGACGACGCGCTCGGTCACCGCCGACTGGATGCTGTTCAGCGCCGTCCAGCGATGCAGGGCGCGCTGGGCGTAATGCCCGGCATAAGCGGCGTAGTCGACCGGGAAACGGGCCATCGCCTCGTTGCGCTGGTCGAAGAAGGCGAGCGCCGACAGGGTCTGGTTGATCGGCACGCCGAGGATTTCACCGAAGGTCGAGAAGCCGGCGGCCGGGACATCGTCGAAGAAATGCGCTTCGGCGAGCCGCCCGGCATTGCCGACCCGGCGCAGGACGCAATCGTTGAGCAGGACGGCGCTCGGCCGCCCATGGCGGCTGAGGAACTGCTGCCAGTCATTGCGCGTGGCCGAGATGAAATCCGTGGCCTTGAGCAGGTGCAGGCGGTCGCCGAATTCGAGATCGCAAAAGAAGGCGATGCTGTTGTCGCGGATTTCGGCGACCGAACGGATGAAATACTCGTTCTCGACCTTGACCGCGAAGGTCATGCCTTCCAGTTGCTTGCCCAGTTCGGCCGGGCTGCAACGCAGGTGGCCGGCAAGCACGTTGAGGATCGGCTGCGACCGGCCGTCGGCGCCGAACAGCGAGGTTACGGTACGGGCCACCGGATCGGCTTCGGCGACCAGCCAGCTTTGCTGCGTCGGTTCGAAATTCTGGCTCTTGAACGGGGCGAAGGATTTGCCTTCGGCCATCTGGCAGAAGATCAGCACGGCCTTACCCTGCAGCACCGAGCCGCCAGCGGCGATGTAAGTGCCACTGAAATTGAGTTTGCCGCCGGCAGAACCACCGATCGCCAGGCAGGGGAAACGCCCGCACTGGTACCAGGCCTGCATCAGGAAACCTTCGGAGGCCGACAGTCCGTCGCAGAACAGCAGCGCAAAGCTACGTTCACCGGACAGTGCGATGCCCGGCCGGATCTGTTCCAGTTCCTTGCGGATCGCCGCGATGCGCTGGCTGGCGGAATGCGTGTCCTTGACGTGGAGGTCGACGACATGCACCTCGTGGCGGGCGATCAGTCCCTGTGGCAACCACAGCCAACTGCCCTGCGAACCCTGCATCTCGCAGTAAGGCGAACCTCCCGCCTGACCACACAGGGCGCCGGTCGAGGACAGCGTCAGTACCGTGCGTCCGGCTGTTGCCAGGCGCTGCCAGGCGGCGCTGACCCGGGGAAAATCGGTTTCCGGGGGTACGAAGGAGAGCAGGAGGCCGGCTTCGCCACTGGCGCCGAGTTGGTTGAAGGCTGCCGGCGGGGTGTTGCAATCGAAGCGCCCGCTCTGTGGCACGCCTTCCTGCTGAACCTCTGACTGCTGCAGGCGGCTCGACGCGTCGTTTCCGAACATGGAAAACAGGCCCATGATTACTCCCCCGATTTAGTTGTGCCGAGCAATGTAACGAACGGGTTGGCCTCGCGCAAGCGCCGGAATTTGCACAAGAATATTGTTAATTGCCCATGAAGCCTATGGATTTCGCATCCACGTCAATGATATTGGGGTGAGTTGATTGGGATTAGCGGCTGCCGCCCAGCAAGTAATTGATGACCTCCTGCCACCACGCCGCATCGACCTGCCCCTGCCAGTCGTTGTGATCGGCGCCAATCACGTTCCACTGCCGTTTCGGCCCGCTCAGGCCGGTGTACAGGGTCTGGCCGAAGGCTGCCGGGACGATGCTGTCGTGTTCGGCGAGGACGATGGCGCTGCGGCCACGGTGGTCGGTCAGGCGGGCGGCGCTGTCGTAGCGGTCGCGCAGCAGCCAGCCGACCGGCAGCCACGGATAGTGGTGGCGGCCGACATTGTCCAGGCGGTCCTAGGGCGTGATCAGTAGCAGGATGTCGTCTTGGCCGGCAGCGCCGGCAGCCACCGCGGCGCCCAGCGATTCGCCGGCCAGCACCAGCGGTCCGGGGAACTGGCGGCGGGCGGCGGCCAGTGTGGCGCTGGCATCGGCGAGCAGGGTTGCTTCTCCGGGTTTGCCGGGGCGTGAGCCGTACCCGGGGTATTCGGCGAGGATCACGCGCAGGCCGAGGCCGGTCAGCGTTGCCGCATAGGCGGCGCGGTGTCCGGCATGGCCGGCGTTGCCGTGGAACAGCAGCAGCGTGGCGCGGGCCGGGCCGGCAGGTTCGCGCAAAAAGCCGCGGTAGTCGGTGGCATCCGGCCAGGGTTGCAGGCCATCGCGGGCGGCCTCGGCGAGCAGCGCCGGGCGCGGCGGGTTGTCGGGAAAATACAGTAGGTCATCCTGAATCATGGCGAAGCTCCCCCACAACAGCAGCATGGCGACGACCAGCGCCGGCAGCACGAACAGTCCACGTTCACCGCGCATGGCGCCGCCTCCGCCACCAGGCCCAGGCGTAGACGAGGGCGTTGAAGACGATCAGCCCGAGGCCCAGTCCCAGTTGCAGGCTGCGCGTCAGGCCGTCGGGATAGATCAGCGACAGCAGGTAGTGCTCGATGAAACTGCCGCTGTAGCCGGCCTCGCCGCCAAGCAGGCGCAGTCGGTTTTCGAGTGGGGTCAATGGGCAGATGCGGCCGGTGAACTGGATCCAGATGCCCCAGGCCAGCGCTGGCAGGTGCAGCCAGGCCAGACGCCAGCGCCAAACGGCGAGCAGGCCGCCGAAGACGACGAGCAGGATGAAGGCGAAGTGGATCGCCAGCACCGCGTCGGCCAGCAGGCGCCAACTCATTGCGGGCAGCAGACAAAGCCAAAGGGCCAGCGCGCCATGTCTATCCTCCTCAGGCCGCGACCGCCATCCGGGCCGCGGTAACAGCAATTCTGCACCCCATTGTGCCGACGGTGTGCGCTTCGTCTGTTGGCTGCTACGGTGTGGCAGCTCCGTCCGTACCGTCCTGCCTGGGCTGCGCCAGCACGTAGATTGACGGGATCAGCAGCAGGGTCACGAACATCGACACGAGCAGGCCGAACACCATGCACACGGCGAGCGGGCGCAGCATCTCGGACCCTTCGCCGAGGCCGAGCGCGAGCGGCGACATGCCGGCGACAGTGGTCAGCGTGGTCATCATGATCGGCCGCAGGCGCAGGCGCGCCGCTTCCATCACCGCGTCGTGCACGACGGTGCCGCGCCGGCGCGTCAGTTCGATGTATTCGACGAGGACGATGGCGTTGTTCACCACCACGCCGATCAGCATGATGATGCCCAGCCAAACCGGCATCGAAATCGGCAATTCGGTGATCAGCAGGCCGACGACCACGCCGATCAGCGCGAACGGCACGCCGAGCATGATCACCATCGGGTTGCGCAGCGATTCGTACTGCACCGCCATGACCACGAAGACCAGGAACAGCGCCAGCCCGGCGAGCGTCGCGACCAGCGCGTTGCCGCGTTGCAGGCTGTCGAAGGCGCCGCCGTAATAGAGGGAATAGCCGGTCGGCAAGGCGAAGCCGTCGAGATCGTCGCGCAGGGCGCCGAGCACCTCGCCGAGCGGCTGGTCGCCGGTGAGGGCGGCGCTGATCTCGACGATGCGGCTCTGGTTCTCGCGGCGGATCTCGGTCGGGGCCACCACCAGTTCGATCGCGGCGACGTCGCCGAGATGTACCGCCGGGCGCTGGGTGCCGGCACCGAACAAGGGCAGCGCCGCCAGCGCGGCGGGACTGTCGATGCCGCTTTGCGGCAGGCGCACCCGCACATCGTAGGCGCGGTCGCCCTCGATGTAGTCGCCGACGATGATGCCGTCCAGCGCGATGCGCAGGGCGCGGCCAACCTGCTCGACGTCCACGCCCAGTTCGGCGGCGCGTGCGCGGTCAGGGCGTACGGAAAACTCCAGGCGGCGTTCCTCCGCCGAGTGATTGGCGTTGCGCAGGCCGGGGCGGCCGCGCAGGCGTTCGACCAGGCGGTCGCCGATGCTGCCGAGGATTTCCAGATCGGGACCGCGCACGCGGATGCTGACGTCCTCGTCGGCGCGCGACACGCGCACGCCGCGCAGCCCGGCGGCGCGTGCGCGCACCTTGACGCCGGCCAGTTCTTCGTCGGCAACGGCCTTGCTGAACGCAGTCACCCAGGCCTCGATGCCGCGCGCGCGCTGCGCCAGCGGCAGCAGTTCGATGCTCAGGGTGGCGCGGTTGGGGCGTTCGCGCTGGCTGCGGCCGAAGATGGATCCGCCGGCGACCACCGACAGGCCGGCGACGTCACCCTGATCGAGCGCGATGCGTTCCAGCCGGCGCACGGTGCGGTCCATTTCCTCGAGCGAACCGCCCGGGTCGGTGAGTATCTGCACCTGCACGCGGCCGTCGTCCATGGTCGGCAGGAATTCCTGTTTGCCGGCGCCCTGCATGAACAGCCAGCCGAAGCCGGCCAGTAACAGCGTCGCCACCGCCACCGCCAGCCAGGGCTTCTTCAGCGTCGCCGTCAGCGTCGGCAGGTAGACGCGCTGTGCGCCGGCGACGAAACCGCGGGCCATCCGCGTCACCCGCGACGGCGTCGGCGGCCGGCCGCGCGCCGCCAGCGCCGGCACCAGGGTCAGCGCGACGACCAGTGAGGCGACGATGGCGGCGGTGATGGTGAAAATCAGCTCGCGGAACAGCAGGCCGACCAGCCCGCTGATGAACAGGAACGGCAGTACGGCGGCGAGGTTGGTGCTGGTGGCGGCGACGATCGGGCTGTTGACCTCGGCGGCGGCGTGCTCGGCGCTGGTCAGGCCTTCTTCGCCGTCGCGCTGGTGGCGCTCGATGTTCTCCAGCATGACGATGGTGTTGTCCACCAGCATGCCGATGCCCAGCGCCAGGCCGCCCAGGGTCATCAGGTTGAGCGACAGGCCGCCCAGCGCCATGATGGCGAAGGTGATCATGATCGAGATGGGAATGGCACTGCCGATGATCAGCGTGCCGCGCACGCTGCCGAGGAACACGTACACCACCAGCATCGCCAGCACAGCGCCAGCAAGCGCCGCGAGGGAAGCGTTGTTGAGCGACTGGCGCACGTACACCGCCTGGTTGGAGACGACGTCGACGCGCACGTCCTCGCTGATCAGATTCTGCGCGCGCAACTCGACCAGGCGCGCCACGACCACGTCGGCGACGTCGACGGTATTGGCATTGGGCTGCTTCTGCACCGAGACGCGCACGCCCGGCGTGCCGTTGTAGCGCACGCGGATGCGCTCGTCCTCGCTGGCGTCGATCACCTCGGCCAGTTCGGACAGCGGCCGCGTGCCGCCGTCGGGCAGGCGGATCGGCAGCGCGCCGAGCTCGGCGACGCTGTTGATGCGCCCGGTGGTGCGGCTGGCGTACTCACGCGCACCCATGCGCAGGCGCCCGGCCGGCGCGTCGAGGTTGCCGCGCTCGATGGCGCTGGTGATGTCGTCGAGCGACAGGCCAAGCGCCGCCAGCCGGCGCGGATCGGGCAGCACCTGCACCTCGCGCACGACGCCGCCGCCGACCTCGACCGCTGCCACTCCCGGCAGGTTGAGAAAATACTTGGCGAACACATTGTCGGTCCAGCCACGCAGCTCGGTCATGTCGCGCAGCGCCGAACTGACCACGAACTCCATCACCGGAATCTGCGACGGGTCGCGCTTGAAGATGATCGGCGGGTCGATGGTGGTCGGCAGGATGCGCTTGGCGCGGTCGAGGCGCGTGCTGGCGTCGCGCAGGGCGACGTCGATATCCTTGCCGTAGTCGAAATACAGCTCGATCTCGCTGGTGCCCTCGGAGGTGGTCGACTCGATGCCGACAGCGTCCTCGGTGATCGCCAGTTGCTCCTCGATCTGGCGCGTGACACGGTCTTCCATGATGTTGGCCGGGACCGCCGGATCGATGATGCGGACGCCGATCTCGGGGTAGATCAGTTGCGGCAGCAGGTCCACCGGCAGGCGGGTGAGGGCGAACAGGCCGAGGACGATGGCGGTCAGGGTCAGCATCAAGGTGCTGACCGGATGATGGATGCACCAGCCGGCGATGCCACCGCCGCGCATGCTCAGCGTCCTTCCGTTGCCGCGTCGGCGGGCGGGCCGACCGGCTTCACCTGGCGCCCGTCGGCCAGTTCGAGGAAGCCCTTGACCACCACGCGTGCGGCGGGCGCCAGGCCGTCGACGATCTCGACGCGGTCGGCCAGACGCAGGCCGCTGCTCACCGTGACGCGGCGCACTGTGCCGTCACCCTGGTAGGTGAAGACGAATTCGCCGGCTTCGTCGCGCTGCAACGCCGCCAGCGGCACGATCAGGTGTTCCTCGCCGCCGGCGGCGAACACCACCCGGCAGTACTGGCCCGGCCGCGCGCCCGGCGGCAGCGGGTCGAGCGCGACCTCGACGAGGCCGCTGCGGGTAGCCGGGTCGAGCGTCGGATGGATGCGCAGGATGCGTCCGGGGTACGACCCGGCGCCGAGCGCGTCGATGCGTACCTGCGCGGTGTCGCCGACGCGCAGGCGCGGCAGCACCAGCTCGGAGACGCTGACGTCAGTGACCAGCCGGGTCGGATCGATCAGGGTCAATATATGGCTGTGTTGCGGCGTCGCATCACCCGGCTCGACCAGGCGCGCGGCGATTACACCGGCCCGCGGCGCGGTCAGGGTCATGTGCTGCAGGCGCACCTGCAGCAGACGTACTTCGGCCCGGGCCAGTTCCTGCGCCGCGGTCGCCCGCGACATCGCCTCGGCACTGAAAAAACCCTTCGCCACCAGGCGCCGCGACCGCTCGAAGTTGGCCTCGGCCTCAGCCAGGCTTGCCTCTGCCTTGTCCAGTTCGGCGCGGGCAATGCGGTCGTCATAGCGTGCCAGCACCTGGCCGGCGGCGACCGGGTCGCCCTCGCGCACCGTCAACTCGACGATGCGGCCTTCCTCCTGATTGACCACCTTCATCTCGTGCAAGGCGCGCAAGGTGCCGGAACGGTCGGCAGCATAGGTCAGGCGGCCCGGTTCGGCGCCGGCGAGTTCGACCAGATGCGGGCGGGGAGCAACGGGCGTGTTCTTACCCTCGGGTTCGCCGCAACCGCCAAGGGCCGCGCTGCACAGCAGCCAGATCAGGGGAAGTGTTGTTCTGCGGGACATGGTTGGACGGGTCGGCGCGATGATGTCTGGGAAGGATAAAGGAAATGGCTGGCAATTACGCTTTCGACCGCCCTTGGGTTCAACCGGTGACGGGTATCGTTGAATTTGCTGTACTGCGGCGTATTGCGGGAACTGGTGGTCGCAAATGGCATCCGACAGTCAGTCGGCATAGCCGATACGGAGCAATCCCATTTTGCAGGAAGTGAGATCGAGATCATGCACTTCGTTCCCCTGCCGGCGATGATGAGCCGTGCGACTTTCCTGCGTCTGGCCGGGGCGACCGCGGCCGGCTTGCTGCTCGGCGGCGGGACGCCGGCGGCTGCTGCACCGGCCATGCAGCGGCGGCCGATTCCGGGCAGTGGTGAACTGCTGCCGGTGATCGGCCTGGGTACCTGGCAGAGTTTCGACGCCGCCCCCGGCTCGCCCGAATACGCCCGCCTGCCCGCTGTGCTGCAGGCGCTGTTCGCCGCTGGCGGCTCGGTCATCGACAGTTCGCCGATGTACGGCCGGTCCGAGGCCACCACCGGCGAGTTGTTGGCGGCGGCCGGCAGCCGGCGTCAGGCCTTCCTGGCCAGCAAGGTGTGGACCCGCGGCCGGCCGGAAGGGCAGCGGCAGATCGCCGATTCGGCACGCCTGCTCGGCGCCGGGGTGCTCGACCTGATGCAGGTGCATAACCTCGTCGACTGGCGCAGCCAACTGGCGACGTTGCGCGAGTGGCAGGCGGCCGGGCGCCTGCGCTACGTCGGCGTCACCCATTACCATGCCGGCGCCTATGAGGAACTGGCCGCGGTGCTGCGCGACGAACGCCTCGATTTCCTGCAGATCAACTATTCGCTCGACGAGCGCGAAGCCGAGCGGCGCATCCTGCCGCTGGCCGCCGAGCGCGGCCTGGCGGTGCTGATCAACCGGCCGTTCGGTGGCGGTGGCCTGCTGCGCCGCCTGCGCCAGCAGCAGCTGCCGGCCTGGGCGGGCGAGATCGAGGCGACGAGCTGGGCGCAGTTGCTGCTCAAGTTCGTGCTCAGCCAGCCGGCGGTGACCTGCGCCATCCCCGGCACCAGCCGTCCCGAGCACATGGCCGACAATGCCGCTGCCGGCTTCGGGCCGATTCCGGAAGCCGCCTTCTGGCACCGGTATCCCGAGCTTTTTCGCCTGTGAGGAGGAGGGGCCGATGACGCCACGTGTTGACCCTTGCCGCCGCCGCCTGCTGCAGGCCGGCGTGGCTCTCGGCGCCGCCGTGCTGTTGCCGCCGGCCGCCGCGCAGACGCCGTTGCTGACGCGGCCGGTGCCGTCGACCGGCATCCGCCTGCCGCTGGTCGGGCTGGGTACCAACCGCTTCCGCTTCGGCGACGACGCCTGGCTGGCACGCTTGGGCGAGACGCTGGCGGCCTTCATCCGTTTCGGCGGTCAGGTGGTCGATACGGCGCCGGCCTACGGTGACTCGGAGGCGGTGATCGGCAGCCTGATGGCGGCGGATGCCCTGCGCGAACGCCTGTTTCTCGCTACCAAGGTTGGTCGCGAAGGCGCACGGGAGGGACGCAAGAGTCTGGCCGATTCCTACGTCGCCCTGCGCACACCGCGTCTTGACCTGGTCCAGTTGCATAACCTGCGCGGTGTCAGCACGGTGCTGCCGGTGCTGCGTGAACAGAAGGCGGCCGGCCATATCGGCCACATCGGCATCACCAGTTCGAGTTACCGGCAGTATGCCGAGATGGAGGCGATCATGCGCCGCGAGCGGCTCGACTTCATCCAGGTCGATTACGCCGTCGGCAACCGCGGCGCCGGCGCGCGCCTGCTACCGCTGGCGGCCGAACGTGGCATGGCGGTGCTGGTCAATCTGCCGTTCGGGCGTGGCGCCCAGTTCCGCGCCGTCGGCGAGCGGCCGCTGCCGGACTGGGCGGCGGAGATTGACTGCAGTTCGTGGGCGCAGGTCTTCCTCAAGTACGTGGTCAGCCACCCGGCGGTGACCTGCGCCATTCCCGGCAGCACGCAGGCGGCACACGTCGCCGACAACCTCGGCGCCGCCCGCGGCCGGCTGCCGGACACAGCGTTGCGCCAGGAGATCGCCCGTTATTTCGACGCCATCACGGACAGTTGAGCGGTGGTGCTGACCCGCCTGTTCACCCGGCTGGTGCCGGTGCGCCCCGGCGAGACAGCGCCGCTGCTGCTGGCCACCGCCTACGGCTTCGCCATCCTCTTTGCCTATTACCTCCTGCGCCCGGTGCGCGACGAGATTGGCGCCGCCGACCGCGGCAACCTGCAGCTGTTGTGGACGGCGGTGTTCCTCGTCATGCTGGTCGCCGTACCGCTCTATTCGGCGGCCGTCGCCCGGCTCCGGCGCGGCGTCTTCATCCCGCTCGCCAACCGCTTCTTCGCCGCCAACCTGGTGCTCTTTTACCTGGCCCTGGTGCTGCTGCCGGAAACCGCCCGGCCGTGGATCGACCGCGTTTTCTACGTGTGGACCAGCGTCTTCGCGCTGTTCGTCGTCACCGTCTTCTGGGGCCTGGTCGTCGACCTGTTCCGCGACGAGCAGGGCAAGCGCCTGTTCGGCTTCATCACCGTCGGCTCCTCGCTCGGCGCCATCGTCGGTTCGGCAACGACGGCGGCGCTGGCGCCGGTGGTGCCGGTGTTCGCGCTGCTGCTGATCGCTGTGCTACCGCTCGAAGCGGCCGCTCGCCTGGCGCGCGCTCTCGACCGCTTCGCCGAACAGGAGCCGGCCACGCTGCAGCGCGAGCCGGCGGCGCGCATCGGCGGCAGCGCCTGGAGCGGCATCGGCCCGGTATTCCGCTCGCCTGCGCTGCGCCGCATCGCGCTGTGGATTTTGCTGATGACCTTCGCCTCGACCATCCTCTATTTCGTGCAATCGCACCTGGTCGGCGAGGCCATCGCCGACCGTGCCACGCGCCGCGCCTTCCTGGCGCGCATTGACCTTGCCGTCAACGTGCTGACCATCTTCACCCAGGCGCTGCTGACCGCCCGCATCCTCGCCTGGATCGGCATCGGGGCGACACTGGCGGTGTTGCCGGCGGTGGCGTTGCTCGGCTTTTTGGTCCTCGGCAACACCGGCGCGGCCGGTGTCCTGACGGCGCTGCTGGTCGTCCGCGTGCTCTACGACAGCAGCCGCCACGCGCTGGCCAAGCCGGCTCGCGAGGTGCTGTTTACCCGGCTGACGCGCGAGCAGCGCTACAAATCGAAGGCCTTCATCGATGCCGCCGTGTATCGTGGTGGCGATCTGCTCAGCGGCTGGATCTATGCCGGCCTCGCCGCCCTCGGCCTGAGCGTCGCCGCCATTGCCCTGGCTGCGGCCCCGGTTGCCGTGCTGTGGGGCCTGCTCGGCTGGCGCCTGGGGCAAACACAATCGGAACGGGAGGAATGAAACGATGGATCTGCAACGCTGCCCCTGGTGCGAGGGCTTCGACCTTTACCGCCAGTATCACGACACCGAATGGGGCGTGCCGCTGCGCGACGACCGCAAGCTATTCGAGCTGCTGATCCTCGAAGGCGCCCAGGCGGGGCTGTCGTGGGCGACCATCCTGAAGAAGCGGGAAAACTATCGGCGCGCCTTCGACGGCTTCGACCCGGCGCTGATCGCCCGCTACGATGAAGCCAAGGTCGCGGCGCTGCTGGCCGATGCGGGCATCGTCCGCAACCGTGCCAAGATCGCCGCGGCGATCGGCAATGCCAAGGCTTGCCTGGCGCTGCAGGCGGGTGGCCAGTCGCTGGCCAATTTTCTCTGGCAGTTCGTCGATGGCAAGCCGCTGCGCAATCACCGGCAGGCGCTGAGCGAAGTGCCGGCGCGCACGGCGCAATCGGATGCAATGAGCAAGGCGTTGCAGAAAGCCGGTTTCAAGTTCGTCGGTAGCACCATCTGCTATGCGCTGATGCAGTCGGCTGGGCTGGTTAACGATCATCTGACCAGTTGCCCGCGGTATGCGGAGATCGGCGACGTGCCGGCGGCGTGACGGCCGAACCATTCGGCATTTGGCTTGTCTCTTTTCAACAGTCCTCAACCACAAAAATCGGAGACCACCATGAGCCAATATCAGATCGCCGTCATCGTCGGCAGCCTGCGTCAGGATTCCCTCAACCGCAAGCTGGCCACGGCCATCGCCCGTCTGGCGCCGCCGGAGTATTCCTTCAAACAGGTGTCGATCGGCGATCTGCCCCTCTACAACCAGGATGACGACGCCCATCCGGCGCTGGCGGTGCTGCGCCTGAAGGAGGAAATCAAGGCGGCGCACGGTCTGCTGTTCGTCACGCCGGAATACAACCGCTCGATTCCCGGCGTCTTGAAGAATGCCCTCGACCACGGTTCGCGCCCCTACGGCCATAGCGCCTGGGTAGGCAAGCCGGCCGGTGTGATCGGCATCTCTGTCGGGGCCATCGGCACCGCCCTGGCCCAGCAGCATCTGCGCAACATCCTCGCCTATCTTGACGTGCCGACCCTCGGCCAGCCGGAGATATTCCTCCAGGCCAAGGACGGCCTGTTCGACGAAGCCGGCAACATCGGCGCCGGCAGTCAGGCCTTCCTGCAGGGCTGGATAAATCAATACGTCGCCTGGGTCCGGCAGCACATAGGCTGAACGGCCGTCGGCCGGGGAAAACTCGGTAGACTGCGCGACTGGCGTGGCGGGCAAGGGGATGAAGGGCGATGGCGTGGCGGTGGGGGGAACGAATACAGGCGCGCTTGCGCCGGGAATGGAACGAGCTGACCACTATCCAGGCCAGCGACCGGCGCTGGCCGATGCCGTTCTGCGCCGCCCTGGCGATCGGCCTGCCGCTGCTGACCGGCGCCGCTTTTGGCCGGCTCGATCTGGCCGTGGTCGCCTCGCTCGGCGGCCTGAGCTTCCTCTATCTTCCGGAGACGCCGCTGGCACATCGGCTGCGCTGGCTGCTGGCGGTGGCGCTGGGGATGTGTACCTGCTTCGCGCTCGGCTTGTTCAGCCAGTTCCTGCCCGGCTTGCAGGTGCCATTGCTGACCGGCCTCGCCATCCTGGTCTCGATGCTCTGCCGATATTTCCGGCTGCCGCCTCCGGGCAGCCTGTTCTTCATCATGGCTGCAGCGATTGCCGCGTATACGCCGGTGGCGCCGGCCGACGTGCCGCTGCAGGTCGGCTTGCTCGGCGCCGGCTGTCTGCAGGCCGGCCTGATTGCTTTCCTCTACAGCCTGCACGCCCTGCGCAGCCAGGCAGCGCAGCCGGTGCGACCGCTGCCGGCGGTCAGTTTTGATTTCGTCATCTTCGACTCGGTGGTGATCGGCGCCTGCGTCGGCATTTCGCTGGCCCTGGCGCACCTGCTGCAGCTCGACCGACCCTACTGGGTGCCGGTCAGTTGCCTGGCGGTGATTCAGGGCGCCTCGCTGCGCGCCGTGTGGACCCGGCAGCTGCACCGTATCGCCGGCACCGGCATCGGTCTGCTGCTGGCCGGCGGGCTGCTGGCGCTGCCGCTCGATCAGTGGCGCGTGGCGCTGCTGATGATGGCTCTGGCCTTCATCATCGAGACCTTGATCGTGCGCCACTACGGCCTGGCGACCATCTTCATCACGCCGCTGACGATCCTGCTGGCCGACGCCCCGCACCTCGGACTGCTGCCGCCGGATGCCTTGCTCGAGGCGCGCCTGTTCGACACCGTGCTCGGCTGTCTGGTCGGCCTGGTCGGCGGCCTGGCGATGCACAGTCAGCGCTTCCGCGCCTTCGTCGGGACACCGATCCGGCGCCTGACGCCAGCGCGCTTCCGGCATTAGCGCTGCCCGGCGGAACTTCGCGTCGCGGCCTGCCTCGAAAGAGGGAACCCGGAGGTATGCCATGAACGTTGAACGCCCCGTTTTCCCATTGACCACGCACGGCTTGTCGCGCCGGCGTACGGTGGCTGCTGTGCTGGCTGTCGCTCCGGCCCTGCTGCTCGGCGTCCGCGCGCAGCCGGTTGCCGTGCGTCAGGCGACGCCAGCGCAGACCGAAGGGCCCTTCTATCCGCTGCAGTTGCCGGCTGATGCCGATGCCGACCTGTTGCGCAACGGTCGGCTGGTCTATCGCTCGGGCCAGGCGGCCTGGGTGGAAGGTCAGGTCATTGATCTGGCCGGCCGGCCAGTCAAGGGCGCCCAGGTGGAAATCTGGCAGTGCGACCATGCCGGCCACTACCATCATCCGGGCGATGGCGACCGGGCTGATCAACGTTTCCAGGGCTTCGGCAAGGTCGTGGTTGCTGAAGATGGTCACTACCGCTTCCGCACCATCCGCCCGGTTGCCTACAGCGGCCGTACGCCGCACATCCACGTCAAGGTCCGCCTCGGCAGCCGTGAATTGCTGACCACCCAGCTGTACGTTGCCGGCGATCCCGGCAATCCGCGCGATTTTCTCTGGCGCCGCCTCGACGAGCGCGAGCGCGCCGCCCTGACGGTACCTTTCGTGCCTGGCAGCGACGGCCTGCAGGCCACTTTCCCGATCATCGTCGCCGCCTGAGGCGGCTGCGTCAGGCGCTGGCGCTGTCCAGCGTGCGCAGATCAGCGACCGGCTGCCGGCCGAAGTCGTCGCTGCGCAGGTAGGCGACCAGCTTGCTCGCCACCGCTGCCGGAGTAGCCAGCAGGCCGTCGCGCTTGAGGGCGCGGAAGCGCTCCAGCAGCGGGAACTGCTCCGGCTCCGCCTGGCGGACTTCCGCCTGCATGTCGGTATCGACGACGCCCGGTGCCAGACTGCAGATGCGCAGGCCGGGCCGGCCTTCCTGAGCGACGGCGCGGGCATGGTGGTCGAGCGCGGCCTTGGTCGCGCCGTAAATGCTCCAGCCAGGATAGGCATCGCGGGCGGCGCCGCTGGAGACGTGCAGGATGCGCAGCACGCCGGGCCGGGCAGCCAGCGCATTGGCCAGCAGCAGCGGGCCGGTGACGTTGAGGCTGACGGCATGGACGATGGCATCGGCCTGCTGGCGGCCGGCCTGCGCTACCGGCCCGAGCGTGCCGGCGTTGTTGATCAGCAGGACTTCGCCGGCGTCGCCGAGGAAATGCTCCAGTTCCCCGCCGGCCAGCCAGCCGGCGAGGTTGGCCGGATCGCCCAGGTCGAGCGCAATCTGGGTCAGCAAGTCGGGATGGCGTGCCGCCAGTTCGGCGTTGCCGCGGCGGGCGATGGCCAGCAGCGGTATGCCGGCGGCCAGCAGTTCGTCGGCGATGGCGGCGCCGAGGCCGCGGCTGTGTCCGGTCAGGATGGCTTTCATGTTGATTCTTTCTCCAGGTGCGGGGCGGCGGTGGGTGGTTGAGGGGATGGTACAAAAGAAAAGGGTTGGCCGCAGCCAACCCTTGGTGGTCCGTCGCCGCGATGCCGGCGGCTCAGTTCTCGCCCGGCTCCATGTGCGCCTGCAGATAATTCGGCAGGGTCACGTCGGTAATCAGGGACTGCTGCGTCTCCAGCCAGTCGATGGCTTCTTCGCAGTGTTCGAGCAGGTCTTCCAGCAATTCGCGGCTGACGTAGTCCTGCAGGTCTTCGCACAGGGCGATGGCCTCGATCAGCAGCGGGCGCTGGATGGTCTGCTCGTACTTCAGGTCGCCCTGCAGACATTCGACGACATTTTCGCCGATCAGCAGCTTGCCGAGGTTCTGCAGGTTGGGCAGGCCTTCGAGGAAGAGGATGCGCTCGATGACTTCGTCGGCTTCCTTCATTACCCGGATCGACTGCTTGTACTGGTAGTCGTTGAGCTTTTCCAGGCCCCAGTTGCGGAACATGCGGGCATGCAGGAAGTACTGGTTGATCGAGGTCAGCTCATTCTTGAGGACCTTGTTGAGGACTTCGATGACTTTCTTGTCGCCTTTCATGGTCGGCTCCTCAGGTCGGGCTGCCAGAGCCCATCTGGCTCTGCAGGTAGTTGGGCAGGCCGACCAGGTCGATCAGGCGGAGCTGCTTTTCGAGGAAGTAGGCGTGATCCATCTCGGTGTCCTCGAGCTGCGTCGCCAGCATGTCGCGGCTGACGTAATCCTGGGCCTTTTCGCAGGCGGCGATGGCCTTCTTCAGATCGGCATCCACTTCGTACTCGACGGCCAGGTCGGCCTTCAGCATGTCCGGCACGTTCTTGCCGATCTTCAGGGCATTGCGCTTGGACAGGTCCGGCTTGCCTTCAAGGAACAGGATGCGCTGGATCAGCGCGCGGGCGTGTTGGCGCTCGTGGTCGGATTCGTGGATGGACTTCTCGGCCAGCTCGTTGAGGCCCATGTCGGCATACATCTCGCCGTGGATCAGGTACTGGTCGACGGCCGTCAGTTCGCCGGTCAGCAGGTCGTTCAGGATGTCGATGATCTTCTTGTCGCCCTTCATGGCATTTCTCCTGGGGAATTGTGAATGGCTGGCTGGCGTGACGCGGCTGGCTGGCCGAGGCCGAATTGTAGGAGTTCGGACTGGGAAACTGAAAGCTTGTTCCCGGAAAAAACTTTTGCGCGAGCCAATTGCCAACCGCGGATCACCAGATGAAGAATACCAGCGTCCAGATCGTGCTCATCAGGGCGACCGGGGCGGACATGGCGAGGACGGCACCGGCACGGCGCAGCAGGCCGGCACGGGCGCCGGCGATCAGGCGCAGGGCCAGCCACAGGCTGCCGAGGCCGCCGGCAGCGAGCAGCGAAATGCGGAAATAAGGCAGCCAGCCGAGCCACAGGTGTTCGGCCTTGAGGTGGCTGACCGTTAGCATCGACAGGCCGAGGATGACGCTGGCCGCGGCCAGCGGCGTCAGCGCCAGGGTCAGCCGTTGCCAGCTCAGCGCCGTGGTCCGCAGCAGGCCGGCGGCGATGGCCGGGCCGGCCAGCAGCATGCTGCCGAGCAGGAAGCCGCCGCCGAGCAGGTAGCCGAGGATCAGCCCGCCATCGAGCCAGGTGAACAGGTCGTTGGCTTCCGGGTAGTGGGTCAGCAGCCACCACGGCACGTCGTTGTCGAGCGGGGCGAAATGGTCGTGCTCGACCAGCCATTCGGCGAGCGCCAGCTTGAGCTGCAGGAACCACGGGCTGACCGTCCACTGGAAGGCGGCGGTGGCGACGCCGAGCACGCCGTAGACCAGGGTCAGCGCATCCGGCGTGCGCGCCGGGGCGTCGAGATCGAGGATTTCGGCGAACGGCGAACGGGCGCTGTAGGTGACTGCATCGCGCTGGCCGGCGCAGCGGCCGCAGGAATGGCATTCGGAGGCGCTGGTCATGCGCCGCACGTCGAGCAGCGGGGCGCAATTGACCGGTTCAAAATCGCCGCTGTGGCGATCCCAGGCGGCTCGGTCGACCTTGTAATGCAACGGCGCAATCTTGGCCAACACGGCGAAGACGCCCGAGGCCGGGCACAGGTAGCGGCACCAGATGCGCTTCTCGCGGCCGTAGAGCAGGCCGATGCCGACGGCGGCGATGGTCGAGCCGCCGAGCACCAGCAGCGCCGCCTGCGGATATTCATAGACGCTGACCAGTTGCCCGTAGACGGTGGTGCAGACGAAGGCGACAAAGGGCCAGCCGGCCCATTTCAGCCAGCCGGGCAGCGCCTTGCCGCGGCCGTACTGGCTGACCCGTTCGGACAGCGCGCCTTCCGGGCAGAACAGCCCGCACCAGACGCGGCCGACGGTCACCGTGGCGATCATCACGCCCGGCCACCACAGGCCCCAGAAGCAGAATTGCGCGAACAGGCGCAGGTTGTCCCAGATGTGTGCGTCTTCCGCCGGCAAAGGCAAAAACGCCGGGATGATGACCATCGCGGCGTAGAGGACGACCACCACCCATTGCGTGGCGATGATCAGTCGGCGGTGCTGGCGCAGGAACAGGCCGATTTTGGCGACCTGGCTGGGTTCCACCCGCGGGTAAAACTGGACGACCTGTTCAGTCACGCGTGGCCCTCCGGTAGCCGAAGAAGACCAGCGTCCAGTAGCCGAGCCAGACCAGCAGCGTGGTCAGCGCCGGGCGGGCGCGGTAGCCGGTGAAATCGGCCAGCAGCTTGCCGCCGGTGGTGCCGTCGTCGAGCAGGGGCGAACTGTCCCACAGCGGATCGACCAGTGTCGGCAGCCAGTCGGCGCCGATCAGGCGGTCGGTGGCGGCGATCAGCAGCGATGAGGCGAGGATCAGCAGCAGGATCGAGGAGAGCCGCAGCAACAGGCCGATGTTCAGCCGGGCCAGGCTTTTCGCCGCCAGCCAGGCGGTCGCTGCGGCACCGGCGAAACCGGCGACGGAGCCGGCGGCCAGCGCCGACAGATCGCCACCCTGGGCCATGCCATAGAGGAAGATCACCGTTTCGGCACCTTCGCGGGCCACCGCCAGCGCGGCGACGACGGCCACGCCGAGATAGCCGGAGCGTTCGGCAGCGGCGCTCAGGTCGGCGTGCAGCCGGGCCTTCAGCTGCCGGCCGTGGCGCTTCATCCACAGCACCATCTGGGTGATCAGGCCGGCGGCGACCAGCAGCGTCGCGGTCTGGAAGATTTCCAGCGCCTGCCCGGTCAGTTCGTCCTGTACGGTGACCAGGGCCCAGCCGAGCAGCAACGCCAGCACGACTCCGGCGGCCAGGCCGGCGAACAGCGCGCGGCGGCCGTGGCCGGCATCGTCGTTGACCTTCAGCCAGGCGAACAGGATACCGGCGATCAGGAAAGCTTCCAGGCTTTCCCGCCAGACCACGAAAAAGGCATTACCCATGGCTGCCTCCGCTTACTTGGCGACGATCCGGCCCTGGGCCGTATCCGGGTGAAATTCATCGAAGAACTTGTAGCTGCCGGCTTTCATCGGATGGAACACCAGTTTGCGGGTGACACCCGGTGCCAGCACCGTTTCCTTGCGTAATTCGAGGCTCTCGAATTCCGTGGCGCCCGGTCCCTCGTTGCGGATTTCCAGGCGGAACCGGGTTTGCGCCGGCACCTCGATGGTTTCCGGAAAGAGGCGGCCGTCCTTCATCACCAGCAGGAAGGTCGGCATGTCGTCGGCCCAGGCAGCGGAAGCGTTGAGGAGCAGGGCAAAAGCCACGGAATGGAGAGCGTGTTTCATGCGTAGACCTTAGTAGGCGATGTTGGCGCGGACGGCGAAGACCTTGACCGAATCGGCATCGCTGTTGCCGCCGGGGCGGGCGATCCACTGGAAGTCGGGGGTGATTTCCAGATTCGGCGAGAGGCGGTAGCGGTAGTAGATTTCCGCCACCTTCTCGGCGCCGCCCGGCACGAACGTGAAATCGGCAGTGCCGTCGCCGTCGAGATCGCCACCGCCGCCGGCCTTGCGGTAGGCGTTGCTGGTCTTCAGCCAGCTGGCGCCGATACCGATAGCGTCGCCGCCACGGCCCCAGTAGTTGCCATTGAACTCGGCGCCCAACGACAGGGCCTGTTCGAAAGGCAACTCACCCTTGAGCAGATGGCCGTAGCGACCGAACAGCTTGACCCCGTCGCCAACCCGCTGATCGACCGAAAAGCCGATGCCGGTATGCTTGGCGGTGCTGATGCCGTCGAGTTCATCGACTTTGCTACGCGTCCAGGCGTAGGCCCGGTAGTTGCCGTTAAGGCCGCCGAACAGCTTCAGCTGTTTCTCGGCCTGCAGCATCACCAGCGGGGCCGCCAGGCTGCGCTGGTAGTTGGCGCCGCGCTCGCCGGCGCCGAAGACACCGAGCGACAGGCGCCAGGGTTCGGCCTTGTTGGTCTCGTTCAGGTAGGAAACGACGGCCCCCGGCTGGAAGCCGTTGGCATCGACAGCGACTTCACCGCCGGCATCGAGCAGCGGGTTGTGCACGAATACCGAGTTGAGGAACTGCACCGACTCGTCCCCGGCCGCCTCGTTCTGGTCGAAGAAGCCAAAGATGTCCATCTTGCCGAAGGTCAGTTCGAGCTTCTCGCGCGAGTAGGGGCGGAAGCCGCCAAGCGGCAGCGGAATCGCCGCCTGGTACCAGGCCTGTCCGAGGATCGCCACCGAGTCGTCAGGGTTGGCGCCGCTGGCGCGGAAGGCGACCGAGTTGGGGGCGCTGGCGTAATGGCCGAGATTGCCGAGCGGCGCGTTGAGACCTTGGCCCTGGCCGACGCGGACGTGGGCGAAGACCTTGTGCTCGATGTTGCCGATCGGTTCCAGCGGCAGTTCGACGGTGACGTCGGCGCGGTAATTGAGCTGGCTGCCGGCGTCCGCCGTGCCTTTGGGCAGGCCGGCGGCGCGCTGGGCGACCGTGGTCAGTGCCGCGTCGACAGTGATGCCGTCGAACTTCTCGGCCAGCCTGGCGGCCTTCTTCATTTCCAGCGCGTCCTTCTCGACGGCCTTCAGGCGCGCCGTCAGTTCCGGCTCGTACTGCGACAGACGCGGGCTGTCGAGGCCGTCGGCGATCTTCTGGTTCTCGCCCTTGAGGTCCTTGACCTCCTTTTCCAGCTGGGCATTGCGCGCTTCCAGCTTTTCCAGGCGGGCGGCCAGCTTTTCCAGCAGGGCGTTATCGCCCGGCGCCGCCTGCGCGGGCAGGGCCAGCCCCGCCGCGATCAAGGCAGCGGTCAGTTGGTTCAGGCGCATGATTAATAGCCGCCTTTCTTGCCGATGCCGACGTAGGTGAATTCGTACTCGACTTCGAACGGCTTGAACCACGGACGGACGCCGGTGGCGCGGTCGGTGTGGCGGCCAAAGTGGGCGTGCTTGTTTTCCGACGGCGGCAGGATGGTGTACTTGACCTTGTACTTGCCCGGGCCGGCCAGCTTGATGTTGTCGCCGTAGTGCGGGCCGTCGTTGGCGACCATTGGCATGAATTCGCCGGCAACCTTGTAGTCGCCACCGATCTTGGCCACTTCGAACTTGACGACGAGGTAGGGAACCCAGGCGCCTTCCTCGAAGCCGTTCGGGTTGTTGGCCAGGGCGTGGATGTCGGCTTCGATGTGGATGTCGGATTCGGCAGCCTTGCGCATCATGCCGTCCGGCTCCATTTCGACCGGTTGCAGATAGACGGCGGCGATCTCCATGCCGGCCTTTTGTTGCGGCACGCCGATCGGATATTCGAGGGCCATGGCCGGGGCGGATACGGCGGCGGCGAGGGCCAGTGCGGAAACAAGTTTCTTGATGGACAACATGTGTGAACTCCCTGGTTTTTCTGGCTGGCTGGGCGGTTCGCGTGGCTGGCTCGAAGTTATTGAATGGAACTGCGGAACTGCAGATTATTCGTCGGCTCCCGGCTGGGTGACGAAGCCGATCTTGGTGAGGCCGGCCCGGCGGGCAGCGCTCATCGTCTCGGCGACGGTCTCGTAGCGGGTGGCGCGGTCGGCCTTGAGATGTAGCTCGACGTTGGCGTCTGCGGCCACGGCGCTGCGGAAGCGGCCTTCCAGGCTGCCGACGTCGATTGCCTCGCTGCCGATGAAGATGGCGTTGTCGGCGGTAATCGCCACCTGCAGCGTCAGCGGCTTATCCGGGGTCGGCGTGCTGGTAGCGCGCGGCAGGTCGACCTTGACTGAATGGGTCATCAGCGGCGCGGTGATCATGAAAATGATCAGCAGCACCAGCATCACGTCGACCAGCGGCGTCATGTTGATTTCCGCTGTCGGCATCTGGCTGCCGGTGCCGTTGAAGCTGCCCATGGCCATGTCAGACAGCCTCCGCCGCAGCGCGGGCGCGCATCGGGTGGATCTGCGCGCTGTTGGCGACCAGCGGCTTGCCAACCGTGAAGAAGGCGTGCAGGTCGTGGGCGAAGGCGTCTAGGTCGGCCAGGATCAGCCGGTTGACCCGGGTGAAGGTGTTGTAGGCGAAGACCGCCGGCAGCGCGACGGCGAGGCCGGCGGCGGTCATGATCAGTGCTTCGCCAACCGGGCCGGCGATCTTCTCGAGCGCCGCCTGGCCGCTCATGCCGATCGCCACCAGCGCGTGGTAGATCCCCCAGACGGTGCCGAACAGGCCGACGAAGGGGGCGGTGGCGCCGGTCGTGGCGAGAAAGGTGAGGCCGCTTTCCATGCTCGCCTGGCTGGTGGACAGTTGCTGGCGCAGCGCCCGTTCCATTTGTTCCGACGGATCAAAGCGCGAGGCCAGGCGGCCGGTCACCGTTTCGCAGTCGTGGTTGCAGCAGTTGGCCTGGGTCGCCAGCTGGGCGTAGGGGCTGTCCTCGCCGGCTGCGCGCAGCTTGTCGATGCCTTCGCTGACGCTGTTGGCGGCCCAGAAGGCGGCGACGGCCTTGGCCGCCTTGCGCATGCGCCACCAGTCCCAGGCCTTGGCCAGGATCAGGTACCAGCTGGCCACCGACATGACGACGATCAGTACGGCGACGCTGTGCGATACCGCGTCGCCCTGGGCCCACAGATGAGCTAGACCGAAGGCGTTTTCTTGAACGGTTTCCTGCATGCTATTGCTCCAGTTTGAAAATGATGGGGACCAGTACCCAGCTCTGAACGGCGGTATCGCCGCGTTTGGCCGGAATGAACTTCCAGTTGCGCACCGTCTTCAGCGCCGACTCGTCCAGACGGCTGCTGCCGGATGAGCTGCGGACCTCGAGCGCATCGGCGCTGCCTTGCGGATTGACGGAAACGCGCAGGATGACCTTGCCTTCTTCGCCCATGCGGCGGGAGATCGGCGGATAGCGCGGTGCCGGATTGCGCAGGTAGTCAGCATCGAAGCGGGCGTTGCTTATGGCCGGCGCGGCTGGGGGCGTTGGCGGGGCCGGTTTTACCTCGGGCGGGGCGGCGACCGGGGCGGCCGGAGCGGGTTCGTTGCTGGTCGTGGTTTCCAGTACCGGGGTCGGTGTTTTTGTTGTCGGCTGGGGCCGGCGCACCGGTTCTGGCTTGACCACTGGCTGCGCCTTGGCCTGCGGTTGATCGATCGGCGGCGCCGGCAGCAGATCGACGATCAGCGGCATTTCCATGATCTGTGGAGCGACGGTTCTGGCTGCCATGAGCAGCACGAAGAGGCCGACGTGCACGCCGACGACGACGAGCAGCAGACTGCTGCGCTGACTGGAACTGGGGCGGGATAAGACGTAACTCATGGCGTTTTCGGTGAAACCCGCGCCGGCCGGAAAAACCCCTGCCTTGCTGGCTGCGGGAAGGTACTGCTGCGAGAGAGAGGGCTACTTGGTCAGAATCAGTTTGTTTTCGCGGGTGACGCGCAGCAGGTAACGCTGGCCGGCGTGCGCGATTTCGACGGTGGAGGCGCCGCGCAGGATATCGCCGCTGTCAAGGCGCACCGGTAGGGTGCGGGTGTCGGCAGGGGGGGCTGCGGGAGAAGGTTTGGAATTGTCATTCATGGCACATAGTTGCAAACGAGAATGTTTCGCATTCGATATTTGTGAGAATGATTGTCAACAACGGTTACAGACTGTCATCAGTCCCGCAGGCGGCACCGACAACCCGGCCAAAACTGGAAACGCCGCTGCCCTTGACGAAGACGCATGGCTTGCCGCTGCGCTTGCATCGCTCCTTGACCCGCCAGTAGGCGTTGTGACTGATGCAGCCGGTCTGGCAGATAACCAGATCGGCGGCGGCCAGGGCGCCGTCGATACGGTGCAGGCTTTCCTCAAGGCCGCCGTCGTGGTGCAGGAAGCGGCCGCCGCGCTGTTCGACCAGCTGGCGGTAGGCATCGACCGCACCGGAGCGGCCACCGACGCAGAGAACGCATTTGCCGGAAAGCGTTTCCGGAGTCTCTTCCACCAATTCGGGGCAGGCGCTTTCGTGTTCCTCTTCCGCTACGCCCTGGGTGGCCAGACGCTCGCGCAACTGGTCGATTTCCCGCTTCTGCAGCGCGATATGGGCATCCAGCGTGGCCAAGCGGGCTTCAGCATCGCTGGCGCGGCGGGCCAGGGCCTGGCGGTCGCGCAGTTCAGGCAGTGTTTCGCGTAGTTGCTCGAGTTGGGCAGTCAGGTTGGCGATACAGGCGTCACGGCCGACCTGCTCGGCGCGCAATTCGGCGATGCGCTGGCCGAGCTGCTGCGTCGCCTCGGCCTTTTCCCGGCGCGCCGCCTCGGCTTCGCCCTGGGCCTTGTCCAGGTGTTGGCGCAATTTCCGGTTTTCTTCCTTGAAGCGCTCCAGCGTCTTCCGGTCGGTGCGGATGCCGCTGCCGATCTGGTGCTGGATCATGTGAATGTCGGCATAGAGCTCGTGCTCCAGCTGCGAGTCGCAGGCCGGATGCGTCCAGATCGCCCACAGCGTGGCCGGAATGTCGCTGCCGCTGCGCACGGCGGCCAGCCATTGCTGGCGCAGCGCTGCGGTTTCCTTGTGGCTGCTGAGGTGGCGAATGCTTGGCTGGAAACGTTTTTCGAGTTGGCGTTGCAACAGGTCGGCGAGCTGGCTACGTGTCTCGCAGGCGCCAACAGCCGTGGTGTGCAGGACAAAGTCTGTCGTGCCGGGGGGGAAATGCATGGCCTTGGCCATCAGCGCCCGCAGTTCGCCGACTTCGAAGCAACTGCCGATGATCGGGCAGTGGAATTTGTGCGGCACTTCCCACAGGCGTCGCCGACGTGAACTGCGGCGGGCCGCTGGCCCTTCCTCCGGGATCTTTTTGTGTGCTGCCAGGAACTCGGCGAGAGGGTTGGCTAGCGCTGTCGCGAAGCTGCCGCCGATGACGTGATAGGGAATCTCGGGCATGGTCGTTTCCGGTGCGGGGGCTGGCTGGCTGACTGGATAACGGTTGGCTGGCTGGAAGGGGGCGGGTTAGTTCGGACGGTGGGGCAGATCGGTGCGCAGACAGCAAATGGCAGCATCCCGTTCGCGGGCCAGACGCTCGCATTCGTGATGCGCGGCGCACAGCGACTTGTCGAGATACCAGACCTGCTGGGCGGCAGCCAGCAACTGCTCGTTGCTTTCTTCGAGCACCATCAGGCGCTGGCCGATGCTGACGATGGCCTGGCCGGAGGCATATTCCTCGCACTGTTGCTGCAGGCTTAGGTTGAGCTGCTGCAGCCGGCTCATCTCGTTGTTCAGGGTGACGATCTGCCGGGCAGTCAGCGTGGCGCTGCGCCGCTGACTGCGCCGGGCCTGACGCAGCGCCAGGCGCAGGGCCATGTTTTCGGCCTGCAAATCGGCAAGGGTCGGCGTCTCCGCGCTGTCGGTACTGCTTTCGCGTTCAATCAGGTTACGGTCCTTAAGCGGTGCCAGCATGGCGGCCTCCTTCGTAGGCGAGGCTTTCGAGACGGCGGCTGGCCCTTTCGCAGAGCGCGCGCATCTCGTCGTCGAGGTCGTCCATGGCGCACAGGCGGTCAAGCAGCAGCGTCGCATGACGCGCCGAGTGCGGGCAGCCGGTTTCATCATGAATCAGCAGCTGGCTGAGCGCGCCGGCCCAGAGTTCGCTATTTGGCATGGTGGTCTTCCGCTCAGAGGGGGAACTGGCTGGCCAGCGCCGCCCAGATCAACAGGCCGGCCAGAGAAAGGTGAACGATCAAGCTGCGCATGATTCATTTCAACTAATGAGAATGGTTCCTATTATATCGATAAGCGCGGCATTGTAAATAGGAATGGTTGTCATTAAGACTGTCTGTAAGTTGGCAGTGCTTCTTCGGTGGTAGAGCAGGTGGACAAAAAAACGGCGCCGCATCGGCAGCGCCGTTTGGTCGGCGGGAGATCAGAACTTGTAGCTGACGCCCACTTCGAAGTTGCGTTCGGCACCGGGGAAGATGCCGTCCGGATTGCGACTGGCTATGTACTTGCGGTTGAACAGATTGCGCACCGTCCCGAACACGTTCAACTGCTTGCTCAGGCTGTACTGGGCGTTGAGGTTGAAGCTTGTGTAGGCCGGGATTTCACCGCGCCGGCCGTCGGCGTTCTCGGCCTTGGTGTTCTCCGGATCAACGTATTGCCGGGAGACGTGGTAGGCGCTCAAACCCGTCTTCAGCGCGCCAGCCTGGTAGTTCACGGCCAGGTTGGCGGTCAGCTCGGGCGCGTAGGGCAGGCGGTTGCCGTTGCGATCGGCCCCGGCAACGATTTTCGTGCTGTTGTAGCGGGCCGTCGGCAGGTAAGTCGCATTCGCTGCGACGCTCCAGCCGCCGCCGATGGCAAAGGCGAGGGCACCTTCCAGGCCGCGATGCAGGGTTTCACCGGCATTGGTCACCGTGGCACCGATACCGCCCGATTGGGATTGCGGCACGATCTGGTTGGCAAAATCCATCTGGAAGGCGGTCGCTTCGTAAGTCCAGCGCGCCAGCGCCCCGCGTACCCCGACTTCGAAGTTGGTCGAGCGCTCGGCATCGAGTTCCTGGTCGACGCCGCCGGCGCTGATCGCAGTCGCCACCATGGCCGGCGAGAATCCCTTGTAGGCGCCGGCGAAAAGCTGCGCATGCGGGGCGATCTGCCAGGTCAGCCCGAGACCGGGCATGACCTCGGTGTTTTTCGAATTGCCGGAGACACCATTCAGCTCGTTCTTGCGCTTTTGGTCGTAGGACTCGATCCGCAAGCCGAGCGTGGTGGCGAGCGTATCGCTGAGCAGGAATCGATTCTGACCGTAGAAGGCAATACCCTGCGCTTCCTGGGTGTCGTCGCCGGTCAGCGTTCCGGAACGGGCGTTCGGGTCGGTTCGCGAGCTGATGGTCTGGTTGCTCAGGGAGTCGTTGTGCAGACGAATGCCGATTTCAGCTTCGTTCTTGATGCCGAAACCATTGAAATTGACGAACAGGCGGCTGTCGATGCCCGACATCTCGAAGCTGCGATTGCGTCCGGTCATGCAATTGACGGTGTTATTGCACGGCCTGAAGGTGGTGCCGTCGGCACTGCGCGAAGCGATGTCGCGACGCCAGAAGTCACGATCGAGCTGGCTCCAGTAAATCAGGGTGCGGAGCTTGATGTCGTCGCTGATATCTAGTTCGTGATTGATATCGAAGGCATTGCGCTTGGTCAGGAAATAATCGTCGGGCGCCGGATTTTTGGTCGAGTCGTTGCGATATTCGTTGGGGCGCAAGCCGACATACGAGGTGTTAATGTCGTTTTCGTAGTGCGAGAACTTGATGCTCACCCAGTGCTTGTCGCCAATCGCCATGCCGCCCTTGGCGACGATGTCGTTCATGTCGAAGCCATTGTGGCGGAAACCGTCACCCTGCGAGGTCACCACGCTGATGCCGCCAATCGCTTCTCCAGAGGGAGCGGCGCCACCGGCATCCAGACCGAGCAGCCAGTAACCGTGCGAACCGGCCTTGGCGGTTACCTTGACGCCATCTTCCGGCTTTTTGGTCTTGTAGTTGATGACGCCGCCGATGGTGGTCGGGCCGTAGCGCAGGCCGGCGGCGCCCTTCAGGACCTCGATGCTCTCCATGCGTTCAATGCGCGGGCTGTAATACGATTCGTTGGCCAGGAAGAGGCCGGGCGCGACCGGCACACCATCTTCCAGAACGAGCAGTTTCTGGCTGCGATTGGGATCGAGACCGCGCATGCCGATATTGGGAATGAAACCGTAGCCTTCTTCCTCGCGAACCACGATGCCCGGAACAGCCTTGAGCGCATCCTGGACGGACAGCGGCTGGCGCAAGGCGAGTTCCTCCTTGCTAATGATCGTGACTGCTCCGGGCAGTTTGGCAATGGCCTGCTCCCCTTTGCCGACGACGTCGATACTAGGTAATTCGACTTCGGCAAGAGCAAGGTTGGGAAGACTCGTGACGAAGGCCACTGCGAGCGCCAGTTTCGTCTTGTTCAGGGGGCGGCTATCGTGCCGTTTACGGGGTTGCCAGTGCATCAATGACTCCTTGCGAGAAGACCTTGGCTGGCTTGACGCGGCGATGCGGCTGGCTGGCTGGGGATGGGAAATGTAAAATATGCGTAAAACAGTACGAATAATAACGATTCGCATTCGTTGGATCAAGCTGACTTTCGTCGGCTGTGATTTCCTGCTCTCGCGACTGCTGACGCGGGCTTGAGAAATAGGCGTAAAAAAGCCACGGTCGCTGCCGTGGCTGTCGATTCAGGCTGGCCGGATCGGCTTAGCGGTCGGCGTAGGGCTTTTTCTTGAACTTGCGCTCGCCGTCGAATTTGCGTTCACCGTCGCCGTCCGGGCGACCTTCGTCGGGGCGCAGGTTGATCGGCACGCCGCGCACGCGGGTGCGCTTCAGTGCGTTGGCGGCCTCGGCGGGCATGCCGGCCGGCAACTCGACGGTGCTCGATTCGTCGTAGAGACCGATGCGGCCGATGAAGCGGCTTTCGATGCCGGCTTCGTTGGCGATGGCGCCAACGATGTCCTTAACCTGCACGCCGTGGTCACGACCGACATCGATGCGGTAGCGCACCATGTCGCCGCTCGGCGGCGCGGCGCGCTTCGGCTTGTCCTCGAAACGCGGACGCTCGCCGCGCTCCTCGAAGCGGGGTTTGTCGCCGCGTTCGTCGCTGCGCGGCTTGCGCTCGCGCTCGGCAAAGCTGGCAGGACGCCGGCTGTCCGTGGCAAATGGCGTCGGCGCCCGGGTCGGCGCCGGATCTTCGCCGGGGATCTGCAGCGGCTTGCCTTCCTGGGCCATCTGGCACAGCGCGGCAGCGACTTCCTCGGCACCGACGTCCTGCTCTTCGGCAATCTGCGCGACGATGTTGGCAAAGAAGTCGAGGCCTTCGGCATTCAGCACTTCGGCCACTTTTTCCTTGAAACCGGCGACGCGCTTGTTGGTCACATCGGCACGCGACGGCAAGGTCAGCGGCGCGATCGGTGACCGGGTGGCGCGCTCGATGGTGCGCAGCATGCGGATTTCCCGCGGCGCGACGAAGAGGATGGCATTGCCGGTGCGGCCGGCACGACCGGTCCGGCCGATACGGTGCACATAGGCTTCGGTATCGTATGGAATGTCGTAGTTCACCACGTGGCTGACGCGCGGCACGTCGATGCCGCGGGCGGCGACGTCGGTGGCGATGACGATGTCCAGTGCACCAGACTTCAGCTGCTCGATGACGCGTTCGCGCATCTGCTGATTCAAGTCGCCGTTCAGCGCGGCGGCGGCATAGCCGCGGGCAGCCAGCTTGTCAGCCAGTTCGACGGTGGCGTTTTTGGTGCGAACAAAGATGATGGCAGCGTCGAAGTCGTTTTCAACTTCCAGGATGCGGGTCAGCGCATCAAGTTTGTGCATGCCGGAAACCTGCCAGTACACCTGACGGATGGCGGCAACCGTGGCGGTCGCCGACTTGATCTTCACTTCGCGGGGTTCGACCAAGTATTTCTGGGCGACGCGGCGGATCTGTTCCGGCATGGTGGCGGAGAACAACGCCGTTTGGTGCTGCGCCGGGGTGCGCTCGAGAATCCATTCGACGTCGTCGATGAAGCCCATGCGCAGCATTTCGTCGGCTTCGTCGAGCACCATGGTCTTCAGGTTATCGAGATTGAGCGTCTTGCGTTCCAGGTGATCCATGACGCGACCCGGCGTGCCGACAATGATGTGGGCGCCGCGCGACAACTGCTTCAACTGGATGGTGTAGCTCTGGCCACCGTAGATCGGCAGCACATGAAAACCGGGCAAATTCTTGGCGTAGCTTTGCAGCGCCTCGGCGACTTGAATGGCCAGTTCGCGCGTCGGCGTCAGCACCAGCGCCTGCGGCTTGGTCAGCTTGACGTCGATCTGTTCCATCAGCGGCAGCGCGAAGGCGGCTGTCTTGCCGGTACCGGTCTGCGCCTGGCCGATCAAATCCTTGCCTTCGAGCAGAATGGGGATACATTCGGCCTGGATGGGGGACGGGGATTCGTAGCCGATTTCGGCCAGGGTCTTGAGAAGTGAGGCGCTAAGTCCGAGATCGGCAAAGCTGTCGACGGGTGTCGTCATGGTGCTGTTTCCTTTCCTCGTCGCTGTTGGCATTTGTTTTAGCGGGCGACGGATTGGCCCGATGGTCGGGCGGCCTGAGTGACCCCGACGCAGCCTTGCCGGGGAATAAATCAATGGGGTGAATCCTGCACAAGAACCTACAAAACCGGGGGCTGCTCGGAATTACTGCGGGCGATACATCACGCATTGAACTGATTATTTTACATTTTTTTTTTCAGGGCCGCCAGTTCGGCCGCCGTGAAACCAGCTGCCAGACGCGCCACTTCATTCATTGGTGCCTGCGGCCAGGGAGCTTTGAAGCGGGTAAGCAGTTCGCGATAGGTGCTTTCCGGCGCGCAGCCGCGTTGCCCGCAGAGGGTACGGAACCAGCGGTCGCCCAAGCCGACGTGGCCGATCTCATCGCGCAGGATGATGTCGAGCACCCGGGCGCTCTCCACGTCGCCGGCTGCCTCCAAGCGCCGCTGGATCGGTGGCGTGGCATCGAGACCGCGGGCTTCGAGCAGGCGGGGAATCAACGCCATGCGGATCAATGGATCGTCAGCCGTACGTTCAGCCATCGCCCACAGTCCGCCGTGTGCCGGAAAGTCGCCGTAATCGTGACCGAGTGCCTGCAAGCGCTGGCGCAGCAGCATGAAATGCCCGGCTTCCTCGGTGGCGACGCCGATCCAGTCGCCGTAATAGGCTTCCGGCATGCCGCGGAAACGGGCGGCATGATCGAGCGCCAGGTTGATCGCCGTGAACTCGATGTGGGTGATGGCATGCAGCAGGCCGGCGCGGCCTTCGGCCGTGTGCGCGCTGCGTTGCGTAACCTGCTTCGGCGGTACCAGTTCCGGTTTGGGCGGCCGGCCGCAAATCAGTTCGACCGGGGACGTGTCCTGCCAGTCAAGGTTGCCGGCCCGCCAGTCGGCGGCCAGGGCTTGGGTCAGCGTCAGTTTTTCGGTGATGTCGCAGGCGGCCAGCGCTGCCGCCAGCCGAGGGAACAACGCAACGGTCATGGCGCCGGATTGGTGTAGCGCAAGTGAATGGCGTCGATTTCGGCGAGGATTGCAGGTGAAAGCGGAGTTTGCGTTGCCGGCAGAGTTTCCTGCAGTTGCGCCAGCGACGAGGCGCCGATGATGGTGCTGGCGACAAACCAGCGCGAACGCACGAAACCCAGGGCCAGTTGCGTCGGCGTCAGGCCATTTTGCCGGGCCAGTTCGGCGTAGGCCAGGGTGGCCGGGGCGACATTGGCTTTACCGTAGCGCTGGCCGAAGCTTGGCCATTGCGTCAGGCGGCCGGGAGCGGCTGGATCGGCCAGATACTTGCCGGTCAGGTGGCCGAAGGCAAGCGGCGAATAGGCGAGCAGGCCAACCCGCTCGCGGTGGCAGACTTCGGCCAGGCCGCTTTCGAAAGTGCGGTTGAGCAGATGGTAGGCATTTTGCGTCGACACGATGCGTGGCAGCCCCAGTTCGTCGGCCAGACGGATGAACTGCATGATGCCCCACGGGTGTTCGTTGGAGACGCCGACGTAGCGGATCTTGCCCTCGCGCACCAGTTCGGCCAGGGCCTCCAGTTGCTCGCGGATGCCGGTACATTGGCGTTCGTTGTCCGGCTCGTACTGCCATTGGCCGAACATCGGCTGGTTGCGCTCTGGCCAGTGCAGTTGATAAAGATCGATGTAGTCAGTCTGCAGGCGGCGCAGCGAGCCTTCGATAGCCGCCCGGATGTTGCTCCGGTCCATCGCCAGCGGGCCATTGCGGATCCAGGTCAGACTGCGCGCCGGACCGGCAACCTTGGTCGCCAGCAGGATGCGGTCGCGCGCCTGGCCAGCCAGCCAGCGGCCGACGATGCTTTCCGATGCGCCGCAGGTTTCGGCGCGCGGCGGCACGGCGTACATTTCCGCTGTGTCGATGAAGTTGACGCCAGCAGCCAAAGCGAAATCGAGCTGGCGATGGGCGTCCTGTTCGCTGGTCTGTTCGCCGAAGGTCATCGTTCCCAGACAGACGTCGGGTATGTTCAGGTCGCTGTAGCCGAGCGGCTTTTTCTCGAATGGGGTCATGGCAGTTCTCCTTGGGTGGGGCGAATCAGGGGTGATCCTCAAGCTGCCCATAGATTAGTACGTGGCGCTCGAGCAGGTCGTCGAAGGCCGACGGAACGATGGCCAGCTGGTGCTCGGCAGGCGAAACACCATGGCGTTCCAGCCACGCCTGGGCGGCCTCGCGGGCAGCATCAAAAGTGTCGAACAAAGCGTGCAGCGACGGCGAGCGAACCGGCAGGAATTCGCCACTGTTGCGATCGAGCAATAAGTCGCTGCCAAGCGTCTGCACGGCGTAACCGTCTGCCCGACGGGGCAGGGGCAGGGTCTCCAGCGCGAAGCGGTCGCCAAAAGTATCTTCAGCAAGTGGGCGAGAGGTCATGCGGCATTTTACCGTGGCCATCGTGGTTGAGCCGGCCCCTCACAAGTTGTCAGAAGACGGTCACAAATATGAAACAATACGCCCCGCTCAAAGTTGCTTCAGGGAGTCGGCATGGAATTCAGTGATATCAACAAGATAGAAAAAGCCACCAAAAAAGGGCAGAACGAACTGTTCAGGCTGGGTATCGGCCTGATTTTCATCGTCGGCATCATGCTTTATGCGTCCACTCTCGAGGTCGGGCACGGTGGCGTCATGCTTGTGGTCGCGGCGATGATTGGTGGCTATATGGCGATGAACATCGGGGCCAACGACGTTGCCAATAACGTTGGTCCAGCGGTCGGCTCGCAAGCGCTTACCTTAGGCGGTGCCTTACTGATCGCCGCCATCTTCGAGGCGGCGGGGGCGATCATCGCCGGCGGCGAGGTTGTCACCACCATCCGCAGCGGTATCATCAATCCGCAGAATCTGAGTCCGGACAGCTTCGTCTGGCTGATGATGTCCGCTCTGCTCGCCGGTGCGGTCTGGCTGAATTTCGCGACTGCCGTCGGGGCGCCGGTTTCCACGACTCATTCCATCGTCGGTGCCATTCTGGGTGCCGGCGTTGCTGCATCGGGTTTCGATATCGTCAACTGGGGAACGATGGGCAATATCGCCGCCAGTTGGGTGGTTTCGCCCGTTCTCGGCGGCGTCTTTGCCGCCGGTTTCCTGTACCTGATCAAGCGCAGCATTACTTACCAGGAAGACATGGTCGCGGCGGCCGTGCGCATGGTGCCGATTTTGGTCGGCGTCATGGTGGCGACATTTACCGCCTACCTGTTGTTGAAGGGTTTGAACAAGATCTGGAACATCAGTTTCCCCATGGCTATCGGTGCTGGTGTGCTTGCCGGCTTCCTGACATTCGCCATTCTACGGCCGGTACTGAAGGCCCGGATGCACCGTATCGCCAACAGCAAGAGTAGTGTCAATGACTTGTTTACCGTACCGCTGATCTTCTCGGCAGCATTGCTGAGCTTTGCCCATGGCGCCAACGACGTCGCCAATGCCATCGGCCCCTTGGCAGCGATTGCCGATGTGCTCGGCAAGGATGGCGCGAGTCTGAGTACGGCAGCCGCCATCCCGACCTGGGTCATGATGGTCGGTGCCATTGGTATTTCGCTTGGGCTGTGGCTGTTCGGGCCGAAGGTGATTCGCACCGTCGGTACAGAAATTACCGAACTGGACAAGATGCGTGCCTATTGCATCGCCATGGCAGCTACCATCACGGTCATCGTCGCCAGCCAGCTCGGTTTGCCGGTCAGTTCCACGCACATCGCTGTTGGAGGCGTTTTCGGGGTCGGTTTTCTGCGCGAATACCTGAAGGCGAACTATGCCCGTATGGAAGAGGAAATCCGCCAACATCATCCGGAGAATGATCGCGAAGCAATCAACGCCTTCATGGCGCGTTTCAAGAAGGCTTCGGTCGACGAAAAGGGGCGCATGCTGGCCGAACTGAAAACCCAGTCGAAAATGCGGTCAGACCCGGCGCATTTCTCCAAGTTTGAACGTAAGGGCCTGCGTCGGGTCTATCGCCAGGAGCTGGTCAAGCGTTCGCAATTGTTCAAGATTGTCGCCGCCTGGGTGATTACCGTCCCGGCATCGGCGCTGATAGCGGCCATGATCTACTACATGATCCGCGGCATGTTCGTCTGACAATGCCTTGCAGGTCAGGCGGGTATGTCTGGAATCAGCATCTGCTCCAGTAGCAGGATGCGATCTTTTAGAGCCAGTTTTCGTTTTTTCAGGCGGCGAACGAGCAGGTCATCGGGAGGCGGATTCTCGATCAGGTGAGTGATCACCAGGTCGAGATCGCGATGTTCCATCTGCAGTTCATGTAACTGGCTGCGAATATCGATGGTGTCAGCATCGCTCAGCGGATGGATGGCCATGCTCTACTCCTGACAGCTTCTGGTGATTTGCTAGAATAACTTGAACAAACGACGGGAGGAGAGAGAAATGCAACACCACGTGATTGTTTCCTTTGGCAAGGACCGCGAGTACGACTTCAAACTGGCTGGCGGATTCCCCGCTGACGAAGCTCGTCAATGGTTCGATCGGGAGTTCGCCGCTCTCGAATGCGATGTGGCGACCCCGACGGGAAAAATTTTGGCTGTCGATCGCATTCTCAGCGTGGCCAAATATGCCGGTGAAGAACGTTTCCGCAACCAGCGCACCTGGGCCGAACAATTCGCCAAGAACACGGCTGCCATTCTCGGGCGGGACCTGATTCGCGTAGACGTCGAGCACTACAGCATCGGTTACTGATGAACAAGGCGTTCGTCCGGGAGAGTGATGGTGATGACGAAGAAGAACTGCAAGCAGCTCCCAGTCTCCCGGCCGGCACCCGCAACTACATAACCCCGGCCGGCCACGCTCGCCTGCGCGACGAACTGGAAGAGCTGGTCAAGCGCGAACGCCCGCGCATTGTCGATGTTGTCGCCTGGGCCGCCTCCAATGGCGACCGCTCGGAAAACGGCGACTATATATATGGCAAGCGCCGGCTGCGAGAAATCGACCGGCGCATCCGTTTCCTGACCAAACGCCTGGAGCTGGCCGAAATTGTTGACCCATTGCGCCAGGGCGACAACGACCAGATATTCTTCGGTGCGCGGGTGATCGTCGCCGACAGCGATGGTAATGAAAGCACCTATTCCATTGTCGGCGTCGACGAGGCTGATGCTGCCGCCGGTCGCATCAGCTGGATATCACCGCTGGCTCGGGCGCTGATCAAAGCCCGTTGTGGTGAAAGCATTCGCTTTCTGAGTCCAGTCGGCCCCCGCGAACTCGATATTGTTGATGTTCGCTATGAGGCGATTGACTGAGTAGAACCCCTGTCATTTTTCTTTTTTTCATTATTTTTCCAAAGTGGGTTGACGCCGCGCTTCGGCTCTATATAATGCGCACCTCTTCTGCAGCGGCGGGTGTTTCCGGCGGTTGTGGGGGAGGAGGAAAGAGAGAGAAGTTAAGCGAAATTGCTTGACGGT
>PHCE01000008.1:0-148386 GCA_002840765.1 Betaproteobacteria bacterium HGW-Betaproteobacteria-7
GGCCTGGGCCGAGCCCTTGCCCACGTCGCCGTAACCGGCGATGACGGCGATCTTGCCGGCGATCATCACGTCGGTGGCGCGCTTGATGCCGTCGACCAGCGATTCGCGGCAGCCATACAGGTTGTCGAACTTGGACTTGGTGACGGAATCGTTAACGTTGATGCCGGGGAACTTGAGTTCGCCGCGCTGATGCATCTGGTACAGGCGATGCACGCCGGTGGTGGTTTCCTCGGTGACGCCCTTGATCTGGGCCAGGCGCACGGAGTACCAGGTCGGATCGACGGTCAGCTTGGCCTTGATGGCGGCGAAGAGGATGGTTTCTTCTTCCGAACCCGGCTTGGCCAGAATCGAGATATCCTTTTCAGCGCGGGCGCCGAGGTGCAGCAGCAACGTGGCATCACCGCCGTCATCGAGGATCATGTTCGAGTAGCCGCCATCGGCCCACTCGAAAATGCGGTGGGTGTAATCCCAGTAATCGACCAGGGTTTCGCCCTTGACGGCGAAGACCGGGATGTTCTGGGCAGCAATCGCGGCAGCAGCGTGATCCTGGGTCGAGAAGATGTTGCACGAAGCCCAGCGGACTTCGGCGCCGAGCGCGGTCAGTGTCTCGATCAGCACGGCGGTCTGGATGGTCATGTGCAGCGAACCGGTGATGCGCGCGCCCTTGAGCGGCTGGGTCTTCGCGAATTCTTCGCGAATGGCCATCAGGCCCGGCATTTCGGTTTCGGCAATGAGGATTTCCTTGCGACCCCAGTCGGCAAGGTTCAGATCGGCAATGACGTAGTCTTTGAATTCAGCCACAGTAAGCTCCTGATGAACTGTGGCCGGGAGGGATGCTCACCCGGCATCCCGTGCCCGGCACGGGGTTTGATAGGTGAGCGCCGTTTCAAACCGAGCCTGGGAGATTTCTCCTGCAGCGCTCCTCGGTAGGAGGCGGATTATAAACCGATTTGAGGATTTGTCGCCCCGGCGTAATCGCCCGGAGGAAGAACAAAAAAAGGGGAGCCGCGGTGGCTCCCCTTGCTACTGCGACAAGTTGCTTACAGTCCGGCGTCGGATTTCAGCAGCATGGCGCGATCGGTCGCTTCCCAGGTGAATTCCGGCTCGTCGCGGCCGAAGTGGCCGTAGGCGGCGGTCTTCTGGTAGATCGGGCGCAGCAGATCCAGCATATTGACGATGCCCTTCGGGCGCAGATCGAAGTGCTTGCGGATCAGCGCGGTCAGCGTCTCGTTGCTGATCTTGCCGCTGCCGTAGGTCTCGACCATGATCGAAGTCGGTTCGGCGACGCCGATGGCGTACGAAACCTGCACCAGGCAGCGCGATGCCAGGCCGGCGGCGACGATGTTCTTGGCAACGTAGCGGGTGGCGTAGGCGGCAGAACGGTCCACCTTGGAGGGATCCTTGCCGGAGAAAGCGCCGCCGCCATGCGGGGCGGCACCGCCGTAGGTGTCGACGATGATCTTGCGACCGGTCAGGCCACAGTCGCCCTGCGGGCCACCGACGACGAAGCGGCCGGTCGGGTTGACCAGATACTTGATGTCGCCCTTGATCAGTTCCGTCGGCAGCACTGGCTTGATGATTTCCTCGATGGTGGCTTCGCGCAGGTCTTCCAGGCTGATGTCCGGCGAGTGCTGGGTGGACAGCACGACGGTGTCGATCGAATGCGGCTTGCCGTCGACATAGCGGATGGTGACTTGCGACTTGGCATCCGGGCGGGCCCAGGGCAGGCGGCCGTCCTTGCGCAGCATGGCTTGGCGCTCGACGAGGCGATGCGACAGGTGGATCGGCAACGGCATCAGCGACGGGGTTTCGTCGCAGGCGTAGCCAAACATCAGGCCTTGGTCGCCGGCGCCCTGGCCGAGGTTGTCGTCATAGGCAGCGTTGACGCCCTGGGCGATGTCGGGGCTCTGCTTGTCGTAGGCGACGAGCACGGCGCAGCCTTTGTAGTCGATGCCGAAATCGGTGTTGTCGTAACCGATACGCTTGATCGTGTCGCGGGCGACCTGAATGTAATCGACATTGGCGTTCGTCGTGATTTCGCCGGCGAGAACGACCAGGCCGGTGTTGCACAGGGTCTCGGCGGCCACGCGGGAATGCTTGTCCTGAGCCAGGATGGCGTCGAGGATGGCGTCGGAAATCTGGTCGGAAACCTTGTCCGGATGGCCTTCGCCAACCGATTCCGAGGTAAAGAGATAATCACTCATTTGCAGCTCCAGCGGTCCTTTTTATCCGGCGTTACCGGCTTCGGACCACGAGCGGGTGACGCTTTAGCAGAATTTGTGAATCGCCCCGCAAGTTGTCTGTTTAACTCGGCGATCTCATAATGCTACCCTTTTTCCAGCAGTCATCAACCCCCGGAGCGGCATGGTTTTTGTATTCAGGATTCTTTCCCGCCTGCCCCTGTGGCTGGTGCACCTGCTGGGCGGCTGGCTTGGCAGGCTGACTTACCTGTTTTCGCCGACCTATCGGCGCAACCTGCGCAGCAATATGGCCCAGGCTGGCATAGACCCGGTGCTGCGCATGGCGGCTGCCGCCGAGGCCGGCAAGCAGATGGCCGAGCTGGCGCGCATCTGGCTGCGGCCCCTGGAAGAAGCTAACGCCCAGGTGGTCGAGGTGGTCGGCTGGGAACTTGTCGAGGCGGCGCAGCAGGCCGGCAAGGGAGTCGTCTTCCTGACACCGCATCTGGGTTGTTTCGAGATCACCGCGCAGTACCTGTCCGCCTTCGGTGACATCACCGTGCTCTATCGGGCGCCGAAATCCGCCGCGGCGCAGGAGCTGATCCTGACCGGGCGCAAGCGCGCCCAACTGCATCTGGCACCGGCTGACCTGTCCGGTGTCCGCTCGCTGATCAAGGCGCTAAAAAAAGGTCAGATGGTCGGCATGTTGCCCGATCAGGCACCGAAGACCGGCGAGGGTGTGTGGCTCAAGTTTTTCGGCCGTTACGCCTACACCATGACGCTGGCTGCCAGGCTGACCGAGACCAATGCCGTCTCACTGCTGACCTGGGGCGAGCGCCTGCCCGGCGGGCGTGGCTACCGCATTCATTTCCTGACGCCCAGCCAGCCATTGAGCGGCTCGACCATCGAGCGCGCCCAGCAGATCAACGGCGAGGTCGAGACGCTGATTCGCCAGTGCCCGACGCAATACCTGTGGGGCTACAACCGCTACAAGCAGCCGCGTGGTGCCGAGCCGCCGCCGGTGGAAAGCGGGGTCTGAGCCCCGCCAATGCTGCACTGCGACATGACGAATTGGTTTTCCCGTGCCTTGCATTAGAATGAGCGCCCTCGGCGGTTTTTCGCCGGGTGCGGGGCTCTGTGCATGCCGGAGCAGAGCCGTGGCAAACAAGCGAAAACGATAACCGGTCGTCTGGAAAACAAAGGTCTTGGAACCATGAACAGCCTGAACATCCAAATCCGCCCCGTGACACCGCCCGATGTGCCGGCGATTTCCGCCTTAGCCCGGGAAATCTGGCAGGCCACCTATCCCGGGATCATCACCCAGGAACAGATCGACTTCATGCTCGAACAGCGCTACGGCCACGAGCGGCTGTACGACGACCTGGAGGATGCCGACATGTGGTTGGACCAGGCCTTCCATGATGGGCGCCGGGTTGGTTTTGCCTTCAGCCAGTTGCACGCCGGGGAATTCAAGCTAGACAAGTTGTATATCCATCCCGACGTCCAGCGCCAGGGCGTTGGTGGCCAGCTGATCGCCCATGTCGCCGCTCGGGCCGCCAAGCTCGGCTATCCCTGCGTGATCCTGGCGGTGAACAAGCGCAACGACAAGGCCATCGCCTCCTATCGCAAGTATGGCTTCGCGGTGCGCGATTCGATCGTTGATGATATCGGCCACGGCTTCGTCATGGACGATTTCGTGATGGAGAAAAAACTTTAGGAATTTGAGATAACGCCCTGTCCCTGTTATGCTTTTTTGAACAACACGCGGAGCGTTTCGTGAAACTCAAATTCCTCAAGATGCACGGCCTGGGCAACGATTTTGTCGTCCTCGACGGCATCCGCCAGCAACTGGCCCTGACGCCGGAGCAATTGCGCTATCTGGCTGACCGTCATTTCGGCGTCGGTTGCGATCAGATCTTGCTGGTCGAGAAGCCGACACAGCCCGATGTCGATTTCCGCTACCGCATCTTCAATGCTGATGGTGGCGAGGTCGAGCAGTGCGGAAATGGTGCCCGCTGTTTCGTCCGCTTCGTGCATGAGGCCGGCCTGACCGACAAGCGCGAGATCCGTGTCGAGACGCGTAGCGGCATCATCGTGCCGCGCCTGGAAGCCGATGGCAAAGTCACCGTCGACATGGGGGTGCCGCGCTTCCAGCCGCAGGAAATACCGTTTCTGCACGACGACGATGTCGTGGTCTACAACCTGGATGTGGCCGACGAGACGCTGGAGATCAGCGTTGTATCGATGGGGAATCCGCATGCCGTTCAGATCGTCGAGTGCGTCGATGGCGCGCCAGTCAGCGAGCACGGACCGCTGATCGAAGGCCACGAACGCTTTCCGCAGCGGGTCAACGCCGGCTTCATGCAGGTGGTCGACCGCCATGCGATCAAGTTGCGTGTCTACGAGCGCGGTTCCGGCGAGACGCTGGCCTGCGGTACCGGTGCCTGTGCCGCCGTGGTCGCCGGCATTCGCCGCGGCCTTCTCGATTCGCCCGTGCGCGTCAGCACCCGGGGCGGCGACCTGAATATTGTCTGGGGCGGCGATGGCCGGCCCGTGCTGATGACCGGCCCGGCCGTCACCGTGTTTTCCGGAGAGATCGAACTATGAGTGCCCTGTTTCCCGAAGAAATCGCCGACTACCTGAAGAACAATCCAGGCTTTTTCGAGCAATACGCCGACCTGATGGCGCAAATCTTCCTGCCGCATCCGCACGGCGGCCGCGCCATTTCGCTGGCCGAGCGGCAAATGCTGACGTTGCGCGAGAAGAATCGTGCCGCCGAGAGCAAGCTGGCCGAACTGATTGCCTTTGGCGAAGAAAACGATGCCATCAGCGAGAAAGTCCATCGCCTGGCCGTCGGCCTGGTTGCCGCCGAGACCTTCCAGGCCGTCATCCATCTGCTCAACTTCCACCTGCGCGACGATTTCGCCGTGCCACACGTCGCCCTGCGCCTGTGGGACAAGCCGGAAGGTGTTGAGGATCTGCCGGAGTTCGCGGCGGTCAGCGAGGAACTGCAGGTCTTCGCCGAGACCCTGGGCCGCCCGTACTGCGGCTCGACCGCCGGTTTCGGCACCGCCTCGTGGTTCGGCGAGCATGCCACGCACATTCGTTCGCAAGCGCTGATTGCCCTGCGCAACGGCGGTGGCACCATCGGCATGATCGCTCTGGGCAGCGAAGAATCACAGCGTTTCTACGCCGACATGGGCACCCTGTATCTCGAGCGGCTCGGCGAGATGGTTTCCGCCGCGTTGGCCCGGGTGACCAAGAGCGTCTTGTGACCCCGTCGGCGGCCGTCGATGCCTGGCTGGCGGTACTGGCCGAACAGCGTCGGCAGTCGCCGCACACGGTCAGCAACTACCGGCGCGATCTGCGCCGCCTCAGCGAGCTGGCAGGCGACATCCCGCTAGACCAGTTGCATGTCCATCACATTCGCCGCTTCGTCGCCCAACTGCATGGCCAAGGCCTTTCCGGACGCTCGCTGGCGCGCCTGCTGTCGGCCTGGCGCGGTTTCTTCGCCTGGCTGGGCAAAGACGATCTCGTCCGCGCCAATCCCTGCGAGGGCGTGCGCCCGCCAAAGTCGCCCCGGCATTTGCCGAATGCGCTGTCGGTCGACGAGGCCGGGCGCCTGCTGGCGCCAGCGGACGACGAAGACGATGTTTTCGCGGCGCGCGATACGGCGATGTTCGAACTGTTCTATTCCTCCGGTCTGCGCCTCGCCGAACTGGCGGCGCTCGACCGCGATGCCCTTGACACGGTGCTGCACGAAGGCGAGATCCGCGTTATCGGCAAGCGTGCCAAAGCTCGTTTAATACCGGTCGGCAGTCGGGCACGCGAAGCGCTGGCTACCTGGGCGGCAGTGCGCGACAGTATGGCTGCGGAGGGCGAGCCGGCGCTGTTCGTCGGCCGGCTCGGCAAGCGCCTCGGCCATCGCGGCATCCAGCTGCGCCTGGAACGCCGGGCCATACAGCAGGGGCTGCCGCGCCACGTCCATCCGCACATGCTGCGCCACTCGTTCGCTTCGCACGTACTCCAGTCCTCCGGCGATCTGCGCGCCGTGCAGGAAATGCTCGGCCATTCCAGCATCGCCTCGACCCAGGTCTATACGCACCTGGATTTTCAGCATCTGGCCAAGGTCTACGACGCCGCTCATCCGCGGGCGAAGCAAAAATGAGAGTTGCGCTTCGCATTGACCTTTCGCGGCGTAGCGCCTAACATTCACGGTTCTGAAAAATTGCCGGAATCAAGGAGTTAGTCATGGCCATCAACCGTAACCGCCGTTCTTCCCTGGAGCGCCGCTGCGTTTCCAAGTCCACCAAGCGCCTGTTCAAGGGCGACGGCAAGACCATGTTCAAGGTCATCTACGCTGCCGAATGCCACGCCCGCAACCGCAAGGCTCTGGGCGCCTGAGTCGCGACCGAACATCGGGCCCCGGTTGCCGCAAGGTGACCGGGGCTTTTTTCATTCAAGAACGGAAAACCGCATGGCGCAACTGATCCTGATGCCCGGCAAGGAACGCTCGGCGTTCAAGCAATCACACCCGTGGGTGTTCGCCGGCTCGGTCGGCCGCCTCGAGGGGCGGGCCCGGCCTGGCGATACGGTCGAGGTACTGGCCGACAACCTGCGCCCGCTGGGGCGCGCGGCTTACAGCCCGCAATCGCAGATCCGCGCGCGGTTCTGGACCTTCGATAGCGACGAGTCGGTCGACGATGCCTTCTTCAAGCGCCGCATCGCCGCCGCCGTGGGGCGCCGTCAGGTGCTGCCGGAGCTGCGCGGCCAGCAGGGCCTGCGCCTGATTCATGCCGAGTCGGATGGCTTGCCCGGCGTCATCGCCGACCAGTACGGCGATACCGTGGTCGTCCAGCTGACCTCGGCTGGCGCCGACAAATGGCGCCAGGCCATCGTCGCCGCACTGGTCAAGGCCACCGGCTGTACCCGCGTCTATGAGCGTTCCGATTCCGATGTGCGCGGCCTAGAAGGCCTGGAGCCGACGACTGGCTGGCTGCACGGCGAGGCGCCGGCCGGCATGCCGGTGATCGATGAAAATGGCGTGTGTCTGGCCATCGACATCGAAGGCGGGCACAAGACCGGCTTCTACCTCGACCAGCGCGATAATCGCCAGCTGCTCGGCCAACTGGCCGCCGGCAAGGAAATCCTCAACTGTTTCTGCTACACCGGCGGTTTTTCGCTGCAGGCGCTGGCCGGCGGTGCCGCCCACGTGCTGTCGATCGATTCCTCCGGTCCGGCAATCGCTCGCGCCCAGGCCAATCTGGCGCTCAATCCGCAGTTGCCGGCGGAGCGGGCGGAATGGCTGGAAGCAGACGTCTTCCAGGCCCTGCGTGATTTTCGCAAGGCTGGCCGGACGTTCGATCTGATCGTCCTCGATCCGCCCAAGTTCGCGCCTTCGGCCGCCCATGCGGAACGCGCCGCGCGCGCCTACAAGGACATCAATGTGCTCGGTTTCCGGCTGCTGAAGCCGGGCGGCCTGCTGATGACCTATTCCTGCTCCGGCGGTATCGGGCTCGAACTGTTCCAGAAGATCGTTGCCGGCGCCGCCCATGATGCCGGCCGGGCCGCCCGCATCGTCCGCCGCCTGGCCGGTGCCGCCGATCACCCGGTGGCGCTGAGTTTCCCGGAAGGCGAATATCTGAAGGGCCTGCTGGTTCAGGTCGATTAAGGCCTGATTGCAACAGGGTTGCATTTGCGGCAGGGGAGTGGTCTACTCCCGCCGTGCCCGAATTCACGCCTGATTTTCTCGCAGCGCAGTTGCGTGCCGCCTCCGTCAAGGTGACGCGGCCGCGTCTGCGCGTGCTCGCCTGTCTGAGCCGTGCGGCATCAGCGCTGACCCACGGCGAACTGGAAGAGCGTCTGGCGGAGGGCGAAGGCGGGGGGCTCGACCGGGTGACGCTGTACCGTGTGCTCGACAGCCTGCTCGAATGCGGGCTGGCGGAGCGCACGCTCGATGCCCGCGGTGTCTATCGCTTCCTGCTGAGCAGCATCCGTGCCGCCCACGCGGCGCATGCCCATTTCCATTGTCAGCGCTGCGGCGGCATCACCTGCCTGGAGCAGATGGTGGCGCCAGTGGCCACCCTGCCGACTGGCTTCGTTGCTCGTCAGGTCGAGATAGAGGTGCGCGGACTGTGCGTCAACTGCTCACCGGTTGGCGGAGCCGCCCGGTGACGATTCGATTCTGGCGCGCCTGCGGATTCGCTCTGCTGCTGCTGTTCGTCCAGCATCTGGCGCTGACGCATGCGCTGGAGCACCTTGCCGCCGACACCCTGCTGCTCGATCAGGGCGATGATGCATCCGACTGTCCCCAATGCCAGGCCCTGGGTGGCCTGCATCTGGGCGGCGGTGCGGCGGCCGCGTCGTGGCTGCAGGCCAGCGGCAGCGGTGGCGCGCTCGGCTTTGTCGTCGCTGCCGATCCGCCACGGCGTATCCAGACGGCGCACGCCATCCGCGCCCCGCCGGAAAACCGGGACTGATCCTTCGTTCCTGTTGCGCTCCCTGATTGGGGGCGCTCCTCCCATTTTCCGGAGAATTACCCATGCTTTGTTCCTCCCGTTGGGTGCTGGCCGTTGCCGGCGCCTTCGTTTCGCTGCCGGCGCTGGCCGGCGACCCCGATCTGCAGGCGCTGCGTGCCGAGATTGGCCAGATGAAGGCCGCCTACGAGCAGCGTATCGCCGCCCTTGAAGCCCGGCTACAGTCCGCCGAACAACAACAGATCCGTACCCAGTCGGCCGCCGCGGTCGAGGTGCCACCAGCCAGCCAGGCCGCCGCCCCAGCTAGCGGCTTCAATCCCCAGGTTTCGCTAATCCTGCAGGGGCAGTACAAGAACATGAAGGATGTCGCCGAGCGCGGCATCACCGGCTTCGTGCCGGCCGGCGGCCACGATCATGCCGCCGACGGCATCGAGGGCATCAGCAAGCGCGGCTTCTCGGTCGACCACACCGAACTGGTCCTGGCCGCCAACATCGATCCTTACTGGCGTGGCCAGGCCATCCTCGCCGCCCTCGATGGCGAGGTCGAAGTCGAGGAAGCCTGGTTCCAGTCGCTGGCCATCGGTCATGGCATCGGCCTCAAGGGCGGCCGCCTGCGTTCCGGCCTCGGCTACCTGAACGAACAGCACCCGCATGCCTGGGACTTTGCTGATTCGCCGCTGATGTACCGGGCGCTGTTCGGCGAGCATGGCAGCTACACCCAGGATGGCCTGCAACTGAAATGGCTGGCGCCGACGCCGGTATTTCTCGAAATCGGCGCCGAGATCGGGCGCGGAGCCAATTTCCCCGGTAGCGAGCGCAACAAGAACGGCGCCGGGGCCGGAGCACTGTTTGCCCACATCGGTGACGATATGGGGCTGGAGCACAGCTGGCGGGCTGGCGTTTCCTATTTGCGCACGCGGGCCAAGGAGCGCGAAGCGCATTTTGCGGACATCAACGGCAGCGAGGCGGTCGGTGCGTTCGATGGCCGTTCTTCGACCTGGGTCGCCGATTTCGTCTGGAAGTGGGCGCCCAACGGCAATCCCAAGTACCGCAACTTCAAGTTGCAGACGGAATATTTCCAGCGGCGCGAGAAGGGAGACCTGAGCTGCTTCGATGAGGAACTGGCCGGCAATGCCTGCGACCCGCTGGCCGCCGGCGATAGCGTCACCAGCCGCTACAAGACCCGGCAGTCCGGTTGGTACGCCCAGGGCGTCTTCCAGTTCTCGCCCAACTGGCGCGCCGGCCTGCGCTACGAGCAGCTGGACAGCGGTTCGCGCAACTTCGGCGCCAATGCGGCCAACCTCATCGTCGACAGCTACCGGCCGAAGAAGACGACGGCGATGGCCGACTATAGCTGGAGCGAGTTTTCCCGCCTCCGCCTGCAGTATGCGCACGACCAGTCGATGCGGGGGCTGACCGATCACCAGTGGACGCTGCAATACATCATGAGCCTCGGCGCCCATGGTGCGCACAAGTTCTAGGAGGCACTGCACATGAAAAAGCTACTTTGTCTGTGCCTGCTGGCCGGCAGTTCGCTGCTGGCCCATGCCGAGTTGCGCGTGTTCGCCACCGTGCCGGAATGGGGCGCGCTGGCCAAGGAAATCGGTGGCCCGCGGGTCTCCGTCTACACCGCCACCCACGCGCAGCAGGATCCGCATCGCATCGAGGCGCGTCCGTCACTGCTCGCCCAGGCCCGACGCGCCGACCTGCTGATTGCCGCCGGTGCCGATCTGGAGGCCGGCTGGCTACCCGTCGTTCAGCGTGAATCGGGCAATGCGGCAATTCAGTCGGGGCGTCCCGGTTACTTCGAGGCGGCCGCCCAAGTGCGCCTGCTCGACGTGCCGGCGGTGCTCGACCGCGCCCATGGTGACGTGCATGCGGCCGGCAATCCGCATCTGCACCTCGATCCGCGCAACGTGTTGAAGGTCGGCGAAGCCCTGGTACGCCGCCTGGGCGAGCTCGATCCGCCCCAGGCGGCGGCTTATCAGGCCGCCTTCCGCGATTTCGCCGGCCGCTGGCAGGCGGCGATTGGCCGCTGGGAGCAGCAGGGGGCGGCGCTGCGCGGTGTGCCGGTGCTGGTGCATCACCAGTCCTTTGTCTACCTGAGCCACTGGCTGGGCCTGCGCGAAGTCGGCATGCTCGAACCGAAGCCCGGCGTCGAGCCGAGCAGTGGCCACCTGACGGCGCTGCTCGCCAGGCAACAGGGCCAGCCGGCGCGGATGGTACTGCGTGCCGCCTACAACAGCGATGCGCCCAGCCAGTGGGTGGCCGGCAAGACCGGCGTGCCGGTCGTCCTGCTGCCCTACACGGTGGGCGGCAGCCCGGCGGCCGGCGATCTGTTCGGTCTGTTCGACGATACGCTGCAGCGCCTGCTGCAGGCCCTGCGATGAGTATCCTGCTGCGTGCTGAGGGGCTGGTCGCCGGCTGGCAGCGGCCGGCGACGCCAGCCCTCGATCTGCAGGTGGCGGCCGGCGAGATCGTCGGCCTGGCCGGCCCTAATGGCGTCGGCAAAACGACGCTGCTGGCGGCCATTGCCGGCCGAGCGCGGGTGATCTCCGGGCGTTTGGCGATCAGCGCAGGGGTGCGCCTGGCCTTGCAGACGCAGGAGGCACCACCGGTCGACGGCTTGCCGTTGTCCGGTCGCGAACTCCTGGCGCTGACCGGCGCTACGACGGACGGCCTGCCGACCTGGCTGGTCGAGCGCCTGGGCAGTCGACTCGATCGCCTGTCCGGTGGCCAGCGCCATTACCTGGCGCTATGGGCGGTGCTGGCCGCGCCGGCCGAGCTGGTCCTGCTCGACGAGCCGACCAACAATCTCGATGCCGCCGGCGTCTTGCATCTCGGCCAGACGCTCCGCCAGCGGGCGGCGGCTGGCGCGGGCATTCTGATGGTCAGTCACGACGCCGAATTCCTCGCCGCCACCTGTCAGCGCACCCTGCTTCTGGAGGCGAGCGATGTGGTTTGAGCTGTTTCTCGTTCCCTTCCTTACCGGCTTGCTGCTGGCTATCGTGCTGCCACTGCTGGGCTGTTACCTGCGCCTGCGCGATGAATGGCTGGCCGCCCTGGCCTATGCCCACGTTGCGGCCGCTGGTGCCTTGACGGGTCTGGTCGTCGGTCTGCCGCCGGTGGCCGGTGGCATGCTCGCCGCGGCGCTGGCCGGGGCCGGCAAACGCTTTGCCGCCAACCGGCTAGCCGGGGGCGCCAGCTACGCCTTGCTGATGCTCGCTGGCTGGTCGGTGGCGGTGCTGCTGGCAGCAAACCAACCGCTGGCCGAGCGGCTGGCCCAGGCACTGTTCGATGGTCAGCTGTATTTCGCCGATGGCCGCCAACTGGCGCTGGTCGCCGGCGGCACCCTGCTGGCTCTGTGCTCGCTGCGCGCGCTGTCCGGGCGCCTGCTGCTGGCCCGACTCTATCCCGATCTCTTCCGCTTGCGGGGGTTGCCGTTGTGGCCGGTACAGCTCGGTTTCGATCTGCTGGCGGCTGTGCTCCTGGCCCTGGCGACGATGAGCCTCGGTGTCATGGCCACCTTCGCGCTGCTCTTCGTGTCGCCCTGGTTGGCCTTCCGCCGTGGCCGTAGTTGGCGACACGGCCTGCTGTGGGCGGTGCTGGGCGCCGTGCTGGCCTACAGCGGGGCATTTGCACTGGCTTTGCTCATCGACCAGCCGTTCGGGCCGGTCCTGGCCTTGCTGTTGGTATTGCTCGGCGTCGCGTTTGCATGACGCCGGAGGGCATGCTAAAACACACCCTCTGTACGCGGAGCAACCATGGTTTTTTCCTTTTTCAAGAAGCCGACCCAGAAGATGCCGGAACGTCCGGCTGCGCGGCCGCGCACGCCAGTGCCGGAGCCCGATGAGCCGAAGGCCGCCGAAGATGTCGCGACACCCATGTCCGACCCCTTGCCAGACCTCGAGTTCGTCAGTAGCGAGGCGGCGGCTGCCAGAAAACCGGCGCCACCTGCGGCGACCTCTGCCCTCGCCAGGGCGGCTGAAAATGGTCTGGATTTCAATCAGGAAGATTTCGATGCCGATTTCACCGAATCGAGCGTCATGGGCATCGACGTCGACCAGGGTGGTGATCAGGTGCAGGGCGACGTTGAGCACGTCGTCGTTCTGTTTGCCAATGGCCAGGAAGCTGCTGCGCGGTCGCTGCTGGAAACCCTGATCCGCGCCTATCCGGGCAGCGAGGGCAAGCGCTTCTGGTTCCTGCTGTTCGACCTGCTGCAATGCATGGGTGACAAGGCCGCCTTCGATAAATTCGCCGTCGAGTTTGCCCATGCCTGCGAGACCTCGCCACCTGCCTGGCGCCAGGCCGAGCAGGTGGTGGTGCGCAAGAGCAACGGGCAGAAGATATTCGTACTGCAGGGGGTGCTGACCGAGGAGGGCGCGCAACCGGTGGCGGAACTGGCGCAATTGATCGAACAGAACAAGCCGGTCAAGGTCGATTGCGGCAAGCTGATCGGTTGCGACGACGAGATCGCCGGTCAGTTGGCCGGCCTGCTCAGCGATGCCCGGAAGCGTGGCGTGCCGGTGACCCTTGAACAGGTGGACGGCTTCATGTCTCGTCTCAACGAACGTCTGCTTGCTGGCGATCAGAGCCGCGCGTCGGCCTGGCTGCTTCTGCTGGAATTGCTGCAGCGGCATGGAACGCAGGACCTGTTCGAGGAGCGCGCCGTGGATTACGCGGTGACCTTCGAGTTGTCGCCACCATCCTGGGAAACGGCGCCGGCGGCGCCGGCGGTGGTTGCTCACGATGCGGTGCCGCATGATGATGCCTGCTATCTCGATGGCGACCTGAAAAATTATCGCTTCGAGGATCTCGTCCCGGTTCTCGAAAATACGGAATTGCCAATCATCGATTTCTCCGGCGTCCGCCGCATGGATTTCTTCTCGGCCGGCCAGCTGGTCAATCGTATCGCCCCATACAAGTTGCAGGGCCGTGAAATCCTGATCCGCAGCCCGAATCACCTGGTCGCCGAGCTGATGGCCGTGGTCGGGCTGAACAAGCAGGCGCGGATCATCGTTCCCAAGTCTTAAGCCAGGAAAAAATCATGGAGCAATATCACGGCACGACGATCCTCTCGGTGCGCCGGGGCAAGGTCGTCGCCATGGGCGGCGACGGCCAGGTGACCTTGGGTAACATCGTTATCAAGGGTACCGCCAAGAAAGTGCGGCGCCTGTATCAGGGGCAGATCCTCGCCGGTTTCGCCGGCGGCACGGCTGACGCCTTCACGCTGTTCGAGCGTTTCGAAGCCAAGCTCGACAAGCATCAGGGCAATCTCGTCCGCTCGGCCGTCGAACTGGCCAAGGACTGGCGTTCCGACCGCGCCCTGCGCCGGCTGGAGGCGATGCTCTCGGTGGCCGATCGCGAGAGTTCGCTGGTCATCACCGGCAACGGCGACGTGCTCGAGCCGGAGCACGGCATCGTCGCCATCGGTTCCGGCGGCGCCTATGCCCAGAGCGCGGCGCGCGCTCTGCTCGAGAACACCGAATTGAGCCCGCTGGAGGTTGTCACCAAGTCGCTGGAAATCGCCGGCGACCTATGTATCTACACCAATCGCAACTTCACGCTCGAGGTGCTCGAATGACCACGATGACGCCCAAGGAGATCGTCTCCGAACTCGACAAGCACATCGTCGGTCAGCAGAACGCCAAGAAGGCGGTGGCCATCGCCCTGCGCAACCGCTGGCGGCGCTCGCAGGTGGCCGAGCCGTTGCGCCAGGAGATCACCCCGAAGAACATCCTGATGATCGGTCCGACCGGCGTCGGCAAGACCGAGATCGCCCGTCGCCTGGCCCGGCTGGCCAATGCGCCCTTCATCAAGATCGAGGCGACCAAGTTCACCGAGGTCGGCTATGTCGGCCGCGACGTCGAGACCATCATCCGCGACCTGGTCGAGATGGCCATCAAGTCGCACCGCGACCGGGCGATGAAAAACATGCGCGCCCGCGCCGAGGACGCGGCCGAGGAACGCATCCTCGACGCCCTGTTGCCGCCGGCCCGCAGCCCCGGTTTCTATGCTGAAGACGCGGCGGCGACGGCCGATAACACGACCCGGCAGAAATTCCGCAAGAAGCTGCGCGAGGGCGAGCTCGACGATAAGGAAATCGACATCGAGGTCGCCGCGCCGTCGATGCAGGCCGAGATCTTTGCGCCGCCGGGCATGGAGGAGCTGACCCAGCAGATTCAGGGCATGTTCCAGAACATGGGGGGGGGCAAGAAGAAGGCGCGCAAGCTGAAGATCAAGGAAGCGTTGAAGCTGCTCACCGACGATGAAGCGGCCAAGCTGGTCAACGACGAGGAGGTCAAGCTGGAGGCGGTCAAGGCTGTCGAGCAGAACGGCATCGTCTTCCTCGACGAACTGGACAAGATCGCCAGCCGCTCCGAGATGCAAGGTGCCGACGTCTCGCGCCAGGGCGTCCAGCGCGACCTGCTGCCGCTGGTCGAAGGCACGACGGTGTCCACCAAGTACGGCATGATCAAGACTGATCACATCCTGTTCATCGCCTCCGGTGCCTTCCACCTTTCCAAGCCGTCTGATCTGATTCCCGAACTGCAGGGACGTTTCCCCATCCGCGTCGAGCTGGATTCGCTGTCGGTGGCCGATTTCGAATGCATCCTGACGCAAACCGATGCCTGCCTGACCAAGCAGTACCAGGCGCTGCTGGCAACCGAAGGGGTTAGCGTCGAATTTGCCGACGATGGCATCCGGCGCATGGCCGAGATCGCCTTCCAGGTGAACGAAAAGACCGAGAACATCGGTGCCCGCCGCCTGCACACGGTCATGGAAAAGCTGCTCGAGGAAGTGTCCTTCGAGGCCGGCAGGGTCGGGCACGAACAGATCGTCGTCGATACTGCCTACGTCAATACCAAGCTCGGCGAAATCGCCGGCGACGAAGACCTGTCGCGCTACGTTCTCTAGTCGTTAGGGGCAATCCCTACTGTGCGGGTGTCGCGGGCATCCGCACAATCCCTCATTCCCATTATTTCGCGAGGCCGTCTGCGTGGACGAACAGAGCCTGACCTTTCGCCTGTTGGCCATCCTGTTCCCGATCTTCGGCATCGTCGCCGCCGGCTTTTTCTATGCGCGCAAGCACAAGCCGGAGATGGCCGTCGCCAACCGGCTGAACATGGATGTCTTCGTGCCGGCGCTGGTCTTCGCGGCGATGGCCGGCAAGTCCTTCGACCTCGCCGCCTACGCGCCGCTCGCCCTCGGCGGCTTCCTGGTCCTCGCCACCTGCGGCCTGCTCGCCTGGCCGATCGCCAAACTGTGCGGCGTCCAGCCGAAGACGCTGGTGCCGCCGATGCTGTTCAACAACTCCGGCAACATCGGCCTGCCGCTGGCCGTACTGGCCTGGGGCGAGGCGGCGCTGCCGGCGGCGGTGATCCTGTTCATGGTCGAGAACACGCTGCATTTCTCCTTCGGCGCCAAGCTGCTCGACCCAACCACACGCATCCTCAGCCTGTGGCGCATTCCGGTGGTTTTTGCCGCCATCGCCGGCCTGGCCGTCGCCCTGTTGAAAATCCCCATCTGGCAGCCGGCGGTGATCGCCATCAAGATGCTCGGCGACGTCTCGGTGCCGCTGCTGCTGTTCTCGCTTGGCGTGCGCATGACCGACGTCAGTTTCGGCGAATGGAAGCTGGCGGTCGGTAGTGCCATCCTGCGCCCGCTGGCCGGCATGGCCATCGCCTGGGGCGTCGTCCTGCTGCTCGGCCTGGAAGGACGCGATGCGGCGATGTTGCTGGTGTTCGGCGCGTTGCCGCCGGCGGTATTGAATTTCCTCTTTGCCGAACGCTACAAGCAGGAGCCGCAGAGAGTGGCATCGATTGTATTGATCGGTAACCTGGCGGCGCTTATTTTCCTGCCGCTGGCCCTGGCCCTGGTGCTATGAGCCGCTGAAGCGGCCGAGCGCGCGCCGGTCGCGCTTGGTCGGTCGGCCGTGGATGTCAGCCGCCGGTTCCTGCTGGACTTTGCGGCGGAGTTGCTCGGCTTCGCGGGCGGCACAACTCGCGGCTGTTTCTTCATAGAGCAGGCGGGCTTCCGGCGCCGGACGGCGCTGGTCCGCCAGGGCTTGCACCACGACTTCCCAGCGCACTTCGCTGGTGGCGATCTCCAGGCGATCGCCGACTTTGACTTCCCGGGCGGGCTTGGGCGGCGTGCCGTTGAGCCGGACCTTGCCGCCGCTTACCGCATCGCTGGCCAGGCTGCGCGTCTTGAAGAAGCGCGCTACCCACAGCCATTTGTCGACACGCATTACGGCAGCAGTTGCTCGCCGGCGTACAACTGTTCGACCGTTTCGCGCTGGCGGATCAGATGCACCTGGGCACCATCCACCATCACTTCGACGGCGCGCGGCCGGGTGTTGTAGTTGGAGGCCATGGCCATGCCGTAGGCGCCGGCCGACATTACCGCCAGCAGGTCGCCCGCTTCAATATTGAGCGGCCGGGCCTGGCCCAGAAAGTCGCCAGTTTCGCAAACCGGGCCGACCACGTCGTAGTCGCGGGCTTCGCCAGCGCGCGGCGTGACCGGCAGGATGTCGTGCCAGGCTTCATACAGCGCCGGGCGCATCAGGTCGTTCATGGCGGCGTCGATGATGGCGAAATCCTTGGCCTCGCCATGCTTGAGGAATTCGACGCGGGTCAGCAACAGGCCTGCATTGCCGACCAGTCGGCGACCCGGTTCGAGCACCACCTGCAGGCCGCGGCCGGCCAGTTTGTCGAGCAGCGGCGTCAGGTAGGCGGCGACGGTCGGCTGCACCTGGTCGTCGCGATACTTGATGCCGAGTCCGCCGCCGAGGTCAAGGTGATGAATGCGGATACCTTCCGCCGCCAGTTGGTCGACCAGCACCAGGATGCGCTCCAGCGCCTCGACGAAGGGCGAGGGATCAAGCAGTTGCGAGCCGATATGACAGTCGATGCCGGCCACTTTGATATTGGGCAGCGCCGCGGCACGCCGATAGAGGGCCAGCGCGTCGTCGTAGGCGACACCGAACTTGGCGGCCTTGAGGCCGGTCGAGATGTAGGGGTGCGTCTTCGGATCGACGTTGGGATTGACGCGCAGGCTGATCGGCGCCTGCTGGCCGAGTGCGCCGGCAACTTCGTTGAGGCGCTCCAGTTCGGGGATCGATTCGATGTTGAAGCAGAGAATGCCTACTTCCAGCGCCTGTTTCATTTCAGCGGCGGTCTTGCCCACTCCCGAAAAGACGACCTTTTTCGGGTCGGCGCCGGCGGCCAGCACGCGTTGCAACTCCCCGCCAGAGACAATGTCGAAACCTGCACCGAGGCGGGCAAACAGGTTCAGGATGGCGAGGTTGGAGTTGGCCTTGACGGCATAGCAGACCAGCGCCCCGGCGCCGGCCGGATGGGCGCCCAGGACGTCATGGAATTCGCGCAGCGCGGCTTCCAGGGCCGAGCGGGAGTAGACATAGGCCGGCGTGCCGAATTGTTCGGCGATGGCCGGCAAGGCGATGGCTTCGGCATGCAGGACGCCGTCTTTCAGGGCAAATGAGGTCATTGGTTTTTGCTACTTGAGGGCGTGCTAACATCCGGCGCTGTCGTCTTGCCGCTGCCCAACAACGGTTGCGGCGCCGGGCCGGGCGGCAATTCGAGGGGGCCTTTCATGCCGCAGGCAGTAAGGCTCAGGACGATCATCAGGGCAGCGATTCTGGACATTTTCGGGGCGCTGGCGAAGAAGAGCGGGATGGTAACACGATGGATGACAAGGAATTCAGCGGCTTGGCCGATGGCGTGATGGCGAGGATCGAGGCAGCTCTGGAGGTGGCCACGGCCGATATCGATTTCGAACTGGCGGCCGGTGGCGTGCTGGAAATCGAGTTCGCCGACGGTAGCAAGATCATCGTGAATCGCCATGCCGTGGGCCGGGAGATCTGGGTTGCCGCCCGTGCCGGCGGTTTCCATTTTCGCTGGGATGGCAACAACTGGCTCGATACTCGCGATGGCGCCGAGCTGATGGGCAAGCTGTCGCAAGTCGCCAGTCAGCAGGCTGGTGAGCCTATCGAATTGCGCTGATCAGTCGCTCGGCCATAGCTGGTCGCCCGTAGGCGGCATCTCGGCGGGCGCTGGTTCGCTCTCCTGAATCTTGCCCATGTTCTCGGTGTAGACATAGTTGCGGTCGCGGCCTTCGCCATAGGCGACCAAACCGCTCGGCGCTGTCGGCAACTGTATTGGTACGTCCTTGAGTGCCCGACTCATGTAACCAATCCAGATGGGCAGCGCCGCCGTCCCCCCGGTTTCGTTGTTGCCGAGCTTGCGCGGTTGGTCGAAGCCAACCCAGGCGCAACCGGCCACCGTCATCTGGTAGCCACAGAACCAGGCGTCCACATATTCGTTGGTAGTGCCGGTCTTGCCGGCAAGATCCTGCCGCTTCAGTATGCTCGAGGCGCGGGCGGCGGTGCCGTAGATGGTCACGTCACGCAGCATCAAGTCCATCATGAAGGCATTGCGCGGATCGATGACGCGCAACGTCTCGTCGCCGGCGCGAATCTCTGCCGAACGGGCCAACAATTGATCATTGCTATCGCGGATTTCGTGGACGATGTAAGGATTGACCTTGTAGCCACCATTGGCGAAAACCGCGTAGGCGGTCACCATTTGCCAAGGGGTTACCGAGCCGGCGCCCAGGGCCATGGTCAGATACGGCGGATGACGGGCCGGGTCGAAACCGAAGCGTCCGGCGTAGTCCTGGGCATAGTGGGTGTCGATCGATTGCAGCAGGCGGATCGAGACCATGTTCCTGGACTTGGCCAAGGCTGTCCGCATCTTCATCGGCCCTTCGTATTTGCCATCGTAATTGCGCGGCTCCCAGGCTTGTGATCCCGTTTCACTGGCCGGAATCACGATGGGCGAGTCCTCGATGACACTGCCCGGACCATACCCCTTCTCCAGCGCGGCCGAGTAGATGAACGGCTTGAAGCTCGAGCCGGGCTGACGCCAGGCCTGGGTTACATGATTGAATTTGTTGCGGTTGAAATCGAAGCCGCCAATCAGGGCGCGAATGGCGCCGTCCTCAGGAGCCAGGGAGACAAATGCCGATTCGACTTCCGGCAATTGCCTGATCTGCCAGTTGCCCTTGTCGTCCTTGAACAGGCGGATGATCGCGCCGCGGCGCAGGCGTTTGCCGGGAGGGGCGTTGTCGTCCAGCATGCGGGCGGCGAATTTCAGTGCATCGCCGCTGAGGGTCACCATCTCGCCACCTTTGCGATAGGCTTTGATCTGTTTGGTGTCGGCAGCAAGGACGATGGCCGGAATCAAGTCGCCGGCATCGGCGATCTCCTGCAAGGCCTCGTCCATCGCCTCGTCATGATCCGAATCAAATTCCTTGGTGTCGAGGAAAGCTTCCGCCCCGCGATAGCCATGGCGACGGTCGTAATCCAGCACACCCTTGCGCAGGGAGTTGTAGGCGGCTTCCTGGTCGGCCTTGAGCAGCGTGGTGTAAACCTTCATGCCGCTCGAATAGACGTCTTCGGGAAATTGCTCGGCGGCAATCTGGCGCGCCATCTCGGCGGCAAACTCGGCGCGGACGGCAAATTCGGCCAGTTCGCGCTTGATGACCAGAGGTTCCTTGGTCGCCGCTTCGTGCTGGACAGTAGTAATGTGCCCCAATTCCAGCATGCGCCGCAGTACATACTGCTGGCGAAGGCGGGCACGTTTGGGATTGACGACCGGGTTGAATGCCGACGGGGCCTTGGGCAGACCGGCCAGCATGGCTGCCTCGGCAATGGAAATATCCTTAAGCGGTTTGCCGAAATAGATCTGGGCGGCAGCCGCAAATCCATACGCACGCTGGCCGAGAAATATCTGGTTGATGTACAACTCGAAAATCTGATCCTTCGACAGGTTGTGTTCAATCTTGAAGGACAGCAGCGCCTCGTAGAGCTTGCGCGTGTAGGTTTTTTCCCCGGTCAGGAAAAAGTTGCGGGCAACTTGCTGGGTAATCGTCGACGCCCCCTGGCGCTTGCCGCCGCCAAGCACATTGGCGCCAGCGGCGCGCAGGATGCCCATGTAATCGACACCCCCGTGTTCGTAAAAGCGGTCGTCCTCGGCGGCTAGGATCGCATGCTTCATCAAAACCGGAACGTCACCAATGGCAACGACGGCTCGCCGTTCCTCACCGAATTCGCCAATCAGGTGTCCGTCGGCGGTGTATATTCGTAACGGAACCTTGGGGCGATAGTCGGTGAGGGCTTCCAGCGAGGGCAGCTTAGGGTAGGCCAGTACGAGAACGATCAGGGCGATAGCAACACCCATCGCGATCAGGCCGAGTAAAAAAAATACTGGATAGAGGACGAGGCGCAGGGCCAATGGCGGGGTAGTCAAGATGGAAAAAATCCGCTCGGTAGGGGGTGGCGCGAATTATACGCCGAGGCCCACAGCGGCCGTGAAAGTGCTTTACACACCTTATAGTTGTTGCTAGCATCTGAAGTGAATTATTGGTTGTTTTGCTAACTTCGCATTCCGTAAGGACTTTTGGGGGTCTGGTGGGCTTCGATATCTCCGCGTTGTTTAATCCCAAGGCGCGTCCCTTGCTCGGGCTGGACATTAGTTCCTCCGCTGTCAAGATGGTCGAGTTGGCCGCCAACGGAAAGGATGGCTATCGCGTTGAGCGCTACACCATAGAGGTGTTGCCCAAAGATGCGGTATCCGATGGCAATATTGCCAATCTTGAAGGCGTGGTCGATTGTGTCAGGCGGGCTTGGAAGCGCCTGGGTACCTCGACACGTAACGTTGCGATGGCGCTGCCGGGTTCGGCGGTGATCACCAAGAAAATCATCGTGCCTGCCGGTTTGCGCGATGATGAGTTGGAGGCCCAGGTCGAGGCCGAGGCCAATCAATACATCCCATTTGCCATTGACGAGGTGAACCTCGACTATCAGGTGATTGGGCCGGCGCCCGCCCTGCCGGATGAACTGGAGGTCCTAATTGCGGCTTCCAAAAAAGAGCGGGTCGAGGATCGCGTGGCGGTTGCCGATGCCGCTGGACTGAAGGCTGTCGTTGTTGATGTCGAGTCGCTGGCGACACTCTCCGCCTACGAATTGATCGAGCGTCAGCTGCAGGAGTCCGGCAAAAATCAGGTGGTCGCCCTGATCGATGCTGGCGCCAATGTGATGAATCTCACCGTGCTACGCAACGGGCAGCAGGTGTATGCGCGCGAACAGGCTTTTGGCGGCGCTCAGCTGACGCAAGATATTTCACGCCACTATGGCATGAACTATGAAGATGCGGAAACAGCAAAGCGTGCCGGCAACCTGCCGGAGGGCTACGAGGCCGAATTGCTCAATCCCTTCATGGAGAATCTTGCACTCGAGGTATCGCGGGCGCTGCAGTTCTTCTTTACCTCGACACAGTTCAACCAGGTCGACCACATCGTCCTGGCTGGCGGATGCGCGGTTATTCCGGGCATAGATGAGGTGGTGGCGACCCGCACCCAGGTCAACACCCTGATTGCCAACCCCTTCGCCAACATGGTGCTCTCTGATCGGGTTAAGGCGAGAAGCCTGCTGGCCGATTCATCGTCATTGATGGTGGCGTGCGGCCTGGCTTTGCGGAGGTTCGATCCATCATGATTCGTATCAACCTCCTGCCGCATCGCGAAGCGGCAAAAAAGGCGCGACGGGAACAGTTTTTCGTTCTCGGCGGCTTGGTCGCCGCACTCGGTGCCCTCATGGTCTTTGCTGGATATTCGTTGATCGGCAATGCCATTGAAGACCAGGTCGGACGGAATGATTTTCTGAAGCAGGAAATTGCCGCTTTGGACAAGGAGCTTGACGAAATCAAGCGCTTGAAGGAGCAGACCCAGGCCTTGCTGGCTCGTAAGCAGGTGATTGAAAATCTGCAGCGCGATCGCGGCGAAACGGTTTATCTGCTTAGCGAATTGGTCAAGCAGGTGCCGGAAGGTATTTACCTCAAGTCCCTCAAGCAAAATGGCCTAAGCGTGAACATCACCGGCTACGCCCAATCGAATGCCCGCGTATCTGCCCTGATGCGCAATCTCGAAGCCTCGCCGTGGTTGGAACAGCCTCGCCTGATCGAGACCAAGGCGGTCGTACTGAGCGGGCGCCGAATAAACGAATTCGGCATGAATTTTGTCCTCACCCGGGCGAAGCCTGACGACGGGAAGGAGAAAAAATGAAATCTAAAGATATCTCCTTGCCGAATGTCGATTTTCAGGCACTGGCCGACGATTTTCGCAATCTGAATCCGAATGATCCGGGGGCGTGGCCTCTGGCGCCGAGAATTGCTGTCCTGGTTGGCATTTTATTGCTGGCGCTGACGGCCGGATGGTGGTTTCTTTGGAGCGATCAGCTAGCTGAGCTTGAACAGCGCGAGCAGGAAGAGCTTTCCCTCAAGCAACAGTATCTGGACAAGAAGCGCCAGGCGGTCAATCTTGATCTTTATCGGGAGCAGCTGGCCGAGATTGATCGTTCCTTTGGCGCCTTGCTGAAGCAACTGCCGAATAAATCGGAAATCGATGCCTTGCTGATCGAAGTCAATCAGGCGGGCTTGGGTCGCGGTCTGCAATTCGATCTGTTCCGCCCCGGCCAGGAGCAGATCAAGGATTTCTACGCCGAACTGCCGGTGGCGGTAAAGATCAATGGTGCTTACCACGACTTCGGTGCATTCGCTGCCGATATCGCCAAGCTGCCGCGTATCGTTACTCTGAACAACATTTCCATCGCTCCTCTCAAGGACGGTGGTCTGCTCTCGCTTGACGCAACGACCAAGACATTCCGTTACCTCGATGAAGAGGAAGTGGCGCGCCAGAAAAAGCCAGCAAAAGGAGCGAAGAAGTGAAGCGCATATTGCTCGTCGCCAGCTGTGCTCTCCTGGGTGCGTGCTCGGGAGGGGATCAAGAGGAATTACGGCAATGGATGGCGGATAACTCGGTTAATTTGCGCGGCAACATTCCGCCCTTGCCGCAGGTTCTGCCTTACGAGCCAGTGCCCTACGCAGTTGAAGGTACGCTTGATCCTTTCAAGGTTGCCAAGATCGAACCAGAATCGAAATACAAGCAGGCTGCCGGCAAGGGCGGTGCCTTCCAGCCCGATTTCGAGGCTCGCGAATTGCGTAACAGTCTGCTGGAAAAATACCCGGTTGAATCCTTGAAGATGATTGGTTACCTGCATGTCAACAACAAGCCGCTGGCAGTGATCCAGGTGGACGACAAGGTCAAGCAAATCAAGGTGGGTGAATATATCGGGCTGGATTTCGGTATGGTCACCAGGATCACCGACAAGGAAGTCGAACTGCGTGAATTGATACAGGATTCTGCCGGTGACTGGAGCGAACGGACTAGTTCGCTGTACCTGCAGAGCAAGGAGGGAAGCAAGAAATGACATTGATTAAAAACACACTGCTTGCAGCTTCAGCCTGCCTTGTCCTGCTCACGCCGCTCAAGGCGCAGGAGGCGACAAACGCCATTGAGGCTGTCAATGTTGCCCAACAGGGTAGCGACATTGCCGTCCGTATCGATATGAAGGAGCCCTTGTCGTCGCCACCTGCTGGCTTCAGTGTTGCCAATCCGGCACGCGTTGCGCTCGATTTTCCGTCCACGGCCAATGGCCTAGGCAAATCCAGTCAATTGGTCAACGAAGGTGATCTGCGTAGCCTGAATATTGTCCAGGTGGGTGATCGCACCCGTCTGGTACTGAATCTGGTGCGCAACATGAATTACACGACGCGCCTCGATGGTAAGTCCCTCTATGTGACGTTGTCGCAAATTACCCGGGTCGGTGAATCGCCGACCCAGCGCGTCACCCGATTTGCCGAGGAGAGCGCGGTCGGTGATCGGCATGCCCTGCGCGACGTTATGTTCCGTCGTGGCAAGGATGGCGAAGGGCGGGTTGTCGTCGATCTGAGCGATGCCGGAACAGGGATCGATATCCGCCAGCAAGGCTCCAACCTGATCGTCGATTTCATCAAGACGACGGCTCCTGATCATCTGCGCCGTCGCCTCGATGTCACCGACTTCGCGACCCCCGTTACTAGCGTTGAAACCCGCAGTATGGGTGACAACGTACGCATGACCATCAGTCCGAAGGGCCTGTGGGAACACAATGCATATCAGAGCGACAACCAATTTGTCGTCGAGGTCAAGCGCGTCGTCGAGGATCCGAACAAGCTCGTTCAGGGCACTAAGGTGGGCTACCAGGGGCCCCGCGTCAGCATCAATTATCAAAATGGCGATGTCCGGGCCCTACTGCGCCTGATGGCGGAAGAACTCGGGCTCAATGCTGTGATCAGCGAAACGGTCACCGGTACGACGACACTGGTTCTCAAGGATGTGCCGGCCGACCAGGTGATTGATATCATCTTCCAGCAGAAGGGGCTGGACATGCGCAAAAAGGGCAACATCATCATGATTGCCCCGCGTGACGAAATCGCCACCCGTGAGAAGCTGGAGTTCGAATCGAAGCAGCAGATCAGCGAACTGGAGCCGTTGCAGTCCGAACAGTTTGCGCTCAACTACCATCGTGCTGACAATGTCGCCAAGTTGCTCGCTGGCCTGTCGCCGCTCGGTGGCGGTGGCGGCGGGAACACTGCCCTGCGCATGCTCAGCAAGCGCGGCAGCACGATTTCCGATACGCAGTCAAACCTGTTGTTTGTCACCGATATTCCGAGCAAGCTGGAAGAAATCCGTTCATTCATTAAAGCGATTGACGTCGGTGCACGTCAGGTTCTGATCGAGGCGCGCGTGGTGGAGGCCAATGACAGTTTCAACCGCGATCTCGGCATGAAACTGAATTTCATCAATTCAAAGGCAAATCAGATTGGTGGAAGCGGCATTTATGGCGTAGGCGGTAGCATGACCCCGGCGACTACGACTACGGCGGCCACCCTGGTGCAAACACCGATGGCGGGAGTCAATCTGCCCTCCTACACCTCTACTGGTGGCACCTTGGCTTTGTCCCTGTTCAATGCCTCGCTGACGCGCATTCTCAATCTCGAGGTGGCAGCGCTTGAGTCCGACGGGGTCGGGAAGATCATTTCGAGTCCGCGCGTTGTCACGGCTAATAATGTCAAGGCCAAGATTGAGGACGGTACCGAAGTGCCCTACGTGACGACCCAGACCGGTGGTGGGGTGGCGACGCAGACGGTTAGCTTCAAGTCGGCCAAGCTGTCACTGGAAGTGACGCCGCAAATTACCCCGGAAGGCACTGTCCGGATGGCTCTGATCGTCAAGAAGGAAGAGCCGGACTGGACAAGGGCCATCCTGCAGAATCCGCCGATCAAGAGTTCCATCGTCGAAACCAATGTCGTGGTGGAAAACGGCGGTACGGTGGTGATTGGTGGTGTGTTCGTCACCAGCAACCAGTCATCGACGGAGAAGGTGCCGTTCCTTGGCGATATTCCGTTTTTTGGCTGGTTGTTCAAATACAAGGCCGATATTGGTGAGCGACGCGAATTGCTGGTCTTCATCACACCGCGGATCATGTCGGACAAGCTGCGCCTGGACTGAGCAAAAAACGCCGTGGAAAAGGGGTCGGCATAGCCGGCCCTTTTTTGTTTGTATTACAGACTCGGATAAAATCGCGGCGTGGAAAATCAGCGAAACATCTATCTCGTCGGTTTGATGGGGGCCGGAAAGACAACGGTTGGGCGCCAGTTGGCGCGCCGGCTCGGGCGGCAGTTCATCGACTCCGATCACGAAATCGTCGCTCGGACGGGGGTGGCGATTCCGACCATTTTCGAGATTGAGGGAGAAACCGGTTTTCGCCGTCGCGAAGCGCAGACGATTGCCGAACTGACCGGCCAGGAAGGGATCGTCATGGCTACCGGGGGCGGTGTGGTCATTGACCCCGAGAATCGCCGTCGCTTGCATGACAGCGGCTGGGTGGTCTATCTCAATGTTCCCCCTGCAATGCTCTATGAGCGAACCCGTCATGATCGTAACCGTCCCCTACTCCAGGTGCCGGATCCACTGGCGCGCCTGGAAGCGCTTCATGCTGAACGCGACCCGCTTTATCGCGAGATAGCGCACTTCGTTGTCGAGGGCTCGCACCTGGTGGCCAGCGGCATCGTGCACTTGCTGTTGAGGGAATTCAGCCAGATGGATATCGCATGATTCAGACATTGAACGTCGAACTGGGCGACCGCGCTTACCCCATTCATATTGGATGCGGCCTGTTGTCGAACTCCGACTTGTTGGCGCCGTATCTGCGACAGAAGAAGGTGGTGGTCGTCACCAACACGACGGTGGCGCCGCTTTATCTTGAACCGCTGCGGAAGACTCTCGCTGTCTGTGGTGTGGCAACACTGCCGGTGATCCTGCCCGATGGTGAGCAATTCAAAACCTGGGAAACGCTCAATCTCATTTTCGATGCGCTGCTCGGTACGCATTGCGAACGCAGCACCACACTGATTGCCCTCGGCGGGGGGGTGATCGGCGACATGGGTGGCTTTGCTGCTGCCTGCTACCAGCGCGGCATGCCGTTCATCCAGATTCCCACCACCCTGCTGTCGCAGGTGGATTCTTCCGTTGGCGGCAAGACGGCAATCAATCATCCGCTTGGCAAGAACATGATTGGTGCCTTCTATCAACCGCGTCTGGTCCTGGCCGACCTGTCCACGCTGGATACCCTGCCCGAGCGCGAGCTGAAGGCCGGGCTGGCGGAAGTAATCAAGTACGGCCTGATTCGCGATCCGGCCTTTTTCTCCTGGCTGGAGAGCAATCTCGATGCCTTGCTGCAACGAGACAAGACGGCGCTCGCCTATGCCGTTGCCCGTTCCTGCGCCAACAAGGCGGAGGTGGTGGCCGCCGACGAGCGCGAGGCGGGCGAGCGCGCACTGCTCAACCTCGGCCACACCTTCGGTCATGCCATCGAAACCGGTTTGGGTTATGGCGTCTGGCTGCACGGTGAGGCCGTCGCTGCCGGCACGCTAATTGCTGCTGAACTATCGGCGCGTCTGGGCTGGTTAAGTCGGGAGACCGTCGAGCGTATTGACCAACTTTTCCTTCGGGCTGGCTTGCCGGTTACCGCGCCGAAGCTTGGCGCGGCTCGTTACCTTGAGTTGATGAGCCACGACAAGAAGGTGCAGGACGGCAAATTGCGCCTGGTGTTGCTGGAACAGATTGGCCGGGCAGTTGTATCAGAGGCGGCTGACGATGTCAGCATTGCGGCAGCGATCGAAGCGCGATGCACCTGAGAAGGGAGCGCTCTGGCGTGTGATGGGCGGAGTTGGTGCGCCGCAGCATCTTGAATTGACAGGGGTTTGCCAGTATATTTGATGGTTGCCTCTAATTTTCGTACAGGCCGATGCAGGAATTATGCTGATCGGCTTTATTCATCATTGACCTGCCGCCAGTCAGGTCAAGTCATTTGAAGGAACGCGTGTGATGGAACGGGCTGTACCGGAACAGCAGGGTTTGTACGACCCAGCTAACGAACACGACGCTTGCGGTGTGGGTTTTGTCGCCCATGTCAAAGGCCTGAAAAATCACGGCATTGTCGAGCAGGGTTTGTTGATCCTGAAAAATCTGGATCATCGCGGTGCCGTCGGTGCCGACCCGTTGCAGGGTGACGGCGCTGGTATCCTGATCCAGATTCCGGACCAGTTCTATCGCGAGGAGATGGCCAGGCAGGGCATTAATTTGCCGCCAGCTGGCGAGTACGGCGTCGGTATGGTCTTCCTGCCGCGTGAAGCCGCTTCCCGTCATGCCTGCGTCGAGGAAATCGAGCGTTCGGTTCAGGCCGAAGGTCAGGTTCTCCTCGGCTGGCGCGATGTCCCGGTCAATGACGAGATGCCGATGTCGCCGACGGTCAAGGCCAAGGAGCCGGTGATTCGCCAGGTCTTTGTCGGTCGCGGCCCGGATGTCTTCGTCACCGATGCGCTGGAGCGCAAGCTGTACATCATTCGCCGCCGTGCTGCCAATGCGATCAAGTCGCTGCATCTCAAGCACGGTCAGGAATTTTACGTCCCGTCCTTCTCGGCCCGTACGGTGAACTACAAGGGCCTGCTGCTGGCCGACCAGGTTGGTGTCTACTACCTCGACCTGCAGGACAAGCGCACCGTTTCGGCGCTGGCGCTGGTGCACCAGCGTTTTTCGACCAACACCTTCCCGACCTGGGATCTCGCGCATCCGTTCCGCTACATCGCCCACAACGGCGAAATCAATACCGTGCGCGGCAACGTCAACTGGTTCAAGGCGCGCGAGCAGGCGATTTCCTCGCCCATCCTCGGCGATGACCTGAAGAAGGTCTGGCCGCTGCATTATCCTGGCCAGTCGGATTCGGCAGCATTCGACAATGCGCTGGAACTGCTGGTCATGGGCGGCGGCTATTCGCTGGCTCAGGCGGTCATGCTGATGATCCCGGAAGCCTGGGAAAAGCATTCGACGATGGACGAGAACCGTCGCGCTTTCTACGAATTCCACGCCGCCATGATGGAGCCGTGGGACGGCCCGGCTGCGGTGGCCTTCACCGACGGTCGCCAGATCGGCGCGACGCTGGACCGTAACGGCCTGCGTCCGGCCCGCTATCTGGTCACCGACGACGACCTCGTGGTCATGGCCTCGGAATCCGGCGTGCTGCCGATTCCGGAGAAGAAGATTGTCAAGAAGTGGCGCCTGCAGCCGGGCAAGATGTTCCTGATCGACATGGAGCAAGGCCGCATCATCGACGACCAGGAACTGAAGAACTCCCTGGCCAACGCCAAGCCGTACCGCGAGTGGATCGAGAAGATCCGCATCAAACTCGACGAAGTGCCGTCGGCCGACGAACAGTGCGTCGCCTCCAAGGCGTCCCTGCTCGATCGCCAGCAGGCCTTCGGCTACACCCAGGAAGACATCAAGGTCATCCTCGAGCCGATGGTGCAGAACGGCGAAGAGGCGACCGGCTCGATGGGCACCGACTCGGCCCTGCCGGTGCTGTCGGCCAAGAACAAGACGCTGTACGCCTACTTCAAGCAGCTGTTCGCCCAGGTGACCAACCCGCCGATCGACCCGATCCGCGAGGAGCTGGTCATGTCGCTGGTGTCCTTCATCGGCCCCAAGCCGAACCTGCTCAACACCAACGACATCAACCCGCCGATCCGCCTGGAAGTCTCGCAGCCGGTGCTGACCTGCGCCGAGATCGAAAAGCTGCGCAACATCGAAAAGTACACCTCGGGCAAGTTCCGCTCCTTCGAACTGGACATCTGCTACCCGGTGGCCTGGGGCAAGGACGGCGTTGAAGCCCGCCTCGCCTCGCTGGCGGCCGATGCCGAGGATGCCGTGCGTTCCGGCGCCAACATCCTGATCGTCTCCGATCGTATGGTCGATGGCGAGCACGTCGCCATTCCGGCGCTGCTGGCCACCTCGGCCATCCACCAGCACCTGGTCAAGCAGGGCCTGCGTACCAGCACCGGCCTCGTCGTCGAGACCGGTTCGGCGCGGGAAGTGCATCACTTCGCCCTGCTCGGTGGTTACGGTGCCGAAGCTGTGCATCCCTATCTGGCGCTGGAATCCATCGAAGCGCTGGCCAAGGGTGATGCCGAGAAAGCCGACAAGTACGTCAAGAACTTCATCAAGGCGATCGGCAAGGGCCTGAACAAGGTCATGTCCAAGATGGGCATCTCGACCTACATGTCCTACACCGGCGCCCAGATCTTCGAAGCCATCGGTCTGCAGAAGGCCTTCGTCGAGAAATATTTCACCGGCACACCGTCGAACATCGAGGGCATCGGTGTCTTCGAAGTGGCCGAAGAAGCCATCCGCCTGCATCAGGAAGCCTTCTCCGCCGATCCGGTGCTCGCCAGCATGCTCGACGCCGGCGGCGAATACGCCTACCGCACCCGTGGCGAAGAGCACATGTGGACGCCGGATTCGATCGCCAAGCTGCAGCACTCGACGCGCTCCGGCAAGTACGAGACCTACAAGGAGTACGCCGAGCTGATCAACGATCAGTCGAAGCGTCACCTGACGCTGCGCGGCCTGTTCGATTTCAAGCCGCAGGGCGCGCCGGTGCCGCTCGACGAAGTCGAGTCGGCCAAGGAAATCGTCAAGCGCTTCGCCACCGGCGCCATGTCGCTCGGCTCGATCTCGACCGAGGCGCACACAACGCTGGCGCTGGCCATGAACCGCATCGGCGGCAAGTCGAACACCGGCGAAGGCGGCGAGGATGCCAAGCGCTTCCAGCCGCTGAAGGCCGGCCAGAAGCTGTCGGAAATCATCGGTGCTTCGCGCATTGAACGTGATTACACCTTCAAGGAAGGCGATTCGCTGCGTTCGGCGATCAAGCAGGTTGCCTCCGGTCGCTTTGGCGTCACCACTGAATATCTGGTCAATGCCGATCAGATCCAGATCAAGATGGCGCAAGGTGCCAAGCCGGGTGAAGGCGGCCAGCTGCCGGGTCACAAGGTATCCGAGTACATCGGTTTCCTGCGTCACTCGGTGCCGGGTGTCGGCCTGATCTCGCCGCCGCCGCACCACGACATCTACTCGATCGAGGATCTGGCACAGCTGATCCATGACCTGAAGAATGCCAATGATCGCGCTTCCATCTCGGTCAAGCTGGTTTCCGAAGTCGGTGTCGGCACCGTTGCCGCCGGCGTCGCCAAGGCCAAGGCTGATCACGTGGTCATTGCCGGTTTCGATGGTGGCACCGGCGCTTCGCCGCAATCGTCGATCAAGCATGCCGGGACGCCGTGGGAACTCGGTCTGTCCGAAACCCAGCAGACGCTGGTCCTCAACCGCCTGCGCAGCCGTATTCGCGTGCAGGTCGATGGTCAGATGAAGACCGGACGCGACGTCGTTGTCGGCGCCCTGTTGGGTGCTGACGAATTCGGCTTCGCCACCGCGCCGCTGGTCGTTGGCGGCTGCATCATGATGCGCAAGTGCCACCTGAATACCTGCCCGGTCGGCGTTGCCACCCAGGATCCAGAGCTGCGCAAGCGCTTCACCGGCCAGCCCGAGCATGTCGTGAACTACTTCTTCTTCGTTGCCGAGGAAGTGCGCGAGATCATGGCTCAGCTCGGCATCCGCAAGTTCGACGATCTGGTTGGTCGTGCCGACCTGCTCGACACGCGGGCTGGCATCGAGCACTGGAAAGCCAAGGGACTCGATTTCTCGAAGATTTTCTATCAGCCGGCGGTGCCGGCCGAGGTGCCGCGTCGCCACACCGAGTTCCAGGACCATGGCCTGGAAAAGGCGCTCGATCACAAGCTGATCGAGCAGGCCAAGCCGGCGCTGGAGAAGGGGACCAAGGTCCAGATCGAGACCAAGATCATCAACGTGAACCGCACCTGCGGCACCATGCTCTCGGGCGAAGTTGCCCGCCGCTACGGTCACGCCGGCCTGCCGGATGACACCATCCACATCAAGCTGACCGGCACCGCCGGTCAGGCCTTCGGCGCCTTCCTGGCCCGTGGCGTGACGCTGGAGCTGACCGGCGAAGGCAATGACTACGTCGGCAAGGGTCTGTCGGGCGGTCGCATCATCATCAAGCCGAGCCCGGACTTCCGCGGCGACACCCAGCACAACATCATCTGTGGCAACACCGTGATGTACGGTGCGACCGAGGGTGAATCCTTCTTCGCCGGCGTCGGTGGCGAGCGCTTCTGCGTCCGCAACTCCGGTGGTACCGCTGTCGTCGAAGGCGTCGGTGACCATGGCTGCGAATACATGACCGGCGGCACCGTGGTTGTCCTGGGTGATACCGGACGCAACTTCGCCGCCGGCATGTCGGGCGGCATCGCCTACGTGCTGGACGAGGACGGCAGCTTCAAGCAGCGCTGCAACCTGGCCCAGGTGGCCCTGGAGAAGGTGCTGCCGGCCAGCCGTCACGCTGCCGGCGAGCCGTTGCACCTCGGCCTGGCCGACGAGACCCAGCTCAAGGAGCTGATCACCCGTCATGTCGAGTACACCGGCAGCCAGACCGCCAAGAAGCTTCTCGCCAACTGGGATACCAGCCGCGAGAAGTTCGTCAAAGTCTATCCGCACGAATACAAGCGCGCCCTCACCGAGATGGCCGCTGCTGCGCAGAAGGAGGCCGCATAATGGGCAAGCCGACTGGTTTCATGGAATTCGAACGGCTGTCCGAGGCTTACGAGCCGGTGGAAAGCCGCCTGAAGCACTACAAGGAATTCGTCCACACGCTGTCCGACGAGAACGCCAAGGTTCAGGGCGCCCGTTGCATGGATTGCGGCATTCCGTTCTGCAACAACGGCTGCCCGGTGAACAACATCATTCCCGACTGGAATGACCTGGTTTACCGCGGTAACTGGCGGCAGGCACTGGAAGTGCTGCATTCGACCAACAATTTCCCGGATTTCACCGGTCGCATCTGTCCGGCGCCCTGTGAAGCTGCCTGTACGCTCGGCATCAACGCTGCGCCGGTGGGCATCAAGTCGATCGAGCACTTCATCATCGACAAGGGCTGGGACATGGGCTGGGTCGTACCGCAGCCGCCGAAGAGCAAGACCGGCAAGAAGGTCGCCATCGTCGGTTCCGGCCCGGCCGGTCTGGCAGCTGCCCAGCAGCTGGCGCGCGTCGGTCACGACGTGACGGTGTTCGAGAAGAGCGACCGTCTTGGCGGCCTGCTGGCTTACGGCATTCCCGACTTCAAGATGGAAAAGACCGTCGTCGATCGTCGCGTTGCCCAGATGGAAGCCGAAGGCGTCACCTTCCGCACCAAGGTCGTGGTCGGTGACAAGAAGGTGCCGGCCGGTATCAACAACGATGCGAGCGATTTCGTCTCGGCCGAGCAGCTGAAGAAGGACTTCGACGCGGTGATCCTCGCCGCCGGTTCGGAAGTGCCTCGCGATCTGCCGGTGCCGGGCCGCGAACTGAAGGGCATCTACGCCGCGCTGGAATTCCTGATTCCGCAAAACAAGGAAGTCCAGCAAGGCAAGAAGAATCCGATCAACGTCAAGGACAAGCACGTCATCGTCATCGGTGGCGGCGATACTGGTTCCGACTGCGTCGGCACCTCCAATCGCCACGGCGCTGCGTCGGTGTCCCAGTTCGAACTGATGCCGATGCCGCCGGAAGAGGAAAACAAGGCGCTGACGTGGCCGTACTGGCCGTACAAGCTGCGCACCTCGTCGTCGCACGACGAAGGCTGCAGCCGCGATTTCGCCGTGGCCACCAAGGGCTTCGTCGACGATGGCAAGGGTAACGTCAAGGCACTGAAGGCCGTCCGCCTGGAGTGGAAGGACGGCAAGATGAGCGAAATCGCCGGTTCGGAATTCGAACTCCCGTGCGATGCCGCCTTCCTGGCCATGGGCTTCACCAATCCGGTCGGCGGCCTGCTCGATGCTTTCGGCGTCGAGAAGGATGCGCGTCAGAACGCCAAGGCGACGACCGATGGCGACGGCTGCTACAAGACCAATGTCGACAAGGTCTATGCCGCCGGCGACGTGCGTCGTGGCCAGTCGCTGGTGGTCTGGGCGATCCGCGAAGGTCGCCAGGCCGCCCGTGAGGTGGATGCGTTTCTGATGGGCTCGACGATCCTGCCGCGCTAATCGCTGTCCGATCCCGAAAGCCCCGCCCGGCGAAAGCCGGCGGGGCTTTTTTCCTGGCGCGAACAAACATGCCGGATGCCTCGAACCTGCTGGCCGAAACGTAGTCCAACCAGCACCAGGGCGGTTCTCCTGCGGAATGAAAGGGGACTCGGCATGCGCAGACTCATCTCGCTCAATCCCGCGGTGCGCTGCATCGGTGTAGCCAGTGCGCTCGGCGCGCCGGCTGCCGGCTGCGCCAGCGGCCCCGATGTCTTGCGCCGGGCCGGCCTCTGTTCAGTGATTGCCCACAACGGCCTGGCGGCGACGTGGCCGGTCATGCTGCATCCCGAATTGTCGAGCGGCGCCCTTGGTCACCTGCTCACCGCCGTTGCCGATGCCGCCGAGGCGGCGCTGCTCGCCGGCGAACGGCCACTGGTCATCGGCGGCGATCATGCGATGGCCGCTGGTACCTGGCGTGGCGTCGGGCGGGCGCTGGGCGAAGCGCCCGGGTTGATCTGGATTGACGCCCATCTCGATGCCCATACGCCGGCCAGCAGTCCCTCCGGCAACGCCCACGGGATGCCGCTGGCCGCCTCGTTTGGCCGCGGCGATCCGCAGATGACCGGGGTTGCCGGCCCGTTGCTTGACCCAGCGCGAACCGTGGTCATCGGCGTGCGCAGCTACGAGCCGGCAGAGGTGGCCTGCCTTGGCGAACTTGGCGTGCGCTGGTACGGCATGGAAGAGATTGATGAGCGCGGAATCGAGGAGGTGCTGGCCGAGGCGCGCTGTCTGGTCGGCGACGGCCCGTGGGGCATCAGCCTCGATCTCGATGCACTTGATCCGCTGCCGGCGCCGGGCGTGTCGACGCCGGTGGCTGGCGGCCTGATGCCGGAGGAACTGTTGCCGGGACTGCGCGGCATCCTGCGCGAACGCGACTGCGTTGCCCTGGAAATCGCTGAATACAATCCGTTGGCCGATCCTGACGGCCGCACCGCCCGACTGGTGCTCGAATTGCTCGACGCCGCCTCGGCGCCCGATGCGACGACGTTGCAACGCTGGGAAGCAGGCTTCGGCGCCAGCAATTACGCGCCGTTGCCGGTGGTCCTCAGCGAAGGCTGCGGCTGCTGGCTGACCGATGTCGCCGGCCGGCGCTACCTCGACATGATGGCCGCCTATTCGGCCACCAGTTTCGGCCACGGCCATCCGCGCCTGCTGGCGACGCTGGTCGATCAGGGCGGGCGTCTGGCGGTGACCTCGCGCGCCTTTTCCAACGACCGTCTGCCCTTGTTGCTGCGTCGCCTGTCGCTGCTCACCGGCTACGAGCGGGTGCTGCCGGTCAATACCGGCCTGGAGGCCGTCGAGACGGCGCTCAAGGCGGCACGCAAGTGGGCCTACAAGGTCAAAGGGGTGCCCGAAGGCAAGGCCGAGATCATCGCCTGTGCTGGCAATTTCCATGGCCGCTCGCTTGGCATCGTCGGCTTGTCGACCGAAGCTCAGTACCGCGACGGCTTCGGCCCCTTCCTGCCCGGCCTGAAGACCGTGCCCTTCGGCGATGCCCGGGCGCTGGCCGCGGCCATCACGCCGCATACCGCCGCCTTCCTGGTTGAGCCGATCCAGGGCGAGGCCGGCATCATCCTGCCGCCAAACGGCTACCTGGCCGCTTGCGCGGCCATCTGCAAGCGCCATGACGTGCTGTTGATCGTCGATGAAGTGCAGACTGGCCTCGGCCGGACCGGCAAGCTGCTGGCTTGCCAGCACGAGCCGGTCAGACCCGATGGTTTGATCCTCGGCAAGGCGCTGGGCGGCGGCCTGCTGCCGGTTTCTGCCTTCCTCGCCGACGACCGGGTGATGTGCGTGTTCACGCCGGGCGATCACGGCTCGACCTTCGGCGGCAATCCGCTGGCTGCCGCCGTCGCGCTGTCCGCCCTCGACGTGCTCGAGGAAGAAGGCCTGATCGAAAATTCCCGCCGCCTTGGCGAACTTTTACTCGCCCGGCTGCACCAAGTGGCAGAGGGTATGTCGATCATCAAAGCGGTTCGAGGTCGTGGCCTGTTCGCCGGAATCGAGCTGGATCCGCAGCGGGTCGACGTCGCGGAGGTGGTCCTGGCCTTGCTGGACAACGGTGTGCTGACCCGGGAAACGCATGGCACCGTGCTGCGTCTGGCGCCGCCGCTGGTGATCAGCAAAGAAGAACTGGAATGGGGCCTCGAGCGTATCGCCGGGGTGTTGCAGAACTTTAGCGGCCGCCCGCGTCTGGTGGCCTGAAGCAGACAGGCGGCCGAGAGAGCCGCCGGGAAAGAAAAGGGAGCACCGCCGAATAGTCGGAGTCAACTCAAGGAGGCAGTCATGTCGATTTTCGCCCGCTACCAGAGCCGCTACGAAGCGCTCCAGGAAGAGGAATTGTCAGTCCAGGAATATCTGGAACTCTGCAAGACCGACAAGACGGCCTATGCCAGCGTTGCTGAGCGCATGCTGCTGGCCATCGGCGAGCCGGAACTGGTCGATACGCGCAGCGATCCGCGCCTGTCGCGCATCTTCGCCAACAAGATGTTGCGGCTCTATCCCGCTTTCCGCGAGTTTTACGGCATGGAGGAGGTGATCGAGCACATCGTCTCCTACTTCCGCCACGCGGCGCAGGGCCTGGAGGAGAAGAAGCAGATCCTCTACCTGCTCGGTCCGGTCGGCGGTGGCAAATCCTCGCTGGCTGAGCGCCTGAAGTATCTGATCGAGAAGGTGCCGTTCTATGCGATCAAGGGCTCGCCGGTGCACGAATCGCCGCTCGGCCTGTTCAATATCAATGAGGACGGGCCGATTCTCGAAGAGGACTACGGCATTCCGCGCCGTTACCTCGGCACCGTCATGAGCCCGTGGGCGGTCAAGCGACTGCAGGAATTCGGCGGCGACATCGCCCGCTTCAGGGTGGTCAAGCTGCACCCGTCGGTCTTGTCGCAGATTGCCGTGTCGAAGACCGAACCGGGCGACGAGAACAACCAGGACATCTCCTCGCTGGTCGGCAAGATCGACATCCGCAAGCTGGAAACCTATTCGCAGAACGACCCGGACGCCTACTCCTACTCCGGCGGCCTGTGCCTGGCCAACCGCGGCGTGCTCGAATTCGTCGAAATGTTCAAGGCGCCGATCAAGGTCCTGCACCCATTGCTGACAGCGACCCAGGAGCAGAACTACAAGGGCACCGAAGGTTTCGGCGCCATTCCCTTCGACGGCATGGTGCTCGCCCACTCCAACGAGGCCGAGTGGCTGACCTTCAAGAACAACCGCAACAACGAGGCCTTCCTTGACCGCATCTACATCGTCAAGGTGCCGTACTGCCTGCGCGTCACCGACGAGATGCATATCTACGAAAAGCTGATGGCCAACTCCTCGCTGTCCAAGGCGCCGTGCGCGCCGGACACGCTGCGCATGATGGCCCAGTTCTCCAGCCTGTCGCGTCTGAAGGAGCCGGAGAACTCCAGCATCTACAGCAAGATGCGCATCTACGACGGCGAGAATCTCAAGGACACCGATCCGAAGGCCAAGAGCTACCAGGAATACCGCGACTTCGCCGGCGTCGACGAGGGCATGAACGGGTTGTCCACGCGCTTCGCCTTCAAGATCCTGTCCAAGGTCTTCAACTTCGACCACCGCGAGGTGGCGGCCAATCCGGTGCACCTGATGTATGTGTTGGAACAGCAGATCGAGCAGGAACAGTTCCCGCCGGAAATCGAAGACCGCTACATGCGTTACCTGAAGGAATTCCTCAGCCCACGCTACGCCGAGTTCATCGGCAAGGAAATCCAGACGGCCTACCTGGAAAGCTACTCGGAATACGGCCAGAACATCTTCGACCGCTACGTCACTTACGCCGATTTCTGGATCCAGGACCAGGAATTCCGCGATCCGAACACCGGCGAGATGCTCGACCGTGGGGCCTTGAACGACGAGCTGGAAAAGATCGAGAAGCCGGCCGGCATCAGCAATCCGAAGGACTTCCGCAACGAGGTGGTCAACTTCGTGCTGCGCGCCCGGGCCAAGCACGATGGCAAGAACCCGGCGTGGACCTCCTACGAGAAACTGCGGGCGGTGATCGAGAAGAAGATGTTCTCCAACACCGAGGAGCTGCTGCCAGTGATTTCCTTCAACACCAAAGCCAGCGCCGACGAACAGAAAAAGCACCAGGACTTCGTCGAGCGGATGATTACCAAGGGCTACACGGAGAAACAGGTGCGCCTGCTGTGCGAATGGTATCTGCGGGTGAGGAAGAGTTCTTGAGAGCAGGATCGAGGATCGAGGGGGTGAGGATCGCTCGATCCTGGATCCTGACAACTCGATCCTAACCAGGGAGTTTCCATGACGGTACGCATCGTCGACCGGCGGCAGGACAGCAGGAACAAGAGTTCGATCAACCGCAGCCGCTTCATCCTCCGCTTCAAGGGGCAGATCCGCAAGGCGGTGGCCGACGCCATTGCCAAGCGCGGTATCCGCGACCTGCAAAGCGGCGAGAAGATCGGCATTCCCGGTAAGGACATCAGTGAGCCGCAGTTCCGCCACGGCAAGGGCGGCGTGCGTGAATCGGTGCATCCGGGCAATGACCGCTTTCAGAGCGGCGACCAGATGGATCGTCCGCCTTCAGGTAACCAGGGGCCGGGCAGCGGCCAGGCCAGTCCGGATGGCGAGGGACTGGACGATTTCGTCTTCACCCTGACCCGCGACGAGTTTCTCGACATCTTCTTTGACGAGTTGGCCCTGCCCAACCTGGTCAAGCGCCAGTTGGCCCGCATCGACGAGTTCAAGCGCGTACGTGCCGGCTATACGCAGAGCGGTGTGCCAACCAACATCAACCTGGTACGCACCATGCGCGGCGCCGCCGGGCGCCGGGTGGCCGTCGGCGGCCCCTATGCCACGCGCTTGCGCGCTTTGCAGGCCGAACTGGAAGGAGCGCTCGACGAAATGCCGGCCGATGCCGCCGAGGTCGAGCGCCTGCAGCGCGAGATCGCCGTCCTCAAGGCCCGGCACGAGGCGATTCCCTTCATCGACCCGTTCGACCTGCGCTACAGCAACCGCATCCGCATTCCCCAACCATCCACGCAGGCGGTGATGTTCTGCGTGATGGACGTTTCCGGCTCGATGGACGAGAACCGCAAGCAGATGGCCAAGCGCTTCTTCATGCTGCTCTACCTCTTCCTCAACCGCAATTACGAGCACATCGAGGTGGTCTTCATCCGCCACCACACGGTGGCCGAGGAAGTTGACGAGGAGGACTTCTTCCACTCCCGCGAGACGGGCGGCACTATCGTCTCCAGCGCCCTGAAGCTGATGCATCAGGTGATCAGTGCGCGCTACGGCAGCAGCGTCTGGAACATCTACTGTGCCCAGGCTTCCGATGGCGACAACTGGAACGACGATTCGCCACAGTGTCGCAACCTGCTGGCCGAATCGATCCTACCGCTGGTGCAGTACTACGCCTATATCGAGATCACCGACGGCGAGCCGCAGAACCTGTGGCACGAGTACGAGCGGCTGACCACCAGCCATGCCGGGGTCTTTGCCATGCAGCACATCGCCGAGGTCAGCGACATCTACCCGGTGTTCCGCGAACTGTTCCGGAAGCGCCTGGTATGAGCAAGAAGAAATCCCGCCTGATCGCCGAAGGTTCCGACTGGACAGTCGAAGCGATTGCCCGCTACGACGACGAGATCGGCCGCATCGCCAATGACTACGGGCTGGACTGCTACCGCCACCAACTGGAGGTCATCACCGCCGAGCAAATGATGGATGCCTATGCCGCCATCGGCATGCCGGTCTATTACCACCACTGGTCCTTCGGCAAGCACTTCCTGGAAACCGAAAACCGCTACAAGCGTGGCCAGATGGGGCTGGCCTACGAAATTGTCATCAACTCCGACCCGTGCATCGCCTATCTGATGGAGGAAAACACGCTGACCATGCAGGCGCTGGTCATCGCCCATGCCGCCTACGGCCATAATTCCTTCTTCAAGGGCAACCACATGTTCAAGCAGTGGACCAGCGCCGATGCCATCATCGACTATCTGGTCTTCGCCCGGAACTACATCGCCGAATGCGAGGAACGGCACGGCGTCGACGCCGTCGAGCAACTGATCGACGCCTGCCACGCCCTGTCCAATCTCGGCGTCGACCGCTACAAGCGCTCGCCGCCGCTGTCGCTGGAAAAGGAAAAGACCCGCCAGCGCGAACGCGAGGCTTACCTGCAGGCGCAGGTCAACGACCTGTGGCGGACCTTGCCGCGCCACGACGCGCCGTTCGCCGAAGCCGAGGAGAAGCGCTTCCCCTTGGAGCCGGAAGAAAACCTGCTCTATTTCGTCGAGAAAAACGCGCCGCTGCTCGAACCCTGGCAGCGCGAGATCGTCCGCATCACGCGCAAGATCGGCCAGTATTTCTACCCGCAGCGGCAGACTCAGGTGATGAACGAAGGCTGGGCCTGTTTCTGGCACTACACGCTGCTCAACACGCTGTACGACGAAGGCAAGGTCGACGACGGCTTCATGCTCGAATTCCTGCAGTCGCACACCAATGTCGTCTACCAGCCGCCGTACTCCAGCAAGTGGTATTCCGGCATCAATCCCTACGCCCTCGGCTTCGCCATGTGGCAGGACATCCGCCGCATCTGCGAGCGACCGGATGCCGAGGACCGCGAGTGGTTTCCCGACATCGCCGGCGCCGACTGGCGCGAGACCTTCGACTTCGCCATGCGCAATTTCAAGGACGAGAGCTTCATCGCCCAGTACCTGTCGCCGCGGCTGATGCGCGAATTCCGGCTGTTCTCGGTACTCGATGACGACAGCCAGGCCAAGCTGAAGGTTGATGCCATCCACGACGAGCCGGGTTACCGGGCGCTGCGCCGCAACCTGGCCGAACAGTACAACCTGGGCAGCAGCGACCCCAACATCCAGGTGTGGAACGTCGACCTGCGCGGCGACCGCTCGCTGACCCTGCGTCACTTCGCCCACCAGCGCCGGCCGCTGTCACCGGCCAGCCTGACGGTGCTCGAGCATATGGCCAGCCTGTGGGGTTTCAATGTCCGCCTCGAACATCAGCGACCGGACGGCGAATGGACCTTGCTCGCCGAGCGCAAGACGGAGCGCCGCAAGCAATCGGCCGGCTGAACCGGTAGCCGGCGTTCCCGCTTCGACAGCCCGCGGCAATCGTGTGAGAATGGCGGGCACAAGGGGGAACTCATATGTCGGCTGAATTGCAAACTGCTTTCCAGGTCAGCGCGCCCGCCGGGGGCGTCGATACCCACATGCTGCTGATCCTGGCCATCATGCTGGCCACCGGCATTCTTGGTGGCACTGCCAATTACTTCCTGGCCGACCGCCAGAGCGAGCCGGGGCGCAAAGACTGGCTGAAATATCCACTGCTCGGCGTCGTCGCCGCGCTGACCGTGCCGCTGTTCCTCAACATGATTTCCAGCACCCTGCTCGAAGGGGCGCGCACCAAGCCGGTCGATTTCTTCGCCTTCGCCGGCTTCTGCCTGATCTACGTCGTCGCCTCGCGGCGCCTGATGGAGAACGTCGCCCAGCGCCTGCTCGGGCAGCTCGATCAGGTCAAGCGCGAAGTTGTTCAGCTGAAGCAGCAGAAACGCGAGGAAATCGCTGCTGCCGCCGTTGCGCGCGTCGAGCCGGCGGTGCCGGCCGTGGTTGAGCCGGAGCCGCGCGAAGTGCTCTCTTACAACGATGTCGAGATTCTCCGCGCCTTGGCCGAGGAAAGCTTCGTCTACGGCAACCTCGCCGCCATCTGCGAGCGTACCGGCCAGGCCCGCGACTTCGTCAGTCAGCGGCTGACAGTGATGAAGGCCATGGGCGTCATCGAAACCCGCATCAATGACAAGAATGTCCTGCACTGGGCCGTTTCGGCGCGGGGCAGGAGCCTGCTCGGCGAAATCCTGAGTGGCCAGGAAGAGAAAAAATCCGCATGAAACCTGCCGGCATCGTGCTGGCGCCAGACTGAAAATCCAGAACCCATGAATATCGTCATCCTCGCTGCCGGTCAGGGCAAGCGCATGCATTCCAATTTACCCAAGGTCCTGCATCCGGTGGCCGGCAAATCGCTGGCCCAGCATGTCATCGACACCGCCCGCACGCTGGCCCCGGAAAAGCTGATCGTCGTCTACGGTCACGGCGGCGACGTCGTCAAGTCGACGCTGGCCGCTCCCGACATCGCCTGGGCCGAACAGGCGCAGCAACTGGGCACCGGCCATGCCGTCGCCCAGGCGCTGCCGGAACTCGGCCCGGCAGCGCAGACCCTGGTCCTCTACGGCGACGTGCCGCTGACCACGGCGGCGACGCTGAAGCGCTTGCTGCAGGCCGGCAAGGACGGCCTGGCCATCCTCACCGTCGATCTCGCCGACCCCAGCGGTTATGGCCGCATCGTCCGCGATGCCACCGGCCAGGTGCAGCGCATCGTCGAACAGAAGGACGCGAGCGAGGCCGAGAAGAGCATCGGCGAGATCAACACCGGCATCATGGTCATGCCGACGGCGCGGTTGGCCGACTGGCTGGGCAAGCTGAAGAACGACAACGCCCAGGGCGAGTATTACCTGACCGACATCGTTGCCCTCGCCGTCAGCGAAGGGCTGCCGGTGCGCACCGCCCAGCCGGCCGGTGAGTGGGAAGTGCTGGGTGTGAACAGCAAGGTCCAGCTGGCCGAACTGGAGCGCCAGCACCAACGCAACATCGCCGACCAGTTGCTGGTCGCCGGCGTCCGTCTGGCCGATCCGGCGCGCATCGACATCCGCGGCGAACTCACCCACGGTCGCGATGTGTCCATCGACGTCGGCTGCGTCTTTGAGGGCAAGGTCGAGTTGGCCGATGCCGTCGAAGTCGGCCCGTACTGCGTGATGAAGAACGTCAAGGTCGGCGCCGGCACGCGCATCGCCGCCTTCTGCCATTTCGAGGATGCGGTGATCGGCCCGGACGGCGTGCTCGGCCCCTATGCCCGCCTGCGTCCCGGCACCGAACTCGGGCCGGAAGTGCATATCGGCAACTTCGTCGAGGTCAAGAAAAGCATCATCGGCGCCCAGTCCAAGGCCAACCACCTGGCCTACATCGGCGATGCCGAGATCGGCCAGCGCGTCAATGTCGGCGCCGGCACCATCACCTGCAACTACGACGGCGCCAACAAGTTCAAGACCGTCATCGAGGACGACGTCTTCATCGGTTCAGATACCCAGCTGGTGGCGCCGGTCACCGTCGGTCGCGGCGCCACGCTTGGCGCCGGCACCACGCTGACCAGGGATGCGCCGCCCGAGGCGCTGACCGTTTCACGTCCGAAGCAGGTCACGCTGACCGGCTGGCAGCGGCCGCAAAAGGTAAAGAAATAATGGATTTCTGGTTTCTCGTTTTCATCTTTACGGTCGCCATCCTCATCGCCGTCGGCGGTGCATTGGTCCTCGTCGGCTATCTCGGCACGCTGCCGGCTTCCTTCGATCATGGCTGGCAGTACTGGTTGCCGGCAATGCTGCTGCCGATCGTCGGGCCGCTCTGGTTCGCCGGCCGGCACTGGTCCGATTTCGCCCGGCCAGGCAAGCAGCTGCTCTTTGGCGTGCTCTTGCTGGTTGCCGCGGTCGGCCTGCTCTACGGCGCCGGGCCGCATTTCGTCGATCGTATGGCGGCCGGCATCAAATAGAAACTCAACTGATTCGCTAACGCTCTGGGAGAACAAGATGTCAAAGACCACCACCGAGGCACTCCGTTCCATTGCCCTGGTCGGCCACGGGGCCGCCGGCAAGACGTCACTGGCCGAGGCCCTGCTCCATGCCACCGGCGCCATTGCCGCCAAAGGCAGCGTCGACAGGGGCAGCACCGTCTGCGATTTCGACTCCCAGGAAAAGGAAGCCGGCCATTCGCTGCATTCGGCGGTGGTCAACTTCAGTCATGAAGACACCCACATCCACCTGCTCGACACCCCGGGCTATCCCGATTTTGCCGGCCAGGCCATCGCTGCGCTGGCCGGCGTCGATACGGCGCTGATCGTGGTCAATGCGCAGACCGGCGTCGAGCTGATGACCGAGCGCATGATGCGCTACGCCACCGAACGCAAGCTGTGCCGGATGATCGTCATCAACAAGATCGATGCCGAGAATCTCGATCTGCCCGGCCTGGTCGCCGACATCCGCGAACGTTTCGGCCAGCAGTGCATGCTGCTTGACCTGCCGGCACACGGTGCGGCCGAGGTTGTCGAAGTACTTGAGCATGACGCCGGCGATGCCGATTTCGCTTCGGTCGCCGCGGCCCACCGCGCCTTGATCGACCAGATCGTCGAGGAGGACGAGAACCTGCTCGCCCAGTACCTTGAGGACGGTGCCGACCCGAGCGCTGCCGACCTGCATGCGCCGTTCGAGAAGGCGCTGCGCGAAGGCCACCTGATTCCCATCCTGTTCACCTCGGCGAAAACCGGCGCCGGCATCAAGGAGTTGTTGCACGTGCTGGCCAGCCTGGCGCCGAACCCGGCCGAAGGCAATCCGCCACCGTTCTACAAGGGCGAGCCGGGCGACGTCACCGAGCCTTTCAATGCCGAGCCGGATGCCGACAAGCATGTGCTGGCCCACGTCTTCAAGGTCATCGCTGATCCCTACATGGGCAAGATCGGTATCTTCCGCGTCCATCAGGGCACGCTGAAGAAGGACATGCAGTTGTTCGTCGGCAACGGCAAGCGCCCGTTCAAGGTTGCCCACCTGTACCAGTTGCAGGGCAAGGACAGCATTGAGGTCGATGAATTGCTGCCCGGTGACATCGGTGCCATCGCCAAGGTTGATGAGATCGAATTCGACTGCGTGCTGCACGATTCGCACGACGAGGACCACATCCACCTGGTGCCGCTGGAGTTTCCCAAGCCGATGGCCGGGCTGGCCGTCGAAACCAAGAAGAAAGGCGACGAGCAGCGCCTCTTCGATATCCTCGGCAAGCTGGCCATGGAAGACCCGACCTTCCTCATCGAGCGTCATCCGACCAGCAACGAGACGGTGATCCGCGGCCTCGGCGAAATCCACCTGAAGGCCAAGCTGGAAAAGATGGCCAGCCAGTACAAGCTGGAAGTCGACACCAAGCCGCCGCGCATCCCCTATCGCGAAACCATCACCGGTTCGGCCGAGGCGATGTTCCGGCACAAGAAGCAGTCGGGCGGCGCCGGTCAGTTCGGCGAAGTGCATCTGCGCATCGAGCCGAAGGGCCGCGGCGAGGGCTTCGAGTTTGTTGATGCGGTCAAGGGCGGAGTCATTCCCGGTGTCTTCATGGCGGCGGTGGAGAAGGGCGTGCGCCAGGGCCTGGAAGGCGGCGTCGTCGCCGGCTACGAAGTCGAGGATTTGAAAGTCACGGTCTTCGACGGCAAGACCCATGCGGTCGACGGCAAGGAGGTGGCGTTCACCATCGCCGGCCGCAAGGCGGTAATCGAGGCCATCCGCAATGCCCGGCCGATTGTCCTCGAGCCGATCGTCAACATCGAGATCATTGTTCCCGAAGGCGCCATCGGCGACCTGGCCGGCGATCTTTCCGGCCGCCGTGGTCACATCACCGGCACCGACGGTCGCGGCCACGGTCTGGCAGCAATCACCGGCGAGGTGCCGCTGGCTGAGCTCAACGACTACCAGTCACGCCTGAAGTCGCTGACCGGCGGCCAGGGCAGCTACACCATCGAGTTCTCCCGCTACGCGCCGGTACCAGGCAATGTACAGCAGCAACTGGCGAGCAAGTTCCAGTTGCATGACGAGGACGAATAAGGAATAGGGCGAGGTTGTTGGGAACAAAAAGGGCTGATTTTCAGCCCTTTTTGTTCTTTCTTCTGTGCCTGTTAATGGCTGCAACCAGACGTCCGTGCAGTTTTCCCATTGCGGTCGTTCGCGCCTTCGCTGAACCTATCTACATTGCCTTCCTGCCTGCCTGCCTGCCTGAGGTCTAGTATTTCCGGTCATGACGAATAGCCATTGCGTCCTGATCGTCGACTTCCTGCGTTACCCATTAGCGTGAACAAGCCCTAGCTATTTCAACGGGCCAATTCCCCAAGGAGACTCCGCGTGAAGGCAAAATTCATCGCAATCTGTTCCGTAATGCTGATGAGCGTTACCGGTTGTGCGGTCAATATCGTGTCTAGCGCGCGTGACGACCAATACTCCGACGACTTGAATAGCGTTGTTACTGGGCGAATGAATTATGTGATTGACGGCAAGGTTATGACGCCGTACGGCGCTTTTCGGCCCGCGTGGCCCGCGCCATTCTTGAACGCCGTCAACTTGGAGACGGGGGAAGTGCACGCCTTTCCCGCCGTGGCCATTGTGGACGGGTCTTTTCGCTGGCGGGTTCGGCCGGGGGCCTACGTGGTTACGCGTATCGGTTTTGGCAATTTTAGTGACGATACATTTATTTCGTGGCCACGTATTGTGCTTTGCGTACCACGAACGCCTGGGGTTAGTTTGTATGTCGGTCATCTGCGGTTGGAAGGGCGCTCCTATGCAGAAGACGTGAAGCTCAGTACCGGAACTCGGTACACCGTACGGGGTGTGCGCTATCACTTCGAGGTGGCCGACGAAGCCCCGGACACACCGGCTCGGATCAAGCGCCTGATGCGGCATATTCCCGATATGCCCATTGGCGATGCGTTGGTGGCACGCTGGAAGGCGGACTCACAAGGGTTGGAGCGCACGGTGTGCGGAGAGCTCCTCAGACTTTGAATCTAGACGCTATTCTCGACTGTGTGCTGCACGATTCGCACGACGAGGCGCCGGTACCCGGCAATGTGCAGCAGCAACTGGCGAGCAAGTTCCAGTTGCACGACGAGGATGAGTAGGCTGCGCTGCGGCGCCTGAAGCGTTCTTCTGCGAGCTTTTGCGGGCTGGCCGAGTTCCCGCCAGTTGTGCGGCATAGTGTCGCACGCGACTTTTTGTCACACTTTCCGGCCGTCTGCTGCCTCTAAGATTCGCCCCCTAAAACGTAGCTAAATCAGGGGGATAAATTGATCAAGATCAATCTGTATGGGGTTGCCGGGCAGGCCGTGGCCGGTCGTCGGGCAGTCAAACTGGCCTTGCTCGGCAGCGCCTTGCTGACCCCGCTGGCCGGGGCCGAAGAGGCGGCGCGCAGTCTCGATGAAGTGACCGTCACCGCCACCCGCGAGGCCCGGCCGAGCGCCCAGGTGCCGCAGGCTATCGCTGTTGTCGGCAAGGAGGAGATGGCGGACAAGAAGATGTTCAACGTCAAGGAGGCGCTGCAGGACATTCCTGGCGTCCTCATCGACAGCAAGAACGGCGGTTTCGATGCCCGCCTGATCATCCGTGGCGCCGGCCTGAAGGCGGCTTACGGCATCCGCGAGATCATGGTCCTGCGCGACGGTGTGCCGCTCAGCGACCCGGACAGCTTCACCCGGCTGGATTTTGTCGATACCCAGGACATCGAGCGCATCGAAGTGGCCAAGGGCCCGGGCAACCTGTTCGCCACCGGCAGTGCCGGCGGCGCCATCCAGATCATTTCCCGCTCGGTCTTCGACGACACCGCCAATAACCTGCGCGTCGGCGTCGGCAGCGAGGGAACGCAGAACCTGCATCTGCGCTATGGCGGCAAGATCGCTGATGGGCAGGCGATGGCGCTGACCCTGACCCATCGCGAGATGGACAACGACTGGCGCTCATGGAACCGCTTCGATACCACCCAGGTGTCGCTGAAACATGGCCTGCAACTGGCCGGTGATGATGTCCTGGAAAGCGAGCTCTCCTATTCCGAGGCCAACATCGAATTGCCCGGCGCCATCGACAACACGGCGGCCAACGGCTATCTGTTCGACCGCTTCCGCGATACCGGCAAGCAGGATGGCACCTCGGAAGCCTGGAAGCACTCGGGCCGCTATTCCAAGGTCTGGTTCTTCAACACGCGCCTGGAAATGCAGCGCGGCGACTTCACTTTCAAGCCACGGCTCTACTACAACACCTGGTATCACTATCATCCGGTCACCGGCCTCATCAATGAAGCCGAGAAGTGGGTGTGGAATCTGGGCGCCGATCTCGAAGCCAGTTACAAGCATCAGCAAGGCTCGCTGGTCGGTGGCCTGACCATTCGCCAGGAGCGGACGCCGGATTCGCGTAAATACCAGTACCGCGACGTCACCAAGGTGCTCGCCGGTCCGCAGGCCGGGCGCATCACGGCGACCCTGTCGGACAACAAGGGAGTGTTGGCCGAAACCGATGAGTCGACCACCCTGCTCAGCGGTGTCTTCCTGCAGGAATCGTGGCGGCCGAACGAACGCTGGATCATCGATCTGGGCATGCGCTACGACGTCGTCCGCTTCACCGGCGACAACAACGAGATCAGCCGCTACGACTACGCCACCGGCAAATATGTGGCCGGTGACGGGCGCAGCGAAACCAACAAGACCTTCCGCCTGCCGGCGCCCAAGCTGGCCGCCAGCTACGCCCTGAACCGACAGCTGAACCTGTTCGCCATGGTTGCCCGCGCCGGGCAGATCCCGTCGTCCAGCGAACTGTCGTCGAACCCGGGAATCGAGGCGCCGGAATCGACCAATTACGAAATTGGCCTGAAGGGGCGTGGCGAAGGCTGGCAGTTCGATACCAGCGTCTACTACAACCCGGTCGACAAGGAGATCGTTCAGCAGAACAACGGTGGCGTCACCAGTTACGTGAACGCCGGGAAAACCGACAAGCGCGGCTTCGAAATCGCCGGCCGAATGGCCCTCTCCCGCGCCTGGGAGGCGGGCGCTCACTATGGTTACGCCGACTATGAGTACAGCGACTTCACTGAGCCGGTGCGCGTCGGCGCGGTGACCGTCAATCGTGATCGCGGCGGCAATGCCCTGCCGTTCGTACCCAAGCATCAGTACGGCGTCTTCCTGGCCTGGAAAAATCAGGGCTGGCGGGCCCGGATCGCCGCCAATACCTGGGGTGAATACTGGCTGGACAACGCCAACAGCGAAAAATACGACGGCTGGGAGTGGGTGACCAACGCCTCGCTCGGCTACCAATTCCACCGTCATTCGCTGACCCTGAATGCCGACAATCTGTTCGACAAGCATTACGCCTTCGAAGCCAAGAAGGACACGGCCGGCAGGGTGACCTATACCGCCGCGGCGCCGCGCACGGTGATGCTCACTTATCGCTACGATTTCCGCTGAGGCCGACGATGCGTAGAACTATCCTTTTCTTCATCGCCGGGCTGCTGGTCGGGCCGGTAACTGCCCAGCATGACCATTCGGCTGCGCCGACCGTCGCCTGGACACAGCAACCTCTGCTGCTGCCGGAGACTGGCCGCCGCGAGCGCGATGTGGCGCGCCTGCGGGCAGTCGGCATCAGCGCACCGTCAGTGTCCGTGCATGCGCCGGCCGGCGATCCGGAGGTCCGCCAACGGGAGTTTACGTTGAGCGATGGCACGGCCCGGATCAGCAGCGCCGCGCCGCAGATCGGCAACTATCACTGGGTGGTGCTGCGCGAGGCTTCGCCAGACAGCGTCCGCATTGCCTCCACGGCCTGGTACTTCAGCAATCCGGGCGCCTCGCCGGAGGTCTTGCTGGCGACGCCGAAGCACGAGCTGGAAATCGTGCCCCAGCCCTTGCCGCGCGAACACGGCCAGTATCGCGAGAGCGAGAAATGGCGCTTTCTCGTTCGCCTGCATGGCCAGCCGCTGGTCGGACAGCGACTGACGCTGGAAACCGAGTTCGGCAGTCGCTCGCAGTTCGTCACCGATGCCAGCGGTGTGGCGACCGTGCTCTTCCCGCGCGATTTCCCGCCGCCACCGACGGAGCAGGCCGGCGGCCACGGCCGGCAGAGCGCTGCCTTCGTGCTCAGCAGCGAACATGCGGAGGGTGGCCAGCAGTACCTGACGGCCTTCAACCTGCGCTACGGTCCGGATGCCGAGCGCGGCCGCAGCCTGGGCTGGGGGGCGGCCTTCGGCCTGGCCGGCATGCTGGCAGCGGCGCCCTTGCTGCGCCGGCGGCAGAGTCGCGAGGTGCCCCATGCGTAAGGTGATATTCCCCACCCTGGCGCGGTTCCGCCTGACGGTGCAACTGCTGATGCTGGTCGTCACCGTCTACGGCAGCGTCTTCGTCGGTACCTACATGGCTGACAAACTGTCCAACGCGCTGCCGGCCCTGTCCTGCGCCTACGACCAGATGAACGGCGGCTACTGCGTGCTGATCCCGACGCAGCACATCCTGCACCACCGCATCGGCGAAGCCATGGTGCGCGCCCAGCAATTGACGCTGACCATGGTGCTGCCGCTGCTGATGAGTTTCGCCGTGTTCTTCGCTTTCTTCTTCGTGCTCGGCAAGGCCTTTTGCGGCTGGATCTGTCCGCTCGGCACACTGCAGGAACTGCTCGGCCGAGTCGGACGGCGCTTCGGCATCGGCCTGCGCCGCGTCGCTCCCGGCGACCTCGGCCCAGTGCAGCGCGTGCGCCCGGTCAAATGGCTGATCCTGCTTGGCCTGGTCTTCCTGCTGCCCTTGCTCACCGGCCTCGGCGTCACGCCGCATGCGCTGGGCAATCCGTATTGCGACGTCTGTCCGGCGCGCATCGCCACCACGCTGCTGACCGGCAGCACCGAGCAACTGGCGGTGGCCGTCGACGACAAGGTCAAGCTGGTACTCGGGGGCACGGCCAATTTCCTCTTCGGCTTCATCATTCTGGCCGCCCTGGCCATCCGCCAGCCGTTCTGCCGCATTTGTCCGCTGCTCGCCTTCAACAGCCTGGCCCAGCGCCTGTCGCCGATGCGCTTGGTGAAGACGCGGCATGAGAACTGCGGTACCTGCCGGATATGTACGGATGCCTGCCCGATGGATATTCCGGAAATCTCGCAGGCGGACGGGCGCAAGGCCTACAACGAGGACTGCACCCTGTGCGGGCGCTGTGCCGAATACTGTCCGCAGGACGGGACGATCAAGCTGAAGTGGGGCCCGTTGTCGCTATTCGCGTCAAGCCGAGCCTATTACAAGCAGAAGATTGCGGCGGAACTGCCCGATGGCACGGTCAAGCCGCTGAAATTCGTCCGTTCGCCCGCCAAGGCGGCGCCTGGCGATGCTTGAGCAACTGGCTGCCGGCCAGGTCGGCCTGGCCACCGTCTGGCTGCTCGGGCTGTCGATGGGGCTGACCGCCTGCACCGTCACCTGCCTGCCGTTCATCGGTACCTGGGCGCTTGGCCGGGCCAGCGGCACGGCCGAGGCGATGCTGCATACCGGCGTCTTCCTGGCCGGTCGGGTGTTCACTTACACGCTGCTGGCCAGCCTCGCCGGTGCGGTCGGCGTCGGCCTGGCCAAGGCGCTGGGCGGGAGTTGGGGCAATGGCTTGATCGGCGTCGTCAGTATCGCCACCGGCCTCTGGCTGCTGGTCGGGCGTTCCGCTGATGGCTGCGCGCGTCCCGCCGGGCCGGCGGCAGTCGCACCGCTACGCTTTCACCGGCGCCGGGATGGCCTGCCACCCTTGTTCTTCGGTGCCGCCCTGTCGCTGACGCCGTGCACGCCACTGGCCTCGCTGCTGCTGCTCGCCGCCAATACCGGCAGCGCCGCGCAGGGGGCGGCTTATGGGCTGGCCTTCGGCTGCGGCGCGGCATTGACGCCGATCATCGTGCTGGTGCCGCTGGCTGGCCGTCTCGGCCGTGAAATCCGTGCGGGCCGGGCCTGGCTCGGGCGCTGGCTGCTCAGCGGCGCGGCCATCGTGCTGATCCTGCTCGGCCTGCGCCGCCTGTTTCTTCTGGCCGGCTGAAGCCGGCGGGGGCTTCAGGAATCCGTCGCCATCTCCGGCGGCGCGAACAGCGAACGGATGGTCACCCGGCGGATCGCCGGATTGTCCGGGAGCGCGTACAGCACGTCGCACATCATTTCCTCGAAGATGCCGCGCAGGCTGCGCGCGCCGGCCTTGTACTCGATCGCCAGGTCGGCGATCTGGCGGAAGACCTCGGGGGCGATGCGCAGTTCGACGCCATCGGCCCGCAGCATGGCGGCGAACTGCCTGGCGATGGCGTTCTTCGGCTCGGTCATGATGCGCATCAGCATCTCCTGCGTCAGATCGTGCAGGCGGCTGACGATCGGCAGGCGGCCGGCGAATTCGGGGATCAGGCCGAATTCCAGCAGGTCGGTCGGTTTGATGCGGGCATTCAGGCGCTCGAGGATCTGCTGGTCGTCGCCACCCGCGGCCCCGATGAAGCCAAAGCCATGCGTTCGGTCGAGAATCTGTTCAAGGCCGACGAAAGCGCCGCCGCAGATGAAGAGGATTTGCGTCGTATCGATGTGGCGGCCGTCGCGCAGGCGTACCGGCGCGCCTTCCATGATTTTCAGCAGCGCATGCTGGACGCTTTCGCCGGAGGTGGCGCGGGCCGGACCGCCGATGGCTTTCAGCTTGTCGATTTCGTCGATGAAGACGATGCCGCGCTGGGCGCGCTCAATGTCGCCGTCGGCACGGTCGAGCAGGCGGTGCAGGATGGCTTCGATCTCGTCGCCGACGAACTGCGTCTGGGCCAGCGAGGTGGCGTCGGCGGTGACGAAGGGCAGTTCGAGGATGCGCGCCAGGGTTTCGCAGAGCAGAGTCTTGCCGGTGCCGGTCGGGCCGATCAGCAGGATGTTGCTTTTGGTCAATTCGACGCTGTCGACCGTGCTCGCCGCTTGGCGGCGGAAGTGGGCGTAGATGGCGACGGCCAGCGTTTTCTTGGCGGCCTCCTGGCCGATCACATGTTCGGACAGCCGGGCGACGATCTCGCTGGGTTTGAGCAGGCTGGGCATCGGGGCTTCCTCGTGGCGGGATGCCCCGATGCTAGTCGTCTCAGCCCTTTTCGGGAAGGACGATATTGACCTCGAGGACTTCGTAATTGCCCTGCTTTTCCAGCGAGACGCGGATGTCTTCAGTGTTCACCTTGACGTACTTGGAGATCACGGCGATCAGTTCGCGTTGCAGGTCGGGCAGGAAGTTGGCCGTGCTGGAGCCGCCGTCGCGTTCGTGGGCGATGATCAGTTGCAGGCGTTCCTTGGCAACCTGGGCGGTTTTCGGCGGGTTGCCGAACAGTTTCTGGAGCCAGGACATGTCACTTGCCTCCGAACAGGCGCTTCAGCAGGCCCGGCTTGACGTAATCGACGAAGCGCAACGGCTTGTCCTCACCGAGAAACCGGGTGATGACGTCATGGTAGGCCTCGGCGGCGTCGGTTTCCTTCTGGTGGATGACCGGCGAACCCTGGTTGGAGGCCTGCAGCACTTCTTCTGATTCCGGAATGACGCCGATGATGGGCACTCTCAGAATTTCCTGGATGTCCTTGTACGACAGCATTTCGCCGGCCTCGACGCGGGTCGGGTTGTAGCGGGTGATCAGCAGATGCTCCTTGACCGGTTCGCGGCCTTCGATGGCCCGGCGCGACTTGGCTTGCAGGATGCCGAGGATGCGGTCGGAGTCGCGCACCGAGGAGACTTCCGGATTGGTGACAACCAGCGCCTCATCGGCAAAGGTCAGCGCCATGACGGCGCCGGATTCGATACCGGCCGGCGAGTCGCAGACGATGTAGTCGAAGCCCTGATGTTCCAGTTCCTTGAGCACCTTTTCGACGCCCTCTTCGGTCAGCGCATCCTTGTCGCGCGTTTGCGAAGCCGGCAGCACGTAGAGGTTGTCGGCGTGCTTGTCCTTGATCAGCGCCTGGGTCAGCGTCGCTTCGCCGTTGATGACGTTGATCAGGTCATAGACGACGCGGCGCTCGCAACCCATGATCAGGTCGAGATTGCGCAGGCCGACGTCGAAGTCGATGACGGCCGTCTTGAAGCCGCGCTGGGCGAGGCCGGTGGAAAAACTGGCGCTGGTGGTGGTCTTGCCGACCCCGCCTTTGCCGGATGTAACGACGACGATTCTGGTCACGGTGAGTTCTCGCTGGGAAGTTATTGGATTGGAATAATTTTACCTGAGCGCCAGGGGGGTGACGTTCAGGCTGAGTGCCTCGCCTTCGCCGACCAGGGAGATGGTCGCTGGCTGGCGGGCCAGTTCGGCCGGCACGCCGGCTTCGAAAGTTCGGTAGAGACCGGCCACGGAGACCAGTTCGGCCTCCAGGCTGGTGGTGAAGATGCGCGCCGCCTTGTCGCCGCTGGCGCCGGCCAGGGCGCGGCCGCGCAGCGGGGCATAGACGTGGATGTTGCCGTCGGCGATGACTTCGGCCCCGGCGCTGACCATGGCGGTGACGATCAGGTCACAGCCCTTGGCGTAAAAGCGCTGGCCGGAACGCAGCGGCTTGTCGAGGGTGATGGTACGCGGCACCGGTTCGGGCGTCGGCGCCGCGATCGGTGCCGCAGCCACGGGGGTGGGTGTCGGTACGGGTTCGGCGGCCGGTTTGGCGCGCGCCGGGCGACTCAGGGCATCGGCGCCGACTGCCGGCAGACCGGCGGCCGCGGCATCGGCGGCCAGCGCTGACGGCAGACCCAGCGTGGCGATGGCGTTGAGGCCGGAATTTTTCAGCAAGGCGCACACTGCCGCCCAGTCTGCGTGCTCCGGCAGCGCCTCGGCCTGGCTGAAATCGAGCACGGCCAGCTCGTTCTCGAAGAAGTCCGGGCTGTTGCCGGTCAGTTCGGCCAAGGCTGCGTGCAGAGCGTCCGGATCGGTGCTGCGCAATTGCGTCTGGATGATCTTGAGCGTCGTGCCCTTGAACTGGATCGGTGAGTCTTTTGCCATGCTCGCTGCGTTTATTGCGAAGCGGCCGATTATCCCACAGGGTGTCGCCGGAAAATGGAATCCGCGTATCGGCACCGGCGGTGGCCCCCGTCGTGCGGGCGTACAATACGCGCCCAACGTTTTTTGCGCGTGTGCCATGTTTGAATTCCTGCTCTCCCCCGAAATCTGGATCGCCTTTCTTACGCTGACCGCGCTGGAGCTCGTTCTTGGCATCGATAACATCATCTTCATCTCGATCCTGGTCGATAAATTGCCCAAGGAGCAACAGGAGACGGCGCGCAAGATCGGCCTGTTCCTCGCCATGTTCATGCGCATCGGCCTGTTGCTGGTGCTGTCGTGGATCGTCGGTCTGACCGATCCGGTGCTGACCCTGTTCGGCTATGGCATTTCTGGACGCGACATCATCCTGATCGCCGGCGGCCTGTTCCTGATCTGGAAGAGCACCGGCGAGGTGCACCAGCTGCTCGAGGGCGAGGAGGGCAGCGAGTCGCGCAAAGTGGCTTCGAGCTTTGCCGGCGTCATCGCCCAGATCATCGTTATCGACCTGGTCTTCTCGCTTGACTCGATCATCACCGCTGTCGGCATGGTTAGCCAGGTGGGCGTGATGATCGCCGCCGTCGTCGCCTCGGTCGGCCTGATGATGCTGTTCGCCCGGTCGATTGGCGAGTTCGTTTCCAACCATCCGACCATCAAGATGCTGGCGCTGTCCTTCCTGGTCGTCGTTGGCGTCGTGCTGATCGCCGATGGCTTCGGCCATCACGTGCCGAAGGGCTACATCTACTTCGCCATGGCCTTCTCGGTCGGCGTCGAAATGATGAACATCCGCATGCGCAAGAAGGCGGCCAAGCCGGTCGACCTGCGCGAACCCTACGCCCGCGAGCTGGGTTCGGACTGAGCGACGTCACACCGGCGACAGGATCGCTGCGACCCGCCCCGGCTCGATGCGGATGGAACGCAGTAGCCAGCGGGCCGCCCGTTCCTGCTCGGAACCGTCTTCGCGCAGTACATGGACCGGCTGGCTGCGGAAGTAGCTGCCCATCAGCTGGCTGACCGCCTGCAACACCAGCGGCTCGGCCTCGCGCGCCAAAGCCGCTGAAGTCACCGAGCGGGCGACGGGCTGGTCGAGAAAGAAAGCCTTGTTGCGGTCGTCGTAGCGCAATCCCGCGGTGCCGACGACATCGACCGGCACTGGCGGCTGGCCGAGCAGGGCGATATGCAGGCGGGCGGCGATGCTCACCTGACCCGTCGGCTCGCCGAGGCGGATGCGCGGGGCATCGCGCAGCGCGACGACGATGGTGCCGTTGCCGTAGCTTTTCTGTAGCGGGCCGTTCTTGTCCACCTGGGCCTGGATATCGGCTTCGGAGAAATAGACTTCGTGCTCGAGGAAGCCGGCGCTCCAGGTATGGCTGGCGGCGAGCAGGGCCAGCGCGGCAATCAGGGATTTCAGCATGGTCGGTCTCGGGTCACAGGTGGTTATTGTCCATCCATTTGGCGTAGACAGTGCATTGGCGGCTCTGCCTAAATGCGTTCCCGCCGTGCGCCGGTGGCGATGATCCAAAGGGAGTAAAATCGCGTTCTTGCTGTTGCCATCTCCCGCTGGAACCAATCCCATGCTCCAAAAGCTCTCCACTTTCGCCGGCATTCAAGGCCCCGTCGTCACTATCGTCATGGATGGCTACGGCCTGCCCAGATCGGAGGCCGGTAGCGCCATCGCCGCCGCCCGCAAGCCGACCCTCAACCGCCTGTTCGCCAACTACCCGAACATCCGCCTGCAGGCGCACGGTACGGCGGTCGGTATGCCGTCGGACGACGACATGGGCAATTCCGAGGTTGGGCACAACGCTATTGGCGCTGGTCAGGTCTATAGCCAGGGGGCGGCGCTGGTCGCCGGGGCCATTGCTTCCGGCGCCATCTGGCAGGGTCAGGCGTGGCGCGAGATCGTCGCCGGCGCCAAGGTCGGTCGCGGGGTGATCCACTTCATCGGTTTGTTTTCCGACGGCAACGTGCATAGCCATATCGACCACTTGAAGGCGATGGTCGTCCAGGCCAAGGCCGAGGGTGTGCCGACGGTGCGCATCCATGCCCTGCTCGACGGCCGCGATGTGCCGGAAACCAGCGCGCTCGACTACGTTGTGCCCTTCGAAGCCTTCCTCGCTGAATTGTCCACCGGCGGTTTTGATGCCCGCATCGCTTCCGGCGGCGGCCGCCAGTACATCACCATGGATCGCTACGACGCCAACTGGCCGATGGTCGACAAGGGCTGGCAGACGCATGTGCTCGGCGTCGGGCGGCAGTTCGCCAATGCCACCGAGGCGGTCAACGGCCTGCGCGCCACCCATCCCGGCACCATCGACCAGGATCTGCCGGAATTCGTCATCGCCGATAACGGCAAGGCCATCGGCACCGTCGAGGACGGCGATTCGGTGGTCTTCTTCAATTTCCGCGGTGACCGCGCCATCGAGATCAGCCGTACCTTCGAGGAAGCGACCTTCGACAAGTTCGACCGCGTCCGCACACCGCAAGTCACTTACGCCGGCATGCTCCAGTACGACGGTGACCTCAAGCTGCCGGCACGCTTCCTGGTCGCGCCGCCGGTGATCCGCAACACCATGGGCGAGTTGTTCAGCCAGAGCGGTATCGCCCAGTTCGCCTGTTCGGAAACGCAGAAGTTCGGCCACGTCACCTATTTCTGGAACGGCAACCGCTCCGGCAAGTTCGCCGGCGAAACCTGGCAGGAGGTGCCGAGTGACGTCGTGCCCTTCGAGCAGCGGCCGTGGATGAAGGCCGCCGAGATTGCCGACGCGATGATCGCGGCGCTGCAGTCCGGTCAATACCGGACCTTGCGCTGCAATTTCGCCAATGGCGACATGGTCGGTCATACCGGCAACTTCCGCGCGGCGACGATGGCCATCGAGGCCGTCGACCTGGCGTTGACCCGCCTGCTGGCGGCGGTTGATGCAGCCGGCGGCGTGGCGCTGATCACCGCCGACCACGGCAATGCCGACGAAATGTACGAACTGGACAAGAAGACCAAGGAACCGGCGCAGAACCCGGATGGCTCGTTCAAGGCGAAGACGGCGCACACGCTGAATCCGGTGCCGCTGATCCTCTACGACAACGTTTCCGGCGGCAAGCTGGGGCTCAAGCAGACGGAAAGGGGCGGCCTGTCGAATATCGCGGCGATCACAGCCAATTTGCTTGGCTTCGAGAAGCACGAAGCCTGGGACGACAGTCTGCTGGAGATCCGCTGAGCCGATGAGCGAGGTGGGCGCCTGATGCTCGGAAAGGACTGCCCTTGCGCATCCTGACCCCATCCGCCGAGCGCGTGCTGAGCAATCCGCTGGCCTTCACCTGGCGGGTGCTGCGTGGTTTTGCCGGCAATCAGGGGCTGCTGCTGGCCGGCGCCATTGCCTACTACGCGCTGCTGTCGCTGGTGCCGCTGCTGATCCTGTCGGTGCTCATGCTGTCGCACCTGATGGACGAGGCGGTACTGATCGCGACCTTGAGCCACTATCTCGAGTGGCTGGTGCCCAGCCAGTCGGCTGCCTTGCTCGGCGATCTTGCCGGTTTCCTGGAAAAGCGGGCGGCGATCGGGGCGCTGCTCTTCGTCTCCATGCTGTTTTTCAGTTCGTTGGCCTTCTCGGTGGTCGAAAAAAGCATGGCGGTGATCTTCGCCCATCGCGGCGTCGAGCGGCGGCGGCACTTTCTCGTCTCCTTCGTACTGCCCTACAGCTTCGTGCTGCTCCTCGTCGTCCTGCTCCTGCTGGTCAGCGCCCTGGTCATCGCCCTGCAGGCGCTGGCCGGGCAAAGTGTCTGGTTGTTCGGCCAGTGGTGGTCGCTGAGCGCCGTTTCCGGTTTGTCGCTGTACGGGCTCGGCCTGGTGGTCGAAACCCTGATCTTTGCTGCCCTCTACATGATCATGCCCTACGGCCGTACGCGTATCAGCCATGCGCTGATCGGCGGGCTGACCGCGGCGCTGCTCTGGGAAGCGACCCGCCATGTGCTGATCTGGTATTTCGCCACCTTGTCTTCGGCGAGCATCCTCTACGGCTCGCTGACCACGTCCGTGGTCGTCCTGCTCAGCATGGAGGTCGCCGCGACCTTGCTCCTGCTCGGCGCGCAGGTGATTGCCGAGTACGAGCGGATCGGCCTCGAATAGAGCGGAGTGCTGCTCACTGCGCCTCCTTGCCCAGGCTGCGTTGCCGGTAATGCTGCGGCGCCATGCCGGTCCAGGTGACGAAGGCGCGGTAGAAGGCCGAGGTGTCGGCGTAGCCGAGATCGGCGGCGACTGTGGCGATCGGGTCGCGGGTCTTGGCCAGGCGGGCCAGGGCCATGTCGCGGCGCAGCGCATCCTTGATCGCCCGGTAGCTGGAGCCTTCGTCTTCCAGCCGGCGATGCACGCTGCGCGGCGACAGATGCAGGCGCTCGGCGATGTCGTCGAGGCTGGGCATCTCGGGCAGGGCGGCGCGCAGCAGGTCGCGGACGCGGATGACCATCTCCCGGTCGCGCCGGTAAAGCGTCGTGATCTTGCCCGGGGCGCCGTCAAGAAATGTGGCCAGCGCCGCCTCGTCGCGGCGGATCGGCAGCTCCAGCAGATTGGCCTGAAAGCTGGCGACCAGCGTACCGGTGCCGCCTGGCACGGTCGGCGCGAAGCGCGAATCCTCGGTGAAGATCAACGCGTAGTCAGCGGCGTGCGCCGGCTTGCGGTAGGGAAAGATGACGCTGTCGAGGGCCAGACCGCGTCCGGCCAGCCAGCAGGACAGGCCGTGCAGCAGGCGCAGCAGCCACTCGAAGGCGAAGACGCGGCCGGGGTCGTCGGGGTTGTCGGCCAGATGGCGGCGTTCGGCGATGACCAGCTCGGCTCGTCCCTGCTGGCGACGCACGCTGACGGCCAGATCGGGCAGCACGATGCGCAGGAAGCGGCTGGCCCGCAGCAGCGCCTCGGCCAGCGTCGGCGCGGCGATGGTGGCGCGGCAGAGGAATTCGAAGCTGCCGCAGCGCATCGGCTGGGAAAACAGGCCGAAGGCCTCGTCGTCCAGTTCGTGGTTGATGCGGTTGTAGAGGGCGGCATAGTCCTCGATCGGAATCCGGCTGGCGGAGTCTGCAATGTCGATCTCCGAGGCGGCCAGCAGCGGCTGCGGGTCGAGTTGCCGGCGCCGGATGCCGGCCAGCATGCCGGTAACAAATCCCATGGCGACAGTGGTTTGACTGCGCGCGCCGGGGCCGGGGTTGTTGCGATGCAGCATCCTTGGCTTTCGTGAAGAAGGTGCCAGTCAGTCTATCACCTTGGCTGAATTTGCATGATAGACGTCATTCCGGGCAATGGCGGTGGCAGCAATGAGGCATAAGATGGACGCCTTTCCTTCCCCCACTTAGGCAGGCGCCATGACCGACCTTTCCGTTGCCAAGAAGCTGTCCCCGTACAAGCCGAAGAACAAGGTGCGCTTCGTCACCGCCGCCTCGCTGTTCGACGGCCATGACGCCTCGATCAACATCATGCGCCGTATCCTGCAGTCGACCGGCTCGGAAGTGATCCACCTCGGCCACAACCGCTCGGTGCAGGAAATCGTCAATGCCGCGCTGCAGGAAGACGCCCAGGGTATCTGCATCACATCCTACCAGGGCGGCCATGTCGAGTTCTTCAAGTACATGATCGATCTGCTGAAGGCCAACGGCGGCGAGAACATCAAGGTCTTCGGTGGCGGTGGCGGCGTCATAGTGCCGTCCGAGATCAAGGAGTTGCATGCTTACGGCGTGACCCGTATCTACGCGCCGGAAGACGGCGTACACATGGGGCTGCAGGGCATGATCAACGAGGTCGTGCAGAACGCCGACTACGATATGGCCGACGCCGGCGTGCCGAGCGCCGAGCAGGTGCTCAACGGCCTCAAGGCTGGCGACAAGCGTCTGCTGGCGCGCGTCATCACGCTGCTCGAGAACGGCTCGGCGCCGGCCCTGAAGGAGCCGCTGCTGAAGGCCGCCGCCGAACTGACCGTACCGGTGCTCGGCATTACCGGCACCGGTGGCGCCGGCAAGTCGTCGCTGACTGACGAGATCGTCCGCCGCTTCCGCCTCGACCAGGGCGACAGCGTGAAAATCGGCATCGTCTCCATCGACCCGTCGCGCAAGCGCACCGGCGGCGCGCTGCTCGGCGACCGCATCCGGATGAACGCCATCGAACATCCGAACATTTTCATGCGCTCCTTGGCCACCCGCGATACCGGCAGCGAAATTTCCGTCGCCTTGCCGGAAGTCATCGCCGCCTGCCAACTGGCCGGCTTCGATCTGGTCATCGTCGAAACCTCAGGTATCGGCCAGGGCAATGCCGCCATCGTTCCCTACGTCGATCTGTCGCTGTACGTGATGACGCCGGAGTTCGGCGCCGCCTCGCAGCTGGAGAAAATCGACATGCTCGACTTCGCCGATTTCGTCGCCATCAACAAGTTCGACCGCAAGGGTGCCGAGGATGCGCTGCGCGATGTGCGCAAGCAGTACCAGCGCAACCGCGAAGCCTTCACCACGCCGACCGACGACATGCCGGTCTATGGCACGCAGGCCGCCCGCTTCAACGACGACGGCGTCACCGCGCTCTATCAGGCGCTGGTCCCGGCGCTGACCGACAAGGGCCTCAAACTGCAGCCGGGCAAGCTGCCGCTGGTCACCGTCAAGCAGTCGTCCAGCCAGCGCGCCATCGTCCCGGCCCAGCGCGTCCGCTACCTGGCCGAGATCGCCGACAGCGTGCGCGGCTATCACGCGCACACCGAGGAACAGGTGAAGATCGCCCGCGAGCGCCAGTCGCTGCGCATTGCAAAGTCTGTCTTTGCCGGCTGCGACAAGCCGACCACTGACTTCGAGGAACTGCAGGCGTTCAAGGACAGCCAGCAGGACCCGAAGGCGAAGAAGTTGCTCGACATGTGGCCAGCCACCGTCGACGCCTATTCCGGCGACGAGTACGTGGTGAAGATCCGCGACAAGGAAATCCGCACCCAGCTGACCAGCCAGTCGCTGTCCGGCACCAAGATCCGCAAGGTGATCCTGCCGAAATACACCGATGACGGCGAGATCCTCCGTTTCCTGATGAAGGAAAACGTCCCCGGTTCCTTCCCCTACACGGCCGGCGTCTTTGCCTTCAAGCGCGAAGGCGAGGACCCGACGCGGATGTTCGCCGGCGAAGGCGACGCCTTCCGCACCAACCGCCGCTTCAAGCGCGTTTCCGAAGGCATGCCGGCCCACCGGCTGTCCACCGCCTTCGACTCGGTGACGCTGTACGGCTGCGACCCCGACGAGCGTCCGGACATCTACGGCAAGATCGGCAATTCAGGCGTTTCGATCGCTACGCTCGACGACCTGAAAGTGCTCTACGACGGTTTTGACCTGCTTGCCCCGACCACGTCGGTGTCGATGACCATCAACGGTCCGGCGCCGATCATTCTGGCCTGTTTCTTCAACACCGCCATCGACCAGCAGATGGCCAAGTTCCAGAAAGACAACGGTCGCCAGCCGACCGAGGACGAAGCCGAGAAAATCCGCGAATGGGCGCTGTCGACCGTGCGTGGCACGGTGCAGGCCGACATCCTCAAGGAAGACCAGGGCCAGAACACCTGCATCTTCTCGACTGAGTTCGCGCTGAAGATGATGGGCGACATCCAGGAGTTCTTCGTCCATAACCAGGTACAGAACTTCTACTCGGTATCGATTTCCGGCTATCACATCGCCGAAGCCGGGGCGAATCCGATCAGCCAGCTCGCCTTCACGCTCTCAAACGGCTTCACCTACGTCGAAAGCTATCTGGCGCGCGGCATGAAGATCGATGACTTCGCGCCCAACCTGAGCTTCTTCTTCTCCAACGGCATGGACCCGGAATACTCGGTGATCGGCCGCGTTGCCCGGCGCATCTGGGCGGTGGCGATGAAGAACAAGTATGGCGCCAACGAGCGCAGCCAGAAGCTGAAGTACCACATCCAGACCTCCGGCCGCTCGCTGCACGCCCAGGAAATGGACTTCAACGATATCCGCACCACGCTGCAGGCGTTGATTGCCATCTACGACAACTGCAACTCGCTGCACACCAATGCCTACGACGAGGCGATCACGACGCCGACTGAAGAGTCCGTGCGCCGGGCGATGGCCATCCAGCTGATCATCAACCGCGAGTGGGGCGTGGCGAAAAACGAGAACCCGAACCAGGGCGCCTTCGTCATCGACGAGCTGACTGACCTCGTTGAGGAAGCCGTGCTCAAGGAATTCGAAGCCATCGCCTCGCGCGGCGGCGTCCTCGGTGCCATGGAAACAGGCTACCAGCGCGGCAAGATCCAGGAAGAGTCGATGTATTACGAGCACAAGAAGCACGACGGCTCGTATCCGATCATCGGCGTCAATACCTTCCTGAATCCGAAGGGCATGGCGCAGCAGGAAATCGAACTGGCGCGTTCGACCGAAGAAGAAAAGCAGGGGCAGATCCAGCGCCTGCGCGACTTCCAGGCGCGCAACGCGGCCCAGGCCCCGGCCATGCTGGAGAAACTCAAGCAGACCGTGATCGAGGACGGCAACGTCTTCGCAGTGCTGGTCGATGCCGTCAAATATTGCTCGCTCGGCCAGATCAGCAGCGCCCTGTACGAAGTGGGCGGTCAGTACCGACGCAGCATGTAAAGACTTCCATCAAGGGAGAACAGCACCCCGAACCCGCCAGGGTGGAGGGCAAAAAACGACGGCGGGGCATGTACCCCGCCGTTTTTATTGCGGCCGGTAGTTGGCGACGGATAGCCAAGCGCGAAGGCGGGGGAAATTTTTCGCGAGCAGCGCTTTTGTCGCCTGGTTCGCCGAGCACATGAAAAGCGGTGGCTGGCTTCCGTCTTGGCAGGCCATGCACTGACGACGGGAGTGGGAGGTCAGGCAAGGGCGAAGAGCTTGGACCGCTGATCCTGCCGAAACCTGCCCGGCCAGGCGGGCACGCCCCGGCGCTGACCGAAGGCGCATGCCGCCGCTACCAGCTTGGCAATATCGATGAAGCGTCGATGGGCTACGAGTCCAGGAAGGACTTCAAGGGATTTTTTCGGACAGAACTCCGTCCACCTTCACCACTTCGACCGGATGCTCGTACACATCCTTGCGCTTGTCGTAGAGCGGAATGGTGGTGCCGCTGATGCGGTTGCTCTCGAGGTCCTGCAGGTCGACATCGGCGACGATGATCTGTTCGATATTGGGTGTGCCTTCGGCGGCGATACCGTCCCGGGCGAAGGAAAAGTCGGAAGGGGTGATGATGCTCGCCTGACCATAATGCAGGCCAAGGCCTTCGACCGGCAGGTTGCCGACGGTGCTGGTCATCACCACGAACACCTGGTTTTCGATGGCGCGGGCGTGGCAGCAGTAGCGTACGCGCAGGAAGCCCTGGCGGTCATCGGTACACGAGGGGACGAACAGGATGTCGGCACCCGCTTCGCACACCATCCGCGCCAGCTCGGGGAATTCAATGTCGTAGCAGATCAGGATCGCGATCTTGCCGAAGGGGGTTACGAACAGACGTAGCTGATCGCCGGCGTCAGTGCTCCACTTGTCGCGCTCCCAGCGCGTGCGGTGGATCTTGTCCTGCTCGAAGATTTGCCCGTTCGGCGCAAAATAATAGGCGGTGTTGAGCAGCCGCCCATCATCGTGCACGGTGGGATGACTGCCGCCGATCAGGTGGATATTCCACTGCGCGGCGAGTTCCTGCATCAGGTCCTTGTAACGCTTGGTGTAGTCGTGCATGTTGCGCACGGCGGCGCGGACGTCGGTGGTGTCCATGAAGGACAGCAGCTGGGTGGTGAAAATCTCGGGCAACAGCACGAACTGCGGTTTGTAGTCGCCGGCTGCCTTCATGATGAAACGGACCTGATTCTCGAAGCCCGACCAGTCGTGGATCGGGCGCAGCAGGTACTGGACGGCAGCGATTCGGACGATCATAGCGCTATGTGCTCCGGGATGGTGACGGGTTGTTCCGGATGGTAGTCCGGGTTGAGCCAGACAATGAGTGAAGCATAACCGCAGGAATTGTGATCCTCGGGAATGTAGTTTTCGATCACGCCGCAGTAGCTGAAGCCTTCCTTGATCTGGAAGCTCAGGACCGGGTCGACCAGGTCGCCCCAGACCACTTTTTGGGCGTAGAACTCGGCGCTCATGTCGTGTGAATAGGCGCGATAGCCCGGCAGCCTGCCGCAGGCAATGACGCGTTTGAGGTTCATCGCCTGGCACAGGGCTCGGCGTCCGTTATATAGAAGGTGGCCGATGCCCTGGCCTTGCAGATTGGGATCGACGAATACTTCCGCGCCATACAGCGTACGGCCCAGCGGATTGTGGTTGTCGAAAGTGCCGGCGCCGGTGATTTCTTTCCAGGTGTGCGATTCGGCCCAGTCGTCCCAAAGCACGATCAGCGAGCTGGCGCCGCCGACGAGGCCGTTCTCACCTTCGGCCACGATCTGGCCCTGGGGAAAGACCTCGAGTTGCTCGCGCACCTTGCGCCGGTTCCAGGCTGGAATGTCCGGATAAACGCGCGCCTGCAGCGCGATCAGCTCGGGGATGTCCTCCGGGCGGGTATGGCGCACCTTGATGGCAGTCACTGCTGGTCTCCTTGGTTCGGTGGGCCGCACGACAACCGCGGAGGCGCGGCCGGGCGGTTTTTCGTCTGATCGGAAGCGGGAGTATTGGTGTAGACCTTCAATCGCGGTGCCAATATAGGTGGCCAGTTCCGGACGCAGCCCACTCAACTGGGCGTTGTGTTTTATCAGTTGCAGGCGGGCCATCTTTTCGTCCGAAACTTATGTACGCCTGCTGGATAGGCCCCAGTATGCGAGAAAAGTTCGATCTGGCAATGGTGTTGTTGGCGAAAGACCAGCGCACCACGTAGACATATGGCTGCTGAATCGCGTGCCGTGGTCGGTCAGTGCAGGAACTCGAGAAAGGACGACTCGCCCCCGCCAGCGACGCCCAATGGGCGAGTCGCCTGGAAATTCGCCTCTATCGCTCCTGGGAAAACCGCAACCCCGTCGTCGACCGCCTGTGGTCCTTTCTGCTCAATCACGGATGCTTTAGCGCTTCGGCCGACTCAGTTGCCTGATCAGCTTTTCGCATTTCCGGAAGGGATTGAGCGTGATACTGGCACCGCGACCAACATGGGCGTACTCAAGTATGAGGATTGAGTTTTTTCGGCAATCGTGGATCAGTGTGGGATAGTGCATGTGGAAGTGCGCACGAATTCACTGCTCTCATGTCCGATCTCATTCAGGAACATGAGCCGGGAGAAAACATGAAGTCATTCAGTCATGCCGTATTCATGCTTCGCTGCCTTTGCGTGCTGTTTGGCGTACTTGGCTTTCCGGTGCCGAGTTTTGCAGCAAAGTACGTTATTGACACCGGCGTGATCAAAATCGGTCTGTCCCAGAGCGGGGCGGGCTTTATCGACGATGTTCATTTTGACCGCAACGGCGACGGGGCGTATGCCGATGACGAACTGATCGTCAAGCAGCCAGCCGGCGAACCCGGGATTTTTGTCTCATATATCCTTGGCCGGGCAGAGCCGCGCGATGGAGTCTCCGCCGATCGCGTGATGGTGGGAAAGGCCCAGGTCGTTCGGGTGAAGGTGGACGGGCTGATCGCGCTGATCGAGGGCCGGCTCCACTTCGACGGTCACGGTGCGACGCCGTTCGAAATCGTGATACGGGGCACGCGGAACAGTGCAGCGCTGAGTCTGGATTTCTCGTTTGCCCCCTTGCGCAACGTTTCCGGTTTATCGCTCGGCGAGGCCTCGCTCCGCGTCTATGGAGTATTCGATCCGCGCGATCCGCCAGCCGGGCGTCGCAGCATGAGCACCGGAGATTTCCGCAATACCCCGCGCCCGGATTCCGCCTATCAGCCGTTCGTTTGGCAGTTGGGCGGGCATCTCGTGGAATCGCCATGGTATTGGCGCAACTGGTTGTCCTGGTCGGAAGATTCAGGCCCGGTGACGACGCTTGAAGGTGCGGTGCCGCCGAAAACGCTGAGCTTCTTCATGCGCGATGATCGTCAGGGGATGCGCGCCATGGCGATCGAGCCTGCCGCGGTAGCCCCCCTGGAACTGGCGGGAACCGGCCTGCCGGCGAATCTCGGGATCTTCGCCTGGAGTCCCCGGGTGCGGCCGCTGCCGATGCATGCGGACCTGCCTGAACGGATTGAACTCAAGGGCGTCGGCTTGCAGTTTTTCCGCATGGAGGTGGCGGCGCTCGCGGGCAAGGGGGCTCAATATTCGAAAGCGGTCGACGAACAGCTGGCGGCGTCGGAGCACGTGCTAGCGCGAACGCTGTCACCGGTACGCTCGTCGCTGCGCGATCCGCGCCTGGCTCCGGAGCAGATGCGTGACCGACTGCGCGACCTGGAGGCAATGCCGGTGCGCGGCTGGGAGGCCAATGTGCTAGCGACGCCGTATCCCGCTGGCAAAGCGAAGGAGGCTGCCGGCACTGCGTTCGGTGACGGGTGGCTGGCACTCGACATCGATCGGGCTGTTGATCGGCGGGGCGTGCCGTTGCCCGCCCGCGGGGGCGTGCCGTTTCCCCGCGGTGTCCTGAACTCGTCCGATTCGTTGCGTGTGGTCGACGGTGAAGGGCGCGAGATCCCGGCACAGATGGACACGCTGGCGGTATGGCCGGACCGCAGCCTGAAGTGGGTGCTCGTCACCCTGCTGAGCGATGCGGCTACAGCCACGTCCCCGCTCAGGCTCGAGTATGGCCCCCGGCCCGGGCGCCGGGCATTGCCCCGCGACAAACTGATGATCACCCGCACCGCAGATGGGCTCAGCGTCGATACCGGGCCCCTGCGCTTCAGCCTGGACAGGAAGTCGGGCGAGTTGTTCGGTAATCTCTGGTACGGCCTGCCCGGTAGCGTCAAGCCGCTGATGCGCGGAAGCAGGGGGCGCGAGCGCGCCAACCGTATGGATCTCCTGGCGCTGCCGTCGCCTGCGGCCTATCCACCCTACGCCTTTCACGCGGATGGCGGGCAAGCGGTGCCATCGCGTGCGACGATCGAGGCAATCACGGTCGAGCGCGAGGGGCCGCTGTCCGCGCACCTGCTGGTCCGGGGGCGCTACCACTATGAAAGCCTAGGCTTGGGGCGCGGCGATGCCTACCGCAACGAAGGCTGCGAGTTCTGGATCCGCTATACGGTGTATGCCGGGCAGTCGTATGTGGAGGTGCAGCATTCCTACGTGTTCGAGGGCAATCCGGATCGGGAAATGATTCGTGAGCTCAGTCTGAGCGTACCGTTGCAGTTCGAGGGGGCGACGACGACCTCGATCGGCGCCGACGGCAAGGTGCTGGTGCCACCCTCGGGAGGCAGCGCCGGGATCTACCAGGACAATCCGCATGCTGCGGAGCTTCATTTCGCCGCGGCCGGAGGCGGGCGCGAACGGATCCACCGGATGGCGGGCAACGCGGACGGCTGGATCGATGTGCGCGGCAGCAAAGGCGGTGTGACCTTTGGCGTCCGCAACACGCGCGAGACGTATGCGAAGGACTTGAGTTTCGACGACGGGGAGTTGACGATAGGGCTCTGGCCGAAGCGTGCCCGCCTTCTCGATACCCGCCGCTACGCGCGCCAGTATGGCGACGGCGAGTCTTCCTCCTTCGGCCAGGGGACGGCACAGGGAGTTGCGCGCACCCATGAAATGTTCTTCTACTTCCACGCCGGTGATGCCGATGTTGCCGAAAGCGCCACGGTTGCCCGCAACCTGCTGCAACCGGCACTACTGAAGGCCCCACCGGCCTGGTATGCCGGCAGTGAGGCGGCCGGGGCGTTCAAGCAGGCCGATGGCACCCGGTATCGGCAGTGGGAAAACCTGATTGCCGACGGGATCGACTACTTCCTGTACCACCGCGAGCTGTGGTCCTGGTTCGGCATCTACGACTACGGGGATCTGCAACAGGTGCCGAACGGGCGCGGCGGCTGGGCACGGCTTGCCGGGCGCTGGGGCTGGGCCAACAACGAAGCACTGATCGACATGTTCCTGTACGAGCAGTTCATGCGGACGGGGCGACGCGATTATCTGGATGCGGCACTGGCCATGACCCGGCATGCCCAGGAGGTCGACCTGATCAACAGCACGGACTACAAGGGCAACCGCAAGGTCAAGATGCACGGTCACCGGCACAACGTGAATCACTGGGGCGACGGTTACGTGGGCATTCGCGGGGCGGCTCCGCACGGCTTCCGCCTGGGTTATTTCCTGACCGGCGACCTGCGGACCCTGGATCTGCTACGGATGGGAATGGACGCACACTGGGAGAGCATCCATTCGTATGACAAGGAACATTCGTCTGGTCTCGGTTACCTGAGCTTCTTCTGGGAGGCCACCGGCGAGGATGTCTATCGTGACGCCTTGAAGGGCTATCTCGATTTCCAGGTCAAGCACTTCGACAAGTTTGGCCATATTCACAGTGGGCTATGGAATTTCCGCAAGGACGTCAATCGCGCGCTCCCGGCCGAGGCCCTGTCGGGCGCGCCGACAATCTTCTTCTTCCAGAATTTCGGCGCGGCCTACTCGTTGATGGAGCTGGCCGATCTGACCGGGCGCCAGGATGTGATCAAGGCCCTGATCCAGTTTGCCCGCGACACGGTGACGCAGCGGACCGGCACCTGGGAAGCGCAGTTCTGCCACTACCGGTTGATGGCGTTTGCCTATCGCCATACCGGTGACCCCCGCTTCTTGCGTTATGCCGTCGACCAAGCCGACAAGCTTGGTGTGGCTCCGAATCGCCGGGATTGGGCACACGGCAGCGCGATCACACGCTTCGACAACAAGCTGTCGATGTTTGCGTGGACCGGGCAGGGGCTTCCCTACCTGATGCAGGCCATGGATCGCCGGGCCAAGGATCCGCTGCCGTCATTTGCGATTCCGCCGGTGCTGGCCATGCCGGCGGGCAAGGATCGGGCACCGCTCGCCGTGGATGGCAGCGGCACCTCGGCGCGCGAGGGGTCGATCGCCGCTCATGAATGGCAAGTGGACGGGGCGAGCGTGTCGCAGCAGGTTCGCGATACGCTATGGCTGGCCCCCGGCAAGCGCGAGGTGTCACTGTCGGTAACCGATAGCGCGGGCCGGCACGCCGTTGCCAGCCAGACCACCACCGTCTGGGAGCCCGGGGTGATCGCCCGTTTGTGTTTCCGGGGGGCGGCCGAAGGTTTCGTTGGCGGCGAGTACCGCGATGAAAAGGGCTATGGCTACACGCGCGGCACGCGCATCACGGCGACTTCCGAACCGCGGCGACATGGCGGCAAGGGATGCCCGGAGGTGCATATTGCCGGCAGTGTGCGCGTGAAGACCGGGGCCGGGCGCTATCACCTCGAGATGGGTGGAACCGACTTCTGGACAGAAAGCATGGGCCGTGTCGCCGTGCAGGGAAGCCCCCTCAAGATCGCCGTCACCAAGGAGAGCAGCAAGAAGCTGAGCTGGTCCCACCAGGGAGAAGTCACGATCGGACCGGAAGGGGTGCTTGCCGTCGACTTCCTGCCCGGAGCCAAGGGCGAGCCGGTGGTGCTGGCCTATATCATTGTTCGTGAGGTGCGCTGATGCCCTGGGGAATGTGTGCGAAGTCTCTCGGCGCTTTTACTGTGGCGGTCCAGATGCTGGTGTCGCTTCCGGCGGCTGCCGATTCGCCGGCGGTGAATGCCTGGCGGCCAGTGGCCGAGGCCAGCGGCGGCACGATCGCCGGCCTGTCCTATCTGCCCGACCAGCGGGGCATGTTGTACTTCGGCTACCCGGCGAGCAAGTCGGAGATCTCGGACCTGCGGATCTATTATCCGGGGCGCCGTAGCTGGGAGGAGCCGCTGCCAGGGCGTGGTCCCCATCGAGCGCGCGGTGCGCTGACCACCACCTTCGGTGCGGATGGGCGGCCTGGCTTGCCGGCGATCAACCGCCCCTACTGGATGGCGCATCAATCGGTCTATGTGCCGACGCTCCGTAAGGTGCTCTTCTTTGCTGGCGGGGCAACGTTTACCTACGACCCGGAGAGCCGACGCTGGGCTGATCTCGGGATTCCGCTGGACAAGTCGCCGCCCGACGTGATGTTGGGTTCGCTGGCCTGGGACCCCGTCGGGCAGCGGGTGATCCTGTTTGGCGGAGGCTATATCAGCGCGTACAAGTCCAAGCCTCCCTACATCAAGGGCGACATGTTGCGTGGCAAGCCGTGGTCGCCCGATGCATGGACCATGGCGGTGAAGCGCGCGACCTGGGCATTTGATCCGGTGGCGGGGAGCTGGTCAAAGCTCTTGACCGGCTCGGCATCGTTCATTGACATGCACGAGCGCTGCAATGCACTTGTCGAGCAGATCGAGGCCCTTGCCGGGGCGGCCCGCGGAATTGCGCTGGAGTACGGGGACCGGGTTTCGGGCAAGGAGCCGCAAGGCATAGCGGGTGATATCGCCAGCCTGGCGAAGTCGATGCAGGCTCTATCCAACAAGCTCGGCAAGGGCGAGGGCTGTCACGGGGACTACGAACTGGGTCAGTGCCGCCAGGCGTCGGGGCGCCTACAGGACGTGAAGGCCAGACTTGAGCCCGCTGTCCGGGCAATGGCCGAAGGGGATGGCTGGCGTACCCTGCACCTGCTCGAAGCGGCACGCATCGAGCTCGTGGAGGCGGCCGAGGATGTGGCGCCAAGCCCGCTGCCACGGTACTACGGCAAGCTCGTCACCGATACGCGCAACGGCCTGCTCGTGCTGTTCGGCGGTCACGGTGGCGATCGCCTCCTGGCGGATACCTGGGTGTTCGACTCCGCCCGGAACCAGTGGCGCCAGTCGGGGGCCAGGGGCCATCCACCGCCTACAGCGATGCCGGCCATGAGCTTCGACACCAAGCATGGCGTCGCCCTGCTCGATTCCGGCTGGATCTACGATGCGGCGCGCGATGGCTGGCGCCGCTTGCCACTGGCCAGCCCCAAGGACCTGTTTCTGCCATGGCGGGCGCTCGAGTACGACCCGGTGGGTGGAGTCCACGTCGCATTGACCACTGGCGACAATCTCTTGGGACCACATCCGGTCAGGGTGGCCCAGCTGAAGCTCGATATCGGCGCCAGTCGGCCCGCCGACAACAGCGGGCCGAGGTGGACCTGGCTCAATGACAAGTATTCACGGTCCTGGGCCGTACTCCCCAGGAGTCAGGCGGAGTACCGCGCCAGGGTGAGAGCCCACAAGGCTTTGTTGGCAAAGTTGGCCCCCAACACATGGACGCGGATCGGTACCGAGTACAGCGCACAGGACAGGAGCTACGGTTCTTTTGCCCTGGATCCGACGCGCAGCCAGCTGATCTTCTGGGGCGGCGGACACAGTGCCTACATGGGCAACGAGGTCAGCCAATACGACATCAAAGGCAATCTGTGGCTGGAGTCGTGGTCGCCGGATATGCCGCCTTGGCCATTCGGCAGCCCGGATGGGGATGGCTGGAATCCGCCCTTCTATCATCAACTCGGATCAGCTCACGGCTATCACCGCTACGCGTACAGCGCCAAACTGGATAAGGTGCTGTTCGGTGTCGGTGACCGGCTGCTGGCATACGATCCGGATCGTATGCGCTGGAACGATGCGCCTGTTCGCAAGGTGGGTGAGGGTGCGCTCGGCGGGCCTGTGGATATGTCCGGTGCCACCAGCTTCCATACGATGGCCGCCAGGCACTGGTATGGCGCGCCATTCGGTGTCTGGCAGCTCGATGCGTCGGCTCGCGAGATCAGTCGCATTCGACTCAGTGACACGCCCTTCAGTGCGAATGACCGTTCCAAGGCGGTGTTCGATCCCAATCGAAATCGGATTCTGTTCTACGGTGCGCGTGACGAGCAGGCGAAATCGCCAGCCAATCAGTTCTTCAGCTTCGAGATCGACCAGAAACGATGGATCCGGCATACGATTACGCTGGAACCGCCGGCGACCGAGGCGCCTGTCTCGATGGCTTGGGGCGTTGCCTTCAGGCCGGAAAACAATGTGTTGATGATCCTACCTGGCGGCCAGAAACAGGCTACCTGGCTGCTCGACCTCGCCACCGATCGCTTGACCCAGTTCGGGCCGGGGCCCGTGACGCGAAATGCGGGCACCAATGGCCTCGTTTACAGCGCTGCCCACGACCTGTTCATCACGCTCGAAGTAGGACACTACGGTACCGGGCCGGTGACGCCCCATGTGATGCGGTTCAAACCTTGACGTCGGCGGGAGCAATGCGACCGATAGGGTGGTGTGGCCGGTTCGGCAACTATGATCCGGTCTTGATTGGAATTTCGGTGCCCTGAAATGCGCCGGGCCTCTCCCCGCCTTCAGCGCATACGTTGCTCGCGAAAAACGGCGCTCAGTTGACGCCGGAACGCTTGATCAGCGCCTGCAGTTCGCCGATGATGCCGCGTCGGAAGCTGAGCACGCAGAGCACGAAGATCGCCCCCATGATCACCGTCACCCACGAACCGACCGAGTCGGCCAGCTGGGTCTGCAGGGAAACGATGGTCGCGGCGCCGACGATCGGCCCGAGGATGGTGCCCAGGCCGCCGAGCAGGGTCATCAGCACGACTTCGCCCGAGGCGTGCCAATGCACGTCGCTCAGCGAGGCGAGCTGGAAAACCAGGGTCTTGGTGGCGCCGGCCATGCCGGCCAGGGCGGCCGAGATGATGAAGGCGATCAGCTTGAACTTGCTGACGTCGTAGCCGAGCGAGATGGCGCGCGGCTCGTTCTCGCGGATAGCCTTGAGAATCTGGCCGAAGGGCGAATGGATGGTGCGGTAGATGACGAAGAAGCCGAAGCAGAAGATGGCGAACACCAGGTAATACATGGTGATGTTGTCGTTGAGGTCGAGCAGGCCGAACAGGTGGCCGCGCGGCACGCCCTGCAGGCCGTCCTCGCCGCCGGTCGCCCGGATCTGCAGGGCGAGGAAGAAGACCATCTGGGCCAGGGCCAGGGTGATCATCGCGAAATAGATGCCGGTGCGGCGGATGGCGAGGACGCCGAACAGCCAGCCGAGCAGGCCGGCGGCGACGGTGCCGGCGAGGATGCCGACTTCCGGCGTGACGCCGACATCGCGCACCATCAGGCCGCAGACATAGCCGGCGGTGCCGAGGAAGGCGGCATGGCCGAAGGAGAGCAGGCCGGCGAAGCCGAGCAGCAGGTTGAAGGCGCAGGCGAACAGCGCGTAGCAGAGGATTTTCATCAGGAACGTCGGGTACATCGCGAACGGGGCGATCAGGCCGAGGATGAACAGCACGCCGAAGAGCAGCGGCAGCTTCGACTCCAGGAAGTTGGCGGACGATTTCATGGGATTTCCTTGGGCGCGCCTCAGGATTTGCCGAACAGGCCGGCCGGCCGGACCAGCAGGACGATGACCATGATGACGAAAACGACGACGCTGGAGGCTTCCGGGTAGACCACCCGGGTCAGGCCTTCGATCAGGCCGAGACCGAGGCCGGTCAGGATCGAACCCATGATCGAGCCCATGCCGCCGATGACGACGACGGCGAAGACGACGATGATCAGGTTGGAACCCATCAGCGGATTGACCTGGAAGATCGGCGCCGCGAGCACGCCGGCGAAGGCGGCCAGCGCCACGCCGTAACCGTAGGTGAAAGTGATCAGCAACGGCACGTTGATGCCCAGCGCCTGGACCATGGCCGAGTTTTCGGTGCCGGCGCGCAGGTAGGCGCCGAGTTTGGTGCGTTCGATCATGTACCAGGTGCCGAAACAGACGGTCAGCGAGGCGATGATCACCCAGCCGCGATAGATGGGCAGGAACATGAAGCCGAGATCGACGCCGCCGGAGAGCAGTTCCGGCACTTCGTAGCTTTCGCCGGAAATGCCGAACTGGTCGCGGAAGACGCCTTCGAAGATCAGCGCCAGGCCGAAGGTCAGCAGCAGTCCGTAGAGGTGGTCGAGCTTGTACAGCCGGCGCAGCATCAGGCGTTCGATCAGCACGCCGACGGCGCCGACGATCAGCGGCGCGACGATCAGCGCTGCCCAGTAACTGATGCCGAAACGGGTCAGGGCGATCCAGGCGACGAACGCACCCATCATGTACTGCGCGCCGTGGGCGAAGTTGATGATGTTGAGCAGGCCGAAGATGATCGCCAGCCCGAGGCTGAGGATCGCGTAGAACGAGCCATTGATCAGGCCCACCAGTAACTGGCTGCCGAGCAGGGCGGTCGAGATTCCGAAAATTTCCATGGCAGGCTCCGGTCCCGGCGCCAACCGTAGCGGGCGCCGGGTATTGCGATGACGCTTACTTCTTGATCAGCGGGCAGCGCGACAGGGCCAGCGGCTGGAAGGCCTCGGCCGCCGGGATGGTCGCCTTGATCGTGTAGTAGTCCCACGGATACCTCGAATCGGTTGGCTTCTTGACCTGGACCAGGTACATGTCGTGCACCATCCGGCCGTCGTCGCGGATCTGGCCGTTCCGGGCGAAGAAATCGTTGATCGGCGTTTTCTTCATCATCGCCATGACCTTGGCCGTGTCGTCGCTGCCGGCTGCCTTGACTGCCTTCAGGTAGTGATAGATCGATGAGTACTGGCCGGCCTGGACCATGGTCGGCATCTTCTTCTGCTTGTCGTAGAAGCGCTTCGACCAGGCGCGGGTCTCGTCGCTGCGGTCCCAGTAGAAGCCGGTGGTCAGGAACATCCCCTGAGTCGGCTTGAGGCCGAGGGCGTGCACATCGGTGATGAACATCAGCAGGCCAGCCAGCGACTGCTTCGGGGTGACGCCGAATTCGGCCGCCTGCTTGATGGCGTTGGTGGTATCGGCACCGGCGTTGGCCAGGCCGATCACCTGCGCCCCGGAGGCCTGGGCACGGAGCAGGAAAGAGGAAAAATCGGAGCCGGGGAAGGGGTGGCGCACCGAACCGAGCACCTTGCCGCCGTTGGCGGTGACGACGGCCGAGGAATCCTTTTCCAGTGCGTGGCCGAAGGCATAGTCAGCGGTCAGGAAGAACCAGTTCTTGCCGCCCTGCTGGGTCACCGCCTTGGCCGTGCCGTTGGCCAGCGCATAGGTGTCGTAGGTGTAATGCACGGACACGTCGTTGCACTGCTCGTTGGTGATCGGGGTCGAGGCCGGGCCGTTCATGATGGCGATGCGATCCTTTTCCTTGGCCACCTTCATGACCGCCAGCGCGGTGGACGTGGTGACCAGTTCGGTCACCGTATCGACGCTTTCCCGCTCCAGCCATTCGCGTGCCTTGTTGGAGGCGATGTCGGCCTTGTTCTGGTGGTCGGCGGAGACCATTTCGATCTTGAAACTGGGCTTCTCTTTGGCGATGAAATCGTCGATGGCCATCTGGGTGGCGAGGACGGCACCGGAGCCGGCAAGATCGGAATAGGTCCCGGAAAGATCGGTCAGCACGCCGATCTTCACCGAACCCCCGGACACCTGGGCCAGGGCATTAAAGGAAAGCGCAGCCAGGGCGGCGGCGCAGGCGGTCATTTTCAGTTTCGTTGAGGTCATCGTGATTTCTCCAGTGGGGTGGGCAAGCCCGGTTAGACGCCGAGTGCGCGGTGCAGCCAGTCCATCTTGTCCGGGAGCTCTTCCCGGGTGATGGTGGCAATTATTTCCCCGTGTTCGAGCACGTAATGGCGGTCAGCCAGCGGTGCCGCGAAACGGAAGTTTTGTTCGACCATGATGATGGTGAAGCCGCGTTGCTTGAGTTCGCTGATCACCTCGCCCAGCTTCCTGACGATCACCGGGGCCAGGCCTTCGGTGATTTCGTCAAGGAGCAGGAGCTTGGCGCCTGTTCGCAGGATGCGCGCCATCGCCAGCATCTGCTGCTCACCCCCGGACAGCTTGCTGCCCGGGCTGGTGCGGCGTTCCTGCAGATTCGGAAACATCGCATAAAGCTCATCGAGCGACATGCCGCCGCTGGCGACGACCGGCGCCAGGGTCAGATTCTCCTCGGCGCTGAGCGAGGCGAAGATGGCCCGTTCTTCCGGGCAGTAGCCGACGCCGTGGTGGGCGATCTTGTGCGTCGGCACGTTGATGATCTCGTTGCCGTTGAGCATGATCGAGCCGGTCCGTCGGCCGACCAGTCCCATGATCGATTTCAGCGTGGTCGTCCGGCCCGAGCCGTTGCGGCCGAGCAGCGTGACGCATTCGCCCTTGCTGACGCTCAGGTCGATGCCGTGCAGGATGTGCGATTCGCCGTAAAACGAATGCAGGCGACTCAGGCGCAGAAATTCGGGGTGTGGAGTGAAAGCGCTGGTCATGGTGTATTCGCTTCAGTGATGGGCATCGTCGATGTTGTCCGAACCGACGTAGGCTTCCAGCACCTGCGGGTTTTTCGAGACTTCCTCGTACGTTCCCTCGGCCAGCACGCTGCCGCGCGTCAGCACGGTGATCCGGTCGCACAGGTTGGCGACCACCGACAGGTTGTGTTCAATCATCAGGATGGTGCGATTGGCCGACACCTTGCGGATCAGCTCGACGACGCGCGCAATGTCTTCGTGCCCCATGCCCTGGGTCGGTTCGTCGAGCAGCATCATGTCCGGTTCGAGGGCCAGCGTCGTGGCAATTTCCAGCGCGCGTTTGCGGCCGTAGGGCATTTCCGCCGTCACCGTGTCGGCAAAGCTGCCGAGGTCGACCGCCTCAAGCAGCGCCATTGCCTGGTCGTTCAGCTGGTTCAGGCTGCGATCCGATTTCCAGAAATGGAATTCGGTGCCCAGCTTGCGCTGCAGGCCGATGCGCACGTTTTCCAGCACCGTCAGGTGCGGGAAGGTCGCCGAAATCTGGAAGGAGCGGACAAAACCCCGCCGGGCGGTGACCGCCGGCGCTTCATGGGTAATGTCTTCGCCCTTGAAATGGATGCTTCCAGCGGTCGGCGGCAGGAACTTGGTGACCAGATTGAACACCGTCGTCTTGCCGGCGCCGTTTGGCCCGATCAGCGCGTGGATCGTGCCGCGCTGCACTTGGAGATTGACATCGGAAACAGCGGTGAAGCCCTTGAATTCCTTGGTCAGGCCGCGCGTTTCCAGAATGAAATCGCTCATTGCTTCTCCTGATGGGGCAGCCGTAATTCCAGATACGGCAATCAGTTCCTACATATTTAATTATTTCTCTGATGCAGATTGGATGCCATCGCAGGCAACTTGCATAGGGGGGTATACCCTCGGTGTCAGATTGCCCCCCCTTTGCATCTCGGAAATCATCCTTTGTTGTTCATGCGTTATTCATATGCTGTATGCAATTGTCTGCTGCGTAATGTTCTGTTCTTTCATGCTGGATCGGCTGATCGACAAGGGCGATCGGGCACGGGATGCGCAGAGCATTCGACCCTTTCAGACAAATGATGAAGGAGTGACGATGATGAAAAAATCGATACTGAAATTGATGCTCTGTGGCGTGGTTGTACTACCGCTCGGTGTGCATGCTCAGCAATGGGAGGCCTTGCCGAAACAGGTGCCGAGTCCGGCGAGCAATCCACAGACGGAGGCCAAGGTCGAACTCGGCAAGATGCTGTTTTTCGATCCGCGACTTTCCGAGCATGGGACGATGTCCTGCAACTCGTGTCACAACGTGATGGCAGCGGGGGATGATAACCGGCCACACTCCATCGGCATGCATGACGCGCGCGGCGGACGCAGTGCGCCCAGCGTGTGGAATGCCGCCTTTATCTCCGCCCAGTTCTGGGATGGCCGCGCGGCCACGCTGGAGGAACAGGCCAAGGGACCGATCACCAATCCGATCGAGATGGGCATGAGTGACGCCAAGGTTACGGTGGCGCGGCTGAAAGCCATTCCGGGCTATCTGCCGCTGTTCAAGACGGCCTTCCCCGAAGCAAAGGATCCGCTCAACATCGACAATATGGCGAAAGCAATTGCCGCATACGAGCGTACGCTGATCAACCCGGACACGCCGTACGACCGTTATGTCAGGGGCGACAAGACCGCGCTGGACGCTCAACAACTGCGCGGCATGCAAACCTTTGCCGAAGTGGGTTGCAATGCGTGTCATTCGGGCGCCAATTTCAGTGGTCCGCCACTGGCGGCGGGTCAAGGTTTTTTCATGAAGTTTCCCAACGTCGCCGGCAGTGTGTTCGACAAGAAGTACGACCTGCTCTCGGATACCGGTCGACATTCCGTGACCGGGCAGGAGAGTGATCGGCATCTATGGCGTGTGCCGACCCTGCGTAACGTTGCACTGACCGCGCCTTACCTGCACAACGGAAAGGTTGCGACCCTTGACGAGGCGGTGCGGGTGATGGCGAAGACCCAGTTGAACAAGGATCTTTCACCGGCGCAGGTCAAGGATCTGGTCGCCTTTCTCGGTAGCCTTGGTGGCAATTTCCCGCAGCAGACCATGCCGCGTTTGCCCCTGACCGCAGGAACCAGCGTCATTCCACCGGTTGACCCTCATCTTGAGGCCAAGTTGAAGGTCAGGTAACCCTCAGGCGCCAGCGGAGGGCGATCAGAAGCATACCTGTCGTCCTCCATCGCCGGATTTTGATTGGATTCAGGTTGAATGGTGTGTGGCGAAATGCAGTTCGACCGCGCAGCCCTGGTTTTCGCGGCACAGTTGCAGCGAGCCACCATGTGCTCGAGCGACCATGTCGGACAGCATCAGTCCCAATCCGGTGCGCTCGGCGTAGTCTTGGGCGTCAAGCGCCTGCTGAAGCTGCAGGCGCTTGACCTCCGGGATGCCACTGCCGTTGTCCCGGACCTGGATGACGGTATTTTGGCCCTGGCTGACGACGATCGACACGTGACTGGCCTGGTGGCGTGCCGAGTTGTCCAGCAGGTTCATCAGGGCAGCGGCGAGCAGATCCGGATCGGCTTCGATTTGATCGATACCTTCGCAGCTTATGGTCAGGTTGTCGAAGCTCAGGTGGGCGACGACATCGGACAGGCTAAGTGCCTGCCAGTGGGGGCTGTTGCCGCTCCGGAACAGGGCGAGTAACGCCGTCACCACCCGCTGCAGGCGATTTGCCGCCAGGCGGGCGCGCGTCAGGCGTGGTAGCAGCTCCGCTGGGCTTTCGCGCATGGCGACGGCGAGTTGCGCATCGAGGCCAGCCAGCGGGGTCCGTAGGGCGTGTGCCGCATGGGCGGAAAAAGCGCGCTCGTTGGCCACGCGTTGCGCGAGTCGGGCGCCCAGACTGGTAATGGCCCGATGCATGGGGGCCAGTTCGGCGCGACTCACCGGGGGCAGGTCTGCTGCATCGCCCAGCGGGTCAAAGAGCAGCACCGCCTGCGACAGGTCGGCGACAGGCTGGAGCTCCCGTTTCAGGCGATAGCTCATCCACAAAGCGCAACCCAGGCTGATCAGTAGGGCCATGCCTGCCGTGTACTGTGCGGCCTCGACACTGGCTTCCTCGCGTTCGGCAGCTTCTTGCGCCACATAGAGGGTCCATTTCCGATCTCCGGGCAGGCGCATGCCGTACACCCGCCAGGCATCTCCAGCGTCGGCGAGGCCCACGGTCGGACTGGCCAGCAGCGGCGCAACCGGGGCATTGTGTGAGCGCAGCAGGGTTCTGTTGCGGCTATCCACCACCTGCCAGATGAGGCGCTCGAGATGGGGCGGCGCCGGCATCGACACGGGACTGTCGGCATTGGCCGGCAACTCCCGAAGGTCGTACGAAAGCAGCCCGAACATGATCTGGGCGGATTCTTGCAGCGTCTGGTCGAGTAGTTCTTCGACCTCGTGCTGGATCACATACCAAACGGCGGCCGTCACCGCCAGGCTCCAGATCAGCGCAATCACGATCACCGTGCGCGACAGGCGAGTGCGGATCGACGGCGTGGTCCTGGTCACCGGATGCGATAACCCATACCGCGGACGGTTTCGATCAGCTCCTTGCCGAGCTTGCGCCGCAGGTTGCTGATGTGGACTTCGAGCGTGTTGCTCATCGCTTCGCCCTCGAAACCATTCACCAAGGCATCAAGGTCGGGCTTGGAGACGATGCGCCCGGCGCGCAGCACCAACGCCTCAAGCAGTGCCCATTCGCGCGCGGTCAGCTCCATCTCGATGTTGTCCTGGCGCACCATCTTCGCGCCGAGGTCGATCTCGACCCGGCCGAAGATACGTTGATGACCGGCTACGCCGCTCAGGCGTCGGCCCATTGCCCGTACCCGGGCGGCAAGTTCCTCGGGGGCGAATGGCTTGACCAGATAGTCATCGGCTCCGCTGTCGAGGCCCTTGATGCGGTCGCTGATCAGGTCGCGCGCGGTCAGCACCACGGCCGGGGTGGCCGTGCCCTGGCGACGCAAGGCGGCGATCCAGTCAAGGCCCGAGCCGTCCGGTAGATTCCAATCGACCAACAGCAGATCGAATGGCTCCTGGCCAAGGCCCGTGAGCTCGGCCAGCGAGGTGAACCAGTCGACCACGTGCCCCTCGCAGCGCAGAAAATCGCGCAGGCCCTCGCCGAGTATCGGGTCGTCTTCGAGCAGCAGCAGGCGCATGGGCAAATGGCTCTAGAGCTTCGGCTGTGTCAGCGGCTGGACGTTACGCCGCGGCGAACCTTCACCCCGGAGAACATTGCGCCAATCAGGTTGGTCCGTTCGACACGGCTCATGATGATCGCCGCTGCCGCATGCAAGCCGGCAAGACTGATCAGCGTCGTCCCCAGCAGTTCATGTACTTCCTGCAACCATTCCTCGCCCCAGAAGGCGTCGAGCGACTGCATGTAACCGCTGACGCCCAGCGCCAGCACCAGGGCGATCAGTGCCAGCATCATCAGGGCGCCAACCGGATTGTGTCCCGGATGCGTATCGGGCTGTCCCGAGATAACCCGTTGCAGATGTTGCTTGAGCCGGGCGGGGGTGGGGAAGAAGTCGGCAAAGCGGGCGTGCTTCGAGCCGACGAAGCCCCAGAATATGCGCGCGACCACAAGGGCGCTTGCCGTATAGCCGATCCACTGGTGGAGTGATTCACCGTCGTCGATGACAAAATAGTTCAGCAGTACGCAGCTGACCAGGCTCCAGTGAAAGATGCGGATGAATGGGTCCCAGACCCGGACTCCGCCGTTGGTTTGAATGTAGTTCATGACAGTTGCTCCCAAGATGGCGGCGTCAGACTGCCTGAGCACTCGCCGCCGGTATGCCAGAATCGATGCACTGATCAGGCTTTGACTTCGAGCACGGCGCCGGTGATCGGATCGAAGTAGATCTCGACCTTCTTGCCATTCTTGTCGAAACCGTAGATCTCGTAGCACTTGCCCTTGCTCACCTTGAAGGTCTTGATCTGGTAGCCCTGAGCTTCGAGTTGTGCCTTGAAGTCGGACTCCTTCATCCACTTTTCTTCCGGAGCATTGCAGGTGGGGCCGGCCAATACACTGGTGGCGGTCAAGGCGATAACGATCGATGTGATGAGTTTTTTCATGTTGATGTCCTCTGTCAGGTTAAGTCCCCCGGGTGGGGCGACGGAGTACATTTGAACTCGCCAATATGAAGATAGGCTGAAGCGGGGTATTTCATTTGTATAAAAATGTTTCGAGCGTGTGTTCGGCATTGAGGCGCCGACACAAGCTCATGCCGCCCCGCTCAGGATTTCCCGGCCACGCACGCGCGCTGGATCAACAGCGCCCGTTCCCGGCTATTGCGCGTGAGTTGAGCGGCCCGTTCGAATTCCGCACGCGCTTCTTCGAACCGTTCAAGACGCATGAGCAGATCGCCGCGCACCGCCGGCAGCAGGTGGTAGTTCTGCAACGCCGGTTCGGCCCGCAGGCCGTCGACCAGTTCGAGTGCTGAAGCCGGGCCGTAAGCCTCGGCGACGGCGACGGCACGGTTGAGCCGAACGACCGGCGAGGGGGCAAGCTGGTCGAGCGCATCGTACAGGGCGACGATGCGCTGCCAGTCGGTGTCCTCGGTGCGTGCGGCGCGGGCGTGGCAGGCGGCGATGCCGGCTTGCAACGCATAGCGCCCGGAGCCCCAGGGGCCGGCCAGCGCTTCGGCATGCGCCAGGGCGTCGAGACCGCGGCGAATGAGCAGACGATCCCAGCGCCGGCGGTCCTGGTCGAGCAGCAGCACCGGTTCGCCGTCGGGCGCAACGCGGGCGGCGAAGCGCGAGGCTTGAATTTCCATCAGCGCGACCAGGCCGAAGACTTCGCTTTCGCCGGGCATCAGGCCGGCGAGCACGCGTCCGAGGCGCAACGCTTCTTCGCACAGCCCCGGGCGCAGCCAGTCGTTGCCGGCGGTGGCGGCGTAGCCCTCATTGAAGATCAGGTAGATGACTTCGAGCACCGAGGCCAGGCGTTCGTGCAGTTCCCTACCGCGCGGCACTTCGAAGGGGATACGGGCCGCCGCGAGGGTGCGCTTGGCGCGCACGATGCGCTGGGCGATGGTCGCTTCCGGCTTCAGATAGGCGCGGGCGATCTCGTCGGTGGTGAGCCCGCCCATGACGCGCAGGGTCAGCGCCGAGCGCGCTTCAGGCGGCAACAGCGGATGGCAGGCGGTGAACATCAGGCGCAGCAGATCGTCGCCGATGGCGTCGTCGAGACGGGCGTCGACGGCTTCGCCATGCGCATCGCTGGCCGCCGTGTGGAGGAAATCGAGTTCGCGCGCGATCTCGTGCTCCTTGCCGGCAGTGAGCCGGGCGTGGCGCAGCTGGTCAAGGGCGCGTCGCTGCGTGGCGGTCATTAGCCAGGCCGCCGGGTTGTCCGGCACGCCGTCGCGCGGCCAAGTTTCGAGAGCAGCCAGGAGGGCATCCTGAGCGGCTTCTTCGGCGAGGCTGAAATCGCGCAGGAGGCGTCCCGCCCGGCCGATGATGCGCGGCGCTTCGAGGCGCCAGATGGCCTCGATGGCGCGGCGTGTTTCGTCCGTCACCGTCATTGGCCGGCGCTAATGCATCGAGTGCAGCCCGATGATGTTGCCCTCGGTGTCCTTGACCAGCGCGATATGGCCGTATGGGCCGATGGCGAACTTCGCCTTGACGATTTCGCCACCGGACTCAGCGGCGCGGGTGGCCTGGACGGCGCAATCGGCACAGTTGAAGTACACGATCACGCTGTTGTCGCCGGCAGCGAAGCCTTCCATCCGCGCCAAGGCGCCGCTCGCGCCGGAACTCGCGGGCTGCATCGGGAATGCCCAGAGATCGATCGGACTTTCGAGCCGGGTGAACGCGAAATCGAAAACCGCCGCGTAGAACGCCTTGGCGCGCTCCATGTCGTTGACGTAGATTTCGAACCAGCCGACCGGATTGAAGTTGGCGCCGCCACAGCCGCCGGCGGAGGTCTCCCCGGCGGCTGAAACGTCGGGGGAGAGGACCGTTTTTTCGGTGTACGGATCGAACGGCGCCGAGCAATGGTCATGCACGATCAGCCAGCGGCCGGTGGTCTGCTTCCTCCAGACGATCGAACTGCGCAACCAGTGGCGCCCGGCCGGATGACCCGGTGGCACATCGGTGAAGTGCCAGAGAAAATGCGCGCAGGCCAGGTCGCTGCCGAGCGCGAGCGTCAGGTCGCGAGTCTCCAGGGCAAATTGTTCGGGGAAGTATGGCAGGCAGTCGACAATCTTCCGGCGAAAGTTTTCGACGCCTTCGGAAAATGGCGGGATGGCGTCGAAGCAGACGGCATCGGGCGCATAGAGCGCCACCAGGCGGTCGACGTCCTTGGCGCAGAAGGCGGCTTGCCACTCGCTGAGAGCGGCGCGGATGAGATTTTCGTCGTTCATGGTGAATTCCTTACAGTACGTGGCAAGGCGCGCATTCGCGTACTTCCACAGCGGCAAAATCAACGGCCGGACAGCGCTCGGCAATGGCAACCGCTGTTTGGCGACTGGCGACGTCGATGAGGAAAAAGCCGCCGACCATTTCCTTGGCCTCGGCGAAGGGGCCATCGACCAGCGACGGCAGGGCGTCCGGCGCGCTCCGGCTGACGCGCACGGCGTGGTCGTCGGGGCGCAGCGATTCGGCGCGCAGAAGAACCCCGTCACGCTGCAAGTCGCTGGTGAAGGCCATCATCGCGTCGTAACGGCGGTGCGCCTCATCTGGCGGGCAAGCGGCGCGCTGGCCGCGGGGTTCGACGATCAGAAGCAGATAGGGCATGGCATGTTCCTCTTGGGTAGGAGTCCCCATTTCTGGGTTCATTGCGGCGGCGATGAACAATCGACTCTGCAGGGGTGGATTCGTTCTCAGGCGGGCAGGTCGAGCGCCTTGAAGCGCTCGATCGCCGGGGAGGGGGCGAAGTCCTCGAGGCCGTAGAGCGGGCGCACCTCGATTTCAGCCGGCATCCCGGCGCCGTTCGGGTTGGGAAAGCGGCGGCTCCATTCAAGCGCTTCTTCGCGGCTGCGCGCCTGGATCAGGGTATAGCCGGCGATCAGCTCCCTGGAAGCGGCGAACGGGCCGTCGACGACGGTGCGTTTGTCGCCCTCGTAGCGGAGGCGCCAACCGGCCGACGAGGGCTTGAGCCCGGAAGCATCGAGCAGTGCGCCAGCGCGGGCCAGTTCCTCGTGGAATGCCGCCATGGCTGCAAGAAGTTCTTCCTCGGGAGCTGGCGTGCATGCCGCTTCCGATTCGGGGGTGGCTTTGACGATGATCATGTAGCGCATGGTGTTCTCCTGGTGAATGAGGGGCTTCATGTGTACGACGTGCGGGTTTGGCTGAAATCGACACGTTCGGCAGATGGCGTTGCTGAAAATTTCACCCTTTGGCGTCAGGCCCCGGCTTCCCTGCACCAACATCTCGCATCCCGCGGCGCTGTGCGCCGAACTGGTGCGCAGCTGGTGCGCTTCTGGCAAGACCTGCCCATGCGGCAGGCCATTCGTGTCGTTGGCATCCCGGTTGCTTGAACAAGGCAACAGTCCACCGATTCCGGCCATGTTCGCCAATCTGCACAATCTTTCCCACCATGCCGCCTGGCGTCGTCAGCTCGAGATGATCCTCGAGTCGACGGGCGAAGGCATCTACGGCATTGATTTGAAAGGCCGCTGCATTTTCATCAACGAGGCCGGCGCGGTGATGCTCGGCTATACCCCGGATGAAGTGCTCGGGCGGCCGATGCACTATCTGATCCACCACTCGCATGCGGACGAAACATTGATGCCGGTGCACGAATGCCGGATCTATCAGGCATTCCGCGAGGGGCAGGGGGTCAGGGTCGATGACGAGGTTTTGTGGCGACGCGATGGCAGCAGCTTCCCCGCCGAGTACGCCTCCTACCCGATCCGGGACGGGGAAACGGTAGTCGGTGCCGTCGTCACCTTCAACGACATTACCGAACGCAAGCGCAGCGCCCGGCTGCAGCAGGAAGCCAACGACCAACTGGAGAAGCGGGTGCGCGAGCGCACCGCCGAACTGACGGTCGCCCACGACAACCTGCGTCAGTCGAACGAATCGCTGCGCCGCCTGGCAGCGCACCTGAACTCGGTGCGTGAGGAGGAGCGGCGGCACATCGCCCGCGATGTTCACGACGAATTGGGGGCTGCGCTGACGGCATTGCAACTGGAAATGAGTTGGCTGCGCCATCGGCTGGCCGATGATCCTGCCTTGGGGGGCAAGCTGGACAGCATGCTCGACATTGGTGACCATGCCATGCAGGCCGTGCGGCGTATCCTCAACGACCTGCGTCCCGGCATCCTTGACCACCTGGGCCTGTGGGCAGCGCTGGAGGGCCTGCTGCTCGATTTCCAGAAACGCAGCGGGCTGAGCTGCAGTTTTGTCTGTTCGCCGGAGATCGAACGCTGTCGGCTCGGTCGAGACGCGGAGATCGCGCTGTACCGCATCGTCCAGGAGGTCCTGACCAACGTTTCCCGCCACGCCCAGGCAAGCCGGGTGGAATTGCGGGTCAGCGCCACGGGGCGCGATCTGGAACTGCTCATCGCCGACGACGGCCAGGGTATGCGGGTGCCGCGGCAGCCGACCTCCTTCGGTCTGTTGGGCATGCGCGAACGAACCTTGGCGCTGGGCGGCAGCCTGGAAATCATCAGCAGTCCCGGCAAGGGTGTCCGCATCATGCTGCGCCTGCCGAACGTCATTGCCTGAGGAATGTGATGACCGCGATTCTCATCGTCGACGACCACATGATCATCCGCCGGGGCCTGCGCCAGATCCTTTCCGAGGACCAGGCGATCGGTGCCATCCACGATGCCGAGGACGGCCCCTCGGCCCTGCGTATCTTGCGCTCGACAGCGGTCGATGTCGTGTTGCTGGATATCGCCCTTGGCGAGCGTGATGGACTGGATGTCCTGAAGACGCTGCATGGCGAATTCCCCCGTCTCGGGGTGATCATGCTGTCGGTGTATCCGGAGAACCAATTCGCCCTGCGCGCCATCCGCGGCGGCGCCCATGCCTACCTGAACAAGGGCTGCAGCCCGGACATCCTGTTTGCCGCCATCGCCAAGGTGGCCAGCGGTGGCCTCTACATCACGCCCGTGCTCGCCGAGCTGCTGGCGGAGAACGTGCGCGGGGCTGCCGGCGACGAGAGCGCGCCGCATGAGGTGCTCTCCAACCGCGAATTCCAGGTGCTCCAGTTGTTGGCGCAGGGGCGCAGCATCTCGCAGATCGCCCAGCAGTTGATGCTGTCGGCCAACACCATCTCCACCTACCGTGCCCGCATCTTCGAGAAGCTGGGCCTGCACAATGCGGCCGACCTTTTTGGCTACGCCGCCCGCCATCGATTGATCAGCGTGTAGTGATCCCACTACAGGCGAATCATGGCTGTCGTGATACACGGCAGCTCGCCTCTTGGCGATGATGGGTCCCAGAAGAAGCTTGGTCGCAACGAGGCGCCAGGTTGGCCCGGATCCATCATCAGGAGTTGTTCATGCCGCGCAAGCAAGGTTTCAGGCTGGGTATCTACGTGTTCAAGGATGCCGAAGTGATCGATTATGCGGCGCCGGCTGGCGTCATCTCGGTCGCCCGCCGTCTGGACCCGGAGCTCGATACTTTCCTGATCGCCGAATCGATGCGCCCGGTGCAGACCCAGGCCGGCTTCACCGTCCTGCCCAACTACTGCTTCGCTGACCAGCCGACCATGGACGCCTTTCTGATCCCCGGTGGCTTCGGCACGCGGCAGGAAATGCACAACGCCAACCTCCATCGTTACATCCAGGCCCTGCCGCCCGAGTGCCTGCTGACCAGCGTCTGCACCGGTTCGTGGATCTACGCCCGGATGGGCCTCCTCGACGGCCTGCCAGCCACCAACCGCAAGGAGCCGGACCGTCTGGAAGCTTCACACCTGGGCAAGACGCCGATCGATCGCCTGGCGGAGATCGCCCCGGCTTGCCGCGTCAGCCGGGCGCGCGTTGTCGATGCCGGACGCCTAGTTACGGCCGGCGGTATCGCCTCCGGCATGGAGCTCGGTTTCCACCTGCTGCGCCGCGCCGGCTATGCCGAGGAATTCATCACCGACGTCGCCCGCGTCATGGAATACCACCGCGCCTACGACCTCTACCGCCACGACATCGAATTTCACGAAGCCCCTCTTTAATCGATTTTCCAGAAGGAGATTGTCATGTCTGCTTTCAAGGACCCATTCAGCGACGGTATCAAGCTCGGTAGCTGTTCCTGCGGCAAGCACCATTCGCAAGCCGAGCATGATGCTGCGTCGGCCCAGGCCGCCGATCTGCCGATCGAAGCCAACGAGGAATCGCTGAACCGCCGCACCATCGAATCGGCGATCATGCGCGCCGTCTTCCCGGATGACGGCGAGCGCCGTCGCTTCCTGCGCGCCGTTGGCCGGTCGACGGCGATGGCGGCACTGTCCAGCTTCTTCCCGCTGGCCGCGCTGGAGGCCATGGCCCAGGAAAAAGGCCCGCTGGAGAAGAAGGACCTGAAGATCGGCTTCATTCCCATCACCTGTGCCAGCCCGCTGCTGATGGCCGATCCGCTCGGCTTCTACAAGAAGGAAGGCCTCAATGTCCAGGTGGTCAAGACCGCCGGTTGGGCGCTGATCCGCGACAAGACACTGAGCCGCGAATACGATGCTGCCCACATGCTGGCGCCGATGCCGATCGCCATGAGCATGGGCATCGGTTCCAACCCGATTCCGCTCAACGTCGCCACCATCCAGAACACCAACGGTCAGGCGATCACCCTGCACGTCAAGCACAAGGACAAGCGCGATCCGCGGCAGTGGAAAGGCTTCAAGTTCGCCGTGCCGTTTGAGTACTCGATGCACAACTTCCTGCTCCGCTACTACGTTGCCGAGCATGGGCTCGACCCGGACAAGGATATCCAGATCCGTGTCGTGCCGCCGCCGGAAATGGTTGCCAACCTGCGCGCCGGCAACCTCGATGGCTATCTCGGCCCCGACCCCTTCAACCAGCGCGCGGTCTATGACGAGGTCGGCTTCATCCACATCCTCTCCAAGGAAATCTGGGATGGCCACCCCTGCTGCTCGTTCGGCGTGCCGACCGATTTCGTCAAGCAGAACCCGAACACTTTCGCCGCGCTCTACCGCGCCATCCTGACCGCCGCCAAGATGGCCCGCGACCCGAAGAATCGCCCGATCATGGCCGAAGTGCTGTCGCCAGCCGCCTTCCTCAATCAGCCGAAAACGGTGCTCGAACAGGTGCTGACCGGCAAGTTTGCCGACGGCCTGGGCAACGTGCAGAACGTGCCGACGCGCGCCGACTTCGACCCCTTCCCGTGGTATTCGATGGCAGTGTGGATTCTCAGCCAGATGAAGCGCTGGGGCTACATCAAGGGCGACGTGAATTACAAGGAGATTGCCGAGAAGGTGTATCTGATCACCGACGCCCGCAAGCACATGGCCGCGATCGGCATGCCGGCGCCCAAGGAGAACTACGCCAAGTTCAAGGTCATGGGCAAGGAGTTCGACCCGATGAAAGCCGAGGCCTACGTGAACTCCTTCGCCATCAAGAAGGCCTGACGAAAGCGTTCCATGAAAAACGAGCACTGGAAAAGCCTGTTGCTGTCGGTCGTGCTGTTCGCTCTCTTCATCGCCGTGTGGTTTGTCGCCACCCTGCCGAAAGAGAGCGGGCTGCAGTCGGCGGAGCAGGACGAGTACGCGGCGTTGATGGGCAAGGGGGCGGCCAAGTCCGGCGGCTTCCCACCGCCACAGGAGATTGGCAAGGCCATCGTCACCCACCTGTCCGATCCGTTCAAGGACAACGGGCCGAACGACAAGGGTATGGCCATTCAGCTCGGTCACTCCCTGGGCCGCGTCGGGGTGGGCTTCGCCCTGGCGATCCTGGTGGCGCTGCCGATCGGTTTCGCCATCGGCATGTCACCGTTGCTGCATCGGGCGCTGGACCCCTTCATCCAGGTGCTCAAGCCGATCTCGCCGCTCGCCTGGATGCCGCTTGCCTTGTACACGATCAAGGACTCGGACCTCTCGGGCATCTTCGTCATCTTCATCTGTTCGCTGTGGCCGATGCTGATCAACACCGCTTTCGGTGTCGCCAACGTCCGCAAGGACTGGCTGAATGTCGCCCGTACGCTGGAAGTCCGGCCGCTGCGCAAGGCCCTGACGGTGATTCTGCCGGCTGCCGCACCGACCATCCTGACCGGCATGCGCATTTCGATGGGCATCGCCTGGCTGGTCATCGTCGCCGCTGAAATGCTGGTCGGCGGTACCGGTGTCGGCTACTTCGTGTGGAACGAGTGGAACAACCTGGCGTTGCCCAACGTGATCTTCGCCATCCTGGTCATTGGCGTCGTCGGCATGATCCTCGACCGCTGCTTTGCCGGCCTGCAGAAGCTGGTCAGCTATACGGAGTGAGCCATGTCCTTCCTGATCGTAGAGAACCTCGCCAAATCCTATCCCGGCAACGATGCGCCGGTCTTCGAGAATGTCAATTTCAGCATCGTCAAGGGTGAGTTCGTTTGCATCATCGGCCACTCCGGCTGCGGCAAGACGACCATTCTGAATGCCTTGGCCGGCCTCGAAACGGCCACCAGCGGCAACCTGATCATGGACGGCCGCGAAGTGGTCGGACCCGGCCTGGATCGCGGCGTCGTCTTCCAGGGGCATGCGCTGATGCCGTGGATGAGCGTTATCGAGAACGTCAAGTTCGCCGTCCGTTCGCGCTGGCCGGACTGGTCGAAGCAGGAGATCGAGGCGCAGGCCGCCAAGTATCTGGAGATGGTCGGCCTCGGCCAGGCCCTGTACAAGAAGCCGAGCATGCTCTCCGGCGGCATGAAGCAGCGCGTCGGCATCGCCCGCGCTTTTGCCATCCAGCCCAAGATGCTGCTGCTCGACGAACCCTTCGGTGCGCTCGATGCGCTGACCCGCGGCACCATTCAGGACGAGCTGCTGAACATCGTCCAGGCTACGGCGCAGACGGTGTTCATGATCACCCACGATGTGGACGAAGCCATCCTGCTCTCCGACCGCATCCTGCTGATGAGCAACGGGCCGCGGGCACGGATTGCCGAGATTGTCGAAGTCACGCTGCCGCGCAGCCGTACCCGCCACGACATGCACCACGATCCGCGTTACTACCGCATCCGCAATCACCTGGTCGATTTTCTGGTCAGTCGCTCAAAAGACCCGAAACCGGTCGATGAACTCCAGCCCCCGGTCGTCCGCCCCGGCGAAGATGAGCCGGGCACCCTACCGTTTGCCGCTTAAACCCAAGGAGCCCCACCATGAACCGCGAACAAGTCACCGATCTGATCGTTACCCAGAAAGTCAAAAAGAAGCTGACCTGGGCCGATCTGGCCGAAGTTGTCGGCCATAGCAAGGAATGGAGCACCGCCGCACTGCTCGGCCAGATGACCCTGACTGAGACCCAGGCCAAGGCCGTCGGTGCCGCCCTCGACCTGCCGGAAGAGGCCGTCGCCCAACTGCAGGTTGTTCCCTACAAGGGTTCGCTGCCCACCGCGGTGCCGACCGATCCGCTGATCTACCGCTTTTACGAACTGATCAACGTCTATGGCACAACCTTCAAGTCGCTGATCCATGAAGAATTTGGTGACGGCATCATGAGCGCCATCGATTTCAACATGGACCTCACCCGCGAACCGGATCCCAAGGGCGACCGGGTCAAGATCGTCATGAGCGGCAAGTTCCTGCCGTACAAGACTTACTGAGCGGCGGCAGGTCATTGCTGGAGTAAGCATCCACACAACAGCTCCTCGAGGAGCTGTTAAATGCGACAGCGATCTCGAGCAGAGCGCCTGCAGTTCACCGCTCAGCGCGCCCCTCCCGGAGGCGGCCACGCTCAGCCGCGCTTGATCGGCAGCCGGATGGTAAAGGTCGTTCCCTGGCCTGGCTCGGTGTCGACCTCGATGCGGCCGTTGTGCTTGTCGACGATGCCGTAGGCGACCGACAGGCCGAGGCCGGTGCCCTTGCCGACAGGCTTCGTGGTGAAGAAGGGGTCGAAAATGCGGTCGCGCACTTCCGGCGCCATGCCGACGCCGGTATCGGTGACGGCAACGCAGGCGAAGTCGCCGTCGCATGAGGTGCGGATGGTGATGGTGCCGCGCTCGGGTATGGCGTGGGCGGCGTTGACCAGGAGGTTGAGGAACACCTGGTTGAGCTGGAAAGGCAGGCATTCGACCGGCGGCAGTTGTTCGTAGTTTCGGACCACTTCGGCCTTGAACTTGATCTCGTTCCAGACAACGTTGAGGGTGCTGTCGATGCAGGTGTGCAGGTCGATGGTCGTCCATTCGGCATCGCCTGGTCGCGAGAAATCGCGCAGGTCCTGGACGATGCGCCGGACGCGGCTGGCGCCGTCGATCGATTCGGCGATCAGCGCCGCCATGTCTACGCGCATGAAATCGATGTCGGCGGTCTGCCTGGCCTGCGCCAGCCGCCGTACCGTCTCCGGCGACAGTTCGACCTCGCTCTTCGCATATTCGTCGAGCAGGCCGAGGAGTTGGTCCGCATAGCTCTTCAAGGTGCCGAGATTGGAATTGACGAAGCCGATCGGGTTATTGATCTCGTGGGCGACACCGGCAGCCAACTGGCCGATCGAAGCCAGCTTCTCGGATTGCAGCAACTGGTTGTGTGCCTCTTCCAGCTCCTCGATCAGCTTGCGCTGTTCATCCTTTTCCTGCGTCAGGTCGCGGTTGATGCGCTCGTTCTCGCGCAAGGCTGCCTCCAGTTCCTCCGTGCGCCGGCGGATCTGGTTCTCCAGCATGACCGCGTCCTGGAACAGGCCGAAGCTGCTGGAACGCGTGCTGGTCTCGCGTTCGGCGCGATTCATCAGCGCCTGCACGACCTTGTTGAGGCGGGCAATTTCCTTGCGCAGCGCAGCCTCGTCGCCGGGCGTCACGGGCTCAGTCATCGGCGTTCGCTCCCTTGCCGATGGCGATGCCAGTCAGTGTCTGGTTGACATGGACGCCGCCGAATTGCTCGCCGTAGGTGGCGAAGCCGACCGCGTTGTTGCGCCGGAACAACTCGCCCACCGCCTCCTTGCTGCCGTCCCGTTCCGCTTCGAGGTTACGCAGGATGCAGTCGCAGACCAGCATGGCCTGGAGGCCCCCGAGGTCGGCGCGCAGTTCGTCGAAAGTGTGCTCCAGTCGGCCCAGCAGATCCTTGCCCCGCGCCACCCGCAGTACGACGCCTTCATCGATGGCACAGTAGAAGGTCAGGCTGCCGTCCGGATTGGCGTGCTGGATGGAACGCACGAAGTCCGTGCCATCAATCATCACCACCACCGGCCAGGCCGCGAAGTGGCTCGGCATCAGGCTAGCCGCCGGCACGCCGACGATGCGGCCATACTCTTCGATGGCCGGCAAGCCGTTGATTTCCTTGACCACGCGGCGTGCGGCATCGACCTCGGTCACCACCATGCGCTCGCCGTCCGAAACAAAGTGCTGGGTCTTGAGGACGCGGAAAGGGAACTCGGTCGACACCAGCACCAGTGCCGCGCTGTCGCTATGGAAGGCGCCGTCGTGGAAGACCCAGGTGCGCTCGAACTTGAGGTCGTCGCCGGCCGAACCGCCGATCATGCGGATACCGCCGAGGCCATCCTGCAGTGCATGGGTCACCGGCTCCTCGCGCATCGACAAACCGTCGATCAGCAACAGGCCGAAGCTGTTGCGGGCGTCGGCCTGAGGCGCCTGCTGCTCCAGTCGCCCCAGCAGGCCCTGGGCGAAATCCCGCCCGACAGCGATCTCGAACGACTGCAAGCCGTCGATGCCGCCGGCCACGGCAGTGCAAGCGCCGGCCGGAAAACTCATGCCGGAAATACTGCGTCCCCGATAACCCGCCGGCCCGATCTCCCCGGCCGTCGTACAGCCCACCACCGTGATGCCGGCGAAGCGCCGGTTCATCTCGGCCGCCACCGCCGGCAGATCGTAGGCGCTGGAGCAGAAGAAGAGCACCAGCGCCATCGCCGGCTGGCGCACCTGCTCGTCGAATTCCGCCACGGCTTCTGCCGCAGTCTCGGCGCACGAATGGCCCGTTCGTATGTTTTGGTTGTTGTTCATCGCACTCCTCCTGGCGGCGCCATCCTACGTTAACTCGGCCGCCACCTGAATAGCTCTTGTCAATTTCCGTCTGGATTGGCAACAGAGTGCGACGGTGCGTTCCTGAGGCGAGCGGAGCGAGCAAGGTGGTTGATTGCAACAGCCGCTAACAGCGAAAACAACACTCCTCGCCGCTTTCTTCATCACGATAGGTAATGGTGGCGCTGCGGAATTTGAGGTCCACCAGCAGGTGGCAGTAATGCGCCTCGTGCCGCCAGGCCATGGCCAGTGCGCTGCGATTGCTCGTATGCAGTCCGAAGCGGCCGGCGAAAGCCGGGTAGTTGTTGCGGAAGCGCATCAGCCGCAGCAAGCGCTGGACGACCGGTTTCTGCAGGGCGGCATCGGCTTCTTCAAGGCTGTAGTGATGGCGGTTGATGTCGCGCGCCTCGCCCGATTGTTCGGCCCGTTCATAATCATTGGCGCCGGCCAGCAGACCGACGTAGTAGATCTGCGGAATACCCGGCGCAAAGCACTGGATGGCGCGGGCGCACAGATAGGCATCGTCATGCTGCATCAGGGCATCGTAGAAGGTGCAGGTCAGTTGGTAGATGGCGCCGACGCTGTGGATGTTGGCGGCAAACCGGCGCAGGATGGGATCACCGCTACGCCCGGAAATGTTCTCGACCAGTTCGCGGACCTTGTCTTCCGGCAGGAAGCCGTCAACATCGGGGATGCAGATGCCGTCGTGGGTGTCGAGCACCGTCACCTGATTGCGCGGACACATGCGTAGCCAGTTCTTCAGGTGACGGCTGTCGCCATCGAGCAGGGCAAACAGCACCAGCGGCGGCAGGGCAAAGGCGTAGGGGCGCATGCCGCGAGCGGAAATCGCGAACTGATAGCTGGGGTGGTCGTGGACTTCCGGCAATATCTCCGCCCCGTGTTCGGCACAGGTCTGGCGGAACCATTCGAGGATTTCGTACACCTCCGGTTCGACCAGGAAGCAGGTGCTGCCGATGCGCTTGGTCGTATAGCCGAAGGCATCCAGACGGAACAGCCGGACGCCGCGCGCCGTCAGGAACTCGATGTAGCGTTGCATCAGCGCAAAAGTTTTGGGCGAGCGGTAATCCAGATCGATCTGCTGATCGGTGAAGGTGCACCACAGCCGGCTACGGTCGCCGTTGGCACATTCGACATCGCGGAAGGGTTCCTTTTCCTTGCGAATGTGAATGCGCGCCAGGTCGTCCTGGGTGATCTCGCCCATGCGCGAGACATGGACGAACAGGTCCGCATGTGGCGAGGCGAATCCCTGGTCCAGGAAGTCGAGAAACTCGGGAGAGGCGTCGGAAATGTGGTTGAGGATCAGGTCGACGCATAGTTCAAAGCGAGCAGCGATGCGCTCCACATCGTTCCAGTCACCGAAGGCTGGGTCGACTTCCAGATGCGTCAGCGGCGAAAAGCCTGCATCAGCATTCGACGGATAGATCGGCAGCAGGTGCACGCCGCCGATTGCGTCGCCCAGCCTGGTTTCGAGAAAGTCGGCGAGGTCGCGCAGATTTTCGCCAATCCGGTCGGGGTAGCAGATCAGTTGGATTCGGTTGCTCAGGGACATGACAGGGCTCCTTGGGGCGGCGATGGCTTCAATCGTAGTCTAAACATGGCGCGCGCTCTGCCTCGGTAACCAAATGTGTCAGCCGCTTGGCGCTTCCCGCCAGCGTTTCGGCGGGCAATTCGCCTCTGCTCAGCGCCTTTGCCGCTCCATGGAGGGCCCGGTAAACCTGACGCGGGTCGTAGCTGACCAGTATCAGGTCCACACCGGCGGCCAACGCCTCGCCGGCGACCTTGCCGATGCCGAGGTTGTACACCGCGCCCATGTTCAGGTCATCGGTGACGAGCACGCCGTCGTAGCCCCAGTCGCGGCGCAGCAGGTTGACGACGGCTGGCGAGTGCGAGGCGGCGCGATGCGGGTCGAGCGCTTCCAGCGTCACGTGGCCGAGCATCAGCGCACTGCCGGCGTGGCCGGCCAGGGTGCGGAAGGGCAGCCAGTCGGCGGCCAGTTCGGCCGGGGTTTCGGCCAGCCGGGCCGGGCGCAGGTGCGTGTCACGGTCGACCCGCCCGAGACCGGGAAAATGCTTCAGCGTGCCGCGCACGCCGCTGGCAGCCAGCCCGTCAAGGTAGCCGGCGGCGACTTCGGCGACGCCTTCCGGATCGCTGCCGATGGCGCGCGCCGGGATATCGCTGAACATGTCGCCGGCCGGCCGCTCGACCGGGCGCAGATCGACCACCGGGCCGAAGTTGAGGGTGATGCCGAGCCCGGCCAGCGCGCCACCCTGGCGCGCCCCTTAGGCCTGCGCGGCCAGTCCGGGGTCGGGCTGCCCGGTCACCCAGGCTAGCGGCGGCAGGCGTTCGAGCAGCGGCGACAGGTGATTGACCCGGCCGCCCTCCTGGTCGGCGGCGACGATCAGCGGCGGCAGACCGGCCTGATCTCGCAGCGCCTGCAGGCCGACGATCTCGGCGCGCACCTCGGCCAGGCTGCGCCCGCGCACGTTGCGCCGGCCGATGTAAATGCCGCCGATCAGGCCATTTTCCGCCAGTTTGCGGACTTCCTCGACATCGGTATAGCCGACGACAAAATGCCGGCCGACGGCCTGCATCGCCGGCCCGGCGGCCAGGACCGCTGCGCGCTGCCGGTGATAGTCCAGCGCCTGCCAGCCGAGCAGCAGCCCGACGCCGACCAGCAGCACCCGGGCGGCGCCCGGTAACCGTCGCCAGCAGAGCAGGCCGAGCAGCGGCAGCACCCACAGCAGCGCGCTTTCGACGTGGCGCAGGCTGAACAGCAGCGGGTGCTGGTAATGCCAGGCCGAAGGCAGCAACGCCAGCGGCCAGAGCTTGGCCACCAGCGTCGCCGCGCCACGGCCGAAGGCGGAACCGGCCGGCATCAGGCGTCCTCCGCCTTGCGGCCGAGGCCGTACCAGTCGAGCCGCCGGGTCGCCAGCATGGTCGCGCCGAGCGCCGCGAACAGCAGCAGGCTGCCCATCAGCAGCGCGTTGTCTTCCGAGCGTAGCACGCCGAAGAGCACGCCGTAGAGGCCGGTCAGGCCGCTGCCGAAGGCGATACCTTGACGCCACCCGCCGAGCGCGCCAGCGAGATACCAGGCGATCAGCCCGATACAGGCGGCGGCCGCGATGCCGTAAGCAGTGGCGAAAGGCATGTGTTCCGAGAAGGCGATCAGCAGCAGGAAGAAGATCGCCAGCGCCAGCCCGACCAGCAGGTATTGCAGCGGATGGATCGGCGCCCGGCGCAGGATTTCGGTGAGGAAGAAACCGGCGAAGGTGAGCACGATGAACAGCACGCCGTACTTCACCGCGCGCTCCGATTGCAGATAGACATTGACCGGGTTGATGAAGTCGATGGCCAGCGCCTCGCCGCTGTTCGGGTTGAGCGTGTTGTCGAAGTTGCGGGCGAGGTGCGAGATTTCCCAGCGGGCGCTGAAACCGTCGGCACCAACACTGCGCTCGCGCGGCAGGAAGCGGCCGCCGAAATTCGGATGCGGCCACGCCGACTTCAGCGCGATGCGGTTGCTCTCCCCAACCGGCGCAATCGCCAGGCGCGTGGTGCCGGTCAGGTGCAGCGGAAAGGCCAGCGAGAAATCGTAGGGCTTGCCGGCCTCGATGTGGCCGAGTGCCACGGTCAACTGCTGCAGCGGCATGATTTCCGGATCGATCTTGCCGCTGGCGAAGCGATGACGCTGGCCGTTGATCGTCACCTCCGGATCGCTGGCCACGCCGCGCGGATCGGAGAGGCCGACCACCAGCGTCGCCTGCAGGTCGAGCAGTTCGGCGTCGGCGCTCGGCGTCGGCGCGTTGAAGCGGAAGCGGCTGGCCACCTGACTGTCGAGGTGGAACAGCCGCGCCTGGTAGATGCCGCGCTGGCGCGTCTCGACCTTGGCCTCGCCGTCGACGGCCAGCGACTCGGGCGCCACCAGCCGCCGATGCTCGACCACCCGCGTACTCTCGGTAATCTTGCCGGTCTCCGGCGCCACCCGCGTTTCGCGCAGGCGCTCGCGGTAGCGCAGCACGACGATCGGCCCGATCAGCGTCTGCGCCCCGGCCGAACTCTCGGCGATGTTCTGCTGCACCTCATGCTGGCGCTGGCTGCGCTCGCGAATCTGCCCCTCGATCAGCGCCAGCGGCACCAGCAGAAGGATAGACATGCCGACGATGGCAACGATCTTGTAAAGCAGTTTCCTGTCCATGATTGGCTCCCTGGTTGAATGACGGGGCGAGTCTGGACGGGGCAGGTGAGGTGGTTATGAGGCTGTGTGAAGTGGGGATGAAGCGGGAGGGGCCATGGCGGTCGTTCAGATCCCGCTGACTGAACGGCTGCGTTGCCCCAACTGCTGAGCCATGGTGACCCTCAGGACGGAGAATTGCTCTTGTTCAACAAGCCATCGTTCCGATCGATCGTCAGCAACCGGCTGCGAATTGATTTCTGTGCATTTTTCGCCAGTTCTCAGAACGCAAACGGAGTGAGACACTTGCGGGAAATTAAATGTCATCGCAAGCCAAAGTGAAACAGCATCGTATAGCCTTGCAGCAGATGTAGTGTGTCTGGCTCGCAAGCCATCTACCTCAAGGAGGTGATATTGCAAGCGCAGACATCCAATAAGGTTGGGCAAGGCGAGGCGGGTGCTGCCCCATTTTTGACTCGTGCGCCGGCGCTTTCGCTGCCCAAAGGTGGCGGAGCCATCAAGGGTATCGGCGAGAAGTTCGCGGCCAACCCTGTTAACGGCACTGGCTCGATGTCGGTGCCGATTGCTACCGCTCCCGGACGCGGTGGGTTCGCTCCCGAACTTGCGCTGACCTATGATTCCGGTGCCGGCAATGGGCCGTTCGGGCTGGGGTGGAGCCTCTCCTTACCGTCGATTTCCCGCAAGACGGAAAAGGGTTTGCCGCGCTACCGCGATGTGGAAGCCTCTGACGTTTTCATTCTTTCCGGTGCTGAAGATCTGGTTCCCACTGGCGAGATTGCCCAAGGGGTTGTCGTTTACGGGAAGCTTTACGACATCGCATCTTTCCGCCCCCGGGTCGAGGGCTTGTTTGCCCGCATTGAGCGTTGGACCGAGGGCGATCATCCGGAAGCAGTTTTTTGGCGCACGATCAGCCGCGATAACGTCACCAGCTGGTACGGACGCTCTGCCGACAGTTGTGTTGCTGATCCGGCGAATCCTGCGCGCATTTTCCAGTGGTTGATCTGCCAGCGCCACGATGACAAGGGCAATGTCATCGACTACCGCTACGTCGCGGACGATCCGGATGAACTCGAGCGGGACCAGGTTTGGGAGCGCAACCGGACTCGCCAGCAACACATGGGATATCGCTACCCGAGCGAGATTCTTTATGGCAACCGCTATCCCTTCCTGCCGAACTTGGAGGCAACCGGCATGTGGCCGCAGGTGCCACCGGACGAGTGGTTTTTCCGGACTATCTTCGATTATGGTGACCCACGGGCGCCGGTGTCTCCCGCCCGCAGCGAGGAGGTGCTGCGTGGACGGCCCATGCAGCGTCTTGACGTGTTCTCGAATTACCGTGCCGGTTTTGATCTTCGCTGTCATCGGCTTTGCTGGCGCATTCTGACGTACCACTGTTTTGAGGCGCTCACGCCCTCATCCATGCTGGTACGTGCCACGGAATTCGGCTATCGCGATGTCGACGAAGCGTCGCTTCGTGCGCCCCGCGCCGGGGGATACGCGACGCTCGCAACGGTGACCCAGCGAGCCTATGAATTTGCCGACAACGCGTACCGGGATCGGGCGCTACCGCCGATTGCTTTCACTTACAGCCAGGCGGACGTTGTCGGTGCGCCGAAAGTTATCGTCGCCGAAGCGCTGGCCAACCTGCCGGTCGGCACCCAGGGAGCGGGGTACCAGTGGGTCGATCTGGACGGCGAGGGATTGAGTGGCGTTTTGCACGAGCAGCAGGGGGGCTGGTATTACAAGCCCAATCGCGGCAACGGGGAATTCGGTGCCCAGCGCCTGGTTGCGCCGTTGCCATCGCTGGCGCTTGGCGCGTCCAGCCGTCACCAGTTTCTTGATCTGGCGGGGGATGGCAGTGTCGACGTGGTCGATTTCGCCGGACCGGCTCCCGGTTTTTACGAGCGCGATAGCGCGGCCGGTTGGCGTCGTCATGTGCCATTTGCCAATCTGCCGAATATCGACTGGAGTGATGCCAATCTGCGGTTTGTCGATTTGACCGGCGACGGCCGTGCAGACGCGCTGATCACCGAGGACGAGGTGCTGACCTGGCATGCCTCCCTCGGCGAGGCAGGATTTGGTCACGCCGATAGCAAGCACCAGTCCGCCGATGAGAATGAGGCTCCCCGGCTGCTGTTTTCGGAAAGCGGGCAGTCCGTCTTTCTCGCCGACATGAGTGGTGACGGGCTGACTGATCTGGTGCGTATCCGCAACGGCGAAGTCTGCTACTGGCCCAATCTCGGCTACGGTCATTTCGGGCGCAAGGTGATTCTGGGCAATTCGCCTCGCTTCGACCATCCCGAGCATTTCGACCCCCGGCGTATCCGCCTGGCCGACACGGATGGCAGCGGTCCGGTCGATATCATTTATCTGGGGCGGGATGGTGCGAGCTTGTTCTTCAACCGCTCCGGCAACCGCTTGAGCGATCCCTTGCCGATCGCTCTGCCGGTGGCAACGGAGAATCTGCCAGCGGTTCAGGTTGCGGATCTGCTCGGCAACGGCACGGCCTGCCTGGTTTGGAACTCGCATCTGCCTGGCGACACGGCGGCGCCGGTACGCTACATCGACCTCATGGGCGGCCAGAAGCCGCACCTCCTGACCGGCGTCTGCAACAACCTCGGCGCGCAGACCCGGATCGAATACACGCCTTCGACCCACTTTTATCTGGAAGATCTCGCAGCCGGCCAGCCGTGGGTCACGCGTCTGCCGTTTCCTGTTCATTGCGTCAGCAGGGTTGAAGTCACTGACGCCTGGCGGGGAACGACTTTCACCAGCCTGTATCGCTACCATCACGGCCATTTCGACGGCGTCGAACGCGAATTTCGCGGTTTTGGCCGCGTCGAACAAATCGACATCGAGGCTTTCCGGGACCCCCTGGTCGATCAAGCACCGGTCAAGACCGTCACCTGGTACCAAACCGGGGCGGCGCTTGACCGGCAGCGCATCCTTGGGCAATTTCAGTCCGAGTATTTTCCCCAGCGTTACGCAGCTCGCCTCGAACTGCTTGCGAACTCCGGGGCATTTGTCGAGCGTGCCTTGCCGGAGCCGGACCTCTCGGCACAACTAGAGCACGACGAATGGCGCGAGGCACTCCGGGCTTGCAAGGGCATGCTGTTGCGCCAGGAAATCTACGAGCTGGAGCCGGGAAGTCTGCGTGAGGCCAAGCTTTACAGCATTGCCAGCCACAATTGCCGCATCCAGTGCCTGCAGCCCCGTGGCAATCGTCGACACGGCGTTTTTCTGGTCACCGAAAGCGAGGTACTGACCTATCACCACGAGTTGCCCATTCCCGCAGGCGTTGCCCCGCTTGTGCCCGATCCGCGAATTGCACAGCGGATCACCCTGCGCCATGACGCTTTCGGCAATCCGTTGCAGCTCGTCAGCATCGGCTACCCCCGCTGGCGCCGCGGGACGTTTGGCTATCTGCCCGCTCCCGACCTGATTGCCGAGGTTCAGGCGGAAACGCACATGGCCTACACCGAGATGGCGTACACCCAGGCCCTGGCCGTGGACCGTTCCGGCCAGCCATTCCTGCCTCAGGCCGCTACAGTGCTTCGCCACTACCGCTTGTCCCTGGCATGCGAAACGCTGACCTACGAGTTGGCGGGGCTGCCGAAGGCCGACGGCTTCTACCATGCGCCGGATGATTTCGCTCAGGTCATTCTGGGGGCGCGATATGGCGCCTTGCCGGGCGCGCCGTCAACTGCGCTGCCGGTCCCGGTCAAGCCCTACCACGTGGCACTGGCCCGGGACGAACTCGCCATGCGCCTGGTTGAGCAGGTTCGCAGCATCTACTTCGACGACGCCAGCGATTCGGCGCCGCCCACCCAGGCGCTGGGTTTCGCCCGGCACGGCCCGCGAGGTCTGAAATATCAGGATTACAAGCTGGCGCTGACAGACTCCCTGCTTGTTGCGGTGCTGGGCGATAAACTGGACTGGGCGACAGGCGCCACGCCTGCCGAGCGTTGCCGCGATGTCCTCGACGACGCCGGGCGCTCCGGCTATGTGCGTGGAAGCGAGCCGCAGCTGCAAGGATCTGCCGACCAGTACTGGATGCGCTCGGGCATCGTCGGGTTTGCGGCGGATGCATACCGGCATTTCTTCCTGCCCGAACGTTACAGCGACCCCTTCGGTGCCGTCACCACGCTGACCTACGATCCGCTGGATCTCTTCGTGGCTTCCCAGGTTGATCATCTCGAAAACCGTACCAAGGTGATCGGTTTCGATTTCCGACTGCTGGCCCCCACCGAGATTGTCGACGCCAACGGCAACCATGCCGAGGTGGCCTACGACACGCTCGGCTTGCCGATCGCGCTGGCAACCAAGGGCAAATGCCGCAACGGCATCTGTGAAGCCGACGATCTTGCTGCGTTTCGCGCCGACTACCGTCTGCGCAACCCCGATCCGCTTGCGGTTCAGGCCTTTTGCTCGGCGCCGCAGATGGACGAGGGCGCCGCCAGAAGCTGGCTGGCCGGTGCCACGCGGCGCTTCGTCTACCACTTCGGCGACCGCCAGGGTCTGTGGACGCAACAGATGCCCGGTTCCACTTCCATCGTGCGGGAGCAGCACCGGAGCGGCGTGTCGCCCCTGCAGGTTTCGCTCGAGTGTTCGGATGGCCTCGGTCAGGTGTTGATGAAGAAAGTCCAGGCCGAGCCCGACCCTGACGATGTCGCCGCGAATCCGCCTTTGCGCTGGATCGTCAACGGCCTGACCGTGCTCAACAACAAGGGGAAACCCGTCCAGCAGTACGAACCCGCATTCGTCACCGACTTTGGCTTCGAGTGGCCCCGGGCGAACGGCGTATCGACCATCACCCGCTATGACGGTGCCGGCCGGGTCGTGCGCGTGGACAATCCGGACGGCACCTATAGCCGGGTCGACATCTCGCCCTGGCTGATCCGTCAGTTCGACGCCAACGATACCGTTCTGGAGACCGGCAACCGCTGGTACGCGGACTGTACGGCTGTCGGTGCGGCACCCGGGCTGCAGCGCGCAGCGGCCTTCGCGGCCCGCCATGCCAACACCCCGGCCGAACTTCATCTCGATAGCCTCGGCCGTGAAGTCGTCGCCATCGCCCACAATCGGACGCCGGATGGGGCTGGCAACTGGCAGGATGCCCGCTACCTGACCTACACCAAGCTGGATGCGGAGGGCAAACCCCTGTGGATTGTCGACGCTCGCGGCAACAAGGTCATGCAGTACGTCTCACCGGCAGCGGCTACCCACACTACGCTGTTCGACGCAGCAGCGGACTGGCGCTCCGCATACGATCTCCCGGCCGATGCCGTGCCGTGCTACGACATCGCCGGCAATCTGCTCTACCAGCACAGCATGGATGCGGGAGACCGCTGGCTTCTCAATGACGCCGCAGGCAAACCGATGTTCGCCTGGGACAGCAACGACCAGGGGCCGGGCAGCCTCAGCCAGGGGCGCCTGCTGCGCACCGGGTACGATCGTCTGCATCGGCCGGTGGCGCTGTGGCTGACAATTGGCCAGACCCCTCCTGCCCTGGTCGAGACCTTCGCCTATGGCGATACCCAAGGACAAACGCCTGCTGCCCTGGCTGCCCTGCAAGCCGCCAACCTGATCGGCCAGGCCGTCGAGCACCGCGACCCGGGCGGCCGGGCGACGGTGGAGCGCGTCGATCTTTCCGGCCAGGCGGCGCACGTCACGCGTCGCCTGCTCCGCCCGCATGCCGAAAACGCTGCGGGCATCATCGATTGGTTGGCCGGCGACAGCCTGCTCGAAGCGGCGGCCGAAACCTTTCATCAGCTCACCGAACACGATGCCCTGGGGCGTATGACCAAGCTCTTCAACTGGCACCGCCCAAGCGTGCCGCGCATGGCCATCTACATTCCCCGCTACAACCGGCGCGGATTGCTGGCTAGCGAGGGGCTGATCACGCGGGCGACCGCCTACGATGCGCCGACCGACAACGCGCCGCCGGCCATTCGCGCCATTGCCTACAACGCCAAGGGCCAGCAAGAAAAAAGGGTGCTTGGCAATCACACCACTACGAGCTATGCCTACGACCCGCGCACCTTCCGGCTGATCCGCCTGAGCACGCAGCGCGGCGATGGCAAGGCGGTACAAAAACTGGCCTATGTTTACGATCCGGTCGGCAACGTCACCCATGTTCGCGACGAGGCTCATGAAACCGTCTGGACGCGGAATGCCGAAATCCGCCCGGAACATGATTACACCTACGACGCCCTCTATCGCCTGATCGAGGCGAGCGGCCGTGAAAACAGCAACGCTCCCGCGCCGCCCTCCAGAAGCGAGGGCCGGTGGCCACGCGGCGGCATTCCCGATAGCCATCTGCCGCGCAACTATACCCAGCGGTATGCCTACGATCCGGTTGGTAATTTCGCAAGCCTGCGGCATGAAGCGGGCAGCTCCGCTTCATGGGTTCGCCACTACAGCACGCAGCCTGACAGCAACCGGCTCCACCAGACCTGGTTTGGTAGCCAAGCTGCGGATGCGGTGACTTACCGCCATGACCGCCACGGCAACATGCTGAACCTCAACCGCCTCGCTATCGATGCGCCGCCGCCCATCGTCAGTGATGAGCAATGGGGGCGCCAGATCCGCTGGGATTGGCGCGACATGATCCGGCAATTCGATGCTATCGGTGGCGGCACCGCCAACTATCACTACGGCATCGACAAGCAGCGCACGCGCAAATACATCGAACGCATCGGCGGCGAAGTCGCCGACCGCATCTACCTCGACGGCTACGAGCTCTACCGGCGCACGAATGCGCTGGGCGAGGAACTCGAAGTCATCGAATCGCACCACCTGTTCGAAGGCGAGCAACGAATACTGCTGGTCGACGACGTCATCGCCGTCCGCGCGGCGTCACAACCCGGGCCGAACGGCCAGGGCATCCGCGAGCAGACCCTGTTCCGCTACCAGTACGGCAACCACCTCGGATCGGTCGGCCTTGAATTGGATGAATCGGGCCAGATCATTTCCTACGAGGAATTCCACCCTTATGGAACGAGTGCCTACCGGTCGATCAACGCCGCGCTGGAAGTGCCGCCCAAACGCTACCGATATACCGGGATGGAGCGGGATGAGGAGAACGGGCTGGGGTATCACGGCGCGCGATACTACGTGCCTTGGTTGATGCGGTGGTCCAGCAGCGATCCGTTGGGCATCAAGGATGGTACCAATCTCTATCGCTATGCCGCTAACAGCCCCACCCGCCATATCGATCGGACGGGAACCCAGGCGGCGCCCGTGAGCGAGGATGCGCAACGATCCCGAGCTGGCCCGCTGATGCGCATGATGCAAATTGTGGATCAGGAAGAACGCATCGCGGCACAGCGAGCGCAAGAGGCGAAAATGGCCGCCGAGGCCAAGGGGCAGGAAAGTGCAGGTGATTTAGGTGCCTTATTGCATGGCAGACAGCAGGAGAACGCGGCACGGGGTGAGGGTGGAATAGGCTATGGCGTCGTGTGGTTATACGAGCGGGTTAAAGGCAGTAAAAACCCTAGATTAGCTGCCGATAAACTCGCGAAGGATCTGGAAAAGAGAGGCCTTCACCCTGTTTCGTGCCTGACTGCCCTTGAGGAGACCCTTCCTGGCTATGCCGCCGCTGTTGGGAAAGTGGAGGAGCTAAATGCCGCCGTCGCCAAAGCCAAGGATGCGCGGGGTACTGGTGATCAGGCGGTATATGGCGGACGCGGCACCGTCCTTCTTGAAGAACTTCGCAAGAATCTGGGATTCACGACGATCCATGTTGATGGTTCTCCCAAGGGTAAGTATTGGAACAAGGAAAACTACACCTCGGACAGGAATACCAGAAAGAGTGGCACCGTGCCGAATCGAGCGGCAACTGTGACGGGCGCGGACAGCAATACCGACATTGACGTGCGTGTGCAAATCGATGATTTCGTAAAACTCGGCAAAAACATGCCGAAGGAAGAGCGCGATTTGTTTGAGCAGTTGAAAAAATTGCCGTTTGCTGTCGGGATTGCTGACTCGGGGTTCCACACATTCGCTATTTCATATGGCAAGGTAATTGAAATCCACTGGGACAAGGGCCCCAAGTCCCGTGGCCTGACGAGTTCTACGACGCTTAAAAGCTTTCTCGGAAAGTGGGGGTCGGTTGTGATTGCAGTGCCGCCTTCCGGGTTACGGTCGCCGTAGATTGCTTCTCGATGAGGGTGAGCCGTCGCGATCCCTCCAGCCCGGAGCGCCCAGTGTTTTGAACTATCCACGCCAATACATCGGAGAGCAACGAACATGCAAACCATCAAAGCAAGCATCGCCCCTGGCGCTCAGAACACCGATGTGGTGAATCTTCAGGCGGCGCTGCGTTGGTTGCATGCGCATGGGGCGTTCAAGACTTACGATCCGCCCAACGCGCCGACGGCCGAAGCGCTCAAGGCGCTGATCGAGAAACTGGCCGACGAAGAAGCGCGCCAGAGCTTTGGCGAAGCGACGCGCCAGATGGTTATCTACTTCCAGATTCAGCAGGCTTTGGGCGATCACCTGGGCGGTGTTATCGAGGAAACCACGGCTACAAGGCTCAATGCCGTGCTCGCCGAATTCGGCGCCTTCGCCGGCGAGGGGTATCGCGTTTCCGGCAAGGTTCGCGATCGCCTGACCATGACCCCCCGCGCAGGAGTGCGCGTCCTTGCCTACGATCAGGATGTCGGGCGGGCCAGCCTGTTGGGAGAAACCACGACGGACGCCGAGGGGCGCTATCTCGTCGCGTTTCCGGAAAAGGCCTTTCGCCAAACCGCTGCCGAGCGGGGCGGACCGGAACTGTTCGTCAGAGCGCTGGATCAGGCGGGGCGCGTGCTGGGCCAGTCGGCGCGGGTGAACAGTGCCGGCATGGCCACCGAACTGGATGTCGAGTTGGGATCATGGCTCGTTCGCGGGCAGGTGACGGACCCGAGCGGGCAGGGGGCTGGTGGCCTTCGGGTACTGGCGTTCGACCGTGACCTGCGCGCTGAGCATCTGTTGGGCGAGGCGACTACCGACCGCAACGGTCATTACCTGATCGCCTATGTTCCGGCCGGTTTCGAGGATGCGGAGAGCATGCCCGCGGCGCCCGATCTGGTGGTCCGCGTTCATGAGGCCGGTGACGACGGCGTGCTGCTGGCGGAGAGCGCACTGCTATTCAATGCCCAGGCGCTGGAGGTTGTTGATCTGGTCGTGCCACAGCGCGGCACCAGTGAATTCGAGCAACTAGGCGTGGCGATTGCCCCCTTGCTACGGGGGCAGGGCGCGCTACGACTGGAGCATCATGTGGTCGCGCCAGCCGAGCGAGGCGATTTGCTGCCGCGCGAACTCGGCACGGATGACGCCCGATTCATCGCCCGTGAAACGGGCCTGGGCATCGAGGCGGTGCAGCTTTGGGCGGAAAGCGCGGAGCAGCAGCACGAGGCCTTGCAGCTTCTGGAGGCGGCAGGGCAGTCCGCGGCGTGGAATATCTTCAACAGCCACGGCTGGGCCTTCCTCTTCGGCTGGCGCAAGGCCGGATTCGCCGGAGGATTGAAGGCGCTTCTTAACGCCGGGCCGGATCAGTGGCGCGCCAGCATGCGCCTGGCCGAAATGCGCAAATGGGTGGCCCCGTGGCCCCCGGAGGAAAGCCAGTCGCTGCTGGGTGCCTTGGCGCTGTTAGGTGCGTCCGGCCGTTTCGATCCACGCTTTGCGGCGACGCCCTTGTTGGCAACCATGGGCCGATTTCCGAGCGGCCTGCCGGACGATGTCGCAATCCGGACGCTGTCGCTGTTCGAGGAGAAGGGAGTCGACGGCCTCGCCGAATTCGCGGCCATCGCCGATTCGGAACCTGCGCTAGCGCCCGGACTTGTCCGCATGGAGAGAACACTGCGGGTGTTCGATCTGGTCGGTGGCAATGCGCCACTGATGGAGCCGCTGATGCAGCGACTGGATGCTCAGGGTGCCACCCTGGAGCCGCTGGCAATGATGAGCGGCGGCGACTGGATGGAGATGGTTCAGGGTGCCGGCCTGGAAGGTGATGCTGGCCGCGATCAGGCGGCGCTGCTACAGCTCAGAGTCGAGCAGATGCACCCGACGGTCGCGCTTGAGGCACGCATCAAGGGCCAGGAGCTGGCCTTTGAAGGTCATGATCCCGGGACCTTGGGATTGCTTATCGACAGCAACCGGGCCGCCGTCGATTTCCTCCTGGCTGGCGGCGATCTCGATCTGGCGGGCGGCTTTGCCAAAGAATACGGCGGACTGGCCGAACAAATACGCGACCTTGGTCGCTGGGTCAAAGCCGGGGCCGGCTTTGTTGCCGGGGCCGAGTTCATCCGTGAAGGCTTCAAGTCGCCGGGGCAGATCACGAATTTCGGATCGCGCGTGCTCGACGATATCCTCGGTACGCTGCCCGCCGTCATCCGCGACTTGATCGTCGGCATGCGGGAAAAATTCAAGCGCGACCTCGGAAGCTACCTGAACATCCAGCCAGACATCCTTGTGCCAGACAAGAGGCGCTACCCGCCCGACGAGCCCCCCCAGCCGCAGATCGAGCCGGTCACGACGGCGCCGGGTGTTACCGGAGCAAGCATCCGCGGCATGTTTGGCGACATCGACGACTGCATCTGCCTCCCCTGCGAGTCCATCCTCGGGCAAAGCGCCTATCTCGTTGATTTGCTGACGCTGCTCCGGCGTGAAGTGGTTCGCCGTCCGGCGAGTGGCAACTTGTCGATGACGGGCATCGACATTCTTCGTGCCCGCCGACCGGATATCCTCGATCTCGAATTGAGTTGCGCTAACTCGGAAACGCTGCTGCCGCACATCGATCTGGCGCTGGAGCGCCTGGAATGGCAGGCTGTCAGCGGCAGCCTGGGCTATGGTCACGGCAGCAGCCGCCCCATCGCGCAATGGTTCACACCGAATGTCGATAGCAACCTGCAGGCTCTGCTGGCGCGCACCTGCAGCGAGCCCATCGGGCCCCTGCAGGCCATGCCCGAACCCGGCAACGCCCGCCTTTGGCGGATTACCGATGGCCTTCGCATCTGGCGCATGCTGGCGGTCGAGACCCAGGGTATGCCAGCCGGGGAAGCCCGCGCATTTCAGCTGCTTGGCTTCTCGCTGCGCCGTACGCTCGAAGAGCCGGATCCGCGTTTCGAACCCGCCCATCGTATTCCCGAGGCCTATGCGCTTCTGGCGGGGGCGGCTTACCCGTGGTCCCTGCCTTTTGATCGGCAGCACGAGGAGAGCCGTGCCTACCTGAGTCGCCTCAACCTGTCGCGGCGTAAGCTTCTGGCCTTGTTGCCATCGACGAGTTCGGCCTTGCTGGACGGCGAAACCCTCGATCTGACCCCCGGCGAACGAGGCCTGGTGGAATCGGCGCGGACCGGGGATGCCCTATGGCAGGCCTGGGGATTTGCCAACGCTGGCATGATAACGGTCACCGATCCCGTGTCGGCAGAAATGCTTGTCGGTCAAGGGCCGCAGGCTCTCCTGCAGCGCGCCTCCTTCCTCATGGCCCGCAGCGGCCTCGGGCTGGCGGAACTGGAGGCGGTACTGGCAACGCGGTTTGTCGGCCGTTACCGACTGACCGAGCGCCATCAGTGCAAAACCAGCCTGATGCGGGCGGCCCCCCGCCTGGCGGACGACGCGCTTGATCGCCTGTGCCGCTTTGTCCGGCTCTGGCGGAAGCGCCCCGGCTGGACCGCAGAGCTACTGGATTCGGCGCTGGAGGCGATGAATGCCATTCCGGCGCCGGCGGCACGCCTGCTGGACCAAGCCGTCATCGCCCAGCTTGCCGCCAGCGAACAGACCAGCACGGCGCTTGGCGTGCCGCCCGAGTTCGTCCTGGGCCTCCAGGCACCGCTGTCGGCGGTGAATTTGCGGACCGATCCGGACGGCAGACTGGTTACACTCTTCGAGCATGTCTTCCTCTCCAGCAGGGTCGGTGCCGCCGACCGGGCGGCCTTCGCCCGGGTAGCCGCACCGGGCAACATCGTGGCGGAGCCGATCGCCGATCATGCAGATGCCATCGGGGCTGCGCTTGGCGTGAGTGCATCGACGGTTGCCGCTATCCTGGCGAGCATGCCGCTCAGCCTGGGGGATCGCCTCAGCCACGACGGGCTGACCTGGCTGTATCGACGGCTTTCCCTCGCCCGCGAACTGGGGGTATCGGCAGCGGATCTGGCTGGACTGATCGCCCTGACGGGCGAAAATCCCATTGCCGCCGATCTTCCGCCACCGACCGCGAGCATGTCCGATCGGCTGGCCGGATTTGCCCGGCTGGCATCGTTTGCCCGCTTGGCAACGGCGCTCCTGGAGAGTGGCCTTGACATCGCCCTGGCGACGGACGCCTTGCTACCGGCCGGCCATGCTGCCCGCCCAACTGGCGTTACGCCTGATGGCATCCGCTCCGACGGGCAGATCGAGAATGATCTGAAAGCTTTGCGGGCGCGTCTGGCATCGGTTCTGCCAGCGACAACGATGACGCATGAGGCCTTGCGGCAGTACCTAGTCGAGTCGCTGTCTGCCATCATGGCTGAGGCGACGGCCAGGCAGGTCGTGGCGGCGTTCGCCGAGCCTGTTGCCGTCGCCGAAGCTCATCTGGTCGCCGCGCTATCGACCGCTGACGGCGATCCTTTCGGTACGTCCCTGATGACGCCCGGCGACGCGACAGCGCTGCTGGTCACTCAGCCCGCGGTGAGCGAGGACGAAAGGCTGCGCAGGACGCTGAATGCCTTGGCCGCACGCACCCGGCGCCAGGTGCTGGTCGATGTCGTCGGTGCCTGGACCAGTACCGATGGCGACACCCTGACCAGCTTGCTGAGCGGTACGCTGACGATCGATCCCGAAACCCCGGGCGGGGCGCGGCGCCTGCCGCTGTCGGTCTTTGCCGCCCCGGCCTTCTGGTCCGTCGCCGCGAGCGCGCCGCTGGAGGCAGCGGTCGTGCTTTGGGTCAGGCGCCTGGACCGCCTGCTTGCCCTGCTCAAGACACCCGGTCCTTCGCTGGGACTGGCCTGCCTTCCCGGTCGTGACTGGGCCGCGCTGATCCTGCCCACTGGCGCGCCTGGCGGCACGTCGGTATGGCAATCCCTGTCGCCCATTCTCGACCTGCGTTTGATCGCCGATCCTACGCACATCGCCAGCGACACGCTGCGGGCGCACCTCGCCGCCCTGGCGGATGCGAGCCTGCCGCTCCAACTGGCGCTGAAACCGCTCGCCGAGCGCTTCAAGCTTTCGCCGGCGGCGCTGCTCGAACTGAGCGCCCACGCCTTCGGCTCGGCTGCGGACCGGACCGCCTTGCGCAATCCTGCGCTGCTGCGGAAGCTGGCCGACTGGGCCGCGCTGAGCCGCGCGCTCGGTGCCAGCGCCGATCAGCTCGCCGTGCTGGCCGGCACCGATCTGGCGGCAATGCTCGGTGTCGCCCGTCAGTTACTGGCGGTACGTGTTGGCGCTGCCAACTGGCCGAAGACCCTGCAGGGGATCGCCGATGGCCTGCGGATTCGGCAACGCGATGCCCTCGTTGCCTGCCTGGTCGCCCGCGAGGGCTGGCAGCATGGCGACGCGCTGTACGAACAACTGCTGCTCGATCCGCAGGTTCAACCATGCTTCATGACCAGCCGGGTCACGCAAGCCGTCGCCGCCGTCCAGTTGCTGGTTCAGCGGATACTCTTCGGCCTTGAACCGGAGGCAATGGCGTCGGATACGCTGCGTCAGCGCTGGTCGTGGATGCGCAGCTACCGGCTCTGGGAAGCCAACCGCAAGATCTTTCTCTATCCTGAAAACTGGCTGTTCCCGGAGCTCAGGGACGACAAGTCGCCGGCATTCCGGCAGCTGGAGTCCAGGCTCAGTCAGGGCGAATTGAGCATGGAACGCGCCGGTCAGGCATTTGGCCAGTTCCTCGATGACATTTCCCGGGGTGCCCAGACCCAGGTCATCAGCGCCTTCGAGGATGTCGACACGCCGCCCAATGCAGCCGGACAGCGGCCATCGCGGCGCGATCTGTATCTCGTGGGACGCAGTCCCAACCCTCCCTATCTCTACTACTGGCGGCGCTGCCAGGATTTCGGCAAGCGCTGGATGGAGTGGACGCCCTGGGAGCGTGTCGAGCTCGATATTCAGAGTGACCACGTTACCGCCTTTGTCGCGCAGGGACGCCTGCACCTGGCCTGGCCGGTCATCCAGGAACAAGCCAGCCCGGGGTCGCCGGTGGCTGACAAATGGAAGACCGAACTGGCCTGGTCGCAGTTTGACGGTAGTTCCTGGCGCCAGGTCAGCACCTCGCGCGGCAATGCGCCGGTGGTCGACCGGGTTCCCTTCGAGGATGTCCGCAGCGCCTTTGCCTTCCGGGCCTACGTGCCGGCGTCGGGTTACCACCCGACCATCTACGCCTACCTCAAAGCCAAGGCGAGCGGCACGACGGTCGTTGTCGAAAAGGCACCCGGCGAGGTCAGTGAGGATTTGAGCGCGCCGGCTCACCTCTATGAAGTCGCAGGCATCCCGGAGCTTGCCCGATTGATGGCAGCGACCTTCGGGCAGCTCCCGATCGATACGCGCGGTCTCGTCGAGTTCTATCTGGTCAAGACCAATATCAACGATGTGGGCTACAACCTGCTGAGCATCCGGGATCTGCTGCTGGAGCGACGTCATCTGGAATGGCACCGCTCCGTCCGCAACCTTAACCACATCAGGACCCTGTGGGAGAGCTTCACCTACGATGCTGCCAGCCTGAGCGCATTCCTTACCGATTTCAGGATCCATGGCTACAACGGCGGCTCCGTCCATGCCAGCGGAAGCTGGACACTGTGCCCGTACGTCCAGTTGATGACCGACATCATGGCCAAATGCTCGGGGCTGCAACTCAGCTATCGCGTATGGGTGCAACTGGGAACGAGTGCCACCGATTTGCGTGCGTTGTCGGCAGCCGATGGCCAATTTCAACTTGCCTACCCGCATCAGTCGACGCCGGTCAGTCTGCGCCCGGCGCCAGATTCGCTTCTGATCCTCAACGGCGGGCAAACGAATGCGGCCGAAGCGCTGGTCAGCTGGACACCGGCCGGCCGGCAAGCCCTGCCTGCGGATCTCTTGCCGGTCAGTGGGGCGGACGTGGGCAAGCTGGTCAGGCAGACGCTGCACTTCGTCATCAAGGATCTCACCAATGCCAGCGGTTTCCGGTCGCAGGTACCGCCGAGCAGGCCATATCGGCAATTGCAGCGCTTCGTCATTCATCCGTCAGGGGTCATGGATTCCGATGCCGGCGACGGCTCCCTGCTGGAAGCGCTGGATGGCAATTCCGACGTCTGGATGGGCGGCCTCAGGGAGGTGAGCACGGACCTCGCGGGCCAGGCGCTTAGTCCGGCTTTTCCGCTGAACTTGCCCAGAGTCTGGCAAACCCCCCTCGCCGTATTCACGCAGTCGAATTCCGTTGATCGTTACGAAATCGTCAGTGCGGCAGCATCGGGCAACACGGCCTTGAATCACGCTGGTATCTGGCATTTCGCGGAAGGCAAGGCCACCTGCTTCATTGATACCAACGCTGAATCGGCCAGCAGCGGATCGGGCGCCAAAATCGGCCTCTATCCGAATGCCTGGCTGAAAGGGGATCTGCTCTCGCAGTCCTGGTATGGCGAAGGACGCCTTCCCTCCTGGAGCGGCCAGTCCGACGATTTCGGTTCGGCCGCATTGCCAATCCTGGCCAGTGGCGTCTCGGGGATTCGTTCGGCCTTGCCGGATGCCGTGAAAAACGGGGGCTGGACATTCGACAACCGGCTACCCAATGCGCTGTATTGGTGGGAGATATGTTTTCACGCGCCGATGCTGGTCGCCGATCAGCTGTCCAAGCAGCACCGTTTCGAGGAGGCGGAGCGCTGGTTCAGGATGGTCTTCGACCCGAGCGGGGTTGAACCGGGTCTGCCGCAGTCTTTCCTGCGTTTTCGGGTGTTCCGCGGACTGCCGCGTGGCCTGTCAGCCGGGCGCGACCTGAAGACCCTGGCCAAGGCGATTGCCGATGGCACCGCCAATCCCTTCGTCGATTCCATGCAGTCCCTGATTGCCCGCTGGCGCAGCCAGCCCTACCGGCCGTTCGTGATTGCCCGGCAACGCCATGTGGCCTTCCTCTGGCGAACGGTGTTTTCCTATCTCGATAACCTGCTGGCCTGGGCGGACAACCTGTATCGCCGGGATACCCGCGAGGCGGTCGCCGAAGCCACCCAGCTTTATGTGCTCGCCGCGCGCATTCTCGGGCCCCGGCCCCGGCAGTCGCCTGCGAAGCGGGACCGGGCGGCCAGCAGTTATCTCGATCTCGAACAGAAGTGGGACGATTTTGCCAATGCCTGGTTCGATGCTTCCGGACCCGCGTCTTCCGCCTCGACAGGTGCTTCCAGCACCATGCTGAGCGACCCCCTGGCGCCGGAGCCGATGGGCTACCTGTTCTTCTGCATTCCGATCAACGACAAGCTGATCTCCTACTGGAACATCGTGCAGGGGCGGCTGTTCAATGTCCGGCACTGTCGGAACATCGATGGAGTCGCACGGCAACTGCCGCTTACCGATGCACCCATCGATCCGGAATTGCTGGCTCGCGCTACGGCGGCCGGGCTGGACATGGAAAGCATCATCAGCGGTCTCTATGCGCCGCCGTCGCACTATCGCTATGCGCAACTGGTCGCCCGCGCCCTGGACCTGGCCAACGATGTCAGGGCCTATGGCGCTGCCGTCCTCTCGGCTCTTGAGAAGCGCGATGCCGAAACCCTGGCCTTGTTGCGCCAGACCAACGAAATCGAACTGCTGAACAGGGTGGTCGAGGTTCGCCAACTGCAGGTCAGCGAAGCGGAACACAATCTCGCGGCGCTGCGTATTTCGCGTGCGACGGTGGCCGCGCGCTTCGAGCAGATTCAACGCCAGATGGGCAAGACGGAGAAAGTTGCTCCCGGCGAGCAGGAGTACGTGGGCGAGGATTCCCCGCTGGGTCGTCTGGCCGGTGGTAACGCCCTGTCCAGCAGCAACTGGGGATTGATCGTCGAGGAGCAGCGTCAACTCGATGAGCAGAAGCATGCGAGCGTGTGGACTGATGCCGACAGCATTGCCCGTCTGATGTCTTCGGGTTTCAATATCCTTGCTTCGGCGGCAAACATCACATCAATGAGTGACCCGACCAAAACCTCGGAGTCCCTGGCCAAGGCCTTCACTTCGCTGGGCAGTGCCAGCGGCTCGGTGGCTGACTCCTTCCGGGCCATCGCCCAGCTTCACCAGACGGAAGCTTCGCGGCAGGCCGCGGCTGCCAGCCATATCCGTCGGCGCGACGAATGGGCCTACCAGGGCAACCAGGCCTTGCGCGAACTCAGGCAGATCGACCGGCAGATTCTCGCCAACGAGATCCGCGTCGCCCTGAGCAAGCTGGAGATGCAGAACCATGCCTTGCAGATTGAGCACGCCGAATCAATTGACGATTATCTGCGCACGAAATTCACCAACGCGGATCTCTACGAGTGGATGTCGTCAGAGCTTGCCAACTTGCAGCGAGTCGCTTACCGGATGGCGCTCGACGCGGCGCGCAAGGCCGAGCGGGCGGCGGTGCGGGAACTGGGTGTCCGGCGCCTCGACATCATTCGCAGCGATCATTGGGGAAGCCGGCGCGCCAGCCTGCTGGCCGGGGAGCAGTTGCTGCTGGATGTGAAACGGCTGGAAATCGCCTACATGGAGCGGAATCGCCGGGAATTCGAGCTGACCAAGCACATTTCCCTCAGCCGTCTCGATCCCGTGGCGCTCATGCAACTGATCAGCGCCGGGATCTGCGAGGTCAGGCTGCCCGAGTGGCTGTTCGATCAGGATGCGCCGGGTCATTACCAGCGGCGCATCAAGAGCCTCAGCCTGAGTATTCCCTGCGTTGTCGGCCCGTATACCTCCGTGAACCTCAAGGCAACGCTGATCCGCAGCGAAATCCGGATTGACGCGAGTGCTACGGATGCCAGCGACTATCCTCGGCAAGAGACGATGGACGATCCGCGCTTTGAATTGCTTTACAGCGCAAGCGAATCGATCTGCACCAGCAGCGGACGCGACGATGCCGGTCTGTTCGAACCCAGTTCGCGTGACGAGCGTTACCTGCCATTCGAACATGCGGGCGCCATCAGCACCTGGCAGCTGGAATGGCCGGGAACGGTACCGGCATTCGATTACGCATCCGTTCGCGATGTGATATTCCACATCCGCTACACCGCCCGGGATGGTGGGAGCCAGTTGCGGCAAGCCGCGCTCGACCATCTTTCACTAGCGACGGGAAGCCCAGTTCAGCCGGGGCTGTTGATCGATCTCAGGCGGGAATTCGCTCAAGAGTGGGGGCGGGCGGTCGATAGCGGTGCGCAGGGCACCTCAATCACGGTGTCCATTGGCGACGCATTTTTCCCGTATGCATTCATTGGCAGGAGCAGATCGATCATGAGCATCCATCTCTGGACACGCGTCAAGGGTGAAGGCGAGTGGCGGGAATTCCAATTGGCGAATGTGGCGAATGGCGCAGACTGGCGACTCGACCTCGATTTGCGGCAGGCGGCGAATGATCTGGACGAAGCCATTGTTGCGGTCGGCTATTCGGTGGGATAGGCGCAGCAAGCCACTGTCGTGACGGGGGCCTTGGCGAGCGCCAGCTAAGGTCGCAACCCAAGGTCAGCCTTGGCCGAATTCGGGCCTGAGTCTTAGCCTGGGGTTAGCGTCAGCTTTGCTTCCCCGCCGCCCTCCGGATGGTTGACGAAGCTCGCTTCGCCTCCATGCAGCCTTGCCACCTCGCGCACCAGCGCCAGTCCCAGGCCGGTGCTTTTCTTCCCGGTGGCCGGGCGGGGCAGGGAGTAGAAGCGGTTGAAAAGTTGCGCCAGGGCGTAGTCGGGGGCGCCGGCGCCGTGGTCGCGGAGGCGGATTTCGGCGGTTTCTGCGGTCGACCGCAGAATTAGCGAGATTTCGCCGCCGTCGGGGGAGAACTCGATGGCGTTGTCGAGCAGGTTGAGGACCGCCTGGCGCAGCAGGAAGGCGTCCCCGGTGACGCTGATGCCGGGGGCAGCGTCGATGACGCAATGCAGGTGGCGGGCGGACAGCGCCAGTTGGCGGTCGGCGACGGCGGTTTTCAGCAGTTCGGCGAGGTCGACCGTGACATTGGCGCCGGGCGCCTGCAGTTGTTCGACGCGGGCGAGCATCAGCATGCGGTCGATGATGTCGCGCAGGCGTTCGGCCTGTTCGCCGATGCTGGCGGCGAAACGGCGGCGGTCGGCTTCCGGTAGCTCGTCTTCGAGGATTTCGGCGGCGCCGATGACCGCCGTCAGCGGGCTTTTCATTTCGTGGGCGAGGTTCTGCACGTAGCGCTCGACGTACTGTTTGCCTTCGAGCTTCTCGCGCATGGTCGCCAGGGCGTTGGCCAGATCCGAGAGTTGCCGCCCGCCGCCGCTCGGCGGCTCGGCCTTGCGACCCTCGCTGACGGCGCGGGCGTAATCGCGCAAGCGGTGGATCGACCAGCTCAGCCAGGCGGTGAACACCAGGCCGATCAGTGCCGTCGCCAGCAGTAGCGTCAGCCCGGACGAGCGGACGCGGTTGGTGGCGCGTTCGACGAAGGGAGCGATCGAGGTCATCGGCTTGGCCAGCGAGACGACGCCGATCAGCTGGCCGTCATGGTGTACCGGCGCGGCGACGTGCATTACCGAGGTGCTCGGGTCGTTTGGGTCGCTGCGGCTCTGGCGGGCGCCGTATTCGCCGCGGAGCACGCGGGCGATGTCGCGCCAGTGGGCGAAATCCTCGCCCAACGCTGCGCCGGCCGAGTCGTAGATGACGATGCCGCGCGCGTCGGTGAGGTAGATGCGCAGATCGATGCTGTCCTTGCGGATGCCGTAGATCTCGGCGTTCGGATGGCGCTGCAGCGCGGCGGCCACCGCCGCGGCGAAGGGGCCGTCGCCGATGCGCCCGGTGGCGAGTTCGCCGGCCGCCAGCTCGGCGAGCAGATTGGCGCTGTCCACCAGGCTTTCTTCGGTGGCCTGGCGGATGCTCGGCTCGCTTTCCTTGACGAAGGTGTACAGCACGAACCAGGCGGCCAGCCCGACCACCAGGAAATAGCCGAAGAAGAGGCGGACCGAGATGTTCACGGGTCAGGCGGTCAGGCTGTAGCCGAGGCCGCGGTGGGTGAGGATGACCTCATCGTCACGAATGGCGCGCAGCTTGCCGCGCAGGGTCTTGACGTGGGTGTCGACGGTGCGTTCAAGGCTTTCGCCGTCGTCCTGCCAGACCGCCGCCATGATCTGCGGCCGCGACAGGATGCGCCCCGGGCGCTCGAGCAGCAGCGCCAGCAACAGGTATTCGTAGCGGGTCAGCGGCAGCCAGTGGCCGTGGTAGGCGATGCGCTGGCCGTCCGCATCGCGAGTGAAGCGGTCCGGCGCGTCGGCCTTGTCGTGCCGGCGCGGTTCCGGATGCAGACGGCGGAGGATGGTGCGTACCCGCGTCGCCACTTCGCGCGGGCTGAACGGCTTGGTGACGTAGTCGTCGCCACCGAGTTCGAGACCGACGATGCGGTCGACCTCGTCGCTGCGGGCGGTGAGGAATAGCACCGGCAGATCCGATTCGCGGCGCAGCGCCCGGCAGACGTCGAAGCCGGTGAGGTCGGGCAGGCCGACATCGAGAACGACGAAATCGATGCCGCCGCGGCTCAGCCGCGCCAAGGCGTCACTGCCCAGCGTGCAGCATTCGGTGGCGAAGCCCTCGGCGCGCAGCGCGTAGCTCAGCGTATCGGCGATGGCCGGTTCGTCGTCGACGATCAGGATGTTCATGATGGCGGCAATGATAAGGCAAGCCGGAGAGGGTGGCAGGGGCCGTCGGGTCGGGGCATGGGGGTTGGGGGAACCCAGTGATGGATTTGGCATTATTGCTGGATTCGCCGCAGCACTGTGTCTACTTTCATGCTATTTTCGTAGCCCCGTAACGTCGTGGATTGGCTGTCGAGCGTGTCCCGCCTGCAATTCGTCGCGGATGAAAAGAGCGTACCGCGCATTCATCTGATCGGCACCCTGATCATCGTCCTGCTGCTGACCATCGGCCTGGGGGGCTTCTTCTCCTGGCAGCATCTGGTCGATCGTCAGCAGTCGTTGGCGCGCATCGAAAAGGCGGCCAATGAGCAATTGCGCCAGCGCCTCGAGGCGGAAATGCGCAGCGCCGTCGATTTCATCGACTTCACCCGTTCACGAACCGAAGAAGTATTGCGGCGCAGTCTCGCCGAGCAGGTGGATAGCGCCCTGCAGATCGTCGAGGCCATCTATCAGCGCGAATCGGTGCGCCATCCGCCTGCCTACGTCAAGCTCCTGATCGTCGAGGCGCTGCGCCCGGTGCGTTTCTACGAAGGGCGCGGCTATTACTTCATCGACGATATGGCAGGTCAGTTCATCCTGTTGCCGACAGCACCACAGTATGAAGGGCGGACCATCCTCGATAATCGCGACGATACCGGCCACTACATCATGCGCGGCCTCATCGAGGCGGCGAAGAAGCCGCGCGGCGAGGGCTTCTCGCGCTACCGCTGGTATTCGCCGGACAACCCGAAACTGATGTCGGACAAGCTCGCCTATGTCCGTCACTTCGCGCCCTACGACTGGCTGATCGGCACCGGCGACTATTTCTCCAAATGGGAAGAGTTGCAGCAGAAAGAGGCGCTGTCCCGCCTGCGCTCGTTACGTTTTGGCGAGAACGGCTACTTCGGTGTGGTCGCAGGCGACGGCACGGTCCTCCTGTCGCCGGATAACCAGGTCCAGGAAGGGCGCCATTTCAAGGAAACGGAGGAGCCGGCGCGCGCGGCGCTGGCGCGCATCGACGAGGTGCTCAAGGCCGGCGGCGGTTTCGTCACCTATTCCTGGCGCAACCCGGCAACCGGTCGGGTGGGAAAGAAGATGGCACTGGTCCGCGTCGTCCAGCCGTGGAACTGGGCGCTGGTTGCCACCGTTTTCGAGGACGAACTCGGTCAGGCCGTCGCCGAACAGGTGCAGGCCGACGAAAGCGGCAGCGTCAAGCGCCAGCTCAACCTGCTGCTCGCCACGCTGGCCGCCCTGGCGCTTGGCGTCACCGGTTCGCTGTTGTTCTCGCGCTGGACGCACAGCCTGTTCCTCGCCTACCACCGCGAGCGCGAGGCCCAGCAACAAGCGTTGCGCGAAAGCGAGGACAAGCTGGCAACCATTCTCGACAGTGTCGAGGCCTACATCTACATCAAGGGGCCGGACTACACCTATCAGTACGCCAACCAGCGGGTTTGCGCGCTCTTTGGCCGACCGCTCGCCGAGATCGTCGGCCAGAGCGACGAAGTTTTCTTCGATCAGGCGACGGCCGAAAACCTGCGCCGCAACGATAGTCGGGTTCTCGTGGACGGGCAGCGCGTCAGCGAGGAGGAGGTCAATACAACTGCCGACGGTTCGCTGACCAGCGCCTTCCTCTCCGTCAAGTTGCCGCTGCGTGACCCGGACGGGCGCATCTACGCACTCTGCGGCATTTCCACCGACATCACGCAGCGCAAGCGGCAGGAGGCCGAGCTCGACAGCCATCGCCACCATCTGGAAAGGGCGGTCCTGTCCCGGACTATTGAACTGGCCGAGGCCAAGGAGGCAGCAGAGGCGGCCAACCGGGCGAAGAGCACCTTCCTGGCCAACATGAGCCACGAGATCCGCACGCCGATGAACGCCATCATCGGCCTGACCCATCTGTTGCAACGCGAAATTGCCGATTCCCATGCTCAGGAACGCCTGGGCAAGATCGGCCATTCTGCCCAGCACCTGCTCAACGTCATCAACGATATTCTCGACCTGTCGAAAATCGAGGCCGGCCGCCTGACCATCGACGCCAGCGAATTCTCGCCGCGCGAGGTGGTCGACCAGGCGGTCGCCATGCTCGAGCAGCCAGCCCGGGACAAGGGCCTGCGACTGCAGTGCAGCGTTTCCCCGGCAGTGCCCGACTGCCTGGCCGGTGATCCGGTCCGCCTCGGTCAGATCCTGCTCAACTTCATCGGCAATGCCGTCAAGTTCTCGGCGCGCGGGGAGATCGCCGTGCGCGTGGGTGTCGATACCGAGGAGGGGGATTACGTCCGCCTGCGCATGGAGGTCGAGGATCAGGGCATCGGCATCAGCGCCGAACAGCAGGCGCGGCTGTTTACCGCTTTCGTACAGGCCGATGGTTCAACCACCCGCAAATTTGGCGGAACCGGCCTTGGCCTGGTGATCAATCGCCATCTCGCCCGTCTGATGGGCGGCGATGTCGGCGTTGATAGCCGGCCCGGTGAGGGCAGTCGCTTCTGGGTCACCGCCCGACTGCGCCGCGTCGAGCGCCGCATGCCGGCGGCAGGTGGGGCGGTCGACGGTCGGCCGCTGGAGGAGGTGATTGCCGCAGCGCATGGCGGCCAGCGCATCCTGCTCGTCGAGGACGATCCGATCAACCAGGAAGTCGCCCGCGAACTCCTCACCGTGGCCGGCCTGCAGGTTGTGGTTGCGGACAACGGCGTGCAGGCCATCGCCGCCGTCGCCGGCGCCCCCTTCGCGCTGGTGCTGATGGATATTCAGATGCCGGTCATGGGCGGCGTCGAAGCCGCCCGGCGCATTCGTGAATTGCCCGCCGGCCAGAGCCTGCCGATCGTGGCGATGACCGCCAATGTTTTCGAGGAGGATCGACAGGCCTGCTTTGATGCCGGCATGAATGATCACATCGGCAAGCCGGTCGACCCCGACGTGCTCTATGCGGCTCTGCTCCGCTGGTTGCCACCCGCGGCCAGTCGTTGATGTCGATCGACCTGCTTTCTCGCGGCGAGAGCGACCGCACCCGCTAAGCCGTATCGAGGGTAGACGCTGGTGCTGAGGTTTGCCACAGGCAGCGCGATGTGCTTTCCTTGTAACAGGGGCCTGCTGATAGGGCCCCTTGTCATTCAGGCCCCCACTCGGATCGCCCATGCTCCATATTCTCGACTATCTGGTCATGGCGGCCTATGTACTGGTCGTCGTCTACGTTTGTATCCGCGTCACCCGGCGCGCGCCTGACACCGAGGAACTGTTTCTGGCCGGACGCAGCCTTGGGCCGGCGGTCATCGGTTTTTCGTTGTTCGCCTCGAATATTTCGTCCACGACGCTGATCGGCCTGCCCGGTGCTGCCTGGGAAAGCGGCATCTCGGTCGCCAATTACGAGTGGATGGCGGCGCTGGTTCTGGCCTTCACTGCGGTGTTCGTGCTGCCGATCCTGATCGGCAACCGGGTGACGACGCTTCCCGAACTGCTCGAGCGTCGCTTCGATGCGCGGCTACGCCGCTACCTGTCGGCTACGTCCCTCTTTCTCAGCCTCGTGCTCGATACGGCCGGCAGCCTGTACGCTGGCGCGTTGGTGCTCATGGTGTTCATGCCGGACCTGTCGCTGGGCTGGACCTGTGCCGCGCTGGCCATCTTTGCCGGCGTGTACACGGCGGCCGGTGGCCTGCGCGCGGTGGTCTACACCGACGTCCTGCAGGCGGCCGTGCTGTTGCTCGGCTCGCTGGTCCTGACAGGCATAGTCTTCGGCCAGTTCGACTACGACTGGGCGCGCGTCGTGGCCAGCGTGCCAGCCGAGAAACTGTCGCTGATCCGGCCGCTCGACGACCCGGCACTGCCTTGGCTGGGCACGCTGATCGGTCTGCCCATACTCGGGTTCTACTACTGGACGATGAACCAGTACGTCGCCCAGCGCCTGCTGGGCGCCCGCGACCTGCAGGCGGCCGGGCGCGGCGCCCTGTTTGCCGCCGCCATGAAGCTGCTGCCGCTGTTTCTGATGGTGCTGCCCGGCGTCATGGCGGCGGCCCTGTTCGCCGATCTGGAGCGGCCGGATACCGTCTTCCCCCGGCTGATCGCTGCCTATGCACCGCCCGGTCTCGCCGGTCTGATGATTGCCGCGTTGCTGGCAGCAATCATGTCCAGCGTCGATTCGGCGCTCAACTCGGCGTCGACTCTGGTCATCGCCGATTTCGTGCAGCCGCGCCGGCCGGCGCTGTCATCGGTGGAGCTGGCGCGTTTCGGCCGTTATACGACGCTCGGCTTCATGTTGCTGGCGGCGCTGTGGGCCCCGCAGATTCAGCATTTTCCCGGGCTGTTCGCCTACCTGCAGCAAACTTTCTCTTATGTCACGCCGCCACTCGTCGCCATATTCGTGCTCGGCATGCTGTGGCCAGGGCTCGGGGCAAAGGCGGCCTGGCGGGCGCTGCTCGGCGGCCACCTGCTGAGTGCGCTCTGGTTTGTCGCCACCCAGTTGGGCTGGCTCAATATCCATTTCACCATCGTCGCCGGTATGCTGTTCGCAGCGACGCTGGTATTTGCCGTGATCTGCCAGGCGCTGGCCGGTCAACACCTGGTCGCCAACCGGTCGCTAGGAAGCTGGCGGGCGCCGCGTGAAACCGTGGTTGGCGCCACCGTCCTGGCTGCCGTCACACTGCTGCTGGTTTGGGTCTTCCGCTAGAATGCATCCACCACTCAGCGACATCTTGACGGCGTGAGCCGAGTGCGAGACCAATTTCAGGAGAACGCGATGACTGCCCACGATGATCTGTCCCTGAACCTGCAGAGCAACCGCGTCACCCGCCGCCAGGTGCTTTGGCTGTTTGGTGCCGCCGCCCTGTCCGGCTGCGCGGCGTCGCCGGTTGGCGGCCAGTCCATCCTGGTCGGTATGAGCGAGGATGAGGAAAAGCGCGTCGACCAGCAGGTCGCTCCCAGCCAGTTCTCAAAGGATCTCGGACCGGTCCAGGACGGCGCGGTCAATCGCTACGTCAGCAGTGTCGGTCAGCGCATTGACGCCAATACGCACCGGCCACAGATGCCCTATTCCTACCGCGTGCTCAACGCCAATTACGTCAACGCCTACACCTTCCCCGGCGGCGCCATGGGCCTTACCCGCGGCATTCTCGTCGATCTGCAGAACGAGGCCGAACTGGCAGCGCTGCTCGGCCACGAGATGGGTCACGTCAATGCCCGTCACGCGGCGCAGCGTCAGGGTCAGGCGATGGTCGCCCAGGTTGCCGTCATGGGCGCCACCGTTGTTGCTGGCAGTGAATGGGGTGGCCTGGTTTCGATCGGTAGCCAGCTTGGCGCCAGCGCCTTGCTTTCCAGTTATTCGCGCGACAACGAGCGCGAGGCCGATGCTCTGGGTCAGGAATACATGGTCCGCGCCGGTTACCCGGCGACCGGCATGGTCGGCCTGCACCAGTTGCTGGTCGATCAGCAGAAGGAAGCGCCCGGCCTGCTGCAGACGATGTTCTCGACCCACCCGATGAATACCGAGCGGCGCGATACCGCCCGCCAGCTGGCCGATGGCAAGTACGCCGCGAGCAACAAACGCGATGTCGGCCGCGAACGCTTCATGGACAGCACCGCTGGCCTGCGCCGCATCAAGCCGACCATCGACGCCTGCCAGAAGGGCGAACTGGCGATGGCCGGCAAGCAGTATGCGAAGGCCGAGGAGCAGTACCGCACGGCGCTGCAGAAGACGCCGCGCGACTACGCCAGCAACCTGCTGATGGCCCAGTGCCTGCAGGTGCAGGACAAGGACGCGCAAGCGCTGAACTACGCCGAGACGGCCAAGCAGATCTACCCACAGGAACCCCAGGCGCACAAGTTGGCCGGTGTCCTGGCACTCGGTCAGCGCGACCCGGCCAAGGCCTATGCCAATCTCGATGCCTACGACAAGATGCTGCCCGGCGATGCCGGCGTCACCTTCCTCAAGGGAGTTTCATTGGAAGGTCTGGGCAAGCGTCAGGAGGCGGCCAATCACTACGCCACCTACCTGCGCCGGACGCGTCAGGGCAAGGCCGCCGACTACGCGCAGAGCCGCCTGCAATCCTGGGGTTATATCAAGTAGGCGCTCACTCGCCGCCGAAGCGGCGCAGACCGTCGAGGTCGAGGATGTTGATGCCGCCGTATTCGCTGCGCACCAGGCCGGCATCCTCGAGCACCTTGAGCGCCTGGTTGGCGCGCTGCCGGGAAACACCGGCCAGATAGCCGAGTTCTTCCTGGGAGATCTGCAGCAGGCGGTTGGTGCCCGGGTAGAGCACCGGGTTGAACAGCGCCGCCAGGCCGCGGGCGATGCGGGCATCGGTGTCGAGCATGCGTTCGTTCTCGATCATGCCGATGAACTGGCCGAGGCGTTCGTTGATCTGGGCGATCAGGTAGCGGTTGAACGGGATGCTGTGATCCATCAGCCAGGTGAAGGTGCTGCGGCTCATGAAGGCGACACGGGTTTCGCGCAGGGCCATGACGTCGTAGCGGCGCGGCTCGTTCTTCAACAGCGAACCTTCGCCGAACCAGCCGCCGGAGCTGATGCCGGTCAATGAGGTGGTCTTGCCGGTGGTCCAGTGGCTGGCCATCTTGCCCAGGCCGTCGATGATCCCCATCCAGTAATCGACCGGTTCGCCCTTCATGCAGATGAAGGCGCCGGCGGCAAAGCTGCGTTCGACGGTGCCGGACAGGGCCTTGAGCATTTCTTCCTCGGTCAGCGCCTGGCCCCAGAGCGAAGTGCGCAGCAGTTCCTCAGCGTTCTTCAAAGTATTTACGATTTAATTCGTTGATTGTCTGCCGGATGACAATTATAAGCCTGCAGGGGGGCTAATCTTTGCCTCAGCTTGGCTGATTGTCGTGGTGCACTGCAAGGTTTACGCGCCATCCGGCAATGCCCACAATGCGTCAAACGAACGTTAGACCGCGTACCCCAAAAGCGCGGCATCGAGGAGACTAAAGAATGCCCACGCAGGCGAATTTTTCGTCGCTGGATGGTTTGCACACCTTCCCGCGGCTGCTCTTCCATCACGCAAAAACCCGTCCGAATGCCCCGGCCATGCGCGAGAAGTATCTCGGCATCTGGCAGACCTGGAGCTGGTCCGACGTTGGCGAGCGCGTCCGCGCCCTGGCCTGCGGCCTGGCCGCGCTCGGCTTCAAGCGCGGCGACAACCTGGCGATCATCGGTGACAACCGGCCGCATCTCTACATGATGATGACCGCCGCCCAATGCCTGGGTGGCGTGCCGGTACCGCTCTACCAGGATGCGGTGGCCAACGAGATGTTGTTCGTCCTGCAGGATGCCGGCGTGCGCTTCGTCGTCGTCGAGGATCAGGAGCAGGTGGACAAGATGCTCGAGATCAAGGATCAGGTCGACACGCTGGAACAGGTGATCTACGACGATCCGCGCGGCATGCGCCACTACAACCAGGTCTTCCTGCACGACATCCATGAATTGATGGAAATGGGGCGGATCCACGACCGCAACCATCCGGATTTTCTCAATGCCGAAGTCGAGCAGGGGCATTTCGATGACGTTTCGGTGATGCTTTACACCTCGGGCACCACCGGCAAGCCGAAGGGCGTCTGCCAGACGCACGCTGCCTTCATCGCCGCCGCTCAGGGCGGGGTCCAGGTAGACAAGATGGACGGCAATGGCGACATCCTTTCCTACCTGCCCATGGCCTGGGTCGGCGACCACTTGTTCTCCTTCGCCCAGGCGCTGGTCGCCGGTTTCACCATCAACTGCCCGGAGTCGGGTGAGACGGTGATGACCGACCTGCGTGAAATCGGCCCGACCTACTACTTTGCCCCGCCGCGCGTTTTCGAAAGCCTGCTGACCTCGGTGATGATCCGCATGGAAGACGCCGGCCAGATCAAGCAGAATCTCTTCCACTACTTCATGGATGTCGCCAAGCGCGTCGGCGGCGACATCCTTGATGGCAAGCCGGTGTCCGGTAGCGACCGCCTGCTTTACGGGCTCGGCAACCTGATCATCTTCGGGCCGTTGCGCAACGTCCTCGGCATGAGCCGCATCCGCGTCGCCTACACGGCCGGCGCGGCGATCGGTCCGGAACTGTTCCGTTTCTACCGCTCGATTGGCATCAACCTGAAGCAGCTGTATGGCCAGACCGAGACCTGCGCCTACGTCTGCCTGCAGCCGGATGGCCAGGTCAAGTCGGATACCGTTGGCGCCCCGGCGCCCGGCGTCGAGATCAAGATCGCCGACAACGGCGAGGTCCTGGTCAAGGGGCCGATGGTGCTCAAGGGCTACTACAAGCGCCCGGACGCCACCGCCGAATCGCTCAACGCCGAGGGCTATTTCATGACCGGCGATGCCGGCTTCCTCGACGAGGATGGCCACCTGAAGATCATTGACCGGGCCAAGGACGTCGGCAAGCTGCACAACGGTGCGATGTTTGCGCCGAACTACATCGAGAACAAGCTGAAGTTCTTCCAGCACATCAAGGAAGTGGTCTGCTTTGGCCACGAGCGCGACATGGTCTGCGCCTTCATCAACATCGACGTCGGCGCCGTCGGCAACTGGGCCGAGCGCCGCGGCATCGCCTACTCGGGCTATACCGACCTGGCCGGCAAGGCCGAGGTGCTGGAACTGATCCGCGAATGCGTCGAAAAGGTCAATGCCGACCTGGTGCATGACAGCATGGTCGCCGATTCGCAGATCCATCGCTTCCTGGTGCTGCACAAGGAACTCGATCCGGACGACGACGAACTGACGCGGACGCGCAAGGTGCGACGCAACTTCGTCGCCGAAAAGTACAAGGTGTTGATCGACGCCCTCTACGGCGGCAAGGCCAATCAGTTCATCGAGACCGAGGTCAAGTTCGAGGACGGTCGGCGCGGCAAAGTGTCGGCCGACCTGAAGATCATCGATGTGAAGACCTTCCCCGTCGTCAAAAAGGTAGCCTGAACATGAGCAAGCAAATAGGCGACGTCATTCTCGACCTGCAGAACATTTCGCTGCGTTTCGGCGGCGTCAAGGCGCTGACCGACATTTCCTTCAACGTCTACGAGCATGAGATCCGCGCCATCATCGGCCCGAATGGCGCCGGCAAGAGTTCGATGCTCAACGTCATCAACGGCGTCTACCACCCGCAGGACGGCAAGATCATGTACCGCGGCGAGGAGCGCCAGCAGATGGACCCGCATCTGGCCGCCCGTCAGGGTATCTCGCGCACCTTCCAGAACATTGCCCTGTTCAAGGGCATGAGCGTGCTCGACAACATCATGACCGGGCGCACCCTGAAAATGAAGAGCAACCTGCTGCTGCAGGCACTGTGGTGGGGGCCGGCGCGCAACGAGGAACTGGCGCATCGGCAGAAAGTCGAGGAAATCATCGATTTCCTGGAGATCCAGCACATCCGCAAGACGCCGGTCGGCCGCCTGCCCTACGGTCTGCAGAAGCGCGTCGACCTCGGCCGGGCGCTGGCCATGGAGCCGAAGGTGCTGCTGCTCGACGAGCCGATGGCGGGCATGAATGTCGAGGAAAAGCAGGACATGTGTCGTTTCATTCTCGACGTCAATGACCAGTTCGGCACCACCATCGTGCTCATCGAGCACGACATGGGCGTCGTCATGGATATTTCCGATCGCGTCGTCGTCCTCGATTACGGCAAGAAGATCGGTGACGGCGAACCGGACGAAGTCCGTTCCAGCCCAGAGGTCATCAAGGCCTACCTGGGCGCAGGCCACTAAGCGGAGCGCACGATGGCATTCTTTCTCGAAACCCTGATCGGCGGCCTGATGGCCGGCATGCTGTACTCCCTGGTAGCCCTCGGCTTCGTGCTGATCTACAAGGCTTCCGGCGTCTTCAACTTCGCCCAGGGCGCCATGGTGCTGTTCGCCGCCCTGGCCATGGCCCGTTTTTCCGGTTGGGCCAATGCCGCGCTCGGCGGAGACAGCCTGATACTGGCCAACATCATCGCCTTCATCGCTGCCGGCGGCGTGATGTTCATCGTCGCCTGGATCATCGAACGCCTGGCCCTGCGCAATCTGGTCAACCAGGAAGGGGCGACACTGTTGATGGCTACCCTGGGCATTGCCTACGTCCTTGAAGGCATCGGCCAGACGCTGTTCGGCAGCGAAATCTACAACATCGATGTCGGCATGCCAAAAGACCCGGTGATCATGCTGGAAAGCGTTTTCGAGGGCGGCATCCTGATCAACAAGGAGGATTTCTACGCCGCCCTGATCGCCGCTGCGCTGGTCATCGCCCTCTCCATCTTCTTCCAGAAGACCTCGACCGGCCGTGCCCTGCGTGCAGTGGCCGACGATCACCAGGCGGCGCTGTCGATCGGCATTCCGCTCAATCGCATCTGGGTCATCGTCTGGTGCGTCGCCGGTGTTGTCGCCCTGGTTGCCGGCATCATCTGGGGCTCCAAGCTGGGCGTCCAGTTCTCGCTGGCCACGGTCGCGCTGCGCGCCCTGCCAGTGGTCATCCTCGGCGGTCTGACCTCGGTGCCGGGGGCGATCATCGGTGGTCTGATCATCGGTATCGGCGAAAAACTGTCCGAAGTCTTTCTTGGCCCCTACGTCGGTGGCGGCATTGAAATCTGGTTCGCCTACATGCTCGCCCTCGTCTTCTTGCTGTTCCGGCCGCAGGGCTTGTTCGGCGAGAAAATCATCGACCGCGTGTAACGGAGACAACAACAATGATTTACCGCGAAAACGGCCAGTTCAAGACGTCCTACGGGGCGGATCAACAGATCTTCCCGATCGCCCAGGACCGTTACCTGGTCCTCGCCATCATTGCCTTCGCCTTCATTGGCGTGCCGATGCTGGCCGACGAGTATTTCTTCCGGGCCATCCTGATTCCCTTCCTGATCCTGTCGCTGGCGGCGCTCGGCGTCAATTTGCTGGTCGGCTACTGTGGCCAGATCACGCTCGGCGCCGGGGCTTTCATGGCGATCGGGGCCTATGCCGCCTACAACTTCCTGATCCGCGTACCGGAGTTACCACTGCTGGCCGTGCTTATTCTCGGCGGCCTGACCTCGGCGGCGATGGGCATACTTTTTGGCATTCCCAGCTTGCGCGTCCGCGGCCTTTACCTGGCGGTGGCGACGCTCGCTGCGCAGTTCTTCTGGGACTGGGCCTTCCTGCGCATCGGCTGGTTCACCAACTATTCGTCCTCCGGTTCCGTCTCAGTCTCCAACCTGACGGTCTTCGGTTGGGACATTTCCTCGCCGGTAAACAAGTACCTGTTCTGTCTGGCCATTCTGGTCGTCTTCGCCCTGATCGCCAAGAACCTGACGCGGGCTTCGCTCGGTCGCCAGTGGATGGCCATTCGCGACATGGACGTGGCCGCCGAAGTCATCGGCATCCGGCCGATGTGGGCCAAGCTCTCGGCCTTCGCCGTCAGTTCCTTCTTCGTCGGCGTCGCCGGCGCGCTGTGGGGCTTCGTCCACCTCGGTTCCTGGGAGCCGGCCGCCTTCTCGGTCGATCGTTCCTTCCAGTTGCTGTTCATGGTCATCATCGGCGGCATGGGGTCGATCGTCGGCAGCTTCTTCGGGGCCGCCTTCATCATCATCCTGCCGATCTTCCTCAACCAGTTCCTGCCGGCACTCGGTGACTTGTTCGGCATCGCCATCTCGACCGCGGCGGTTTCGCACGCGGAATTCATCATCTTTGGGTCCCTGATCGTCTTTTTCCTGATTGTCGAGCCCCATGGACTGGCCCGTTTGTGGGCAACCAGCAAGGAGAAGCTGCGTCTCTGGCCTTTCCCCCACTGACCGGGCTGCATCCTGATTTCAACCGCAAGTGCACCATAACCATCCATATTCTGGAGGAGACATACATATGAAAATCCGCACGCTTGCTTTGGCCATCTCGATGGCTACTTTCGGACTCGGTTCGACCGTCATGTCCACCGCCGCCCAAGCCCAGGCCAAGGAACAGTTTTTCCCGGTGATCGTCTATCGCACCGGCGCCTATGCCGCGAACGGCACGCCTTGGGCAAACGGCTATGTCGACTACCTCAAGCTGGTTAATGCCAAAGGCGGTATCAACGGCGTCAAGCTCAGCTTCGAGGAATGTGAAACAGGTTACGCCACCGACCGCGGCGTCGAATGCTACGAGCGCCTGAAAGGCAAGGGTGCCACCGTCTTCCAGCCGCTGTCCACCGGCATCACCTTCGCCCTGACCGAGAAGGCACCGGTCGACAAGATTCCGCTGATCACTGCCGGTTATGGCCGCAGCGAATCGCAGAACGGCGCCGTGTTCACCTGGAACTTCCCGCTGCTCGGCACCTACTGGGTTGGCGCCGACGTTGCCATCCAGCACATCGGCAAGCAGGCCGGCGGTCTCGACAAGCTGAAGGGCAAGAAGATCGCCCTTGTCTATCACGACAGCCCGTACGGCAAGGAGCCGATCCCGGCGCTGCAGGAACGCGCCAAGATGCACGGCTTCGAGCTGATGCTGCTGCCGGTCGCCCACCCGGGCGTCGAGCAGAAGGCGACCTGGCTGCAGATCCGTCAGGCGCGCCCGGAAAACGTGCTGCTCTGGGGCTGGGGCGTGATGAACTCGACCGCCCTGAAGGAAGCCCAGGCCACAGGTTATCCGCGCGACAAGATGATGGGTATCTGGTGGGCCGGTGCAGAACCTGATGTCAAGGACGTCGGTATGGGCGCCAAGGGCTACAGCGCTCTGACCCTGCAGCACGGTGCCGAACCGGGCAGCAAGGTGGTCAAGGACATGCTGGCCATGGTCCATGCCAAGGGCCAAGGCACCGGTCCCAAGGATGAAGTCGGTTCCGTGCTCTACATGCGTGGCCTGATCTCGGCCATGCTCGGCGTCGAAGGCGTGCGCAAGGCCCAGGAGCGCTACGGCAAGGGCAAGGTGATGACCGGTGAGCAGACGCGCTGGGGCCTGGAAAACCTGAACCTCGACCAGAAGATGCTCGACGGCATGGGCTTCGCCGGCGTCATGCGTCCGGTGCAGACTTCCTGTCTCGACCACATGGGTTCCTCGTGGGTGCGTGTGCACCAGTGGGACGGCGCCAAGTGGAACTTCTCGTCCGACTGGTACCAGTCGGATGACAAGGTATTGCGCCCGATGGTCATGCTGGCTTCCGGCAAGTACGCCGAAGAGAAGAAGCTGACGCCGCGCACGCCGGAGCAGTGCAAGCAGTAAGGCCCATCGCCCCGCGCTGCGAGGCGCGGGGCCTCTATTCAGGAATTGACGATGACAGCCGCCAATATCTTCCTCAACGTCAATAGCGTCGAGGTCATCTACAACCACGTGATCCTGGTCCTGAAGGGCGTTTCCTTCAATGTCCCGGAAGGCAGCATCGTCTCGCTGCTCGGCGGCAACGGCGCCGGCAAGACAACCACCCTGCGCGCCGTCAGCAATCTGCTGCACGGCGAACGCGGCGAGGTCACCAAGGGTTCGATCGAACTCAAGGGCGAACGCGTCGAGGCGCTGACCCCGGCCGATCTGGTCAAGCGTGGCGTCATCCAGGTCATGGAGGGCCGCCATTGTTTCGGCCACTTGACCATCGAGGAGAACCTGCTGACCGGTGCCTATACGCGCACCGACGGCAAGGCCGCGGTCGCCGCGACGCTGGAGAAGGTCTACAACTATTTCCCGCGCCTGAAGACGCGGCGGACCAGCCAGGCCGCCTATACCTCCGGCGGCGAACAGCAGATGTGTGCCATCGGCCGGGCGCTGATGGCCGATCCGAAGATGGTTCTGCTTGACGAACCGTCGATGGGTCTGGCGCCGCAGATCGTTGAGGAGGTGTTCACCATCGTCAAGGATCTGAACCAGCGCGAGAAAGTGACCTTTCTGCTGGCGGAACAGAACACGAGCATTGCGCTGCGCTACGCCGATTTCGGTTACATCCTGGAAAACGGCCGGGTGGTCATGGAGGGGTCGGCTGAGGATCTGCGCAACAACGAGGATGTGAAGGAGTTCTACCTCGGGTTGAGTTCGGCGGGGCGCAAATCCTTCAAGGACATCAAGCACTACCGCCGCCGCAAACGCTGGCTTTCGTAGCGGCAGTGCGCCGCTCATGGCAGCGTTGTCGGCGGGCTTGTTTGCACCAGCAAACGGCGCCCGCCTCCGCCTTGCCCTGAGCGCCTACTTTGCCGCTCCGTCCTGCCGCACGCACTGAATCCAATCGCCTCCGGCGACCGCGAACTTACGGAGAACACCCAAATGAGCTTTTATGACCCGCTCGAGACGCGCGACCCCGAGGAGCGCGAAGAAGACCTGATGGACAAGCTGGCGCGGCAGGTGGCGCATGCCAAGGAGACGACCCACTACTATTTTCAGACGTTGGCCGGCATCAATCCGTTTGAGTGCGTGAGTCGTGCGGCGCTGGCCAAGTTGCCGCTGACCCGCAAACGCGATCTGATTGACCTGCAGAAGCGTCATCCGCCATTCGGCGGGCTTAACTCGCTGTCGCGGCAAAAGGCCAAGCGGGTTTTCGCTTCGCCCGGCCCGATCTACGAACTGCAGGGCATGGACATGGATCACTGGCGCATGGCCCGGGTGCTCTACGCTGCCGGCATCCGCAATGGCGACCTGATCCACAACTGCTATTCCTACCATTTCACGCCGGGGGCCTTCCTGATGGAGGGCGGCGCCCGCAAGCTGGGGTGTGCGGTTTTTCCCGGTGGCACCGGGCTGACCGAGCAGCAGGTGCAGGCGATGGTCGATTTGCGCCCGGATGCCTATGTCGGCACGCCGTCCTTCCTGCGCATCATCGTCGAGAAGGCGGAAGAGCTGGGCGCCGACATCTCCTCGCTGACCAAGGCCTGTGTTTCCGGCGAAGCATTGCCCGGCGTCACCCGCAACTGGCTCAACGAGCGCGGCATTACCGTCCGCCAGTGTTATGCGACGGCCGACATCGGCGCCATCGCTTATGAAACGGAAGCCGAGGAAGGACTGGTGGTCGAGGAGGGCGTACTGGTCGAGATCGTTCGTCCCGGTACCGGCGTTCCGGTAGAGCCTGGTGAGGTCGGCGAGGTCGTCGTCACCACCTTTAATCCCGACTACCCGCTGATCCGTTTTGCCACGGGCGATCTGTCGGCGGTGATGCACGGCCGCTCGCCCTGCGGGCGCAGCAATATCCGCCTGAAGGGCTGGATGGGGCGGGCCGACCAGACGACCAAAATCAAGGGGATGTTCGTCCATCCCGAGCAGGTCGCCGACATTGCCCGGCGGCACCCGGAGATTCACCGTCTGCGGCTGGTCGTCGATAATCCTGGTGGCCAGGACCGGATGATCCTGCACTGCGAGATTGAAGCCGGCGGTGAGGCGCTCGACAAGGCGGTGGTGGCCAGTCTGCGTGATGTCACCAAATTGCGCGGCGAAGTGGCTTTTGCGGCGCCAGGGGCCTTGCCCAATGATGGCAAGGTGATCGAAGATAGCCGGGTTTATTGACCCGGTTTTTTTCATGCGCCTTTTTCCTATCCTGCTGGCCTTGCTGGCTGCCCCGGCCCTGGCCGGCGAGCCGGTGCTGCGTCCATCGGCTAATCTGCTGTTCAAGTATCCGGAACTGCTCCAGTCCGGCCACTGCGTGCGTTACGAGGAGGGTGGCGTCGGCTGGGTGGTCACCGATCCACTGTTCTACCTGAAGGGCAGCGTCGTCGCTGCCGAGGTGCGCAGTCGCCGCCTGCATGTCTGTCCGCAAGTGCCGGGCAAGGAGCTGACGCAGTACTCGCGCGCCGAGTACGTCCGCCTGGCCCTTGCCCAGCCCTGCCTGGCGCCAGGAACGCCGGAGCGTGACGAGCAGATCGGTGTCGTCCGTCTGCGCATCACCGATTGGGAAACGCCATATGCGCGCCGGGCGGAGAATGCCGGACGGCTCTATCGCGGCATGTTCATCGATCGCCCGCTGGCCAAGGGGATGGAGATCGAACTGGAAGCGGACGCCCTGGCAGTTTGCCAGGAGTAGTCAGCCTCAACTGGCGACCGAGACGGCGCCCAGGGCGATCAGCCGCTCGATTTCTTCGGGCGCCAGGCCCAGCGCCGTCAGCCGTTCACGGCTGTGTTCACCGAGCAGCGGCGGCGGCCGCCGGATTTCGCCCGGCGTCCGCGACAGGCGTGGTGCCGGCGCCGGCTGACGAACCCCGGCGATCTCGACGAAGGCCTCGCGGGCCTGGTTGTGCGGGTGTTCCGGCGCTTCCTTCAGGCTCAATACCGGCCAGACGCAATCGTCGGTATCGGCGAACAGCGCCTCCCAATAGGCTCGCGGTTGTTGCCGAAACAGCTCGATCAGCCGTTGTTTCATCGTCGGCCAGCGCGCGGTATCGTACTGTGCGCCGGTGAAGTCTGGGTCGCCGGTCAGCCTGAGGCGTCCGAGGAAGCTGGCGTAGAACTGCGGTTCGAGCGGGCAGACGCTGAGCCACTGGTCATCGGCACAGGCAAACACGTCGTAGAACGGGGCGCTCGAATCGATGGCGCACTGACCCTGCCATTCGCCCAATGCTTCCAGATTGAACAGACCGTGGGCGAGGACCGCCGCGCCTTCGCACATGGCCGCGTCGATGACCTGCCCCCGGCCGCTGCGCTGCGCTTCGAACAGGGCGCAGGCGATACCCCAAGCCAGCATCAGGCCGCCGCCACCCATGTCGCCGACCAGAGTTGGCGGCGCCCAGGGCGCACCGCCGTGCCGGCGGCCGGTATCCAGCACGCCGGCGATGGCGGCGTAGTTGGCATCGTGCCCGGCGCGTGGCGCCAGCGGGCCGCTTTGGCCCCAGCCGGTCATGCGCCCGTAGATCAGACGCGGGTTCAGGCCCAGGCAGATATCCGGGCCAAAGCCCAGGCGTTCCATGACGCCGGGGCGGAAGCCTTCAATCAGCACGTCGGCCTCGCGGATCAGGTCAAGTACCAAAGGCTTCGTCTCGGCATGCTTGAGGTCGATGCACAGGGAACGTTTGCCGCGATTGGCCACTGCCTTGCGCCCGCCGCCGAACAACTGCGAGGCGAAGGTGCCGCCGGCCCGTTCGAGCAGCGTCACCTCGGCGCCCATGTCGGCGAGCAGCATGCCGCAGAAGGGTCCGGGGCCGATGCCGGCAAATTCAACGACCTTGATGCCCTGCAAAGGGCCGCGATGGGGAGTGTCTGGTGTGCTGGTCATGGCGTTTGGTGGAGAGGGTTACGCGTCGCCTGCGAACGGCAACGGATCTGTAGGCAAAGAAAGGCGTATCGTAGCCAGACGTTGGCCGACTGTCGTCAGAGAATTGACGACAGTGCGCTCGATTTAATTTTGTTGCAGTGCACAAAAATGGCTGGCGACACGTTATACTGTTCGTGAATCAACTAAAAACCTTTTACCGGAGACAACCATGTCGATCAATACCGAACAATTCACCGCCGCCAACCGCGCCACCGTCGATTCCCTGCTGTCGGTCGCCAATACCGCTCTCGCCTCGGCCGAGCGCATCGCCGCCCTGAACCTGAACACCGCCCGCGCTTCCCTGGAAGACACTGTTGCCGGCGTCCAGTCGATGATGGCCGCCAAGGATCCGCAGGCCGCCATGGCTGCCCAGAAGGATCTGGCCCAGCCGGCTGTTGAAAAGGCCGTCGCCTACACGCGTTCGATGGTTGAAATCACCACCCAGACCCAGCAGGAACTGGCCAAGATGGTCGAAGCCCAGTTCGGCGAATTCCAGAAGAACGTCGCCGGCATGCTCGAACTCGCCGGCAAGTCGGCTCCGGCCGGCTCGGAAAGCGCCGTGGCCGTGATCCAGAACGCCATTGCCGCTGCCAATTCGGCCTTCGGCAACATGAGCAACATGGCCAAGCAGTTCTCCAATACGGCTCAGGCCAACATCGCTGCTGCCAGCAAGAAGTCCAAGTAATAGATCTTCCGGGTTCCGGAAGCGCATAGCCCCGCGCCGGTCGCGGGGCTTTTTTTCGCCATCGCTTTGACGGTGGCAAGACGGCCGCTGCTGTTTTTTGCCTTTACTCCAGGCCGGGAAACGGCTAAAAAGGCGGCCTATTCAAATGGAGCACCCGATGCCGGACGATGAAATCCCCGACGACGCCGAAGTCGAGCGCATGCTCGCTGCAGCCATGGGCGGACTGACGGCGCACGAGCTACTGATCAAGAACTCGCTGGCTGAGCGCGAGAATGTTGAAGAGCGCAAGGCGGCCATCGCCAAAAACCGCGAGCGAGCCTTGAAGCTCCTGGCGGCCCTCGACAAGCCCAAGGACTGACGGGCTTGTAGCGTCAGCTTTAGCTGGCGCCGGCGCTGCGCAGCAGCGCGATCTCTTCCCTTGACCAACGCATTTCGGATTGCCGGGCGCGGAATATCCCGGTTTTCGATGAAGGCCAGCAGCCGGCCACAACACCCGGCGGCGGAGCATCGAGCGTCGTGGCGTGACTGCCGGCCAGTTTCATCGAGAGCGTTCGCTCAGTCACTGCTGTTCATGAAGCCCAGCAGGTGCAGCAGGCTGGTGAACAGATTGAAGATGGAAACGAACAGGGTGACGGTGGCCATCACGTAGTTGGTTTCACCACCGTGGATGATGTTGCTGGTCTCGTAGAGGATCAGGCCCGACATCAACAGCACGAAGGCGGCCGAGACGGTCAGCGAGAGCGCCGGGATTTCCAGGAAAATGCCAGCCAGGCCGGCGACGAAGGCGACCAGGATGCCGACCATCAGGAAGCCGCCCATGAAGCTGAAATCCTTGCGCGTCGTCAGCGCGTAGCCAGACAGGCCGAAGAAGATTGCCGCTGTGGCGCCCATGGCCGTCATCACCGTCTGCCCACCATTCGGCAGACCGAGGTAGTGACTGACGATGGGGCCAAGCGTGTAGCCCATGAAACCGGTCAGGGCGAAAACCGAGACCAGGCCCCAGCCGCTGTTGCGCAACTTGGTAGTGGCGTAGAGCAGGCCGAAGTAGCCGATCAGCGTGATGATCAGGCCCGGATGCGGCAGGCCGAGGGCGACCGAAACACCGGCCGTGGCCGCGGCGAAAAGCAGGGTCAGCGAAAGCAACATGTACGTGTTGCGGATCACCTTGTTGCTGGATAGTACTGATTCGCCGCCAGAACGTGGCAGAGCGACTGTCTGGGTGTGCAGATTGTTCATCTGGGTACTCCTCTTGTAACGCGAAGTGGGACTACTTCGGCGACTTGTCCGAAGGGTTCAGCCAACAGGGCGGAACTTGCTCACGATGATAGAGGAGGACAGGTTCTGGATAATCAGATTATGGATGTGGCTTAGGTTCAAAAAAACCGAACCATTGCCGACTGCCCATCCCGTGCATTCGCCCTTATCCCCGGCGGCCGAACAAGCCCTTGACGGCTTCCTGCAGGTCGGCCGGTAGCACGACGACCTTGGCATTGTCCTTTTCACCCATGCGTTCCAAGGCGGCGATGTATTTTTCGCCAAGCATGTAGGACATCGGCCCGGTTTGGTCGCCGATGGCGGCGGTAATGCGGCGGATCGCCTCGGCCGAGGCTTCGGCCAGCATCACCTGAGCATTGGCGTCGCGCTTGGCCGATTCCAGGCGCGCTTCGGCTTCGAGGATGGCCGCCTGCTTGGCGCCTTCGGCGCGGATCACCACGGCCTTGCGTTCGCGCTCGGCGGCGGCCTGCATTTCCATGGCCTTTTGCATCGACTGCGACGGCTTGATGTCCTGGATTTCGACTGACTTCACCGTCAGGCCCCAGTCCACCGCCTCGTCGGCGATGCTTTCACGCAGGCGGGCCTTGATCTTGTCGCGCGAGGACAGTGCTTCGTCCAGTTCCATCTCGCCGACGATCGAGCGCAGCGTGGTCATGATCAGATTGCGGATGGCTTCGGAAAAATCGGTGATGCCGTAGACCGCCTTGACCGGGTCGGTGACCTTGATGAAGGCGATGGCATTGGTTAGGATCACCGCGTTGTCGCGGGTGATGACTTCCTGCTCCTGGACATCAAGGATGATGTCCTTGGTCACCAGCTGATAGGCGATCTTGTCGAGATAGGGAATGACGATATTGAGGCCGGGCTTCAGCGTGCCGTGATACTTGCCCAGGCGCTCGACAATCCATTCTTCACCCTGCGGCACGATGCGTACGCCCTTGGCAATGGTGACGACGACAAAGACCAGAATGGCCAGGGTAACCACGAAACCTGCACTCATATCCATTTTCTACCTTTCACGGGGATGTCCTGCGTAATGCTGGATGCGCACGGACGGCGCGCGGCTAAGCCTTGCCGACCTTGAGGAAACTGCCTTCGACGGTGATCACCCTGACCCGCTCGCCGGCGGCGAGCGCCGTGTCGGCCAGGCAGACCCATTCGTCGGCGCCGAGCAGCGGCCGCTGGAAGCGCACCTTACCTTTCTGAAAGGGGGCGACAGCGCTTACCAGCAGGCCGATTTCACCGACCACCTCACCATCGGCGGTGCCGATCCGGGTTTTCTGGAAGCTTTGCTTGAACACCTTGAACCACAGCCAGACCATGGCCAGCGAGGCCAACGTCCAAGTCGCCAGTTGGGCCGCCAGCGGCAGGTCGAAGGCGAGTGCCAGCAGGCCGACGACCAGCGCCCCGAGGCCGAACCAGACGATGAAAAACGAGGGAATGATCAGTTCGGCGAGAATCAGCACGATGCCGCCGACGATCCAGTACCACCATTCAGGATTCATATGATTCTCCTTGACCCGCGGAGTATTGAAGCTTTGCCGCCGGTGGTCAAGCCGGGCTGCGGATTTCCACAGTTGGTCGGCGCCGAGGCAGCCTCTAGAATCTGCCCATGAATACGGCCCTGCTACTCCTTCCCGATTTCGCGCTGATCCTGCTTGGCGCCGCCATCCGGCGCTGGATGCATCTCGGCGACCATTTCTGGAACGGGCTGGAGAAGCTGGTTTACTTCATTCTCTTTCCGGCGCTGCTGATCAATGCCATCGTCCACACCCGGCTCGATCTGGCTGCTGCCCTGCCGCTGATCGCTACCGCTTTTGTCGCGATGGCCGGCGGCATGCTGCTAGCCGGCCTGGGTGGCTGGTTCGCACGCCTGCCGGCGCTGCGTTTCGCCTCGTTGTTCCAGTGTGCCTATCGCTTCAACTCTTACATTGCGCTGGCCGTTGCCGGCATGCTGTTCGGCGCCCCGGGCATCGCCACCATGGGCCTTGTCGTCGGTGTCGCCGTACCTTTCGCCAATCTGGTCTCGGTGTGGATGCTGGCTCACCATGGCGAAACCAGCCTGTGGCGGGAAATTGCCCGCAATCCGCTGATCTGGGGCACGGCCACCGGCTTCCTGCTCAATCTCGCCGGCTTTGTGCCACCAGCACCCATGCAGGCTTTCCTTGGTCGTCTGGCCGATGCCTCGATCGCCCTCGGCTTGATCACCGTCGGGGCAGCCTTGCGCCTGGATAACGTGCCCGGCGTGCGTGTTTTTTCTTTGTGGCTGCTGGCGGTCAAACTGTTCGCCTTGCCGCTGATCGCTCTCGGCGTGGCTGCCTGGCTGGGTCTGAGCGGACTGAACCTGCAGATTGTCGTGCTCTTCGCCGCCATGCCCACAGCTTCGTCGGCCTACATCCTGGCCATGCGCATGGGTGGTGACGGGCGCAGCGTCGCCTGGTTGATCTCGGCGACGACGCTGGCCTCGATGCTGACGCTGCCGCTGTGGGCGGCGTTGGTTGTCTAGTCGTTAGTTATTAGTGGCTTGAGTTGTTAGCCAACAACTCGCGACTAACGACTGCTCTTCGTCTTGCGTGTCGGCTTGCTCGCCGGCGGTTCCTCGCTGGCGGCGTGGACGGCGGCTTCGGCGGTTTGCTGCATCTGTTCGCGCATCTGCTGCATCATCTGCCAGGGCCACATGGCGGCTTCGGAGAAGGCCGACGTTTCAGCGGCGGTGGGGGCGGCTTCGGCGGCTTCCGGGGTCATCGCCTTGGTGGCCATCTGGCCCATAGCCTGCACCGTGGATACCGTGGTGCGCTGCATTTCGAGGCCCTGGATGGTCATCTGCAGCATCGAAAGGTTCATGCGCAGCCAGCCTTCGACGGCCTTCATGTCCTTGATGCGCTTGTCCAGTTCGTCGACGTCGAAAGTCGGCGCGACCATGCCCGGTAGCGTGAAGCCCATGTTGCCCCAGAGGTTGCGCATGAAGTTCAGCGGGTCGTGGATCTGTTCGTCAGCCATTTTTTCTCTCCTCCTTGTTGGGTAACATCATCTTAACCACTTTCCCTGCCGATTATGGGCGGATTTTGGGCCGTCTGTCGGTGATGCAGGCATGAAATGTGACAAGGTGATAAATTAGCGCCCGGTCATAAAGGGGGTCGTAATGCTCAAGCTGCTTGTGGTTGAGGATCATGCGCTGGTTCGCGAGGGTCTGGTACGTTTGCTCGGACAATTGGAAGAGCGCGTCACGGTGCTGGAAACGGCGGATTTCGAATCGGCGCTCAATCTGCTCGACAACGATGGAGAGTTCGATCTGGTCCTGCTCGATCTCGCCCTGCCGGGGATTGACGGATTTGCCGGACTCGACATTCTGCGCCGACGTTACCCGGCGATGCCGGTAGCCGTGGTTTCGGCTTTTGACGATACGCCGACAATCACCCGGGTGCTCAATCTGGGGGCTTCCGGATTCATTCCCAAGGCCTTTTCCGGCGAGGCCCTGCTTTCAGCTATCCGCGAGGTGCTGGCCGGCAACATCTTCCGGCCGACGGGGCAGCAGGGGGCGCGCCTAGACGATGCGACGCCGGTGCCGCCGTCGCGCATCAGCGTTCGCCCGGACGAGGTCGGTCTGACCGAGCGCCAGGCGCAGGTGCTGGCGCTGATGGTCCGTGGTTTGTCGAACCGTGATATCGCCGCTCAGCTCGATCTTTCCGAGGGCACCGTCAAGATCCACGCGACGGCGGTATTCAAGGCGCTCGGCGTCAGTAGCCGGACGCAGGCCCTGGTGGCCGTCGCCCGTTACGGTATCGATTTCGCCAACGTCTTCTGAAGCTGGCCGATCAGCGCCCGCAATTTGGCCGGCCGTATCGGCGGGGGCAGCGCGTGAGCGCCCTTGGGTACTGGCTGCCGGGCATTGACGACGATCAGCGGCGCTTGTGGTGCGAGGTGGCTGATCTGCTCCACATCCTCGCCATTGGTGATGATGACGGCGGCGGCGGGCGGCAACTCGCTGGTGTTGCCCCGGGTGATGGTGTAGCCCCAGCCGGCGAGCAGATCGCGGCAGTTGTCCAGTTCGGCTGACTGGCCGACCAGATGGACGCATCCGGCCGACTTGCTGGCGAATTCAGGTAGTTCACGCGGCGCCGGACGGTGGAGCGGAATGTGCAGTGCGAAGGTTGTGCCGGCACCGGGCCGTGACTGGAGAACCACCTTGACGTCGAGCACGCGTGCCAGCCGGTCGATGATGGAAAGGCCGAGCCCGAGCCCCTTGTTCGGTTCGCGCGCCGGATTGCTGACCTGATAGAACTCGGCGAAGATCGCTGCCTGGTGCTCGGGGGCGATGCCGACACCGCTGTCGCGCACTTCGATGCGCACTTCCTCGCCGCGCAGGCGGGCGGCGACCAGGATGCGGCCACCGGTTGGTGTGTAACGCAGCGAGTTGGATACCAGATTGCCGATCATCCGTTCGACCATGACCGGGTCAGACGACAGCCACAGCGTGGTGGGGCGGAAACGCAGGCTGAGGTTGCGGTCGACGGCGGCCCGTTTGAACGAACTGTTCAGGCGTTCGAACATGGGGGCGAGAGCGAACGCTCGGATGTCCGGGCGGATGCCGGCGACGTCGAGGCGGGAAATGTCGAGCAGGGAGTCGAGTAGTTCGCCGAGCACTGTCGTCGATGTCGAAATCTGTTCCGCAAGTCGTGGCAGATCGTGCTGCGAGCCGCCGCGCACCTGGCGTTGCAGGTCGGCGGCAAAGAGCGAGAGGGCGTGTAGCGGTTGCCGCAAGTCGTGGCTGGCAGCGGCCAGGAAACGGCTCTTCGCCCGGTTGGCCCGTTCGGCGGCATCCTTCTGCCCGGCCAGTTCTTCGGTTGCAGAGTGGACGCGTTCTTCCAGATTGTCGTGGCTGGCGGCCAACTGGTCAGTCATCGCCGCCATGTCGCGCACCTGGCGGCGGACCATCAGGGCGCCGACGAGCAGGACGATGGTGACCAGGGCGCCAAGCGTACCCAGTTCGAGCAGGCGGGTGCGCCAGCTGGCGAGCAGGGTGTTTTCCGGAATCGCCGTGAGAATGCGCAGGTCGTTGAAACCGGGGACCGGCGAGACCGAGACCAACAGGCCGTTGCCGTGACTGAGGCCGGTTTGCGGTACCTGGTCGCGCAGGCGGCCGCCGAACAGGACCTCGGCAGCCATGGAGCCGAGCAGGGGCGACTGCCGGCTGAGGTCGACCGGACGGCAGGAGCCGACCACCTGACCGCGGGCGTTGATCAGTACGGCTTCGAAATCGTCCGACAAGCGGTTGGACCAACAGAAATCCTGCAGGTAGGCCGGCTCGACGGAGGCGAAGGCGGCGCCAGCGAAACCGCCGTCGGCATTGGTGATGCGGCGGGCGATGGCGTAGGTGTAGCGGCCCGAATTGCGGCCAATGTAGGGGCCGTAGGAGGCGCTCTCGCCGCCGTTCTCAAGAGCGGCAAAATAGGGACGGTCGCGGACATTGATCGGCAGCGGCGGAAAATAGGTGGAGATGAAACGCTGATTGCCCTGCTGGTCGAAGACGGCCAGGTCGCGCAATTGCGGCATCGCCCGCGAGTGGCGCTGGGCTACATACTCCCAACCCTTGCCGGCTTGCCAGGAGGGCCAGTCGCGGCGGCTCAGCGAAAGGTCGGAGGCCATTTCGCGCAACAACATGTCGATGGCCTCGAAGGAACGCGCCGTATGCTCGGCCATCATGATGCCGAAATGGTGCAGGCGGCGTTCGCCGGCTTCGATGTCACGCTGCCGGGAAAGCACCAGGTCGGTAAGGAAGACCGCGAGCACGGTCAGCGTGCTGATCAGCGCAACCAGCAGGGCGAGGGCCTCGGGCTTGCGGCGCAGCATGCTATCTACATCCGGTAACAGTAGAGCGGTCGCGGCGGTGTGCAATCGACGTCGATGACCTCGGCCGGTGTCACCCCGGACACTGGGAAGCTGTTGCTGACGAACAGGCTGCCCGGCGTCATCTCGGCTTGCGCCTTGAGCCATAGTTCGCTCATCGGCGCCGGCGAGAGAAAGGCGTAAACGACATCCTGGCCGGCCAGCGGCGCGCGCCACAGGTCGCCCCAGTGCAGCGCCAGGTTGGGCCGGCCAACACCGAGCAGGCGGCTGCCCAGCCAGGTCGCCGGGGCATTCTCGACGCCGGTGAACTGGCGTTCCGGCCAGGCGTCGGCGAGTGGGATCAGGGTGCTGCCGAGTCCGGCGCCGAGATCGAGGAAGCGCTCGGCATTCTCCCTTTCGAGCAGGCGGTCGAGGGCGGCAACCGTCTGCCGGTTCGACAGATAGAGGGGAATCTGTCCGGAGAGGGCGCCGCGGTAGAAGAGCATCAACAGCAGGAAGGCGAGCAGGAACCAGCCGGGATCGATGGCCAGGCGGTGGGTGGCCCAGACCAGCGGCATGAAGCCAGCATGGATCAGGCGCCACCACCAGGGCTGGCGGGACAGCGTGGCAAAGAGGAAGGCGACGCCGCCGATGGCGACACAGGTTTCCAGCCAGGGCATGGCCTCAGCCTGCCAGCCGAAGTAGGGCCAGGCAAGGGAGAGGACGAGGATGACGGCGGCCCCTTGCAGGGCGAGTTGGCGGAGCGGCGTGACGGGCATGCCGCGATTATGCCATTAGCGCAGCCCTCGCTTCTTGCCGGATCATCGCTGCGCTACTGGCTGCCTTGGCTCTGACTGGCCCGAAGCCGCGCACCTCGGCCGGCCAGGCGGCCAGGTGGCGCCCGGCTGCCGGATCGATGTGGCTGGCTATCAACTCGAGATCGGCCTCGTAGTCAGCCAGCAACTGGCGGTCGAGCGCCTTGTCCGCGGCGAAGCGGAATGGGTCGAGCCAGCTGCCCCGCCAGCGGCGCAGCGCTGCCATGCCTTTGAGCACGGGCAGCAGCCAGGGTCCGAAACGTATTTTGCGTGGTCGCCCGTCGCTGCCGCTGCGGGCCAGCAGCGGCGGGGCGAAATGGAAGGCGAGGCGGAAGTCACCGCTGAACGTCTCGGTCAGCTGCTGCTGGAAGTCGGCGTCAGCGAAAAGGCGGGCGACCTCCCATTCGTCCTTCGGGGCGAGCAGGCGGGCAAATTGCTCGGCGACAAGGCGCGTCAGCTCGTCGTCTCCGAGGGCGCGGATAGTCGCCAGGCGCTGGCGGTAGCGGGTAGCCAGGCGGGCATCCTGGTAGGCCGTCAGGTGTTCGCTGCGCTGGGCGATCAGTTCGTCGAGGGAAAGAGCGGCAGCCGGGACGGCGTTGGTGGTGCCGGCGATGCGCGCCACTCGCTGTGGTTCGGCGGCAGCTCGGCGGCCCCAGAGGAAGGCCTGGCGATTGGCCTCGATGGCAGCGCCGTTGAGTTCGATCGCCTGGTCGAGGGCGCTTGCCGAAACCGGCACCAGGCCTTTCTGCCAGGCGTAGCCGAGAAGCAGCATGTTGGCGAACAGGGCGTCGCCCATCAGCCGGCGGGCCAGGTGGCTGCTGTCGAGGAATTCGACGGCAGCGTCGCCCAGAGCCTCGGTCAGTTGCCGGCGCAAGCCATCCTGGGGAAAGTGCCAGTCGCGGTTGCGGGTGAATTCAGCGGTCGGTGTCTCGGTGCAGCTGACCACGGCCCGCGTCCGTCCGGCCAGCATCTTGGCCAGCGCCTCGCTGCCGGCACTGACCACCAGATCGCCGCCGAGCACGGCATGGGCTTCACCGGTGGCGATGCGGGCGGCGTGAATGTCCTGTGGCCGGTTGGCGATGCGCAAATGGGTGAACACGGCGCCGTACTTCTGCGCCAGGCCGGTCATGTCGAGCGCCGAGACGCCCTTGCCGTCGAGGTGCGCGGCCATGCCGATCAGCGCCCCGAGGGTGATCACGCCCATGCCGCCGACGCCAGTCAGCAGCAGGTTGTAGGGTTCGCCGGTGCTCGGCAGGGTCGGTGCCGGCAGCAATGGCCAGTCCTCCTGGTCGGCGGCGGCGACGCCCTTCTTCAGGCTGCCGCCCTCGATGCTGACGAAGCTCGGGCAGAAGCCCTTGACGCAGGAAAAGTCCTGGTTGCAGGACGACTGGTCGATCTGCCGCTTGCTGCCGAAGAGCGTGTCGACCGGAACTACGGACAGGCAGTTGGACTGCACCGAGCAGTCGCCGCAGCCTTCGCAGACGGCCTCGTTGATGAATACCCGGCGATCCACCGGCGGCAGCTTGCCGCGCTTGCGCCGGCGCCGCCCTTCGGTGGCGCACATCTGGTCGTAGATCAATACCGAGACACCGGGATACTCGCGCAGTTCGCGCTGGGTCCGGTCGAGCTCGTCGCGGTGGCGCACCGGCACCTTGGGGGCGAGGTCGGTGATTTCGGCGTACTTGTCCGGGTCGTTGGTGACGATGACCATCTTGTCGACGCCCTCGGCCTCCAGCTGGCGGGTGATGCGGGCAACGCTGAGGATGCCGTCCACCGGCTGGCCGCCGGTCATCGCCACGGCATCGTTGTAGAGAATTTTGTAGGTGATCGGCACTTTGGCGGCAATCGCCTGGCGGATGGCGAGCAAGCCGGAATGGAAATAGGTGCCGTCGCCAAGGTTGGCGAAGATGTGCTTTTCTTCGGTAAACGGTGCCTGGCCGACCCAGGGCACGCCTTCGCCGCCCATGTGGGTGAAGGTCGCGGTCTGCCGGTCCATCCAGGTCACCATGTAATGGCAGCCGATGCCGGCGACGGCGCGCGAGCCTTCCGGCACCCTGGTCGAGGTGTTGTGCGGGCAGCCGGAACAGAAATGCGGCTTGCGCTCGGCCAGCATTATCGGCGCCCGGCCGCTTTGCTGCTTGGTGGCGATCAGTTGCAGACGGGCCTCAATGGCCGGCGAGGTGAAGAAACGGCCGATACGGCCGGCAATGACGCGGGCGATGCTGGCCACCGCCAGTTCGCCGGCTGCCGGCAGCAGCCAGTCGCTATGCGCCAGGTAGCCGCCGTCGCCCTCAACCGTCCATTCACCCTTCTCGGCGAACTTGCCGATGATGCGCGGGCGGACATCCTCGCGCCAGTTGTAAAGCTCTTCCTTCAACTGGTATTCGAGCAGCTGGCGTTTTTCCTCGACGACGAGGATTTCCTCCAGCCCCTCGGCGAAATGGCGAACGCCCTGCGGTTCCAGCGGCCAGACCATGCCGACCTTGTACAGCCGGATGCCGATTTCGGCGGCGAGGGCATCGTCGATACCCAGTTCGTCCAGCGCCTGACGGACATCGAGATAGCTCTTGCCGGCGGTGAGGATGCCCAGACGGGGCTGCGGCGTGTCGATGACCACGCGGTCCAGCCGGTTGGCGCGGCAATAGGCGAGCGCCGCGTAGAGCTTGTGGTTGAGCAGCCGCACTTCTTGTTGCAGTGGCGGATCGGGCCAGCGGATATTGAGGCCGTCGGCTGGCAGCTGGAAGTCGTCGGGGAGGACGATGTTCAGCGCCGCCGGATCGACTTCAACCGAGGCCGAGGTCTCGACCGTGTCGGCGAGCGCCTTGAAGGCTACCCAGCAGCCGGAATAGCGGCTCATCGCCCAGCCGTGCAGACCGTAATCGAGGTATTCCTGAACGTTGGCCGGATAGAGCACCGGCATCAGCACCGCCTTGAAGATGTGTTCAGTCTGGTGCGGCAGGGTTGATGACTTGGCGGCATGATCGTCGCCGGCAATGACCAGGACGCCGCCGTGTTTGGCCGTGCCGGCGGCATTGGCGTGGCGGAAGACGTCCCCGCAACGGTCCACGCCCGGCCCCTTGCCATACCACAGGCCAAATACCCCATCGTATTTGGCACCGGGAAACAGGCCAACCTGCTGGCTGCCCCAGACGGCGGTGGCCGCCATGTCCTCGTTGATACCGGGCTGAAAGGTGATGTGATGGTCGGCAAGGTGTTGCTTCGCCTTCCACAGGCCGAGGTCGAGATTGCCGAGCGGACTGCCGCGGTAGCCGGAAATGAAGCCGGCGGTATTCAGTCCGGCGGCCAGATCGCGTTCGCGCTGCAACATCGGTAGGCGGATCAGGGCCTGGGTGCCGGTCAGGTAGACGCGGCCGGTGCTGCGGGTGTACTTGTCATCCAGCGTCGCTGATAGCGCTGCCGGCAAATCGGGCTTGCCCATGGTTGTCTCCAATTATTCGGCCTTGTGGGCCGGTTGCTGGTTTCCCTTTTGCCGGGGGTGGTGGCGGGTGGGATTTGGAGATTGGAGTATCGGGGGAGGGGGAAGGTTCTGGCAATGGGGGCTTTGGTTTCTTTGCTGGCGGTGGGTTCCGCCCTTGCGGGGCGGGCGTACTTTCTTTTGCTTCGCCAAAAGAAAGTAGCCAAAGAAAAGGCGACCCCCAGGTCGGCGCCGGGCTGCGCCC